>JAMPAG010000001.1:0-39688 GCA_023667365.1 bacterium | reverse complement strand
GATAACAGAGGTTTTCCAGTTATCACAGCCCTAACAGTTGCCGCTGTTGGGGCTTTTTCCCTTTTCACTGTCAAGTAAATCTGCCACTCTCCGTTGCTGATTGGGATATAAGTGTCCATAAGTATTCAACGTAATGCGAATATCCTTGTGGCCTACTCTTTCTTTTATCAGCAGCGGCTCTATACCTTTATTGATTAAGTACGCTACATGGGAGTGCCTTAAGTCATGTACCCGGATATTTTTTACCCCGGCTTTCTCTATTTGACGCTTCATCTTATGCTGAACTGCTTCCTGCACGATTGGGAAAAGTCTTTTGCTATCCGGCATACTATAATGACCGTCAACAAAACTTTTAATTTCCTGCTTTAAGAACTCCGGAATTTCAACAATCCTTACCGACTGCTTTGTTTTAGGTTCTGTAATAACGTCCTGTCTGCCAGTACGATAGTAAGTTTTGGTAATGCTGATCTGGTTGCTTTCAAAATTAATATCACCCTTTGTTAAAGCTAACAATTCACCAATCCTACAGCCTGTCCAAAAAAGGATCTCAAAAATCAGATAATATCGTGTTCCTGGTTCTATCGTCTGGATAAATTTCTGATATTCCTCTGTTGTCCAGAAATCCAGACTTCTTGAATCGGAATTTCCCATGCGCTTTACTTTCTTGCATGGACTTGTATGTAAATCATAAATCCGCGACGCATGAGTAAACAAACTGGTCAACTGATTTTGTATCATTCGCAAATAACTCTCCGAAAATCCCTTTGTCTGCATTTCATTCTGCCATTGTATAATTTGTGAAGCTGTAATCTCACTCATCATCTGTTCGCCAAAATACGGAATAATGTGTTGCTCCATCATATACCTCTTATTCTTCATGGTTCGATCTTTCAATTCATTCTGCTTATCCTCAAAATAAACTTCCATGAACTCGCTCAACTTCATATCCATGCTCCGGCTGCTGTTTAACTTCTTTTGGCGCTCATATTCCATCGCCTCCCTTTTTGTTTCAAATCCTCTCTTTTTCCGCTTTTTCTTCTCTCCCTTAGCAGTTGTTTCAAACCATTGCGCAGACCACTTTTTTGTGTCTTTCTCTTTGTATGCCATATGATCACTCTCCCTCTCTAGCTTATTGATATCTCATAACCGTACATTTTCTTTGCCCAAAATGCCCTGGGAATACGTCCCGCCATTGTAATGTATCCCTGCCCTGCAAGTTCCTTATTCAATTCTTTTACAATCTTGTAGGCATGAGATTTTGAACAATTTAACTCTTTGGCTACATCTTCCGCACTCATCATATAGCGGTAGTTTGCCACATATTTGTCCTCCTTTCCCCTTTTAGAATTTCGTTACAACAGTTGTATTTATTTGTTGTACGATTTTCGTATATTTATCTTAGCACCTTATCTATGTAATGTCAATATTGCATAAAAAATATTTTTACGAACTTCGTATTTACATATTTTTTATTTTACTCTTTTATGTTTTTCGTATATGTGGTATGATAATAGACAAGTTTATGTTTTTCGTAATTATTTAACATATGAAAACAGGAGGTCACTATGGGCGATGGAAAGAAGTTAAAAAAAATTCTTGATAGTAAAAATACAAATGTACGTCAGATTGCAAAGGCTACAGGAATCAGTGCTACGACACTGTATTCTATTATACAAAAGGATTCCAATATCCGATTTGACTTTGCCTTGCGATTGGCAAACGAATTAGAAATTGATGTGAATGAAATATGCGCCGCCAGCCCGTTTTCCGGTACCATTACTGAAGAAGAAATATATCCCACACTCCCAGACGGATTGCACGGCGCTCTCGATAGCAGCCGAGTAAAGACATATCTGAAAAATTCCTTATATCCACTTATGTACCTGTTCGGGAAAAACAGTATGCCCGATGTGGATAACTTATTAACTTCATTTTATCAGTTGGATGATGAAGCAAGAAAAGAAGTGGTAGAAACGATAAGATTCAAGCTGCAGTACCATCGTGATCCAGAACGAGCGGAACAGGTAAAACAAATTAAGGAGTGGTAACCATTTTAGCGTACAAAAAACAAGGGTATCAACTATCATAGGGTCCCCTATCATACGCTGATATCCTTGTTTCCTCTAACTAATTTAATTTGACATACTAAAAAGAACTGGCATTTCCTCATCCTCAAAAACATATTCATCTCTTGAAAGTGTATTACGCGGCACTTCAATTATACTACTATCAATATTAGCATACTTACCAGCTTTAGTTTCACTTATAAACGTGATTACAGCATTATTTACCTCAAATTGTTTCATAGCAACATCCTCCTTAATATAGCAACTATCTTTTCTACTCAACTGCCATTTCAATCTCATTTTTCACAGCACGTAAATCAATTATATTATCACAATCACATTTTATTGAGTCCGCAAAAGGTAACTCTTTATAATTTTGGCTCGATAATTCTTCATCAATATCAGGATCATCCAGTAACTTTTGGTAAAAATGATGCATTTTCCCACATTTTTCACACTTTATATCAACTTTTACTGCCTTTGGTTTTTGAAGCATTTTCCCAATATCGTTATTTTGAATATTAGCGGTTACTGCTTGCTTTACAATCTTACCATTTATATCAAAAAATAGTTTATACACTGATGTCGTCTCTAATAGTAATTTACAAACAAATTGAATCCTATACACTATATCGGCTATATTAGGAATTTCATCAAGACAATTAACTCTTAAACCAATATCTTCCAAATCAGAAATCTTTAATGATCTTCCATGCGTTCTCCACCTTGAATGATTAGCAAAATCATCAGCCACCTTATTAGCCCTTTCCCTTTTCATTTTATCTGTAACAAGTGTTTTCTGAGTTGCTGTTTGTACCCAATTTCCAAATTTATATGTGTACAACCATTCTTTTACTAAATCTTTTGCATATTCAAGAGAATGATTTACAAGTTGTATTTCTCCAGGAGTGATTTGTGCTACCATTGTTGCATCAACAGGATTAAGTTTACCATTTATCGACGCTTCCTCCATTTTAGCATTTATCCATTCCATATAATCATATGCAGAAACAACAGAACGGCCAATATGTATTTGTGCATCAATTGGTCCTAAGCTGCCTGTTTCTGTCATATATATTTCATTGCCAGACAAAGCTAAAATTGTACCAGCACTTTTAGCTTCTCCACTAATCACAAAATTAACTTTTGAAAATTTACTATGTAAAAAACGCGCAATTTCCTCTGCCGTCACACCGTTTCCGCCAGGCGTTTCCAAGTATACATCAATTTCCGTTGGATTCTGGACATCATTAAGCATATCTCGAATTATATAAAAATCCTCTTGTTCAAGAGATAACCCAGGAATATGTTTTGCCATTGCTGCCACATATAAATATAAATATCTTCCTGTCGAGGCATTATACTTTTTCACTAAGTCCTTCAATTCTTCTAATAACTCTGGTGGCGACAATCTTCTGTCAATATATTCATTTAGATAACCCATATCTATCTCCTTTTTAGTTATTATAACGCACTTTTACCCATTTGCATAGAGAAAATAGATACTTTTCTAATATAAGTCAAAATTATCTATACCGCTTTACGGCACCGTTTTGGCACCATTTGCAATGTTTTTACTATTATAAAATTTCAAAAAGGGCTTCCCGATTTCTCGGAAAGCCCTATAAAATCTAGCCTTTTGTCAATTACTCAATGATACTAGCCACACGACCAGAACCTACTGTACGACCACCCTCACGGATCGCGAACGTAAGTCCCTGCTCCATCGCTACCGGATGGATCAGATCGATCGTCATCTCGATGTTATCGCCAGGCATACACATTTCTGTGCCGGCAGGAAGCTCGCAGACACCGGTAACGTCGGTCGTTCTGAAATAGAACTGCGGACGATAGTTGTTGAAGAACGGTGTATGACGACCACCCTCGTCCTTGGTCAGAACGTAAACCTGTGCGGTAAATTTGTGATGGCAGGTTACGGTACCCGGATGAGCAAGAACCTGTCCTCTTTCAATATCCGTTCTGTTGATACCACGAAGCAGTGCGCCGATGTTATCACCAGCCTCAGCAAGATCAAGCATCTTACGGAACATTTCGATACCGGTTACAACGGTCTTCTTGGTGTCTTCCTTGATACCGATGATCTCAACTTCCTCGTTCAGCTTCAGCGTACCACGCTCTACTCTACCGGTTGCAACGGTACCACGACCGGTAATCGTAAATACGTCCTCGACAGGCATCAGGAACGGCTTGTCATTATCACGCTTCGGATCCGGGATGTACTCGTCGATCGTAGACATCAGCTCCATAACCTTGTCGCCCCACTCACCCTTCGGATCCTCAAGAGCCTTTAATGCAGAACCCTTGATGATCGGGCAATCCGTGAAGCCATACTCCTCAAGCTGCTCGGTTACTTCCATCTCAACGAGCTCGATCAGCTCCTCGTCGTCTACCATATCGCACTTGTTTAAGAAAACAACGATATAAGGTACGCCTACCTGACGGGAAAGAAGGATGTGCTCTTTCGTCTGTGCCATAACACCGTCGGTCGCCGCAACAACAAGGATCGCGCCGTCCATCTGAGCAGCTCCGGTAATCATGTTCTTAACGTAGTCAGCATGTCCCGGACAGTCAACGTGTGCGTAATGTCTCTTCTCTGTCTCGTACTCAACGTGTGCGGTGGAAATCGTAATACCACGCTCTCTCTCTTCGGGAGCCTTATCAATATTCTCGAAATCCGTTGCCACGTTACCCGCTACTCTCTCAGCGAGTACTTTGGTAATTGCCGCTGTAAGAGTGGTCTTACCATGGTCTACGTGACCGATGGTACCAATATTACAATGGGGTTTGGTTCTTTCAAATTTAGCTTTAGCCATTTCTAAAGTCCTCCTTAAAAAATTGGTTGTTCACGTTTCTTGGTTGTTTTACTCACTATCTATGATTATATTAAATAACCCTTAGATTTTCAAGCATTATTTTGCCTTATCTGCTAAGACCTTTTCCTGAACGTTCTTCGGTACCTGCTCATATTTCTCAAAGAACATGGAGTAGTTGCCGCGTCCCTGTGTCTTAGAGCGAAGGTCCGTGGAATATCCGAACATTTCTGCAAGCGGTACATATGCCTTTACCATCTTACCGCCGCCAATGTCGTCCATTCCCTCGATGCGTCCGCGTCTTGCGTTAATATCGCCGATGACGTCACCCATATACTCCTCCGGCATCGTGACCTCGACCTTCATGATCGGCTCAAGAAGTACCGGATTTGCTTTTTTCATTGCTTCCTTGAATGCCATGGATCCCGCAATGTGGAATGCCATTTCGGACGAATCGACCTCATGGTAGGAACCGTCGTAAACGTTCGCGGAAACGCCGAGTACCGGGAAGCCTCCGAGCACGCCTGCCTGTGCAGCTTCCTCAATACCTTCCCCAATCGCGGGAATGTACTCTTTCGGAATCGCACCGCCGACTACGGAAGACTCATACTTAAAGGTCTCCTCGCCGTTCGGATCCATCGGCTCGAATTTCACCTTACAATGTCCGTACTGACCGCGCCCGCCGGACTGCTTTGCATACTTGTATTCCTGATCGACAGGCTTTGTAAAGGTCTCCTTATACGCAACCTGAGGCGCGCCGACGTTTGCCTCCACCTTAAACTCACGAAGCAGACGGTCTACGATGATCTCCAGATGGAGCTCGCCCATACCTGCGATGATTGTCTGTCCCGTCTCGGAATCCGTATGCGCACGGAAGGTCGGATCTTCTTCGGCAAGCTTTGCAAGCGCCTCACCCATTTTACCCTGCGCATCCTTCGTCTTCGGCTCGATCGCAAGCTCGATAACAGGCTCAGGGAACTCCATGGACTCAAGGATAACCGGATGCTGCTCATCACAGATCGTATCGCCGGTCGTTGTAAACTTAAAGCCTACTGCGGCGGCAATATCACCGGAATAAACCTTATCCAATTCCTGTCTCTTATTGGCATGCATCTGCAAAATACGTCCGACACGTTCTTTTTTATCTTTTGTAGCATTCAAAACATAAGATCCTGCGTTCAGCGTACCGGAATACACACGGAAGAACGCCAGCTTTCCGACGAACGGATCCGCCATGATCTTAAATGCAAGCGCGGAGAACGGTTCCTCATCGGAGGAGTGTCTCTCAACTTCGTTGCCCTCCAGATCGACGCCCTTAATATCCGGAATATCCGTCGGCGCCGGCATGAATTCCAGAATCGCATCCAAAAGCTTCTGAACGCCTTTGTTGCGATATGCGGAACCACAGCAGACCGGGATCGCCGTACACTCGCAGGTACCCTTTCTCAGGGCCGCCTTTAATGCAGCGACATCCGGCTCGTTGCCTTCCAGATACTCCATCATTAAATCGTCGTCTAATTCACAGATCTTCTCAATCAATTCTGTGTGATATAATTCAGCATCATCCTTCATGTCGTCCGGGATGTCAACGATCGAAATGTTGTCGCCCTTCTCGTCATTGTAGATGTATGCTTTCATCTCGAATAAGTCGATGATTCCCTTAAACTCATCTTCTTTTCCGATTGGGAGCTGTAAGATGATCGGGTTCTTCCCAAGTCTCGTCTTGATCTGCTCCACAGCGCCATAGAAATTGGCGCCCAAAATGTCCATCTTATTGATGAATGCCATTCTCGGTACGTTGTAGGTATCTGCCTGACGCCATACGTTCTCCGACTGGGGCTCAACACCGCCCTTTGCACAGAAAACACCGACAGCGCCGTCCAGTACACGGAGCGAACGCTCAACCTCAACCGTAAAGTCAACGTGTCCCGGCGTATCAATGATATTGATACGATGCTCCAGCGCGCCTTCCTTCGGCTTGCAGTTCTCCTCCAATGTCCAATGGCATGTCGTCGCGGCTGATGTAATGGTAATACCTCTCTCCTGCTCCTGCTCCATCCAGTCCATCGTCGCAGTACCTTCGTGAGTATCACCAATCTTATAGTTGACACCGGTGTAGTATAAGATACGCTCTGTCAGCGTTGTCTTACCTGCATCAATGTGCGCCATAATACCGATATTTCTGGTTCTCTCAAGTGGATATTCTCTTCCAGCCACAGGTTTTTCCTCCTATTGTTATTACACAAAAAAACAACTTATGCGCGAAAGCCGAGGCTTCGCGGCTATCCATTTCCTTCGAAAGAATTCGCCGCAGGCGGATTCTTTGAAAGAGTTTCCGCAGGAAACTCTTTTTTAGAAACGGTAGTGCGCGAAAGCCTTGTTTGCCTCTGCCATCTTGTGCATATCTTCTTTTCTCTTCACTGCTGCACCCGTATTGTTTGCAGCGTCAAGAATCTCGTTTGCCAGTCTCTCCTCCATGGTCTTCTCGCCTCTCTTGCGTGAGAACATGGTCAGCCAACGCAGTGCCAAAGCCTGACGTCTTTCCGGTCTTACTTCGATCGGCACCTGATAGGTCGCGCCGCCGATACGTCTTGCTTTTACTTCCAGCATGGGCATGATGTTGTTCATTGCCTCCTCGAATACGTCGAGCGCCGGTTTGCCGGATTTCTCCTCCACCCTGCTGAATGCGCCGTATACGATCTTCTGGGCAACACCCTTCTTGCCGTCAAGCATGATGTTGTTGATCAGCTTCGTAACCACCTTGTTGTTGTATAAAGGATCGGCTAATACGTCTCTTTTTTGAATATGTCCTTTACGTGGCACGTTTCTTCCCTCCTTATTATCATCAATAATTCATCGGTACTCACAAGTTCTAATGCCGCGTTTCTAAAACGCCTGCACCCCTAATGTGTTCGTGCGGTATTTCTGTATCTTCGCATAGAAAGCATGTAACGAATCGTCTGTTCGCCGAATGTTTCCATTCGCGGTGATTGCTCACTCCAGAATCCCAACACTAATTAGTCTCTAAACTGCGGTACAAATGGCTCCTATTTTCCTGCCTTCGGTCTCTTAGCGCCGTATTTGGAACGAGCCTGCTTTCTGTTCGCGACACCTGCGGTATCTAACGTACCCCTGATGATATGGTATCTCGTACCGGGCAAGTCCTTAACACGACCGCCGCGGATCAGAACAACAGAGTGTTCCTGCAAGTTATGTCCTTCGCCCGGAATGTAGGATGTTACCTCGATTCCGTTGGAAAGACGTACTCTGGCGATCTTTCTAAGAGCGGAGTTAGGTTTCTTAGGCGTAGCAGTCTTGACTGCGGTGCAGACACCACGCTTCTGCGGAGAAGCGGTATTGATGGATTTCTTTCTCAAAGAGTTATAACCCTTTAACAAAGCAGGCGCGGTCGCCTTCTTCTCGGATGTCTGACGTCCTTTTCTTACTAACTGGTTAAATGTTGGCATTCTGTTTCACCTCCTATGATATAGACTTTTTCTGCATGCAAAAAGAAATGCATCCTTACGCACGCTAGATTATTATACTTGCCATATTTTTCATTGTCAATACACTCTTTGCTCTTTTTATGCAAATTCTTGCCCAAATTCTCGCATTTCTACGACTTCCCTGCTTTCCTAAAAGGATATGCCTCCTCTTTTTTCCCGTTTTATGATATAATGAGCGCAAGTGAGAAGAATGCACTTGTGCATTCGGCGAACGGCGAATGTCGATCATGAATCGCAGATTCATCCTATAATCCAACTATCAAAAAACACGGAACACTATAAATGCAAAGAAGGAGATACGCCGATGTTTATAAAAGTCCCTGCCCGTCCCAATCGCTTTTCACGCAAACTCCTCATTTCCATTCTGTTCCTTTTGGCGGCAGGCACCGTCTGCATCTGCCTGCTTGTGCGCGCACGTATCATAGACCGCAATAGCCGCCGGCTCGCGCAATCCATGCGGATATGTGAAGAATTTTCTGAAGTCTTTACCGCTTCCGGCGGAGAAATGGACGCTCTTACAGACGCCTATCCGTTTCTCTGGCGTGATCACCGCTCCATTTCCATTTGTCTCTTACAGGATCTGGCATCCTATTACCAACTTGAAGCGTACACGGTCAGCCGCCGTGTCGCCCTGTCATCTTCCTTCTCCGCTGTACCGGGAGCCGCATCCGACGGCACGGACGGCTTTCACGACGCTTCCGAATCCGCGCCGCAAACTGACGCTCAATCGGACGGCAACGGTACAGGCAGCCTTCACGTCTCCTCCGAATCCGCGCCGCAAAACGCCCCGCAATCAGACAGCGACGGCACGGACGGCCTCCCCTATCCGGGCTATGCTTTGGAGTCCATGCTGACATACACCGTGCAGGATCTGCTGATGTTCTTTGATAAAGACTGGCAGCCCTGCATGACCCCGCAGTCCTGCGAATATGTTTTATGCGTGATGCTCTTTGAGGAACCGCGATCGGCCGGCGTGCAGAAGAATGCCACGTTCGGCATATGGGAATTTGATACAATGAAAAAAATCGAGGTCGCTGAAATACCGGCGCTCACCGGAATGGTGCAGGACGACTATTTCGATCAGTTTTCAAAACTTTCCACAGACGACGCGATCTATCTGCTGGATACCGGGGTCTATGCTCCCTAAACCAGATTTTTCCAAAATTGAAGTGTCAAAAGCCCTGCTCATAAACGTCACCCGGCAGATTTCTTTTGCGCAATCTGTCAATACCGATTTCATTGCAAGGCTTTTGGCACCCAAATCTTTATAGAAAGAACATGCGGGAAGCAGCCCTTCCCGCATGTTCTTTCTCTTCTTACTTAATTATAGATACTTCTGATTTCCTTACTCCGCATTGTCCGCAGCGTCTAATACCAGATCGTCCGCCGCCTCCTCCGCAAACGCATCGTCCGCTTCTAATTCCTCAGCCACGAAATCGTCAGCCAGAGATACTTCTTCCTCGTCATCAAGCATCTCGTCCTCAGAGCGCACCTCGTCGGCATCCTCTGCCGCCCGGTCATGATACGGGACAAAAGGATCATCATTACTGTCCGCAAAGGAAAATTCCTGCTCCATCATTCTTTGTTTATAGGCAAACTTCGCGTCGGTCGAGAGCTTCACGTCACGGTAACGTTTCATACCGGTTCCGGCAGGGATCAGCTTACCAAGGATGACATTCTCCTTTAATCCGATCAGCGGATCGACCTTGCCCTTGATCGCAGCTTCCGTCAACACCTTCGTCGTCTCCTGGAAGGATGCCGCCGACAGGAAGGAATTCGTCGCAAGCGCCGCTTTCGTGATACCGAGGATCACCTGCTTACCCTCGGAGGGTTCTTTCCCCTCCGCAATATATTTCGCATTGATGTCCTCATATTCAAGCACATCGACAAGCGTTCCCGGAAGGAAATCCGTATCGCCGTTGTTTTCAATGCGGATCTTCTTTAACATCTGACGCACAATGACCTCAATATGCTTATCCGCAATATCCACGCCCTGCAGACGGTACACACGCTGTACCTCGCGGAGCAGATAATCCTGCACGGCACGCACGCCCTTGATCTTCAACAGATCATGCGGGTTGACGGAGCCTTCTGTCAGTTCATCGCCCGCCTCGATCGTTGCGCCGTCCACGATCTTGATACGGGAACCGTACGGGATCAGATAGGTCTTTGCCTCGCCAAGCTCCTTGTTTTCGATCGTGATCTCACGTTTTTTCTTTGTATCCTTTACCGTCGCAACACCCGCGATCTCGGAAATAACCGCAAGTCCCTTCGGCTTTCTTGCCTCAAAAAGCTCCTCGACACGGGGAAGACCCTGCGTAATGTCGCCGCCGGCAACGCCGCCCGTGTGGAACGTTCTCATCGTCAGCTGCGTACCCGGTTCACCGATGGACTGCGCTGCAATGATGCCGACAGTCTCGCCGACCTGTACCGCCTCGCCGGTCGCCATGTTCGCGCCGTAGCATTTCGCACAGATCCCGGTATGGGAACGGCAGGTCAGGATCGTGCGGATCTTCACGCTCTCGATACACTTGCCCTCTACCTGCTCTCCGTTTTCGTCCAGACCAACGCTGAGAATCCTTGCCGCGCGGCTCGGCGTAATCATGTGATTTTTCTTCACAATGACATTGCCGTCCTCATCGCAGATTTCTTCACAGCTGTATCTGCCCGTGATACGATCCTTTAAGCCCTCGATCACTTCTTTTCCGTCCACGAACGCCTTGACGGTCATGCCCGGAATCTCATCCAGGCCCTCGCAGCAGTCTGTCTCACGAATAATCAATTCCTGACATACATCGACCATTCGCCTTGTCAGATAACCGGAATCCGCCGTACGCAGCGCCGTATCGGAAAGACCTTTTCTTGCGCCGTGTGCCGACATAAAGTATTCCAGTACGTCAAGACCCTCACGGAAATTGGACTTGATCGGCAGCTCGATCGTCTTACCCGTCGTATCCGCCATCAATCCACGCATACCGGCAAGCTGCTTGATCTGCTGATTGGAACCACGCGCGCCGGAATCCGCCATCATGAAGATGTTATTGTACTGATCGAGCCCCTTTAACAGAACATCCGTCAGCTCCTTATCCGTCTCCGTCCAGGTCTCAACAACCGCTTTATAACGCTCCTCATCCGTGATAAGTCCGCGCTTATAGTTTCTCGTGATCTTATCCACCATCTCCTGCGCCGCCGCCAGCATTTCCGGCTTCTTGGCAGGCACGGTCATATCAGAGATCGACACCGTCATAGCCGCTCTCGTCGAATATTTATACCCGGTCGCCTTAATATCATCCAGCACCTCTGCGGTCTTAAAAGTACCGTGGGTGTTGATGACTCTCTCCAGAATCTGTTTTAACTGTTTCTTTGCCACAAGGAAATCCACTTCCGGCTTTAAGAAATTCGCCGGGTCGCTTCTGTCCACATAGCCTAAATCCTGCGGCAATATCTCATTAAAGATCAGACGCCCCAGCGTGGACTCTATCAGTCCTGTGACCGTCTCGCCTGCTTCATTCACCTTGCTGATTCTGACCGTAATACGCGAATGCAGCGTAATGTAACCGTTCTCGTACGCCATGATCGCTTCGCTCAGGTTGCGGAAGAACTTTCCTTCTCCCTTCGCCCCCGGACGTTCCTGCGTCAGAT
The DNA here is from genome assembly GCA_023667365.1 of bacterium. Taxonomy (GTDB): domain Bacteria; phylum Bacillota; class Clostridia; order Lachnospirales; family Lachnospiraceae; genus DLAJ01. The sequence goes on along the minus strand of JAMPAG010000001.1, from coordinate 27,643 downwards.
AGTAAATCCCCAGTACCATATCCTGAGAAGGAACGGCAACAGGACCGCCGTCCGACGGCTTTAGGAGGTTGTTCGGAGACAGGAGCAGGAACCGGCACTCCGCCTGTGCTTCCTGCGACAGCGGAAGATGTACCGCCATCTGGTCTCCGTCAAAGTCCGCATTGAACGCCGTACATACGAGCGGATGCAGTTTGATCGCCTTTCCTTCTACAAGGATCGGCTCGAACGCCTGGATACCCAGTCTGTGCAGGGTAGGCGCACGGTTTAACATGACGGGATGCTCTGTGATGACCTCCTCAAGCACATCCCATACCTGATTATCCCAACGCTCCACGAGCTTCTTGGCATTCTTGATATTCTGAGAGATACCGCGCGCGACAAGCTCCTTCATCACGAACGGCTTGAACAGTTCGATCGCCATTTCCTTCGGCAGTCCGCACTGGTAAATCTTTAACTCCGGTCCTACCACGATAACGGAACGTCCCGAATAATCGACACGCTTTCCCAAAAGATTCTGACGGAATCGTCCCGATTTACCCTTTAACATATCGGACAGGGACTTTAACGCCCGGTTGCCCGGTCCGGTCACGGGACGTCCGCGCCTGCCGTTGTCGATCAGCGCGTCCACCGCCTCCTGAAGCATTCTCTTTTCATTGCGCACAATAATATCCGGCGCTCCCAGATCCAGCAGCCGTTTTAAGCGGTTGTTCCGGTTGATGATCCTGCGGTATAAGTCATTTAAGTCGCTCGTTGCAAAGCGGCCGCCGTCAAGCTGTACCATCGGGCGCAGATCGGGCGGAATGACCGGAATCGCATCCATGATCATCCACTCCGGTTTATTCTCGGATTCACGGAACGCCTCAACGACCTCCAGACGCTTGATGATACGCGCGCGCTTCTGTCCGCTGGACTCCCGAAGCCCCGCCTTCAATTCTTCCGCTTCCTTCTCTAAATCAATTGCCTGTAATAACTCCTTGATCGCCTCAGCGCCCATTCCGACACGGAACTTTCTGTCGCCGAACGCCTCGCGCGCGTCCTGATACTCTTTTTCGGTCAGAATCTGCTTATACTCTAAGTTAGACTGCCCCTTATCCAACACGATATAGGATGCAAAATAAAGTACTTTCTCCAGCACACGGGGAGACAGATCCAGAATCAGTCCCATCCGGCTCGGAATCCCCTTAAAATACCAGATATGAGACACCGGCGCAGCCAGCTCGATATGCCCCATGCGCTCTCTGCGGACGCTCGACTTGGTCACTTCCACGCCGCATCGGTCGCAGACAACGCCCTTGTAACGGATTTTCTTATATTTACCGCAATGGCACTCCCAATCCTTGTTCGGTCCAAAAATACGCTCACAGAACAGACCGTCCTTTTCGGGCTTTAAGGTTCTGTAATTGATCGTCTCCGGCTTTGTGACCTCGCCTCTCGACCATTCTCTGATTTTTTCAGGTGAAGCCAGACCAATCTTGATCGCATCAAAGGTCATCGGCTCATATCCTTCATTTCTTGTCTCTGACATTATGGCACTCCTTCCATCCTTTTCATCAAAAACAGCGTTTTATTCTTCGTCAGAACCCTCATAGACGGCTTCGTATTCGTCCTCTGTCTCCACTTCGTCCTCATAGTCATCCGTCTCGTCTTCCGCGCTTACGAACTCACCGCTCTGCGCATCGATCTCCTGCTTCTGGAAGCCCATGGAACCGAGCGACTCATCCTCATAGCGGTTAAATCTGCGGGAATCCCCCTCAAGCACGTCTCTGAAATCCGTCTCGCCGTAGTCGATGGACTCCATGATCTTTACTTCGGAAGCATCGTCGCGGAGCACCTTGACGTCTAAGCCGAGCGACTGCAATTCCTTTAATAACACCTTGAACGATTCCGGAATACCCGGCTCTGGGATATTGTCACCCTTGATGATCGCCTCATAGGTCTTGACACGTCCGACCACATCATCCGACTTCACGGTCAGAATCTCCTGCAGGGTATAGGATGCGCCGTATGCCTCAAGCGCCCATACCTCCATCTCTCCGAAACGCTGTCCGCCGAACTGCGCTTTACCGCCGAGCGGCTGTTGCGTTACCAGAGAGTACGGTCCGGTCGAACGCGCGTGGATCTTATCGTCAACCAAATGGTGGAGCTTTAAGTAATGCATGTGTCCGATCGTAACAGGACCGTCAAAATATTCTCCCGTCCTGCCGTCGCGCAGCCTTACCTTGCCGTCCCTTGAGATCGGCACGCCTTTCCATACCTCTCTGTGATCCCTGTTGTCAGACAGATACTGCATCACTTCGGGCAGCAGTTCGTCCTTATGCTTCTTTTCAAACTCTTCCCAGCTTAAATTGACGTAATCATTCGCCAAGTCGAGCGTATCCATAATATCGTCCTCTTTTGCGCCGTCAAACACGGGCGTTGCGATATTAAAGCCGAGCGCCTTTGCCGCAAGGGACAGATGGATCTCCAATACCTGTCCGATATTCATACGTGAAGGCACGCCCAACGGATTTAATACAATGTCAAGCGGACGTCCGTTCGGCAGATACGGCATATCCTCAACCGGAAGCACACGGGAAACGACACCCTTGTTCCCGTGACGTCCCGCCATCTTGTCGCCGACGGAAATTTTTCTCTTCTGCGCGATATAAATGCGGACCGCCTGATTCACGCCCGGAGACAGCTCATCGCCGTTCTCGCGGGTAAATACCTTGGCATCCACTACAATTCCATATTCGCCGTGAGGCACCTTTAAGGAAGTATCCCTGACCTCTCTCGCCTTCTCACCGAAAATCGCGCGCAGCAGTCTTTCCTCTGCGGTCAGCTCCGTCTCGCCCTTCGGCGTTACCTTACCGACCAGAATGTCGCCTGCACGGACCTCCGCGCCGACACGGATAATACCGCGGTCGTCCAAATCCTTTAGGGCATCGTCGCCGACGCCCGGCACGTCACGGGTAATCTCCTCCGGTCCTAACTTGGTATCGCGCGCCTCCGCCTCATACTCCTCAATGTGGACGGAAGTATAAATGTCATCCTGCACGAGCCGCTCGCTGAGCAGCACGGCATCCTCGTAATTGTAACCTTCCCACGTCATAAAACCGATCAGCGGATTCTTGCCGAGCGCAAGCTCGCCGCCCGCCGTGGAGGGACCGTCCGCGATTACCTCGCCCGCAGCGACGCGGTCTCCCTTAAAGACGATCGGCTTCTGATTATAGCAGTTGCTCTGATTGCTTCTGACAAATTTGGTCAGATGAAATTCTTCTTTTTCCCCGTCGTCATAGGTCACGCGGATCATGCGGGACGATACATAGTCCACCGTTCCGTTTTTGCGCGCCACAACGCAGACGCCGGAATCGACCGCCGCTTTCGGCTCCATGCCCGTGCCGACAACAGGCGCCTCCGTCATTAAAAGCGGCACTGCCTGTCTCTGCATGTTGGATCCCATCAGCGCGCGGTTCGCGTCGTCATTCTGCAAAAAAGGAATGAGCGCTGTCGCAACGGAAAAGATCATACGCGGCGACACGTCCATGTAATCAAACATGGTCTTGCTGTACTCCTGCGTCTCATCCATATAACGTCCGGAAACCATATTGCGGAGGAAGTGTCCTTCCGCATCCAGCGGTTCGGATGCCTGCGCAACATGATAATTATCCTCCTCATCCGCCGTCATATAAATAACTTCATCCGTAACGCACGGATTTTCCGGATCGCTCTTGTCAATCTTACGGTACGGCGCTTCCACAAAACCGTACTCATTGATCCTCGCATAGGAAGCGAGGGAGTTGATCAAACCGATATTCGGTCCTTCAGGCGTCTCGATCGGGCACATTCTTCCATAATGGGAGTAATGCACGTCACGTACCTCGAATCCCGCGCGGTCACGGGACAGACCGCCCGGTCCCAATGCGGAGAGACGTCTCTTATGCGTCAATTCTCCGAGCGGATTATTCTGATCCATGAACTGTGAAAGCTGGGAGGAACCGAAAAATTCCTTCACGGCAGCCTGCACCGGTTTGATATTGATCAGACTCTGCGGCGAAATATCGTCGGTGTCATGCGTCGTCATCCTTTCGCGCACGACTCTCTCCAGACGGGAAAGACCAATACGGTACTGATTCTGCAACAGCTCGCCGACCGCACGGATACGCCGGTTGCCCAAATGGTCAATATCGTCCTTCGTGCCGATGCCGAACTCCAGATGCATATTGTAGTTGATGGACGCGATAATGTCCTCCTTGGTGATATGCTTTGGAACAAGCTCATGCACGTTCTTTTTGATTGTCTCAAAAAGCTCCTCCGGCTTCTCTCCGTATTCCTCCAGAAGCTGCTTTAATACAGGATAATAAACCTTCTCGCGGATACCGAGCTCCGCCGGCTTGCAATCCACAAAATGAGCCAGATCGACCATCATATTAGACAGGATCTTCTCGTTTTTCTCCTCAGTCTGAATCCATACGGCAGGGACAGCCGCGTTCTGGATCTCGTCCGCTAACTCCGCCGTCACCTTGGTTCCCTTTTCCGCAATCACTTCGCCCGTGATCGGATCGACTGCATCCTCTGCAAGGATCTGATGGCGGATGCGGTTGCGGAACGCCAGCTTTTTATTGAATTTATATCTTCCTACTTTTGCAAGGTCATATCTTCTCGGATCAAAGAACATCGCATGGATCAGGCTTTCCGCGCTGTCCACGCTGAGCGGCTCGCCCGGACGGATCTTTTTATATAACTCTAAGAGACCCTCCTGATAATTCTCAGCAGTGTCCTTGGTAAAGCTTGCTTCTATTTTGGGCTCATCGCCGAACAGTTCGCGAATCTCCTCGTTCGTGCCGATGCCGAGCGCACGCAGAAGAACGGTGATCGGCACCTTGCGCGTACGGTCCACACGCACATAAAACACATCGTTGGAATCCGTCTCGTATTCAAGCCAGGCGCCGCGGTTCGGGATAACCTGACAGGAAAAGAGCTGCTTCCCGATCTTGTCATGCTCTACGGAATAATAAATGCCGGGGGAACGTACAAGCTGGCTGACGATAACACGCTCTGCGCCGTTGATGATGAACGTGCCGGTTTCCGTCATCAAAGGAAGATCGCCCATAAAAATCTCATGTTCGCTGATCTCCTCTTTCTCTTTATTGTAAAGACGCACTTTTACCTTGAGAGGCGCCGCATAATTGGCATCGCGTTCCTTACATTTCTCAATAGAATATTTTACATCGTCCTCGCAGAGTTCAAAGTCCACAAACTCAAGGCTCAAATGCCCGCTGTAGTCCTCGATCGGAGAGATGTCGTCAAACGCCTCTTTTAAGCCTTCCTCCAAAAACCATTTGTAGGAATCTTTCTGCACCTCAATGAGGTTCGGCATTTCCAATACCTCTTTTTGCCTTTGATAACTCATACGCATGCCCCTGCCGGAGGCAATCGGACGTATTCTGTTCTTTTCCATTGACAATTCACCCCGTTCTTCCATAAAATCGCCTATCACACCACAATAGCGCATCATCCAGTTTAACACAAGTCAAGTTCCGAGTCAACTCATAATTTTTATTTTAGAAAAAAAGAAATCGCCCTGCCCTCTCCACCTGTGTGAAAAGAGCACGGCGTATTTTCTTTTTGAATGCATCGCGCATACAGGAACCTGTCTCCTGCAATCGTTCCGATTACTTTAAGGTAACCTTTGCGCCCTCAGCTTCCAGCTTCGTCTTAATGTCCTCAGCCTCTTCCTTGGTAGCAGCCTCCTTTAACGTCTTCGGAGCGGAATCTACCAGATCCTTTGCTTCCTTTAAGCCAAGGCCTGTTGCCTCACGGACAACCTTGATGACCTTAACCTTGTTCGGGCCAACCTCTGTCAGCTCAACGTCAAACTCGGTCTTCTCCTCAGCTGCCTCCGCCGCTGCGCCCGCGCCTGCTGCCGCAACGACAACGCCTGCCGCTGCAGATACGCCGAATTCCTCCTCACAAGCCTTTACCAGATCGTTTAACTCTAATACGGTCAGCTCTTTGATCGCATCAATGAATTCCTGAGTTGTCAACTTTGCCATTTCTTTTTCCTCCTTATATTCTTTATCAAACGTTTTTGTTTCCGATACCGGTTATTACTCCGCTGCATCCTCTGCCGGTGCTGCTTCCGTCTCTGCTGCCGGCGCTTCCTCTGCCGCCGGTGTTTCTGCCGCAGGCGCTTCCGCCTCTGCCGCAGGTGCTTCTGCTGCCGGCGCCTCTGCCTCTGCGGACGCTTCCGCTGCAGGCGCTTCGCAGTTCGCCGCTCCGCCCTTCTCCGCGATCTGGTTTAATACGCGTGCGAGGTTGGAGATCGGGGACTTCATGCTGCCAAGCAGTCTGGAAAGCAGTTCTTCCCTTGAGGGAATATCTGCGATCTGTCCGATGCCTTTCGCATCATACACAACGCCGTCAACGACTCCGCCCTTGATCTCAAGCTTGGGCGCCGTCTTCGCGAATTTACTTAAGATTCTTGCCGGTGCAGTCGCATCATCCTCGGATACCGCCATTGCACTCGGTCCTTCGAGATACTTGGTCAGTTCCTCAAAGTCTGTTCCCTTGAACGCGAAATTCATCATCGTGTTCTTGTAAACCTTGTAGCTGACGCCCGCTTCGCGAAGCTGCTTGCGGAGTCTGGTATCCTCTTCCACTGTCAGACCGCGGTGGTCTACCAAAACGACTGCCTGCGCGCCCTTAAGCTTCTGGGATATTTCTTCCACTACCGGTTTCTTCAGTTCAACCTTTGCCATGTTCTTACCTCCTTATAGATTTGTATAGCTTTCGCCGAATCGGAGTCTTATGAAAAAACCTCCCTGCAAAAGACAGGGAGGTGTTCTTACTCTCTTCACTCTTTCCCTCGGTAGGCGCTGTGCTTACGCCGCCATGCGGCACCTACTGTCTTCGGCTTTCGGTCTTGCGACCTTTCTTAACTTATCACAGGTTGTTCCCCGTGTCAAGCGCTAAAACTGTGTCACGCTGACTTTTACGCCCGGACCCATGGTCGTAGTCAATGTCACGCTTCTTAAATACTGTCCCTTTAAGCTGCTCGGTCTTGCCTTTACCACTGCATCCATCAGCGCATGCACATTTTCTTTTAACTGTTCGTCCGTAAAGGAAACCTTTCCTACCGGAACATGGATGATGTTCGCCTTATCCAGACGATACTCAATCTTACCTGCCTTAATATCGTTGATTGCCTTTGTCACATCCATGGTAACGGTTCCTGCCTTCGGGTTCGGCATTAAGCCCTTAGGTCCTAAAACCTTACCAAGACGTCCTACAACGCCCATCATGTCGGGAGTTGCGACAACCACATCGAAATCAAGCCATCCGTCATTCTGAATCTTCGGAATCAGCTCTTCGCCGCCTACATAGTCGGCACCCGCCGCCTCTGCTTCATTCACCTTATCGCCTTTTGCAAAAACAAGTACCTTTACGGTCTTACCTGTTCCGTTCGGCAGAACAACCGCGCCGCGGATCTGCTGCTCTGCATGACGTCCGTCACATCCCGTTCTGATGTGAACCTCCACTGTCTCGTCAAACTTTGCAACCGCCGTCTTCTTGACAAGCGCTACCGCATCGTCGGTCTCATAAAACGTATTGCGGTCAACTAACTTTGCCGCTTCATTATATTTTTTTCCGTGCTTCATCGCCTCGTGCTCCTTTCCCTATACTTAGTCTTCTACTGCAATACCCATGCTGCGCGCGGTTCCTGCGATCATGCTCATCGCCGCCTCAATGCTGCCCGCGTTTAAGTCCGGCATTTTCAGCTCGGCGATCTCTTTGATCTTCGCCTTGCTGATCGTCGCTACCTTATTCTTATTCGGGGCTGCGGACGCCGTCTTTAAGTTGCATGCTTTTTTAAGAAGTACTGCAGCAGGCGGAGTCTTCGTGATAAAGCTGAAGCTTCTGTCTGCGTATACCGTGATGACGACCGGAATAATCATGTCGCCCTGGTCTGCTGTCTTGGCGTTAAACTGCTTCGTGAACTCAACAATGTTCACGCCGTGCTGTCCGAGTGCGGGACCGACCGGCGGAGCAGGCGTTGCCTTTCCAGCAGGAATCTGTAACTTGATGTAACCTTCTACTTTCTTTGCCATGTGGCACCTCCTAATATAATTGCTGTGTGGTCAGGCGGGTTAGGCTCCCTCCCACGTGATCCGCCCGTTCTGCGGACGGTGTTTATCATAAAAGCGCACGCGCTCTTACAACCGAAACTTTCTTTTACAAAACAGGAACTTTCATAACCCGGAAGAATCGCGTAGCGATTCTTCAAAAGGACGCTCCGCGTCCTTTTACATGCGTCTTACTTCCGCAAAGCTGATCTCGACAGGCGTCTCCCTGCCGAAGAGTTCCACATTGATCGTCGCGGTCTGCTTGCCGAAATCCATACGCTGCACGACGCCGACCGTATCCTTCCATACGCCGGCGACAACGGCGATCGTATCGCCCTCCGCGAAGTCAACGGAAATATTCTCCGTCTTGATGCCGAGCGGCTTCATCTCCGCCTCCGTGAGCGGCACCGGCTTGCTTCCCGGTCCGACAAAGCCCGTAACGCCCCGCGTATTGCGCACAACGTACCATGTATCGTCGTTCATGATCATATTGATCAGCACATAGCCCGGAAACATCTTTTTCTGGACCGTCTTCTTGCTGCCGTTCTTCATCTCGACGACATCTTCCATCGGAACCCGCACCTCCAGAATCTCTTCCTCCAGATGCCGGTTTTCGATCGCTTTGTCAATATTCGCTTTCACTTTATTCTCGTATCCGGAATAGGTATGCACTACATACCACTTTGCCTTCGTTTCTGCTTCTGCCATACCGTCAACCTCATTTCTACATCGTCAGGAACTTGATGCCGAACTGGATCACCGTGTCAAGCAGTGTGATCAGCACGCCGACCACAACGGAAACCCCGATGACTGCGACGGACTGTTTTACCACATCGTTCCTGCCCGGCCATGATACTTTTGAGAATTCCGCCTTGACTCCCTTAAAAAAAGAAGGCTTCTTCTCTTTTTCTTTCTTAGAATCTCCCATAGTCCCACTCCTCTTAGCAAAATGAGATGCTTATTTGGTTTCCTTGTGCAGGGTATGCTTCTTGCAGAATCTACAATATTTCCTGATCTCCATTCTGTCAGGATGGTTCTTCTTTTCCTTCGTCGTATTGTAGTTGCGCTGCTTACATTCCGTACATGCAAGTGTTATCTTCGTACGCATAACTCATAACCTCCGTTTCAATCCCGTTTTTTCGGGCATAAAAAAAAGACCGAAATTCATGTCACTTGTTTACTATAGCATAGGCTGTTTGGCGCGTCAATCAGTTTTTTTGCATTTTCACCGCTTTTTTCTATATTTTTTTGCAAAACTTCCCCTCACCACTCCATTTTGCGATTGCATTTTTGTTTTATACATGCTAGGATATATGTATATAAGTAGATTTTTGCCCTAAAACTTTTTGGCAGAATTTCTTTTGCAGTCTTTATTGATCGGCCGATACTGTCGATATAAATAGAAAGTATGCAAAAGCGACCTCACGGACGAGGTTCATGCTGAATTGTAGACATTCATGGATGAAAGGAGGGGCGGCAATGAACGTCACCGCATTGAACACGGTCTACAATCATTATCTGACCACCTATGCGCCGAACGGCATCAACTCGCAATATGACACGCACAAGAAAAGCGAGCTGCGCGGCGTTTACAATTCCATTGTCAAATTAAATAAAGAAGCTCCTCTTGCCATTTTGGATACGAGCAGGGCGTCGCAGGCGTTTGCCGTCGGTATCAAGGAAAGCGCGCGGGCGCTGCACAACACGATCGCTTCCGTAAGCGGAAGGGATGCGGAATCTCTTTTGGAGCAGAAGACCGCTTTTTCCACGAATGAAGACATTGCAACCGCGGATTATATCGGCGATGCCAAGGACGTGGATGATGCGCCTGCTTTTTCTATTGAAGTGCGCCGTCTTGCGGAGTCGCAGATAAACACCGGCAGCTATCTGCCGGATGAAGAGATTGCGCTTGCGCCGGACACCTATTCGTTCGACGTCGGCATCAACAATCTGAATTACGAATTTCAGTTTCTGATCAATGAGGGCGATACGAACCGCAGTGTGCAGGAGCGGCTTGCCAGACTGATCAATAATGCGGAGATCGGTCTGTCCGCCGAGATCTTAGAGGACGGCGAGGGAAATTCCGCCTTAAAGCTTTCCTCGAAGGCGACCGGACTTCCGGCTGACAGAGATCACATTTTCCATGTGTCGGACACAAACACGAGTAAACTTTCAGGCGCAGTCGATTATCTGGGCATCGGCGAGATTACCCGCCCTGCGGCAAACGCCGAGTTCCTTATTAACGGGGCAGAGCGCACGGCGTCCTCCAATCACTTCACGGTAGAAAAAGTATACTCCGTCAATCTGACCGGACTAAGCCCTTCCGAAGGCGAGACCGCAGAGATTGGCGTGAAACCCGATCATGAATCGTTAAAAGAGAATATTTCAAAGCTCATCGGCGGCTATAATGACTTCATCCGCGCGACCGCCTCTTATCTTGAGTCCCAGCCAAAGAGTGCCCGCCTGATGAACGAAATGACCGGCATTGCATCCGTTTATGCGGATGATCTGGATACGCTCGGTATTTATTCCGAGGAAAGCGGCGAGCTTTCCATTGACGACGAACGGTTGTCTTATGCGGTTGCGCACGCAGACAATGAGGAAGTGACCGAGCCGTTAAAGGATTTTACGCAGGCGTTGATGCGCAAGAGCCGTGGCGTTTCCTTAAATCCGATGAACTATGTGAACAAAATCATTGTTGCCTATAAGAATCCCGGACACGGTTACGCGAGTCCGTATGTGACAAGCGCCTACAGCGGGATGATGTTTAACAGTTATTGTTAAAAAAGAGTTCCGCTTTCGCGGAACTCTTTTTCGTCCCTCCTATGGGCAGACGCTTACCCGAACAGATCATACAGCGTATCGACGCCGATCATCTTATCATCCACATAAAAATCCGCGTTCGGTTTTCCCATGCGCAGTTCTGTGTAATGAACGCCCCAATCCTCCATCTGCTTTTTTGTCACCGGATACCAGTCAATGCCTGACACATACCCTCTTGCCGTAAACAGGATAATCTCGTTTCCCCATTCATACAGCTGGTTGACAATCCGGATCATGCGCTCGTTCGGCTCCGCCTTGGCATAATCGAGATCCTCCCGTTTTATGGCGATTACGCCGTCAATGTCAAATACAAACCGCTGTCCGCCCGCGCGGATTGTCAGGTACTGCGACGCTTTCTCAAACTCCGCCGTCGTGTCAATATCAAAATTATCGCCCATCTCATAACCGGCAATGTTTTTTCCGGACATGGAATGCTGCTCCGTAATGACCTTGGCGCGGATCACATCCACATTTCCGTTCTGATACAGAATCTTCGGCAGCATCTGCCGCGCCATATTATATGCTTCCGGAATATCGGTCAGAATCGGACGGATCCTTCCGTTCTCCCCCATATACCACATTTTATGCGCGACCTCCGTCGCCGGCGCTAACGTACGCACACAGTCAAGCTCCTCATCCGCAAGCATCATCTCGATCATCGTGTCAATGTCCGAAACGCGGCGGATCGGATAAGTCGGACGGAGCTGTACAATAATGTCCGGCTCATATCCCTCATGCTCTTTTAACCAGAAAAGGGCATGTTCAAACACTTCGATGTCAAGCGAGGTATCCGCCGCATATTCCGCAGGGCGCAGAAACGGCGTCTCAGCCCCGTACTCCCTTGCGATCTGCGCATAAACTTCGCTGTCCGTGCTTACGATGATGCGGTTGATGTATTTTGACTGTTTTGCGTGCTCAATGGAATACGCGATCATCGGCTTGCCCGCGATCTTCCGGATATTTTTATCCACCACGCTCTTTGAACCGCTCCGCGCGGGGATCAGCGCTAAAATTTTCTTTTCCGCCATTTGAATAACCATGCCTTTCTCTCTGAATCTTCCACGGCTCCCCTTTCGGGAATCCTGCCGATTCCCCCGCCGCTTTTTATCTTTCCCCGTTTTTTTCTTCCTGTTTTCTCTTTCCGTTTCTTCGCTGTTTTTTCTTTTCTATCTCGTCTCTTTCAGCGCTTCCGCAAGCGGAATATGCCGCATCCCCTGAATGAAGCTCCCGCCCTCGGTCGCATTGACGACATCCAGTCCGGCGGCGTCCGCCTCCTGCAGCCGTCTTTCCATCCATGTACGGTAAAGAATAAACTTCTGATCGGCATAGACCGTGCCGCCGCCCCATGCTTTTACCGCCGTCAGATCCGCCGTATCGGTTGCCACGCGGTTCGATGTTTCCGACGCATGCGCCAGATTATCGGTAAACGCCAGATCCAGCCCCACAAACACGAGGCGCTCCGCTCCCAGACGGATCACGGTATCCAGCGCCGTCGTCATGACGGAACCGCCTGTCTTCACACACATACAGCCTCTTTTCTCCGCCTCCCGCTCCGCGCGCGGATAGCCCTCCTGAAACAGCATGTAATGGACCGCGGCGTAACGCGCCGCAAAACCGTGATTCGCGGTGGAAAGCATCAGCATCGGCACATCATTGTTCTCCTGTGCATAAATTTGAAAGAGCACGCGCGGATTCGCATCCGTCACCATCACATAATCCGGACGAATCCCCATGCCGAGCAGCTTTCGGAACACCGTTCCGCAGGCGACCAGCACGCAGTCCTCCCGCTGCGCGCATGTGATAAGCTGCGCCGCATTCTTATCAAGGGACGGGCCTGCTGCCACGATCACGGCTGTTTTATGATGAAACTGCCCGCGAAGCGCGTCCGCCGTCAAAAAACGCTGCGGCTCCGCCCGCATACTTTCCATATTGGCATCAAAATTTCCCTGCAATAACATTTTGGCATTCCGGTAAGAGCTGTCCTGCAAAAAAAACTGTTCAAAGCTCTGCCGCAGCCTCTCATCACCGATCAGGCGCATGGACGGATAATGAATGCACAACTTCTGTCCCGGCTGTGCGGCCGCCCCGGCAAGCATGCGAAACCCCGCATCCTCATGAAAAACGATCATCCCCGTGCGAAGCGCCTTCGTCAGATCCAGATAGCGCAGCGTCAGTCTGAAAAAGCGGATGTCCGCTTCATATACATGCACGGGATAGCATTCCCGCAGTTCCTCGTAAAGCGCCAGCACATGATAGCCCAGCCCTGCGCCGAGTATATGATACCCCGAAGCCTGCTCATCGGGCAGCGTTCTCGCCCATGCGCGCGCCTCGGCATACGGATCCTGGTTCGAATGCAGGTAAAAGCTCGCGCCGCCCCGCTCCACACGGCAGGTCGGGTATCCCGCCGATGTTTCTTCAATATAAAGATCCTGCCACGCTCCCTGCGCCGCACCGCCGGAGCCATCCGACTCCTTTGGTCTGCCGGAACCGCTCGATTCCTCCGGTCTGCCGGAGCCGCCGGAACCATCATCTTCCCCCTGTCCGCCCGGTTCTCTCAGCCCGTCCAGCCGCCTGGCAAGCACGGGATCCCGCTCTGCAAGCGCCGCCAGATTCTGTTTTGAATAATCCGGAAGCAGTTCTCCCTCCGCCGCTGTCCGGAGCTGCCCCAACAACTCCTGCAAGAATGGCTGTATCTGAAGCGCGAGCAGATCCGCCAAAAGAACATAGTCCTTCTGCTCCTGTGCGCCGAGCAGTCCGCGCATGATTTCCACGATATAATCCGGCGCCGCCCCGATCCCCTGTCCGGCAAGCGTGCCGTCGTCGCCAAGCAGCGCGCCCGCAACCTCCTGAAAAGAACACAGGAAGCTCTGATATTCCCTCACACCGGCATCGAGATTGTATATGCGGAACAACTCTGTGATCAGCGCGCTCTGACGTGCGGTGTCCCGCGTCCTGACATACAAATTCCGTAATTCCGCCATGTGTTATCCTTCCTTTTCCGCCATCAGAAGCGCCTCCGCAATCACCTTATCCATGTCATAATAGCGGTACTGACCGAGCCTGCCGCCAAACAGCACGCGGTCCTGCTCCTCCGCGAGCTTTCGGTAACGCGCAAAGAGCGCATCGTTTTTTTCATCATTCATCGGGTAGTAAGGTTCGTCGCCCTTCTTCCACTCACAGGGATATTCGCGCGTGATGACAGTCACGGGCTGCGTACCGAACTCAAAATGTTTATGCTCGATGACACGCGTGTACGGCACGCTGCGCTCCGTATAATTGACGACCGCATTTCCCTGATAATTATCGCAGTCCTTGAGCAATTCCGTTTCAAACCGCAGGGAACGGTATTCCAACGCGCCATAGCAATAATCAAAATATTCGTCGATCATTCCCGTATAGAGCACGCGTGCAAACGAATCGCCGTCTTCGCCGGACTCGTTCTGCGCAAGAAACTCCCGATAAGAAATGCCCGTTCTCACCGGAATATCTTCCAATAATTTCTGTACGACCGCCGTGTAGCCTCCCTTCGGAATTCCCTGGTACGCATCGTTAAAATAGTTATTATCATACGTAAACCGGAGCGGCAGACGCTTGATGATAAAAGCGGGAAGCTCCTTACAATCCCTTCCCCACTGTTTTTCCGTGTAGCCCTTTACCAATTTCTCATACACGTCGCGCCCTGCAAGGGAGATCGCCTGCTCCTCCAAATTCTTCGGCTCCCCGATCCCTGCCTGCGCGATCTGCTCCTCAATCAGTGCCTTCGCCTCGGCGGGCGTCCGGATCCCCCACAGCTTGCTGAATGTATTCATATTAAAAGGAAGATTGTAAAGCTCCTTCCCATATACGGCGATCGGCGAATTCACATAATGATTAAATTCCGCGAAACGATTGATGTATTTCCATACTTTTTGATCGGAAGTATGAAAAATGTGCGCGCCGTAACGATGGACCTGAATGCCCTCAATTTCTTCCGTATAAATATTGCCCGCAATGTGCTCCCGCCTGTCAATGACCAGACAGCGTTTTCCCTTCTGCTTCATCTCATGTGCGAACACCGCGCCGAACAGCCCGGCTCCCACGATCAGATAATCGTATTTCATGTCTGTTCTCCTGTTTTCTTATTCCGCCGCGCCCAGCATTTCATTCATGATGCGGGTCGCTTCCTCTAACTGGTTATCCCGATCCTCGCTGCGGTACAACTCCGCGTCATACGGCACTTCGACATCCGGCGCAATGCCGATACCGTGAATATTGTAGCCGTTCGGCGTATAATATTTGCTGATTGTCAGCTTGATCGCCGAACCGTCCGTGAGCTGCATGATCCGCTGTACAATGCCCTTCCCGAACGTCGTTGTCCCAACAAGCGTTCCGACGCCGTAATCTTTGATCGCGCCTGCGAGAATCTCCGACGCGCTCGCGCTGTTGCCGTCAATGAGCACCACGAGCGGCAGCCCCAACGGCGCTGCGCCGTCGCAGACATACTCCTCGCGCTCACCGTACTTATCCTCTGTATAAACAATCATTCCCTCCGGCAGTATTTTTTTTGCGATCTCGACAACCGTTGTCAGATTACCGCCCGGATTGCCGCGCAGATCTAAGATCAGTCCTTTCATATTGCTGCCGCGCGCCTCTGCAAGCGCCTCGTTAAATTGTTCTAATGTAATATCGTCAAATTCCGTGATCTCGATATAAGCAATGTCATTCTCCAGCATCCTGAACTCCACGGTCGGGCTGTTGATCTTCGCACGCGTGATCGTGACGTCGATATATTCGTAGCCGACTCCGCTTGCGCGCGCCACCGTCATCGTGACAGGCGTTCCCTCCTCGCCTTTGATCTTTGCGACGATCTCGGATGTGTCCATACCGTAGACATCCTCGCCCTCCACCTGATAGATCAGGTCGCCCGGCTGCAGCTCGCTCGCCGCCGCCGGCGTATTCTCGATCAGCTTGGTAATCACGGCATACCCTGTCGTCGTGTCCATTCCGATATAGGCGCCGATTCCATAATAGACGCCGCGTGTCTTGTCATAGATTTCCTGAAGTTCCTCCGCCGTATAATAGACGGAATAGGGATCGCCGAGCGCGTCCAAAAGCCCCGCATACATGCCTTCTTCCAGCACCTGCGCGTCCACATCTTCCAGATAATATTTTTCGATCGCATCCTGTAACACGCCGAGCTTATAAGTCGCCGCCTCGCTGACGACCGAATCGGACTCCTGCGCCTGCGTCTGGGCGCTCTGATCTTTGTTTGTCCGCACATCCCGCACTAAAAAAACAATTCCGACGATCAGCGCGGCTGCCAAGAGCCCCGTCAGGACTCCCGTCAGATAATACCGGCGCTCCCGTTTTTCTTCCTGTTTTTTTTGCTGTTCTTTTTGTTGTTCCGTTTCCGTCTGCATTTCAAACTGATCCATTTTCATTCTTCTTTCTGCTGAACATCGTTTGTTCCTTATCATTTTATGCAAAGACAACGCTGAATATGGTTGCCTCCATCCTTTTGCGGCGTCCGCTGCAATCCGTTCCTGACAGACACCGCCTTAAGAAACATAATTAAGCGGATTCACATATTCTCCGTTTAAGCGCACCGAAAAGTGCAAATGCGCTCCCGTCACTATACCGGTCGCACCGACCGCCGCGATCTGTTCACCGCGCACCACATACGTCCCCTCCGCGACATAGAGCTGGGAGCAATGCATGTAAATCGTATAAAGCCCGCCGCCATGGTCGATCATAATGTAATTTCCCATCGCACTTGTGTAGGATGCCGCCACCACTCTGCCGTCATATGCCGCAAGAATGGGCGCGCCATGTCTGGCTCCAATATCAATGCCGTTATGAAACTTGTCGTAATGCAGGACCGGATGCGGACGCCATCCAAACTCCGAAGTAATCAATTTCGTACTCGGACACGGCCATAAAAACGCGCCGCCGTCATACGTCTGCTGCGGCTGGTTCTGCTCCTGAAGCCGCTTCTTCTCTGCGGCGATCTGCGCTTCGATCGCTTCGATCGTCTCGGTCTGCGCCTCCAGTTTCGCTCTCTGCTGTGCCAGCGTCTCCGTTTCTTCATTGATCTGATTCTGCCTGCTGGCAATCTCGCGTTCCGCCTGCTCCCTAAGCTCCTGCTGCGCCTCCTGCTCCGCGATCACGCCCTCCCGCTGCGTCTGCAGCGCCGCTTCCTGCACTTCTAATTCCTGCTGGCATATCTCGATCAACTGTTCATTGAGGATGTATTCATCCAGCTTCCTTCTGTCATATACGGAAATCGCTTCGATATAATCCGCTTTATTCAGCATGTCCGCCAGACCTGTCGCCGAAAAGAGCATTTCCAGATAATAAGAGTCCCCCTCCTCATACATGAAGCGGATGCGCACCTTCATCGCCTCATACTGCTGGCGTTCGGTCTCCTGCGCTTCGGCAAGCTCCTCCTTCGTCTGTTCGATCTCGATCTCCTTAATGGTGATCTGATCGTTGAGCTGCGAGATCTTTTCATCCAGTTCTAAGAGGATCGCATCGACCTGCTGCGCATAGAGATACAGATCCTCCTGCTGCTGCTTTAACCGTTCCAGCAGCTTCTGCGTATCCGTAATCCCCTGCTGAAGCGCCTCCTGTTCCTGCTGGATCTGCTGGATCTCCTCTTCTTTTCCCTTGATGTAATCGTTTGTCAGCGCATTGCTGCTCGCCCTGCTCTCAAATTCGCCCTGCGGCATAAACAGCGCTGCGAGCAGAACAAGGCAGACGATTTTTTCGATTTTCTTTTTTATCCTAAGTTTCATCGCAACCGCCAGCTCCTTTTAGACACGCAGATGTCTTCGTACCGTCACGACGCTTCCGAGCAGACCAATACCGACTCCGATTCCCATTGAGACCGGCGCAAGTATCGTAAACACCTCTTTCACATCCAAAAAATGCATCAGACTTTCCAGCATGGAAAACCGCTCCGTCACATAGAGGATCACCCGGTTGTACAGCTCGTAAATGAGCGCAAGCGGAATGAACGATCCGATCAGTCCGATCATCATGCCCTCCACGACAAACGGCGCCCGCACAAAAAAGTCCGTTGCCCCAATATATTTCATGATGGAAATTTCCTCTTTTCGGACAGAAATACCGATCATGACCGTATTGCTGATCAAAAAGATCGACACAAAGAGCAGGAGCGCAATGATCGCGATTGTCACGTAAGACACCAGCGAATTCATCCCCGACAGCATATTGGCGGTGATCGCCGACTCATTCACTTTGCGCACATGATCGAGCGACTTCACATAGGTGACGAGCGCGCTCTGCATGGAAACATCATTCATAAAGATCTGGAAATTATCGGAATATTGCAGCGGATTTTCCGTAAAGCCCGCAGCGTACTCCTCTCCAAAATAATCCTTGGAAAAGGATTCCCATGCCTCCTCCGGGGATACATAATACACATCCTTGACCTCCGGGCGGGCAAGCAGCAGCCTGCCGATCTCCTCCTTGCGCGTGATCTCCGTGTCCTGGTCAAAAAAGATCGTGACGCAGACGCCCTCCTGCGCCGTCCTCACGATATTTTGAAAATTGGTCAGGATACAGAAAAAAACGCCGAATAAAAACAGACACGCGCTGGTCGTCATGATGGACGCCAAAGAAAACCACTTGTTGCGCAGAATATTCCTGAATCCCTGCTTGATTGTATAGAATAGCGTACTAATCCTCATCGATATATGCTCCCTGCTCTTCGTCGCTTACGATAACTCCCTTTTTCATGGTAATGACACGCTTCTTCATGGCGTTGACGATTTCCCGGTTATGCGTAACGACGAGTACCGTTGTACCTTTTTCGTTGATCTCCTCCAACAGCTTCATGATCTCCCATGAATTTTTGGGATCAAGATTTCCCGTCGGCTCATCCGCGAGCAGGATCGGCGGATTGTTGACAAGCGCTCTCGCTAACGCCACGCGCTGCTGCTCGCCTCCCGAAAGCTGCTTCGGCTTTGCCTTGTATTTTCCCGCGAGCCCCACAAGGGAAAGCATCATCGGTACGTTCTTGCGGATGTCGCGCGCTTTCGCCTGAATGACAAGCTGTGCAAACGCGACGTTATCATATACATTGCGGTCCTTCAAAAGCCGGAAGTCCTGAAACACGACGCCGATGCCCCGCCTGAACTTCGGTATTTTCCGGCGGCGCAGGCGCACCACATTCGTCCCGTTGACCGAAATGCCGCCTTCCGTCGGGAGCAGTTCACGCAGCAGCAGTTTGATGAGCGTCGATTTTCCTGATCCGCTGTCCCCCACGATAAATACGAATTCTCCGCGTCTGACCTTCAAGGAAATCCCGTTCAGGGCAGGCGCTCCCGTCGAATAGGACTTGACCACATGATCCAGAACGATGACTTCCTCCGGCAGAGCGGCTTTCTTCTTTTTTCTTCCCCGTACCGCCTTTGGCGGCAGCTCCTCCGCCTGTCTGCGCGCCGCCACGCCCGTTCTTTGCTGCTGATCCCGTTCCCCCCCGGTCATGGATTGGGATGTGGACCTGGTCTGCGATGACGCTCCTGTCCGCGATACCGTTCTTGTCTGCGCCTGCGCTCCTGTCCGCGACGGCGTTCTCGCCTGTTCCTGCATTCCCGTCTGGGACAGCATTCTCACCTGTTCCTGCGTTCCCGCCTGGGACGGCGTTCTCGTCCTGACCGGCGCCCCGGTCCGCGACGACGCTCTCGCCTGTACCGATGCTCCTGACTGTGCCGATCCTTTTCCCTGTGACGCCTCTCTTGTCTGTGCCGGCGCGCCCGACGATGCCGCAGACCTCTGCCTTACCGTATCTCCCGCCTGTGATTCCTCCTTAGACCGCATTGCATTCGTGTCTTCTCTCAATGTTTCTCCAGCCTTTCTTCACACTTTAGTACTCAAAGTTTTCCATATATTTCATGTATTTGACGACCATCAGCGCGATCTTAAACGTGATGGCATCCTCAAACACACGCAGATCCAAACCGGTTCCCTTCTGCAGTTTATCCAGTCGGTACACAAGCGTGTTGCGGTGGATAAAAAGCTGCCGTGACGTCTCCGACACGTTCAGACTATTCTCGAAAAATTTGTAGATTGTCGTCAGCGTCTCCTCGTCAAACTCATCCGGACTCCTGTTGCCAAAGATCTCCCTGATAAACATCTTGCAGAGCGGGATCGGAAGCTGATAGATCAATCTGCCGATCCCCAGTTCGGAATAGGCAATGATCTCTCTCTCATCAAAAAAGATCTTTCCGACATCCAGCGCCATCTTTGCTTCCTTGTAAGAGCGGCTGACCTCCTTAATCTCCCCGACGACCGTGCCGTAGGAGATCCGCGTATGCTCAATGCCCTCCCGCACGAGATACGCCGCCATTTCCTTTGCCTCCCTTTCCAGCTCCAGCCCGTGGTCTTCTTCCTCCAATTCCTTCACGACGATCACGCTGTTCTCGTCAACGGCGGTCACAAACTCCTTGCTGTTCGCACCGAAGTAAACGCGCAGCAGTTCCAGCACATTATTGTCCCTGCCCCGCTCCGATTCCACGATCATCGCTACGCGCTTTGCATCCGTCTGAATATGCAGTT
This sequence comes from bacterium, assembly GCA_023667365.1. Lineage (GTDB taxonomy): Bacteria > Bacillota > Clostridia > Lachnospirales > Lachnospiraceae > DLAJ01. The sequence goes on along the minus strand of JAMPAG010000001.1, from coordinate 7,154 downwards.
TCTTCGCGCGGCTGTAAATGTCCACGAGCAAAAGGTTATCCAAAAGCAGGTTTTTGATGAAATTATCTTTATCAAACCGCTCCTTGTATGCGACGAGCAGATTCTGGATTTGAAACGCCGCCATCTTGCCGACCATGTAAAGGTTCTCTCCCGCGCCGGTGATCACCAGAATATATTCCAGCTGCTGTTCATCATAAATCTTAAAGAACTGGGAACCCTGTATCTCCTGACTGTCCGCCGGGGACGCGGCAAACTCCAGCACATCCTGTCTGCCGTTCTCCATCCTGTCATCCGTCGCCGCCACAACCTTTCCGTCCGTATCCATGACGCATAGCTCCGTGCGCGCGATCGCTTTCAGCCCATCTATCGTATTCTGTAAAATTTGATTCGATATCATAAGCGTTTTCTCCCCTTTTTCTGCCTTCTCCTTTGTTCAACCTACACAAACGTTTTTCGCTTTTCTCGTTGAAAATCAATACCCGATTTTTATTTTAATATAAATATACAAAAAAATCTACCTAAAATCGTGACTTTTTTATGCATTTTTTACCTTTCTTTGCTTTTTTTATGCCGATATAATATATGAAACATGTCAACACGGTCAAAAAAAGGAGCAGGCACTATGGATATTGCGGCTTTATCTACAGGCATGGCACAGGCAAAGCTGATGAATTCCGTCGGCTTTGCGGTACTGGGAAACGTACTGGACAGCATGGAGTCGAGCGGCGCTCAGATTTCCGAGCTGCTTGACTCTGCACCGGCAGCATCCTCCTCATTGGAGTTGTCCGTCAACCCTCATATCGGGGCAAATTTTGACATGTCGGTATAAAAAAGAGGATGTCGTTAGGACATCCCCTTTTTTTATCATTTTTATACCAACACATCATAAAGCATATATCCCAAAAACAGCGCCAGCACGAGGAGAAACGGGAGCAGCCATCCAAGACCGTTCTTTTTTCCGTCTTTTCTGCACCGCCAAATGCTCCGAAGATTTTCTTTTCTGCCTTCCCTGCCCGCCATCCACACGAGCACACAGCCTGCCAGCGCTGTCGTAACTGCCGCAATGATCAGATAAATACCGATCATCCGCGACAGCAGCTCATTGCGCTGCGCCGTCGTCTGTATCACCGCGCTGCTCTCTCCCACGAGCTCCGGGAACGTCTCCTCCAGCCATTCGCTCGCATACATCAGAATGACATTCCAACCGTTAAAGACCACATGCATCAGAATGGTCGCCCACAGGCTTCCGGTCGCCTCGCGCACCAGCACAAGGATCAGTCCGAGCAGCAGCGCGTACGCCGCCTGATTGAAATTCATATGCGCCAGTCCGAAAAAGACCGCCGAGATGATCATCGCCTTGAAGACGCTCATGTCCTTTTTTAACGACTCATACGTCACACCGCGGAACACGATCTCCTCACAGACGGGCGCATAAATGGCGATGATAAAAAAGGTCACGCCAAACGGCATCAGCATAAACATCGTGCTGCTCGCTTCCACTGCGTTTTCCACAAAAAACTGCGTCGCCAGATTGACGACCGTGACAAGCGGCATACATAAAAACGTAAACAGAATGACGATCGCCACCGTCGATAGCCGGATCGGTTTTAGTCTCAGCATATCGCGCCATTTTGTGCGCGTCGCAAATACAAAGATCACGCTCGGTATGATAAAGACCAGCTCGCTCACCATGTTTAACGGGATGAGCCCGATCATATGAATATGCGTGATATAATAGATCAGCCCGTACGAAACGGCATGATACATGAAAAAAATCGCAACATACATCCAGTTTATTTTTTTTGCGTTCATCGTTTCTCCCTCCTGCGGATCCCGTCTTCATCCTGCTCAATCTCCCCTGTCTTGAGCAGATGCCCCACCGCACGCTTAAATTCACTTTTGCTCATATCCATTTCCTGCCGTATCAATTCGGGAGACGCTTTATCGTTAAACCCAAGCGCTCCGCCCGCTGCGTCGATCGCCTTTAGGATGAGCCCGGCGTCTTTCTCAATTTGGAGATACGCTTTCTCGCGGATGCTCAAGTCCAGCTTCCCGTCTTCCTTGACTGCAGTCACGCGCGCCGTGATCGTATCACCGATCCGAATACCCGCCTTCCCGTAACACTCTTTCGCCGGAATGAGCGCGCAGTAGCGGTCGTCCACCGCCACAAACACGCCGAAGCGCTCGCTCGTCTCATAGACGGTCCCCTGCACGGTATCATCCTTCTTGTACGGACTGTTTTTCTCCAAATATTCATACACGTTCATTGTCGCGCAGAGGCGGCCGCTCTTATCGGTATACAACGCAACAAGGCATTCCTCTCCTGCGGCGACCTTCCGCGTCTGCTCCTTAAACGGCAAAAGCAGGTCTTTTTCCAGACCCCAGTCTAAAAACGCGCCGACTCTGCCGACCTCGACAACTTTCAGCCTTGCGATCTGTCCCTTTACGATCAGCGGCTCTTTGACGGTAGCGATCAGCCGGTCCCCCGAATCGCGGTAAAGAAACACGTCGATCGGATCGCCGACCTCAAGTTTTTCCGGCACCTGCCTGATCGGGAGCAGCACCCGCTCCTCCCGCGGCGCGTCCTGCCGCTCGGCAAGGTAAACGCCAAATTCCACTTTTCGCACGCAGAGCAGGCTCTGCCATATTCCAAGTTCCATCTATGATCTCCCTTTTTGTCCCCACGGGCAACGCTGCGCCAATCCGCACTTCCCTCTTTTACAAGCCTTCGTTCCCATCCGCGCCGTTTTCATAAGTCAGTTCGACGACCGCATAGGGCTTCCCCTCGTCATTATTTAAGGAAAAGACGACTCTGCCGGTTTCCGCGTCCCCCGCTCCGACGGGGTGGATCACATCGCCGAGCAGCGCCGACTGCTTATATTCCACGCGCAGACCGCGCACGATACGCCCGCCGTCAACCTTTTGCGGCACTGCTTCTCCGCCGGCGCCGCTCGTACCGCTGCTGCACATACCGCCCGCTTCCCGCCGCACTGCGTTTCCGCCTCCGTCAGCACATCCGCCCCGCAAACGCTCATCCTGCGTCAGTTCCCGCGCCATGCGCACATATTCGACATTGTTGACATGATCGTTCGTATCTAAATGATGCGGCTTTACGACAATATCGTCAAAAGCGATCCGATTTTCCGGCATGGCAATCTTGCGCGGCGCGTATTCCATCGGATAGCGTTCCGACAAACCATAGGCGTCGATCATGGAGTCGGGCGCCTTGACCGGTCTGCCGGTTTCTGTATCAAGATAAGTCCACATCGTGTTAGCGTACGCCAGCACTTCTTCCTCCGGCGTAAGCAGCACAAAATTACGGTATCCCAAAAATCCTTTAATGTCATAGGGGATCGTCCGGATCACGATCCGCTCGCCCAAGGACGGATAGCGGTTAATTCCGATCTGTACGAACGACAGCACCCACACCCGATGGCTCTCCTTCAAATACTGCACGCCAATCCCAATATCCTCGGATTGAAACGTCGTGCAGTCCTCAAAATATTCCATAATTCCTTCCGGCGTGAGCTTCCCCCGGCTGTCCGTCTCTGAGTAACGTACCCTGCTCTCAAACTGATACATAATCGCTCCTTTTCGGCTCTCTGACAAAGAAGATGTTTTTATACAAAAAAGGACGCTTCGCGTCCTTTCGAAGAATTGCTGACGCAATTCTTCACAGGTTACGAAATTTCCTATCAGTCAAAAAAAGAGTTTGCGTTCCGCAGACTCTTTCGAAAAATCCGCATCGCAGATTCTTTCAGGATTACGAAATTTCCTATAAGTTGAAATAAGCGCCCGATGATCGGGCGCCTTCGCTGGGCTACAAGGATTCGAACCTTGAAATGACGGAGTCAGAGTCCGTTGCCTTACCGTTTGGCGATAGCCCAATATCATACTGGCGGAAATATCTCGCAAAAGCCTCACCGCCTGACACTTGACAAGTATACAAGATTCTACATGAAAATGCAAGACCCAAAAAAAGAAAATAGGAAAAAACATTTTCTTTTTCTCACCCCGCCTGCCTGAAACCGCATTTTTCCAGCGTCCGCTTGCGTTCCTTATAATCCGGAAGGAATTGTCTCATATACGCATGAAAACGCTCGTTATGACTCGGCTCCAAAAGATGTGCCAGCTCATGGACGATCACATACTCCAGGCATTCCTCCGGCTTTTTTACAAGCTGTAAGTTGATGCGGATTGTTTTTTTCGTGACTGAACAGCTTCCCCAGCGGCTTTTCATATCGCGGATTGTCCAATGTACGCAATGTACGCCCATGACCGGCTCCCATTTCTGCGCATAATACGCGATCTTCTCTTTCAGGCGCGCCAATTCCTCCGGCATTACGCTGCGCTGCGCCATATCCCGCAGACTGTCCTCCCTGTTCTCCTGCGCGCGTGCGATCACCCGCTCCCTGTGCAAGACGATCCATTCCTCTTTTTCATGAAGAAATTTCATAATCTGCGCTTCGCCAAGACGCATCGGCGCGGTCACAAGCACGTCGCCGTGCGGCGGACGGATATAGAGATTCACATTCTTGATGCGCCTGCGGTCCAATGTGACCGGGATGCCGCGAATAAAAATTGTTTTCATATCCTGCCTCTTTCAGCATACCGATGTATCTGTCCTCCGCGCGGATCACGACTCTAACAGAATACCCGCTTTACAGCCTCCGCGACCGTCTCAATCTGCTCGTCCGTGATGCCAAGCCCGCTCGGAATATAAAATCCCCGCCCGGAAATACGCTCCGCATTCGGACAGGACACTCCCGCAAACATGCCCTGCTTCACGTAAACGGGCTGTTTGTGTATCGGATAAAAAAATGACCGTGTCCCGATCCCCATTTCGCCGAGCCGCTTCATCACTTCGCCCGCATCAAAATCATAGCGTTCACCGATTACCATGCCGTACACCCAATAAATATTTTCGGCGTATTCCGTTTTGGGAACAGGCAGCATCACATCTTTCAGATCGGCAAACAGCTCGTTATAGCGCCGCCCAATTTCACGCTTGCGAAGGATATGCTCCTCCATCTTTTCTAACTGCGCAACGCCGATCGCCGCCTGCATGTTCGTCATGCGGAAGTTGCTGCCAATCTCCTCATGCACATAACGCCTTGCCGTAAAAAATAAATTTCTCGCGCCGCGGCAGCGCTCGGCAAGATACTCGTCATCCGTCAGGATCATGCCGCCCTCGCCACAGGTAATATGCTTATTCGGATAAAAGCTGAAAATACTAATGTCGCCAAAACTGCCGCACTGCTTCCCGTGATAGGTCTGTCCATGCATTTCCGCTGCATCTTCGATCACTTTTAAGTCATACTTCTTTGCCAGTGCCAAAACCGCATCCATTTTCACGGGCAGTCCATAAATATGAACGACCATGATTGCACGGGTTTTGTCCGTGATTTTTTCTTCGATCCGGTTCACATCCATATTCCATGTATCCGGCTCACAGTCCACGACGACCGGCACAAGCCCCGCCTTGGTGAGCGCCTGTGCGCAGGAAATAATCGTAAATGCCGGAAGAATAACTTCCGATCCTTTTTCCAGATCAAGCGCTAAGACCGCTGCTTCTAACGCCGCCGTCCCGTTACAGACCGCAATACCGTACTGCCTGCCGACATACGCCGCCATCTCCTGTTCGAAGCGCTTCACAAACGGTCCTTCGCTCGAAATCCAGCCCGTATCGATACACTCGCATAAATATGCTTTCTCATTTCCGTTTAGTAACGGCTCATTGACCGGAATAAAACCACTCATGCTAATCCTCCTCAAAGACCGGATGCTCCACGCGATACTCGAACCGCGTCTTGTCCGCGTCGCCCGCATACGGTCCCTGCTTGATCTCGTACATTTCCACTTCCTCCAGCACTTCAAAGCCGTGTCCGCCGCCGGAGAGCAGGATCAGATCGCCCGCATTCAGTACATAACTCTTTAGATAGCGTTGCTCTTTATCAAAAAAATCAACCCGCAGTCTGCCGCGTTTGATCACCAAAACCTCCTGCGTATAGTGAACCTCGCGATGAACGACATTATGCACATGGGGCTGGATCAGTTTTCCCGTCGGGTGATGCATATAAGCAAGCTGCTGGGAATAATCATCCGGTGTGAAAAAGTGAATACCCTCGTCCTGCTCGTCCCCTTTGATAATGATCGCCAGTGTCTCGTCCCCGTTTTTAATTTGAATTGGCTGCAATGTAAGATTCCTCCCGTATTGTTTTCCTGCTCTGATAAAGCAACCGCTTATATGTAGTATTGTCCGCGCAGACTCATTTTAGCATACATTCTTCCGTTTCCAAAGCATATCCATGCTGACCTGCAACAGCCTCCTACTTCCCCGCATACTTATCAAGCTGCGCCATATCCGCCATCACCTCTAAGATGCGTTCCCTGCCCTGCTTATTCAGCTTCAGGAACTGCTTCATCACCTTGTCCTGCAGCATCTTGCGGCTGGAGCTGTTCGTATCCTCATCCATCGGCATAAAATCCACCGGATTGATATGTAATCTGTCGCACATACAGATGACCGTGCTGTATGCCATGCCGTCAATCCCGCGGTCTAACGCCGTGACCAATGTCGAATACGGAATCCCCATTTCCATTGCGAACTGCCGCACGCTTCTGTACTGCGACAATATTTCTTTTTTCATGCTCTCTGATCTGTCCATCGCCATTCACCTCGCCCCCGCTGTCCCTTCCTGCCTGCGCCGCAGCCATCTTTTCCAAACGTCTCACACATACCTGCCGTCAAAAAGCGCTCAGCCGACAGCTTCCGTCTCTCAAACCGTATTTATATTACCATTTCTTTAAGAATGTCTTTCTCTCCATCGGATCCATCCGCGCGATCTCCGGATCCTTGTAATAGGAATCCGACTTCATGTGCTGCGTCGATACCTCCTCAAAGATCGCTCCGGTATCCGAGGAAAACGAATGAAACTCGCCGCGCAGTACCGTCTGCATATCGCCCGGATGCAGAAGCTTCTCCTCCTGTCCTTCGATCCTCACCTTCAAGTCGCCGTATAATACCTGAAACGTCTCCTCTTTTACGCGGTGCGCATGCATCGGATGGGACTGTCCCGGCAGCACGATAATGTACTTCTTACAATATTCCCGGTTAATAATATTGATGATGATCGCGCCGTTCTGTCTGAAAT
>JAMPAG010000019.1 GCA_023667365.1 bacterium | reverse complement strand
GAGCGTCGCCCTGTCACGGCGAAGGTCGTCGGTTCGAGTCCGATCTGGGTCGCTTCGTATCAGGGATCTTAGCTCAGCTGGGAGAGCATCTGTCTTACAAACAGAGGGTCATAGGTTCGAGCCCTATAGGTCCCACGGAAAAGAAACGGGTGTTTCTTTTCAAGTTATTGGTAATGTGCCGGCGTGGCGGAACTGGCAGACGCACAGGACTTAAAATCCTGCGGGACTAACCTCCCGTACCGGTTCGATTCCGGTCGCCGGCATTGACAAAAAAGGAACCTGCATGAGCACAGCGCTGATGCAGGTTCTTTTTTCACGTCTGCTTATTATAAAGACGGGAGGCAGAGGGATGGTAAAGGCGGTATTTCTGGATTTTTATGGCACGGTGGTGCATGAGGATGGCGAAATTGTAGATAAAATAACACGAGTTATATTTGAGACGGGCCGTGCGGAGAATAAAAAGAAAATCGGCGCTTTTTGGTGGAATGAGTTTCAAACGCTGTGCAGGAATGCGCATGGTGCGGATTTTGTGACACAGAGAGAATTGGAGTTGAGGTCACTGGAAAAGACGATCAAAGAATTTCGGTCAACAGCGAATGCGGCGGATTTAAGTGAAATGATGTTTGTGCACTGGATAAAACCGCCCATTTTCGAGGAGTCAAGATCCTTTTTTGAATCCTGCCCGGTTCCGGTTTATATTGTTTCCAATATTGATACGATGGATCTACGGCGCGCTTTGGCGTATCATGCGTTACAACCGGACGGCGTGTTTACAAGTGAGGATGCACGTTCGTATAAGCCGCGGGCGGAGCTGTTTCGGATGGCGCTCCGATCGGCGGGGCTGGATGAAAGAGAAGCGGTTCATATCGGAGATTCGATAAGCAGCGACGTGAAGGGCGCCAATGCCTGCGGGATTCCCGCGATATGGCTGAACCGTTCACAAAAGGAGGTTCCGAACGGCGTCACGGCGATCAACCATCTTTTGGAGGCGTATGATACGGAGTATTTGAAATGATCGGGTGTGGAAAGACGGGAGGCGTGGAATTTGATGAAAAAAAGCAGAGTCACAGCGGCGGTCGTTTTTTTGTCCGCCCTATTTCTTGGCGCATGCGGCGTTCGTGGTGCAGGAGCGGAAGACGGCAGTGTAAATGCCGGAACGGACAGCGATGCAAGCGCTGGCGAGGATGACGGCGCGGATGCGCTTGTTCTTTTTTCCAAAGAGGACGCGGCGGTCGTCCCTGCCATTCCGGAATACTCTTTTGAGGAGGTAGCGGAAGCGGGGACAGTGCAGGAATTGTACGGGATGCTGCCGGGCGCCGCGGAAGGAATCTGGTATATCGTGACTGTGGACGGCGTGGAGCATTACTACGGAGCATATGAACGAGCCGGGGAAGATACCGCCGGACGGATTGACGACGCTTCCGGCGGATTCTCCGCCGAACGGTTCGGATTTGCGATTTTCAGCGACGCCTATTCGCTGGCGAACGGGATCGCAGTCGGGATGACGCAGGAGGAAATTCTTGCGGCATACCCGAACATGGTGGTTGTGGATTTTGAAGGTCGCAGCTTACAGGGAGACGGAGAAGATTTTCGGGAAATCGGCAGTCTGGGGTGGAATCCCGCCGCCTATCCGAGAAGCAATGCAGGGATGGACAGCGGGTGGGATTACGGCGGAAACGATTATGTATGGTCGGATCAGTTCGATCATCTTTTGATCGCGGAGGTTGATACCGGGGAGACGGATGCGCTGCCGCTTTACGTGGGACTGCTTATAAAAGATGATGTTGTTGCGGCGATCACGTTTTATTACCCGACAGCGGGATAAGATGAGTTGTGATGGAAACATTTCCAATCCAAAAAGATGCAAGATTTATGATATTTTACGGATATTGCATTGATTTTGCAATGTAAATTGCATATACTGTGGTTGTAGCGAATTGCGAAGGTGAATAGCAAAGCGAGAGCGAATTGCGAAAGGATTTGATACCATGGCAAATACAACAAATTTCAGTGTCCGCATGGACAGTGACATCAAAAGACAGTGTGAAGCGCTTTACGGAGAACTTGGCATGAACTTGACTACTGCGATCAATGTTTTTCTCCGTCAGTCGCTTCGTTCAGGTGGATTTCCATTTGAAGTAAGGTTAGAACCGTTCAACGCGGAGACAACCGCGGCTTTATTAGAGGCAGAACGCATCGCACATGACCCCGGTGTGAAGCGCTACTCTAATGTGGAAGATGCATTGCGAGAGTTAAAAAAATGAATCGTGATATTGTTTGGACGACACAGTTCAAAAAAGATTATAAGCAGGCAATGAAGCGCGGCATGGACATCGGCTTGTTAGATGATATAGTCCGGATGCTGTCACAGGGGAAAACGTTGCCGCTGAAAAATAGAGATCATGCACTTTCCGGGAACTGGGAAGGGTGCAGAGAATGTCACATCCTGCCGGATTGGTTATTGGTCTATCGCATTGACGATGATGTGCTTGTGCTGACCTTAGCACGCACGGGAACCCACAGTGATCTTTTCCGTAAATGATGGTATGACTGCCATACTAACGCACAGTCCCTTTTCCAAAATCAACTCTTTTACAGGTATAAAATCCGCCTTCTCAGCGCATAGTAATTGCAGGAAAAAAAGAAAGCGCCCGGCGTGCCGGGGCTTACGGTCTGAGAAGGGATGGTGCGATATGGGGAGTCCGCAAAAAGGAAAACAGAGCATCGCGTTTGAAAAAGAAGTATATATCAGGGAAAGCGCGTCCATTGTCGGGACAAAAGAGGGCGAGGGACCGCTCGGCGCGCTTTTTGACATGACAGCATCGGATGATATGATGGGCTGCGACAACTGGGAAGCGGCGGAGAGTACGCTGCAAAAGGAGGCGCTGGGTTTGGCGCTCGGCAAGGCGGGGCTGACGCATAAGGACATCCGTTACCTGCTTGCGGGCGATCTGCTTGCGCAGACGGTCGCTTCCTCCTATGGGCTGATGGATTTTGAGACGCCTATTCTCGGCATGTACGGCGCGTGCTCGACCTGCGGCGAAGCGCTTGGCGTCGGCAGTATGCTTGTTGCGGGCGGTTATGCGGATCTGCTTGCCTGCGTGACGAGCAGTCATTTTGCAAGTGCGGAAAAAGAATTCCGTTTTCCGTTAAGTTACGGTTCTCAGCGTCCGAAATGCTCCACATGGACCGTGACCGGAAGCGGCGCGTATATCCTGTCGTCCGACGGGGCACACGGCGCGCGCGCCCGCATCACCGGCATTACGCCGGGAAGAATTGTCGATTACGGAATCAAGGATTCCTTTAATATGGGATGCTGTATGGCGCCGGCGGCGGCGGACACGATCGCGCAGAACCTACAGGATTTCGGGAGAAAACCGTCGGATTATGACAAAATTTTTACGGGAGACTTAGGAACGGTGGGGCAGCAGGCGCTGATCGACCTGCTTGCCGCAAAGGGGATCGAGATCGCCGCGCAGCATGACGACTGCGGCATACGCATGTATGACAGCATCCGCCAGAAAACGGAGGCGGGCGGCTCGGGCTGCGGGTGCTCGGCGGCGGTACTGTCGGCGTATATCCTGCCGCGCATCGAGTCGGGGGAATGGAAAAGGGTCTTGTTTGTGCCGACGGGGGCGCTCCTCAGCAAGACTTCCTTTAACGAGGGACAGACCGTGCCGGGCATCGCGCATGCGGTCGTGATCGAGAAGGTATAAAAAATCGTGCTTCGCACGCTTTCAAAGAACTGCTTTCGGCAGTTCTTTGGGGGTTTTTTTTCACATTTTGGGAAGATTCCTTTCCGTTACCGATCCATAAGTTCTGCCCCGCTGTGCCATGCCTGCCCGACTTTTTCGCTAACTGAATAATACCCGTTCTGCATTTGGTCAAAGGCAAACGCATTTAGCTTGGAAGCGTCGATCTTTCCGGCGTCATTCAGAACCTTTTCGTCCGCGATCACATTGACGATCCTGCCAAGAATACGCAGTCCGTAGGGCTGGTTCTGCGTCTCCACCACCTCACATTCAAGCGTAATGGGATATTCTGTAATGATCGGCGCATCTACACGTTCACTTTTTACGGCATGGAGTCCGGTGCGTTCAAATTTATCCGCCATTTTGTTTGCGGTTGCGATCCCCAAAAAATCGGATTCTTTCAGCGTATCCGTTCCTGGTACGGCAAGGGTAAAGGCTTTTCGTGCTTCAATATTGGCAACGGTTTTATGTGCCGCTTCGAGGTTGAGCGCAACCATATCCTCGGCACAGATACCACCCCATGCCATCATCATCACATCAACCGTATCGTTTTCATTGTAGGTTCCTATCATATAAGTCGGCATAGGAAACAAATACGGTTTTACTCCTAAATCTTTTTTCATGGCAATCTCTCCTTTTCAAAATTTGCGAAATGGAATGTCTCCGCTTATGATATTATTATCATAACAAGAATCATACAAAAAACAAGTCCCCGAAAAAGAAAAAAAGCAGCGGCGCTTGACAGCAGCAGTCTAACATGTTAGACTGACAGCGAATAGTCTAATGCATTAGACAAAAGGCACGGAGGTACTGCCTGCCACGGCGGCATCGTTATAAATGCGGGATGAGACGTGAGGAGGCAAGATGCAGTTTGCGGATAACGCAGGGCGTCATTCCGGCAGTCAGGAGGACAAAGTATGCCGACACCGAAAGTTTTTGAGAGCGAATATCGTTTTTGTCTGATCTTGTGGGCGCACGAGCCGGTCGCGAGCGCTGAGCTTGCGCGGCTGTGTAAGGAGGAGCTGGGCTGGTCGCGCACGACGACATATACAGTGATCAAGCGTCTGAGCGAGCGCGGCGTGGTAAAAAACGAACATGCGGTTGTCACCTCGCTTGTTACGCAGGACGAGGTACAGGCGGCAGAGATCGACGAGCTGGTCAACAAAAAATTCGGCGGCTCGCTTCCGGCGTTTATCGCCGCCTTCACGAAGCATCAGAGGCTTTCCAGGGAAGATGTGGAGAGCGTACAGCGGATGATCGATACCTATAAGGAATGAGGAGGCGCTACGGATGCAACGTTTCTTTTTGGAATTATTGAATCGGGCAATTTGCGCAGGATGGCTGGTCCCGGTGATCCTGCTCGTAAGGCTGGTGTTGAAAAAAATGCCGAAGTGGATGCGTTGTCTTTTATGGGGAATGGTGGCGGTACGCCTGATCGTTCCGATTCAGATAGAGAGTGACGTCTCGCTGATTCCGGGGGTGCAGACGGTCAGCCCTGATGTGATGTATGCCAAGGAACCGGAGATCCACACGGGGATCGGAGTGTTGGACACAACGGTTAATCCGGCGTTTTCCGGACATTTTGCGCCGGAGCCGGAAAATAGTGTCAATCCTGTGCAGGTGTTGATAACCGTTGCGGCGTGGGTGTGGCTGAGCGGCGCGCTGCTCCTGTTTTTTTATGCAGCGTTGTCTTATGTGCGCCTGCGTCTGCATGTGCGGACGGCGGTTCCCGTGTTTGCGGGCATGAAGGGAACTGCGAAGGCGGAAGCCGCGGGCGCGATCGGGGAAGAACGCCGGACGGCAGCGTCATATCGGACGCGGAGCGGATGCAGGAGCATTCCGATTTTGGAGAGCGAGCGTGTGGGGTCCCCTTTTGTGTTGGGGCTTTTCAGACCGCGCATTTATCTGCCGGCGGGGGTTCGCGAGGAGGATCGGGCTTATATCGTTTCCCATGAAATGGCGCATATTCATCGAAAAGATCATTGGATCAAGCCGTTTGGGTATCTTCTGTCAGCGGTATATTGGTTTCATCCGCTGCTGTGGGCGGCGTATATCCTGCTTTGCCGGGATATTGAATATGCCTGCGACGAGCGCATGGTGAAACGGTATGATGTGGAGGAACGGAAGGCGTATTCAACCGCACTTTTGACATGCAGTGCGTGTCATTTCCGGATCGCCGCCTGTCCGGTCGCGTTTGGCGAGGTAGGTGTCCGGCAGAGAGTGAAAGGCGTCCTGCATTATAAGAAACCGGCATTTTGGGTACTGCTTGCCGCAGCGGTCTGCTGTGCGGTCGTGGCGGTCTGCTTCCTGACCAATCCGAAAACAGGCGCAGACATCCATGCGGACGGAAAGGGAGACGGCACATCCGAAGCGGACGGGATGAACGGAGCCGACATGTGGAATACAGATGGAACCGGAAACAGCGCGTCCGAAGCGGGCGGAATGAACAGTGGAGACGGCATGTTGGATGCAGACGGAACCGGAGGCAGCGCATCTGATGGAAACGGAACGAATGGAGCCGACGTGGCGGCAGCAGCGGTTCCGGCGGAGGGCGCCTACGAATTTGCACGTCTGATTTACCTAAATCCGCTCAGTTCGTATTTTCCGCTGTATGAGAACGGGCAGCTTAACGGTTATCTGGATGCGGACGGTTTTACATGGAACGAGTATGGGAGGACGAGTCATTTTTCTTTTGAAAAAACAAATGCGCTGACAAACACGGACAGCGTAGCGTGGCGGATGTTTGAGGCGGAGGAATTTGAGGAAATGATCCGGATTTTGCCGGATAATCTGGAGACGGGAATGGGCGCGCTCTATGAGCTGCCGGCAGAAAAACGATTATGGCGTCCGCTGGAGGGCGGATACTGGCTGCTGTATGTGGACGGCGAGCTGTGGCTGATGCAGTATACGGGTGAGGAGACTGGCGTATGGAGTATTTACGCGCTGCGCCCGCAGGAGGAGAACGCGTTGGATAAGGCGGTTACGGAAGCAATGTGGAGCTGGGCGGAGCAGATAAGGGCGTTTGGCAGTGCTTCCGCGTCGGACGTGTCTGCGGAGAACGTGACTGGGGAACGGAAGGCGGTGTATCCCTGCGTCAGCTATGCCGTGCTGGCGACGGAGGGAACTGTGGATGCGGCGACAGGGAGGGAGAAGACGGTCACGGTCTACGCGCATGTACTGGCAACGGCGTATCTTTGCGAAAATACGGGACTCACGGAGCTTGGCAGGAGCCATGTCCCGGCAGCGATCACGTTTTTGATCGGGGAGGACGGTTCGTATACGTTGTCGGAATATTGGACGCCGGGTGAAGGCAGTTATTATGTGCCGGATATTCGTGAAAAATTTCCGAAAGAAGCGGCGGATGCAGCGCTTGACTGGCAGCAGTATGGCACGGCGCTCATTCAGAAATGCTATGCGGAGGCAGTCAGGGAGACGGGCGTGGTGGATACATGGTCCGTCGTGCGTGGTCTGTTTCAAAAAATGATGGACGATCCCGAAGGGCTTTTGGATGAGACGGCGGATGCAGCCGACCGCATGGCGGCTTATCCGCTCGCAGAGAGGGAGTTGGTTTACTACGGGGAAAACACGCTGCGCTATCTCTATCACCGATTTATGAGCGGCGGCGAAAATGGCTTGGAGGGAGAGCTTATGGCGCGCGTCATGGATCTGATCATTGCGGACGAGATTAAACTCCGGATGCCGCTTACCGACGGGCAGGCATATTTTGACGAGCTGTGCGTATGTGTGCAGGATGCCTATGAGGATTTGGTACGCAGTCAGGGCGGCGAAAAGGCGGCGGAATTGTTCATGCGCGAGCATATGCCGGCGCAGTATTTGTTGTTTTCCATGCTGGAGCAGAGAACCTGTGACGCGGACGCGGGATAGGGCAGTTTATAAGCAGCTGATAGATGCTTTGATAAATAATCCGGCACGGAACCTTACATAATCATAATAATTTTTCAAAGAATCCGCTTTAGGCGGATTCTTTGAAAGCGCGCGAAGCGCGATTTTTTATAGCGCCATCAGCTTCAGCAGCGCATCCTTTGTCTGCACGCCGATACTTCTGCCGATTTCCGCCCCGTTCTTAAAAGCGGCAAAAGTCGGAACGGACATGATGCCGTAGCGCTCCGCGAGCGGCATGGACTCATCAATATCGACTTTTACGACCCGGAACGTGTCATAGGTTTCGGACAGCTCCGCAAGAACCGGCGCCATCATGCTGCACGGACCGCACCATGTTGCAAAAAAATCCACGAGTACGGGCTTGTCCGACCGCAGTACGATTTCTTCAAAATTTTCTGTGTTGACGATTTCAGCCATAGTTATCCTCCATTTCCAGACGGAATGCGCGCCGCATCCCGCTTTTTCAACTGATAAGTAGTCTGCGCCAAAAGGCGCCTTTTTATTATCGCACGCCCGGCACAAAAAATCCAGTCTTGTCTGAAATCTGATATTGAAAAAGTGAGACAACTATACTAATATGGAAAGGAACGGAAATAAGGGCAGCGTCCTTAGGTGTAGAAAGGAGTCGAGCAGACAATGGAAAAAAAGAATTTGGACTGGGCAAATATCGGATTTGCCTATCATCAGACGGACAAGCGTTATGTTGCCGAATATAAGGACGGCGCGTGGGGCGAGGGCAGGCTTGTGGATGACGCGAACGTGGTGTTAAACGAGTGCGCCTGCGTATTCCAGTACGCGCAGACCTGTTTTGAGGGATTAAAAGCTTATACGACGGAGGACGGACACATTGTCTGCTTCCGCCCGGACATGAATGCAAAGCGCATGGCGGATACGGCGAAGCGGCTGGAAATGCCCGTGTTCCCGGAGGAGAAGTTTGTGGAGGCAGTCTGCGAGGTGGTGAAAGCGAACGCCGCGTGGGTTCCGCCTTACGGCACGGGGGCAACCCTGTATATCCGCCCTTACCTGATGGGAACCAACGCCGTGATCGGCGTAAAACCGGCGGAGGAATATCAGTTCCGTATATTTGTGACGCCTGTGGGACCGTATTTTCAGGGCGGCGCGAAGCCGCTGACGATCCGCATTTCTGATTTTGACCGTGCGGCGCCGAACGGAACCGGCAATATCAAAGCGGGCTTAAACTATGCGATGAGTCTGCACCCGATCATGGAAGCGCACCGGGCAGGCTTTGCGGAAAATATGTATTTGGATCCCCAGACGAGAACGAAAGTTGAGGAGACGGGCGGCGCAAATATTATTTTTATTACGAAGGATGGGAAGCTTGTGACGCCGAAGTCCAACAGCATTCTTCCGTCCATCACAAGACGTTCCCTGCTCTATGTGGCGGAGCATTATCTGCACATGCAGGTGGAGGAGCGTGAGGTGCTCTTTGAAGAAGTACCCGAATTTGTGGAATGCGGTCTTTGCGGAACAGCGGCGGTCATTTCCCCGGTCGGCAAGATCAACGATCACGGAAAAGAGATTTGCTTTGCGAGCGGTATGGAGCGGATGGGCGAGACGATCCAGAAGCTATATGACACGCTGACCGGCATCCAGATGGGACAGATCGAAGCGCCGGAAGGCTGGGTAAAGACGATCCTGTAAGATACGATGTTAAGGCATAAAAAAGAGTTCCGCGCAAGCGGAACTCTTTTTTATGCTTTTGCGCACGATTCCTGTATGAGCTGCAGGAGCGTTTGGATCTCGACCGGTCTTGAGTAATAATATCCCTGAAACCAGGTGGCCTGATACTGCCGCAGATAATTCTGCAATTCCTCGTTTTCCACGCCCTCTAAGCAGGTGCTCATGCCAGAACTGTTGGCAAAATCGACGATCGACTTGACCATCGCCTGTTTTTTGGCGTCTTTTGTGATTCCGCGGATGAAACTCATATCCAGCTTGATCTCATCCATCGGCGCATAAAGAACGATACCGGAGGAGGCGCTGCCCGTGCCGTAATCGTCCATCGCCATGCGGATCCCGTGTCCCTGAAAAAATTCCACTTCTTTTTTGATCAGATCTAACGGCATGTCCCGGCAGCGTTCCGTCAGCTCCATGCAAAGATGACTGGCGGGAAAGCCTGTCTGATCTAAAATGTGCAGGACCTCCGCGCGAAATTCTTCCCGTTCCATCTGCCTTGCCGATACGTTGACATTGACGACAAATTCCGGCAGAAGTGCGAGCAGTTTCGCCGTTTCTGAGAGCGCTGTCCGCAGAACATAATTGCCGAGCTCGTACATGGCGGGATCGGTCTCCATCCATTCGATGAACATGCCGGGCGGTACGGTGCCGTAGGGCTCCCTGCGCCAGCGGACCAACGCCTCCGCGCCGATAATGCGTCCCGTATCGGAGACGACGATCGGCTGATATTCCACATAAAACCCGTCGCAGCCTTCCCGGACGGACTGGTGGATGATCTTCATGAGATCGAGATTGACATTATGGGATGTGCGCACTTCGTCATTAAAAATGATCAGCTTCCCCTGATGCTCCGCTTCGGAATGTCCCAGCGCATAGGCGGCCTTGGATGCGAGAGAATCTGCTTTTTCATCGTATTGCTCGTCGAACAGGATCGCGCCGGCGCAGATTTTCAGGTTGATGTAGCGGCCGCCCGCCTGGATGCCCGCCGAGAGCCTGTCCCTGAGCTGCTGTTCAAAGGCGAGCAGCTTTTCCCTGCTGCAGCCTTTGAAGATGAAGCCGAATTTCGGACCGTCGAGACGATAGACCGCGCTGTCGGTGTCCATCATGTAGATGAGCTGCAGCGCCGTTTCTTTGAGAAGCTGGTTGGTAAAGTCCGTGCCGTAAATAATGTTCAGATTGTTAAAGCGCTCCAGCTTGATCATGAGGACGGCAAAAGGCAGCCTCCGGCTGATGATCCCTTCCAGATTGGAAACAAACCGTGTATGGGAATACAGGTCGGTCAGGGCGTCGATCTTTGGCAGGACATTTTCGTTATGTAACAGAACGAGCAGATAGGTTTCCGTGTTCTTTTCATCCGTTATGAGGTCCGTGTGAAAACTGTACATGTGGTATTCGCCGGACACATCCCTGATGCGCACGCACAGATCCCACTCGAGATTGCCCTTTATGCGCTGCGGAATATGTTCCTCGTATTCCCACCAGTCGTCCGGATGGACAAGATCGCGCATGACCGCATAATGATCGGGAGCGAACGTATCCGGTATGCCGAAATACGCTTTGGTCGTCTCGGAAAACCACGCGCGGTTCTGCGTCGGATGCAGAATATAGATGTAGTTATCTTCCGCGAGCCGGTTCAATTGATTGATGATGGAATGGATATAGCCTTCCTTTTCGTGCAAAAATTCCTGTTCCCCCATATGATTCCCCCATGTCTCTCATACTATTTTTCTTCATTGACATCTTCATAATAGGCTTTTACACGGATGCTTTGATTGTAATCCCCAAATTCACTTCCAAATAATGTCATGCCGCCGCAGTTGGACGTATCCTTCGGCACGGAAAATTTCAGGTCGATGCTGCTGTTGTAGTCTATGTGTAAATCCTCGATCGTAACGCCTGAAATCTCGTGCGTACCGTCGATAAAAGTTCCGTTCTGATTGATAATCAATGTCTTCAAAAGCCCGTATTGATTTAAGAGTTCCGGCCACCACTGCGGGGAGAGCATTCCCTTTCGGGAGCCGTAATCGCCGGGGCTGATCCATGTTCCGACGGAAATATTATTGATCTCAAAATGAATGTCGCTCGGATAATCATCATTATTTTCCGGACATTCGGAAGAAATTTCAAAAGAAATATGCAGTTCTGTCAGTTTTTGTCCGGCGCGCAGCCGGTTCGGCAGATTATATGCAATGCTGCCCCAGCCGATCCAGAGGATGCCTGCCTTGAACCGTTCGGGATAAGAAAACACGCGGGGATCGTCCAGCTCGCCGATGATACTGCTTGCCGTGGCGAGTCCGCAGGTCGGGTGGACGTCCGCGAAGGTATACTGTCCGATGGCGATGTCGTCCTGATAGCAGGCGCGTGCGGCTGCCTGCGGCGCGAGATCGACGATCAGGCGGTTGTATCTTGGGCGAATCAGCTTCATGATGCCGCGTTTGCCGGCGGTGGTCTGGATCTTGACAAGCCCTGCGCTCTCCAGCTTGCCGACATGGAGCGAGATCGCGCTGTTCGTCAGACCGAGCGCTTCGGCGAGGTCGTTCATGCTCAGATGGTCGTTGTCGTAGATCAATTCCATGATGCGCAGACGCATCGGTGTGCTCAGTGCTTTGAAAATTTCTTCTGCTTCCTGCAAAGTTCGTACGTATAACATGACTGCCTCCTTTAATAGCGCGGCAATATGCCACCAGAAATGTAGAAAATAGAATAATTCACAGATATTATAAGAAAAGACAAAGGTTAAGTCAATAGGAAAGGAAAGCTCATTTTGAACGAAATCGCGTAAAAACAGTGAAATCGTTAGCTTTTCTAAAAAAGCATAAGAATATTAGTCAAAATGCACAAAAATGAACGGGAAATTTTTATAATAAAAAGGAAAGATGATGATTGATTTGACATTCGCAGTGTGGTAAATTGTAAATAAGGTTGAGCGAAAAAAGAAAAGGTTGAGTCAAAAGTGAAGTAAAAGCAAAAAGTAATCGTTTAAGTAAGCTATAATTGAGCGAATGTTAAAATATTGAATGAAATAAACCTGCAATCTGCACAGAAAATGATGGAAAAAACACTTTTGACTATGCATATTATCCAGTAGGGGCTTTTATCAGGGCAGAGTGCGGGCGGGACAGCAGATGTTGAGAAAGCGGAGGGACGAACATGTTAAAGCACTACATTAACCCGGAGAATCAGAAAGGACATATCAATGCCGAGATCCAGGGGCATTTTTCAGAGCATCTCGGAAGATGCATTTACGAGGGAATCTATGTCGGGGAACATTCCGACATCCCGAACACGAACGGAATGAGAAACGATGTCGTAACGGCGTTAAAGGAAATGCATATTCCCGTGCTGCGCTGGCCGGGCGGCTGTTTTGCGGATGAGTACCACTGGATGGACGGCATCGGACCGAAGGAAAAGAGAAAGAAAATGATCAACACCCATTGGGGCGGCGTTGTCGAGGATAACAGCTTCGGCACGCATGAGTTTATGGAACTGTGCAGACAGCTCGGCTGCAAGACGTATGTCAACGGCAACGTCGGCAGCGGAACGGTGCAGGAGATGAGCGAGTGGGTGGAATACATGACGTTCGAGGGCGTTTCGCCTATGGCGGATCTGCGCGCGGCAAACGGCAGCAAGGAAGCGTGGAGCGTTGATTATTTCGGTGTCGGCAATGAGAACTGGGGCTGCGGCGGCAATATGACGCCGGAATACTACGCAAACCTGTATCGGCGCTATCAGACCTATGTCCGCAATTATCGTTCCGATAAACATATTTTCAAGATCTGCTGCGGACCGAACGTGGATGATTACGACTGGACGGAGGGCGTGATGAAGACCACGTTCCGCTGTGAGGAAGATCAGCACGGCTTTATGGACGGATTGTCGCTTCATTATTACACGCATCCCGAAGGATGGCAAAAAAAAGGCAGCGCGCTGGACTTTGACGAGAAAGTATGGTACAAGACGCTGAGCAAGACGTTATACATAGAAGAACTGATCAAGCATCATACCGCGATCATGGATCATTATGACAAGAAGCATAAGGTCGGTCTGATCGTAGACGAGTGGGGAACCTGGTACACCTGCGAGCCGGGCACGAATCCGGGCTTCCTCTATCAGCAGAACACGATGCGCGACGCGCTTGTGGCAGGCATTAACCTGAATATCTTTAACAAGCATTGCGACAGGGTGAAGATGGCGAATATCGCGCAGCTCGTCAATGTCCTGCAGGCAGTGATCCTGACCGAGGGCGAAAAGATGATCCTGACGCCGACCTACCATGTATTCCACATGTATCAGTGCCATCAGGACGCGGAACTTTTGGACAGTCATATCGAGACGGAGACGATCGGTTTAGAGGAAAAATATCAGGTGCCGAACGTAAACGAATCCGTATCGCTTGGAAAGGACGGTAAGATCCATATCACGATCAATAACCTGTCTGTCGAGAAAGCATATGAGATAGAGAGCATTTTTGCAGATACGAAGATCAAGGGCGTAAACGGCACGATCCTGACAAATGAGATGCACGCGCACAATACGTTCGAGGCGCCGGATGTGGTACACCCTGAGAAGTTCGAGGGCTGCACGGTCAAAGACGACCGTCTCGTATACACGATCCCGGCATGCAGCGTCCTGCATCTGGAAGTGACAATATAGAATCTGCGAAGCAGATTCTTCCGGATTTGCAAAAGTTACTATAAGTAAAAAAATCGCGCTTCGCGCGCTTTCGAAGAAATGCCGCGGGCAGTTCTTCACGGATTGTAAAATTTCCGTAGGTAAAAGAGTTTCCAAACAAGAAACCTAGGTTTCTTTAGAGTATTGGGTAATCGTAGATTACCCAATACTCTTGGAAGTCTCATAAAGTCAGAAAAACAGGTTCCACAGGAAGTAAGGAGGTTCGTATGGCACGGAGGGAATGGAAAAGAATTGCAGCGCTGATATTGGCGGCAGTCATCACGCTTGAGGGAGCGCAGACCGGGGAAATGCCGCAGGTATCTGCGGCCGAAGATGAGACATCCGGTTCGGCGGAAATGCCCGCAGCGGGAGAAAACTTCAGTGTAGAGAGACTGACGTCCAATTATACGAACATCAGTGCAAATTACACAGCGCCCGTATACGGCGGCGAGCAGGTCTGTTTTGCCATGGATGAGATTTTGAACGAGGCATACAGTGACCAGCTTGCGGCGGATAACAGGGGCTATGACAATGGGGTTGTCGATGTGCAGGGCGGCGAGAAGTTCGACGTGACGGTCCAAGTGCCGCAGACCGGACTTTATTGGATCGGATTTGACTATCTTTCCTATGACAGCTCGATCCTGCCGATCGAGTTCTCGATGATGGTGGACGGCGCATACCCCTTTTATGAAATGAGAAACCTGACGTTTGAGACGACATGGGTTTCGGAGGGAGATATAGAGCTGGACCGCTACGGCAACGAGATCGTATCGCTTCCGGATAAAAAGATCCAGTGGGAGAGCAAGTATCTGATGGATACGAGCTACCGCTATTCCGAACCGCTGCTGGTGGAACTGACGGAAGGCGTACATACCTTTACATTCACGGTCAATGAGGGCAGCTTCCTGTTCGGCAATATCACGCTGAATGCGCCGCAGAGCGTTGCGGCTTATTCGGGTTCGCAGAAAGCGGAAGGAAGCGAGCTCATCACCATTCAGGGAGAAGATTTCTACGCCCGCAACGATTCCGCGATTCATGCGACCGGCGAATATGATTCTTCTTTATATCCTCTTTCCGCAAGGGATACGGTGTTAAATACGGTGGACGCCGATTCCTTTAAGACGGCGGGGCAGGAGGTCACCTATCGGTTCCAGGTGGAACGGGCGGGCTGGTATTATATCGGCGCGAACTATCTGCAATCGGAAAAAAATGACTTCCCGGTATTCGTGGACTGGCGCATTGACGGACAGATCCCGAATACGGCATTTCAGAACTATCCCATGGAATATACGACAAAATATAAGACGACGTCCTTGACGGATGACGACGGAGAACGGTTAAGCGTTTATCTGGAGGAGGGTTATCATACCATTTCCCTTACGATCAGCGCCGACAATCTCCGCTATGCGTTGGAACGGGTTGACGAGATTATGAGCGGCATCAACGACCTGTCGCTTGAGGTAACAAAAGTTGCGGGCACGAAAAAAGATAAGTACCGCGATCTGAAACTGACGCGATACATCCCGGATGTGCAGGACCGCCTGTACAGCTGGGTGGACGGTCTTTATGAGGTTGCGGATATGGCGACGCAGTATGTGGATGTGGACGATCCGGAGGATGTGGCGGCGTTCGCGTACCTGATCATTGCGGCAAAACAGTTAAAGAGCCTTGGGGATGAGCCGAACGAGCTGATTTACCGCGTGGCGGAGCTTTCCACGAGCGTCAATTCCATCAATACCCAGATCGCGAACTTCATCGATCTGATCAACGATAACAACTTGGCGATCGACCGGATCTATGTTTATCAGGAAGGCGCGAAGCTGCCGAGAGGATTAAATTTCTTCGAGGGAATCTGGATGTCCTTAAAGAGATTTGTGTATTCCTTCTTCGGTCAGTCCTACTCGGCAAGCAATGCGGATGCGTCCCACATTCAGGTGTGGGTGAACCGTCCGAGACAGTACGTGGAGATTATGCAGAAAATGATCGACGAGCAGTTTACGGCGCAGACGGGGATTGAGGTGGACTTGTCCATCATGACGGATGCGAATAAGCTCGTGTTGTCGAACGCGTCGGGGGACACGCCGGATATTGCGACGGGCATCAACTATTCGATCCCGTTTGAACTTGGTATCCGCGGCGCGCTGGTCGATCTGACAAAGTTTGATAATTATAAAGAAGTATTTGGCAGATACAGTGAAGGAATTTTGGTTTCTTCCGTGATCGGGGATGGTTTCTACTCCCTGCCGGAGACGATGAACTTCTACGTCATGTTCTGCCGCACGGATATTTTAGAAAAGCTGGGATTGGAACCGCCCGAGACCATGGATGAGCTGATCGGGATGCTGCCCGACTTACAGATGCGCGGATTAAATATTTATTATCCGACCGCATCCATGCTCGTTATGCGTAACTTCCACGGCACAACGCCGCTGATCTTCCAGAATGGCGGTACGCTGTACGGAAGGACGGCGATGGAAGTAACGGTGGACAGCGAGGAGACGATCGAAGGCTTCACGCAGCTGACGGAGCTGTTTACACTCTACAACATGCCGGTGGATATTCCGAACTTTTATCAGCACTTTAGAAACGGGGACTTACCGATCGGCATTGCGGACTTCAACTCCTACAACCTGATCTTGAACGCCGCACCGGAGATTGCAAATTCCTGGGAGATTTCTCTGGTTCCCGGCGTCGTCGATGAAGAGACGGGAGAAATGAAACGGTATATGAGCGGCGGCGCGGAGAGCACGGTCATGTTCCACTCCGATGATGCGCGTGAGCAGCAGGCATGGAAATTTATGGAATGGTGGTCCAGGACCGAGGTGCAGGCGGAGTTCGGACAGCGTTTACAGATCATGTACGGCGACGAGTATATCTGGCCGACCGCCAACTTAGAGGCGTTTGGCGAACTGCCGTACCCGACGGAGCATAAGCAGACGATCATGGAACAGGCGGAAAACATTCTGGAAGCGCCCCGTCTGTTAGGAAGCTACATGTTGGAGCGCGAGCTTTCCAACGCGTTCAACGATGTGGTCGTCAACGGAAAGAATCTGCGATCCCGTGTGGACGATGTGGTAAAGATCGTCAACAGAGAGACGCAGCGGAAACTGGAGGAATTCGGCTATATCGACGCGGACGGCAATGTGCTCAAGGAATATCTGATACCGTCGGTAGAACAGGTCCGTGAGATCATGGAACGTTAAGGGGAGAGGAAATATGCTGAAAAAATCAAAGGTAGGCAGTAAGTCGCATTTTAATAAAAATGGTTATTTCTTTGTATTTCCGTATGCGGCTCTGTTCATTGTATTTATACTGGCTCCGGTTATCATGGCGGTCATTCTGTCATTTACGAACTTTAACGCCATTCAGTTTCCGGAAGCGGTGGGACTGCTCAATTACATCAATCTGATCACCAGCGACGATACGTTCATGCAGTACGTATTGCCGAATACGGTCAAGTACGCATTGATTGTCGGCGTCGGCGGCTACGTGCTGTCGTTCCTGCTCGCATGGGCGCTGGCGAATCTGTCCAAAATACCGCGTACGATCTTTGCGCTGGTGCTCTACTCGCCGACTATGACGACCGGTGTGGCGATGACGGTGCTCTGGAAGATCATGTTTACGGGCGATCAGACAGGATATATCAACAGCTGGCTCATGGACATCGGCGCGATCAACGAACCGATCATCTGGCTGGTCAACACGGATTACTTACTTCCGATCGTCATTATCATCGGTTTATGGTCGAGCATGGGCGTCGGCTTCTTAGCGATCCTTGCCGGACTCTTAAATGTGGATGAATCCCTCTATGAGGCGGCGGCGATCGACGGCGTAAAGAACCGTTTCCAGGAAATGATCTATGTGACGATTCCCAGCATGAAGCCGCAGATGCTCTTTGCGGCGGTCATGCAGATCGTAGGAGCCTTCCAGAACGGACAGATCAGTACGCTCTTAGCGGGCAATCCAACGCCCGGCTACGCGGCGCAGCTCATCGTCAACCACATTGAGGACTACGGCTTTATCCGATATGAGATGGGATACGCGGCGGCGACCTCGGTCGTGCTGCTGCTGATCGTACAGGTATTCTCAGCCATATCCAAGAAGCTGTTCGGTGAAGATTAAGAGGGGAGGGAGAACAAGATGGCTGCTTATAAAGGACATAGAATGAATCCGGATAAGTTTGAGAAAGGACAGATCAAATTATACCTTTTTGTCGTTCCGCTCGTACTCATCACGGGACTGCCGATCGTGTTTATCATTTTTCACGCGTTTAAGCCGATGGAAGAGCTTTTCGCTTTCCCGCCGAAATTCATTACGACGCATCCGACGCTGGACAATTTCAGAAAACTGTTCAAGGCGTCGCGCTCCGCGGGAATACCTCTAAGTAAATATGTGTTTAACAGTATTATGATCACGGCGGTGGTCGTGTTCGCCTCCCTGTTTTTTTCCACGGCGGCGGCATATGCGCTTTCCAAGCTGAAATTCAAGGGAAGAAGCGCCATGCTTCAGATCAACCAGTTCGCGCTGATGTTCGTTCCGGTCGCGGTCATGATACCGAGATACCTGATCGTCAATAAGCTCGGACTCATTGATACGTACTGGGCGGAAATTTTACCGCTGATCCCGCTGCCGGTCGCGCTGTTCCTGGTGAAACAGTTCGTCGATCAGGTGCCGGATTCGCTGATTGAAGCCGCGTACATGGACGGCGCGAAGGAATTCCAGATTTACCGAAAGATTATTTTGCCGATGATTAAGCCCGCGATCGCGACGGCGGCGATCCTTGTATTCCAGCAGGTGTGGCCAAATGTTGAGGCGGCGAACTACTATATCAATGACGACAGCTTAAAATCACTTGCATTTTATATGAACACATTGACAAGTACCACGACAACCAATACCGTAGCCGGTCAGGGTGTGTCGGCGGCAGCATCGCTCATTATGTTCCTGCCGAACCTGATCCTCTTCTGTATCCTGCAGAAGAACGTGATGAACACGATGGCGCATTCCGGTATCAAGTAAGAAATGAGAGGGTAAACAATGAAAAAAATAAAAAAGTGTATCATTTCATTGACAGCGCTCCTCATTGCCTTTACGGTGTCGGCGGATACGCTCATCGTGCAGGCGGACGCGCCGTACAAGACGTATACGGTGGACGGTTACGGATATGTGTCGGAGACACAGACGGCATATCTGCCCTATGAGACCATTACGAAGATCGGGGAAGAAGCAATGAACGCCCCGACGGATTTTACCCTGTTGGACGACGGGTATATGTACATATTGGACAGCGGGAACGCGCGTGTGGTCGTGTCCGATATGGAGGCGGATCTGATCCGCACCTTCGGAGAAGGGGTGTTGGTCAACCCGCGCGGTCTCTATGTAACGCCGGAGCACATCTGCTATGTGGCGGACCGTGATGCCAGATCGGTATTCGTGTTCGATGCGGATGGGGAACTGATCCATACCTACGGGAAACCGACGGCGCCGCTCTACGGCGAGACGCAGGATTTCCTGCCGCTGAAGGTCATTGCCAATGAGGCGGGAACCATGTATGTCATCTGCGAGTCCAACACGAACGGTATCGTACAGATCAGTCCCGTGGAAGGCGGAACGTTCCTCGGATATTTCGGTACGAACAGCACGGATCCTTCGCTTTGGAACATTATCTGGCGTTCCATCCAGACGGATGCGCAGAGGGCAAAATCGCAGGGCAATATTCCGGCGACGCCCGATAACATGGCGATCGACGAAAAAGGTCTGATCTATACGGTCACGAGAGGCGAGGGCGACGACACCTTAAAGCGGCTCAACATTGCCGGCATCAACATGATCGAGCCGGACGCTTACGAGGAAGTGCCTGCGGCGGTTGCGGTCGGCAATCACGACAATGTATTTGTGGCGTCGCAGATGGGCTACATCTACGAATACAACAACGAGGGCGAACTGCTCTTTGTATTCGGCGGCAGCGACGACGGGCAGCAGCGGATCGGTTTGAGCACGAAGGTGGAAGCGATTCAGGTCGGAACGGATGACAAGATTTACGTGCTTGATTCCGATAAGGCGCAGATTCAGGTCTATGAGCCGACCGAGTTTACCAATTATCTGCACGAGGCGCTCTACCTGTTTTCCAAGGGACGTTACACGCAGAGCAAGGAGCCGCTCACAGAGGTGCTCAGAATGAACAACCTCTTTGACTACGCCAATATGGCGATGGGCAGAGCGCTCTATAAAGAAGAAAATTACAGTGATGCGGTGTCTTACGCGAGACTGGCAAAGGATTATGACGGATATTCCGACGCGTTCTGGGAAATCCGGAACAACTGGTTGAAGCACAACCTTGCGGCGGTCATCATCATTCTGGTTGTCCTGTTTGTGTTAAAGAAAGTCATCGATGTACTGGATCGGAAAAAGCATATTCTTGACAAACCGCGCGCGGTCATGCATAAGGCGGGCGACATAAAGATTTTAAGGGAACTGCGGTACATGTTTTACTATATGCGGCATCCGATCGACGGCTGTTACGGCATTAAGCGGGAGGGAAGAGTTTCCCTGCTCAGCGCGAATATCCTGCTTGTCCTGTTCATGTTGTTCTACATCATTAACAAATATTTCTGCGGATTTTTGTTAAAGACCGTGCGGGAGGGCAGCTATGATATTTTTTCCGATATTGGGTTGATTGTGATCGTGCTTGTGCTGGTGGTCGGATGTAATTATCTGATGTGTACGATCAACGAAGGCGAAGGAAAGATCAGGCATATTTACTGCTCGTTTATTTACAGCTTAGCGCCGTATCTGGTATTTATGCCGTTTATCTTCCTGTTAAGCCATGTTGTGACTTACAACGAAGTGTTCTTTATCGATTTTGCCAACCTGTTCATGCTGGTATGGATCGCGGTGCTGATCTTCATTGCGATCAAGGAGATCAATAACTACAAGGTCAAGGAAACGTTCAAGATCATCGGTCTGACGATCTTTACGATCCTGATCGCATGTCTCCTGGCATTTATCATTTACGTACTGTGGTCGCAGGTATTTGATTTCCTGCAGTCGGTATTCGGAGAGGTGGTGTATCGGATTGGCAGCTAAAAGGAAAATGAAAAAACTATGCAGCCTGGTGATGGCGGTAATCCTTCTTCTTTTCGTCCCCGACATGGGAACCGGCGCCGTCCTGCGCACGCAGGCGGCAGGGAACATCAACGGACATCAGTTTGTGGCGGAGAATGCGCGCTATGCGCTCTATATGAACGAGGAGGACTTATCCGTCGTTGTGGAAGACAAGACGACAGGCGCGTATATGGAGTCATCCATCAGTTATGATGACGGAAACAACAATAACACATGGCTCGGCGCCATGAAGTCCGCGGTTGTGCTGACGATGATCAATCAGAGCGACGACACCAAGCAGGCGGACTTACTCAACGATAACGTCACAAAGACGATCACCTATACGTCCAACGGTTTTACGGCGGACATTTACTGGAATACCTACAAGCTTGGCATGAGGCTGGAGGTCAGCTTGGAGGAGGACGGTCTGGTGGCGCGGATCCCCGACGAGTCCATCCGGGAGGACAGCGACGCTTATCAGATCGGAACGATCTGCATCTATCCGTTTATGGGTTGTTCCTATCTGGACGATAAGGAAGGCTACCTCTTTATTCCGGACGGAAACGGGGCGCTCATTTATCTGGATGATAAGGAAGGGCGGTTCAACAGCGGCTATACCGCCATGATTTACGGAACGGACGTCGGTTTTCAGGAAAATGTCGTGGAGTCCCTTTTGTGGGGCAGGTACCAGATGATTACCGACGCGCAGAAGGTGGCGGCGCCGGTATACGGCGTTGCGCACACGGACGATCAGATCGCGTACCTTGCGGTCGTGGAAGAGGGCGCGATGCGCGCCATGATCGAGGCAAACCCGAACGGCGTGAATGTGGATTATAACCGGATTTATGCGAAGTTTGTGGAACGGCGTCTCTACACGCAGCCGACGAGCAATAATTCGAGCAGCGGCTCTTTTAAGACGGCGGAGGCGGATAGAAGCCACTCCGATCTGCAGATCCGCTTCCTGTTCCTCTCCGGCGGAGAAGCAGATTATTGCGGCATGGCGAATGCCTACCGCGATTATCTGATGACAAGGGGGCTGTTAAGCGAAAGGGAAGATTCCTACCGCACGCGGGTGGATTTCCTTGGGACGGAGCGTGAGAGCTGGGTGATCGGCACGTCTGCGGTCGTGATGACGACGGTGGATGACGTCCGTGAGATATATGACGATCTGTCCTCCGAGGGCGTGACGGATCTCTTTACCGTATATAAGGGCTGGCAGAAAGGCGGGCTTTACAATGTGCCGATCTCCAAATATAAGGCGGACGGCGGCATCGGCGGAACCTCGGATTTGACAAAGCTCATACAGGACGCGGCGGCGGATGGGATTCAGATTTACCTTTACAACGACGCGATGCGGATCAATCCCGACGAACAGAACGCTACCTTTAATGTCATTAAGATGATTAACAAACGCCGTTTTACGGAGGATACCCATAAGGACGTCTATGAGGAAATGATGTACTTAACGCCGGCAAGAAGCGATAAGCTGCTCGATAAATTTGCGGCGAGTTACTTAAAGAAGGGCGTTGACACGATCTGCCTGGCAGGCGTCAGCAATACGCTGTTTTCCTACAATTACAGCGGAGAGGTTTACACCCGCTATGACTGTGCGGACAGCTATGAGAGCATGGTGCGCGATCTGGACGAAGATGCGGCGCTTGTATTGGAACAGCCGTTTGCCTATCTGTGGCAGTATACGGACGCGTTTCTCGATATGCCGCTTTACACCTCCAATTATATTTTCGAGGACGAGAGCGTACCGTTCTTATCCATCGTCTTTAAGGGCGTCATACCGGTCTATTCCGAGTATGTGAACTTTGAGGCGAATAAGCAGGAGTTCTTCTTAAAGATGGTGGAGACCGGAACATATCCGTCGTTCTACATCACAAAGGAAAGCTCCGCAGAGCTGATCTACACGAATTCCTGCGATATTTACAGCTCGGAGTACAGTGTATACCGCGACACCATCATAGAGTATACGCAGGAGCTGCAGGCATTGAATGAAAAGGTGGCGGGCGCGCACATCGTCGGACATGAGATTCTTTCAAACGGCGTCACAAAAGTCACTTACGATAACGGAGTTACGGTTTACGTCAACTACAGCAGGACACAGCAGACGGTTGACGGAAATGTAGTCGAGGCAATGTCGTATAAGGTGGGTGAGTAAATGAGTAAAGAGAAAAAGCAGAAGAAACCCAAAATCAAGCTTGGAAAGCTTGAAAAGAGAGAGGCGAGGATGGGCTATCTGTTCGTCGCACCGTGGATTATCGGCGTGCTGCTCTTTTTGCTGATACCACTCGGACAGTCGTTCTATTATATGTGGTTTAACATCCGCATCACCCCGCTTGGCACGGTATTTAATTATGTGGCGACGCAGAATTTTACGCAGATCTGGATGGAAAATCCGGAGTTCCCGCAGCAGCTCGTCACATACATATGGCAGACGATCGTGCAGGTTCCGGTCATCGTCGTGTTCGCGCTGATGATTGCCATGATGCTGAACGGCAAGATACGGTGCCGCGGATTTTTCCGGCTGATCTTCTTTTTGCCGGTCATCATCGTGAGCGGACCGGTCATGAACATGCTGGTGAGTGAGGGTGCGGCAACGATCCCCAGCATGAACGTGCAGGCGATCGTCAATGCGTTTGACACGTTCCTGTCGCATTCGGCGGCGGAGTCGGTCGGAGAGATTTTCAGTAATATGATCATGACGCTCTGGTATTCCGGCGTGCAGATCTTAATCTTCCTCTCGGCGCTGCAGAAGCTCGATCCCGCGCTGTACGAGGCGGCGAAGATCGACGGCGGTTCGAACTGGGAGTGTTTCTGGAAGATCACGCTGCCGACGATCAAGCCGATGATCCTCTTAAATGCGGTTTACACGGTCATCTTTTTATCGAGCAACGAGCAGAACAGCCTGATTACGATGATCGAGTCGGCAATGTTCTCGGGAACGAAAGAGAAGGGGTACGGATACGCTTCGGCGATGGCATGGATGTATGCGGTCGTCATTACCCTGATCGTGCTTCTGTTCTTCCTGCTGCTCGGTTCGAAGAAGGACGCTTACGACAGGCAGATCAAGAGAGTCAAGAGGGCAAAGAAGAAGGAACTCCGCATGGAGAAACGGATAGAGAGGAGGGGAAAGCGAAATGTCAAGAAGCTCGAAAAAGCAAGGAAAAAGCGCAAATACAGAACCTACGACGGCTCTGGAGACTATTAAGAAGAAATTCACGAAAGAGAAGCTGCACCGCTTTATCTTTGGAACGAAGGAAAAACAGGGCGCAGGAAAGCAGATCGTGGTGTACGGTTTGCTCATCTGTATCGGTTTTGTATACCTTTACCCGATGCTCTATATGTTCAGCACCAGCTTCATGAACCGCGACGACCTGCTCGATACGTCGGTCAAATGGCTGCCGAGCACGCTCTATATGCAGAATTATATTGACGCGGCAAAGTCCATGAACTTTTGGAGCACGTTCCTGAAGGGAATTATCATCGCCGGACTGCCGACGCTCTGCAATGTGTTTATCTGCATGTTTATCGGTTACGGCTTTGCGCGGTATGATTTCAAAGGTAAAAAGATCATGATGGGAATTTTGATCTTTTCCTATATTCTGCCGAGCCAGGTCACGATGATCCCGACCTATGTGCTCTACAACAATATGGGGATTTTGGGAACGCTGTGGACCTTCCTGCTGCCTGCGATATTCGGGAACGGGTTAAACGCGCCGATCTTTATCCTGATCTTTTATCAATTCTTCCGGCAGGTGCCGAAAGTATTGATGGAGGCGGCGTCGATTGACGGTGCGGGGCATTTTAAGTCCTTTTTCAAGATTGCGATCCCGTCCGCGGTGCCTGCGATCATCACGGTCGTGCTGTTCTCATTCGTATGGTACTGGAATGAGTCGTACCTGACGGAGTTGTATGTACAGGGCTTAACGACCAAGAGCAACTGGACGAATCTGGTGATTCAGCTTAAGGATTTCGAATCCACATTCTCGACGAGGGCGAGTGTGGGCGATATGGCGACGAGCCTGAACGAATCCGTCAAGATGGCGGCGACGGCACTTTCCATCCTGCCGCTCTTGATCACTTATCTTGTGTTACAACGGCACTTTGTTGAGAGTATCGACAGGGCCGGTATAACAGGCGAATAAAGAAACAAAAAAAGATAAAGGAGGAAAAAGATGAAAAAGAAAATGTTGTTGACAGCTGCGCTCATGATGTCGCTGATCTTGGCGCTTGTGGGCTGCGGCGGCGGTAAGAAGGGCGGCGGACCGTCCGGCAATGTGGACGAGAACGGCGTGACGACCGACGAGATCACGTTGACGTTCTGGCATTACGAGGACGAGACGACGATCAACATGCTGGCGGAAAAGTTTATGGAGAAGTATCCGAACATCAAGGTGGAAACGCGTGTGATTGAGGATATGAGCACGGACTTATCCGCGGCGGCGGCGGCGGGAAACTTCCCGGATGTATTCGAGGGAACGGATTCCGATACGGCGCTGGCGAATCAGTACTGGCTGGACATTTCCGAGTATTTTGACAACGATCCGGAAAATGACAACCTGATGGCGACGATCAAGGAGTACGGTATCGGCTGTTTTGATACCGACGCGAGATACGCGGTGCCGATGGTATACTGGCCGAGCGGGATTTTCATTGACCGGAACGTCATCAACACGCTGAACCTGCAGATGCCGAGAACGGACTGGACTTGGGCGGAAATGATCCAGCTCATCAAGGACGCGACGGTCGATACCGGAAGCGGTATGAAGTATTTCGGACTTGGTTTCTACAACAGACTGGATTCCCTCTACGGGATCGCGGCATGCTCCCCGGAGGAGAGAGCGTTAAAAGGCGAGTTCGGTTACGACGGCACCGATTTTGACTTATCCTACTGGGCGGTCGGCGAGCAGGAATTCTCCGACTTAAAGCTCGGCGGATATGTGGCTCCTTCCCAGGAGACGCAGGAAATGGAAGACTGGACGGGCAACTGGGACGCATGGTTCGGAGAGACCGGACACGTTGCGGTATTCTCCGAGGGCTTCTGGACCTATCAGAACCTGTGGGGTCAGGAAGGCTATCAGGAGCGCTTCGGTCTGGACATTGTTCCTTATGTAACGCCGAACGTGGTGGACGAGAAAGAGCATAACGTCATTTCCACAATGTATATGGGCGGCGTATCCACCTCCTGCAAGTACCCGTACGAGGCATATCTGCTCTTAAAGTGGATGGGCTGGGGCATCGAAGGCTGGACGGAGAGAATTGCGATCTATTCCGATACCTCCATCGTAAACGCATCCGGCGTACCGTTGAAAAATGCGCAGATGCCGATGCCGATTACGCTGGATGAGGGGGTTTGGGAGGGTTACAAGTCCCTGTTCCCGCAGGATGCGGATCACAAGCCGTACTGGGATGACTATTTTGCAAGCGTGACAAGACCGGTTCCTTACGGTTGGTACAATATAGCTGGCTACTGGAACTTCTGCGATCAGTACTTTAACAGCATCGGTATCCACGATCTGGTCGATGCAGGAAAAGCGAAAGCGGCGGATTATGTCGAGGAAGCGACCGAGCAGGCGAACTATTATCACGCGGAGGCGATGATCTCTTATTTCGGACCGAACGGTTACAACGTCTTATCCGAGGAGGATCTGGCGAAATATCAGGCAGTGGTAGATTCTTTCGCTCAATAAAAACTGCGGACGGTAGGAAACCGGATGCAGCCTGGGAACCGGATGCGGCGGGAACGACCGCGTCCGGTCCCCTGAGGGGAAGTTCTATATAAAATTCAAAGGGAGGAAAAAAAAGAATGAAGAAAAAATTATTGGCGATTCTTCTGAGCACCGCGATGATGGCGACCATGCTTTCTGCGTGCGGCGGCGGGGATGACAGCAGCGACAACAGCAACACGCAGGATGACGTATCAGCGCCGGCGGACGATGCAGGCGCGGGCAATGATGCGGCGGATAATGCGACGCCGGAGACGCCGGCGGAAGTGACGCCGGAAGCATTGCCGGACGCATTTGCACACATCACATTTGATGAGGGCGCAGGCGAGAGCTATGTAGCGGTTACCCAGGATGAAAACAATCCGGGCGACAATGACGGCGCAACCCACGGCATTATCCCGACGGATGTAACGTTTGCGTATGCGGACGGTCCGGTCGGAAACGCACTGTATGTAGACGGAAAGTTCGGTCTGGACTTAAAGTTAGAGCCGACGAATACGGACGCATATACGGTATCGTTCTGGATGAACGCGGACAGACTTTCTAATTACGGTCCGACATTACAGATCGGTTACAACATCGGCAGAGTGGATAATTCCGGCAACAACGTAACATGGATGAATATCACACAGACAGATTTCCCAGGCTTTAAGGCATTCCCGGTCGTATGGAGCCGCAACGAGGCGAGCGACGCGCAGGACGGCACGGACTGCTGGCCGTGGATGTGGGCTTTCAAGGGCGAGGACGAGGCAATCACCGGAAAGAAAGAATGGATGATGGTAACGGTTGTCTGCACCGGCGAGGCACAGAGCGGACCGCTTGGTTCCACGACGGTCGGCGCACAGTGGTATGTAAACGGCGAACTTGCTTATGATTCCAAGGCATGCTTTGATACGAACGGTTCGTCCATGGGCTGGGAAGGCTATACATGGGATGCAACGCTCGCTCCGAATATCATGCAGCCGGGCAGCTCTACCTTTGAGTCTTACTTTGGTATCAACTACTGGGATACGATCTTCAAGGGCTTTATCGACGATCTGTATGTATTTGACACCGCGCTTTCCGCAGGACAGGTCGCTTCCCTCTATGCATTGGGCGATCCGAATGTAGAGTCCGTAGCGCCGGAAGCTCCGGCGGAGGAGGAAGAGGAAGCAGAGCCGGTAGCAAGAGACCACAGTGATGTGGAGACGACCGGTACCGTAGTCGGTGCAAAAGACTGCTCGAGTGCGTTCTGGACAGAGTTCTCCGACATTGTAGCAGTACCGAACGGCGAGTCCGCAACGATGACGTTCACGAACTGGTCCAGCGGCTTAAACAACTGGAATAACTTCGTTGTCATCCTTCAGAGCACACCGGACGGTCATTCCGCGGAAGACAATGCGGATTATGCAGAGTACGGCGTTGTCCGTGCAGATAACTACGGCTGGGGCGGCGGTTACGATAATATTGCTGTCGCAGAGTGTGACTGGAACTGGGATACGTTCATTGATGATGTGGACGGCGCAACGGTTGAGCTGACCGTGACGAACAACGGCGATACGGCAGATGTTACAGCAGTCGTTACCTCCGCAGCGGGAGCAGTTCATACGCAGACCTACACCGGCATTGCGGTAACGGGCGATGTGTACTTCTGCTTAACGGTTGACGGTTCCTTCGTTGACATTCAGTAATCGGTATTTTGTGATTTTGTAACAAGGTTCAAATCAAGCTGAGAGCAGCACTCCGGATGACGGACACGACCGGGATCCGGAGTGCTTTCTCTTGTATTACATTTCCCACAGAATACAGATGCTCATGTGCGGTGGATACCGTGGACGGGCATGTATATTCTGTACAAGAGTTTGTGTAGGTGTGGTATAATGTCCGCAAAGGGCAGAGTCAAGTGACCGAAGAAACAGATGCCGAGCTTGCTCGAGCAGATGTTTCTTTGGGCATTTGACGAGCGAAGCGAACCCGAAAAATCAGAGATTTTTCGGGTCTCTGCCCGAGAAGCGGAGTGCGCATATAGTATCATAAATTCAAAAAACTTAGGAGGATCATGATGGGCGAAAGAGAGAGAAACGGTGTAATTACGGAATACAACCAGCCATGGATCGAGCAGCGCGCCGATCCCTATGTGTACCGGCATACGGACGGAAGCTACTATTTTACGGCGTCCGTTCCGACCTATGACCGCATCATCCTGCGGAAAGCGGACAGTCTTTCGGCGCTTGCGGATGCGGCGGAAACCGTTGTCTGGACAAAGCATGTGTCGGGACCGATGAGCAAGCATATCTGGGCGCCGGAGCTTCATTATCTGTCCGGTAAATGGTATTTGTATTTCGCGGCGGGCGAGGAGGAAGATATTTGGAAGATCCGCCCGTATGTGCTGGAATGCCGCGGGGACGATCCGATGCGGGACGCGTGGAAAGAATGCGGCAAGATGCAGCGCGCGGACGACGATATTTATTCGTTTGAGGCGTTTTCTCTTGATGCGACCGTTTTTGAAAATGGGGGAAGCTATTATTATATCTGGGCGGAGAAGGTCAGTGTCGGCATTCAGATCTCCAATCTCTATATTGCGCGGATGGAGTCACCGACCAAGCTTGCGACGGCGCAGGTGCTTTTGACAACGCCGGACTATGACTGGGAGCGCGTGGACATCTGGGTGAACGAGGGTCCTGCGGTCTTGAAGCGGGACGGGCGTATTTTTGTCACCTATTCCGCGAGCGCCACGGGCGAGTGCTACTGCATGGGAATGTTGAGCATTGGCGAGGAGGAGGATCTGCTCGATCCGCGCGCATGGAAAAAAGAACGTCAGCCCGTGCTGCGTTCGGACCGGGAAAAAGGATTTTACGGACCGGGGCATAATTGTTTTACCAAATTGGAGGACGGGACGGATGTGTGCGTCTATCATGCGCGCACCTATGCCGAGATCGTCGGCGACCCGCTTTACGATCCGAACCGGCATGCCATGCTGATGAAAGTAGCGTGGGATAAGGACGGGAGACCGGTGTTTGATTATCGGAACAAAGTGCTGTGACGGGAGTGCGGAGGCACCGGAAAATTTACTGTTTCGTAACAGTTGATTTATAACACTTGTTTTTTATCGCACAATGAAAGCGGAGTTCGAGGAAAAAGAAGGGGAGGTAAAAATATGGGACAGGAAAAAAACAAACAGGCAATCGAGGAGGCGAGGACGGCGCTCGGCATTGAGTTCGGTTCCACGCGCATTAAGGCGGTGCTCGTCGGGGAGGACAACGCGCCGATCGCGCAGGGCGATCACGAGTGGGAGAACCGTCTGGAGAACGGGATCTGGACCTACAGCCTGGACGACGTGTGGACGGGGCTGCAGGACTGCTATACAAAGCTGGCGGAGGACGTCAAAAAACAATACGGCGTCACCTTAAAGAAGGTCGGCGCAATCGGGTTTTCCGCCATGATGCACGGCTATATGGCGTTTGACAAGAGCGGCGAACTGCTTGTGCCGTTCCGCACATGGAGAAATACGATGACAGAAGAAGCGTCGGCAAAGCTGACCGAAGCGTTTGCGTACCACATTCCGCAGCGCTGGAGCATCGCGCATCTGTATCAGGCGATCTTAAATAAGGAAGCGCATGTGCCGCAGGTGGATTACATGACGACGCTGGACGGCTATGTGCACTGGAAACTGACGGGTGAAAAGGTGCTCGGCGTCGGAGAGGCATCCGGCATGTTCCCGATCGACCTTGCGACAAAAAATTACGACGCGGGTATGATGCGCAAGTTTGACGAGCTGGTTGCGGGAGAGGGATTCCCGTGGAAGCTTGCCGACATCATGCCGAAGGTGCTGGTCGCGGGCGATAGGGGCGGTGTGCTGACCGAGGAAGGCGCGAAGCTGTTAGACGTAAGCGGCAATCTGGAAGCGGGCATCCCGTTATGTCCGCCGGAGGGAGACGCGGGAACGGGTATGACGGCGACGAACAGCATCACGCCGCGCACAGGCAATATTTCCGCCGGAACGAGCGTCTTTACGATGGTCGTGATGGAGAAAGACTTAAAAAAGGTGCATGAGGAGATCGACCTTGTGACGACGCCGACCGGCAATCTGGTCGGCATGGTCCATTGCAATAACTGCACGTCCGATTTGAACGCGTGGGTGAACCTGTTTGAGGAGAGTCTTGCCTGCTTTGGCTGTAAACCGGATCGGAACGAGCTGTACGGAACGCTGTACCGCGAGGCGCTGAAAGGCGATGCGGACTGCGGCGGACTGATGGCGTATAATTATTTTTCCGGGGAGACGATTACGGGCTTTGAGGAAGGACGTCCGCTGTTCGTGCGCACGCCGGACGCGAAATTCAATCTTGCGAATTTCATGCGCGTGCACCTGTATACGGCGCTCGGCGCGATCAAGGTCGGCATGGATATTCTGACAAAAGAAGAAGGCGTGCAGATCGACAGTATGCTCGGACACGGCGGGCTGTATAAGACGCCCGGCGTCGGGCAGCGGATCACGGCGGCGGCGCTCAATACGCCGGTTTCCGTGATGGAGACAGCCGGTGAGGGCGGCGCGTGGGGCATGGCGCTGTTAGCTTCCTACATGTTAAATAAATCGGATGCGGAAACGCTGGATGATTATTTGAACAACAAAGTATTCGCAGGCGACAAGGGCGTCAGGATGGAGCCGGATGCAAAAGACGTCGCGGGCTTCGACGCGTTTATTGAAAAGTATAAGAAGGCGCTGCCCGTGGAACGCGCGGCGGTGGAGAATTTCTAGGGGGCAATGACAGGTCATTGCGAAACGCAATCGCACAGCTTATAGGATGCGTTTCGCAACCGCCTATCCGAAAGGCGATAACAGGAAAAGGAGCGGAGTCGATATGTTAGAAGAATTAAAGAAAAAAGTATATGAGGCGAATATGGAGCTTCCGAAATACGGACTGGTGACGTTTACCTGGGGCAATGTGAGCGAGATCGACCGCGAGAGCGGTCTGTTTGTCATCAAACCGAGCGGCGTTCCCTACGAGACGATGAAACCGGAAGACATGGTCGTGATGAATCTGGACGGCGAGCGCGTGGAGGGAAATTACAATCCGTCCTCCGACACGCCGACGCATGCGGAGTTGTATCGGGCGTTTCCTGAGATCGGCGGCGTCGTACATACGCATTCCTCCTGGGCGACGAGCTGGGCGCAGGCGGGCAGGAGCATCCCGTGTTACGGGACAACGCATGCCGATTATATTTACGGCGAGGTTCCGTGTCTGCGCGTGCTGACAAAAGAGGAGATCGACGAGGCATACGAAAAGAACACCGGACTGTTGATCGTCAAAGAATTTCAGAAAAGAGGACTGGACGTGACGGCGGTTCCCGCCGTGCTGTGTAAAAATCACGGACCGTTCGCCTGGGGCAAGGACGCCGTGGAGGCGGTGCATAACGCGGTCGTTTTAGAGGAAGTTGCCAAGATGGCGGCGCGGGCGGAACAGATCAATCCGGACGTGCAGCCTGCGCCGCAGGAACTTCAGGATAAGCACTATTACAGAAAACATGGTGCGAACGCGTATTATGGACAAAGCGTGTAAAGAAATTCTAAGTCAGCGAAATACGCTGACCAAGAATTTCTAAGTTACACGCGGAAGAACGCAAAAAACAGCGTTCTTCTGGTAGGAAGCGGGGCGGCAGGATGGCGGATAGATCGACTGTGAGGGTGTGTAAGCGTTGTCTTTTGAGGGAATTTGACGAGGCGGAATACCGCGAAAAGCTGGAGCGTTATATCGTCGGTCTGGACAGTGACGTCAAGGCGGCGGAGCCGCTCTACGAAAAGCGGCTTTCCGTCTGCAAGGAATGTGAAAAACTCTCGGAAGGGACCTGTCTTGCCTGCGGCTGTTATGTGGAACTGCGCGCCGCGGTAAAAACGGGCAGGTGTCCGCACAAGAAATGGTAATGGGAGCAGACGGTTGCGAAACGCATGCGGAAATACCACATGTAAGTACCGGCGATAAAATGAATTTCAAAGAAATTCATTTATAGCACCTGCTTTTGGAATTGTATATTTTGTACAATCATGTACGTAATTGATTGCGTTTCGCAATCGCCTAGGAATAGAAGAAGAGACGGGAGAGGGAGCATGAGGCAGGAGCATTGTGCGAAAACGCCGCCGATGGGGTGGAACAGTTACGATTATTATGATACGACCGTGAACGAGGAACAGGTCAAAGCGAACGCCGATTATATGGCGGCGCACTTGAAAGCCTGCGGATGGGAATATGTTGTCGTCGATATAGAGTGGTATGCCTATGACGCGGGTTCCATGCGGGAACGGTATCAGTATATTCCGTTTGGAAAAGTGGAGATGGATGCATACGGAAGACTGCTTCCGTGTCCGCAGCGGTTTCCCTCGGCGGTGGGCGGGAAAGGATTTG
Organism: bacterium; assembly: GCA_023667365.1. Classification (GTDB taxonomy): domain Bacteria; phylum Bacillota; class Clostridia; order Lachnospirales; family Lachnospiraceae; genus DLAJ01. The sequence continues at coordinate 7,606 of JAMPAG010000019.1, read as the reverse complement.
CGCCGCTTGCGGAATATGTGCATGCACTGGGACTGAAATTCGGCATTCACATGATGCGCGGGATCCCGCGCGAGGCGGCGCACCGGCATCTGCCGGTCTGCGGGACGTCGGTAACGGCAGATGAAATCGCCGATCCGTATAATCTCTGCGCATGGAACCCGGATATGTACGGTGTCAATCCGGCGTGCGAGGGCGCGCAGGCGTATTACGATTCTCTTTTTGCCCTGTATGCGCAGTGGGGCGTTGATTTTATCAAGTGCGACGATATTTGCCGGATGGATATGCCGTCGGCGAAGGCGGAGATTAAGATGCTCCACCAGGCGATGGAGCGATGCGGCAGACAGATGGTTCTAAGCCTCTCTCCGGGACCGGCAAAAATCGAAGAAGCGTGGTATTATGCGCAGCATGCCAACATGTGGCGGATCACGGATGATTTTTGGGATCATTGGGATTCCTTAAAGGACATGTTTGACCGCTGTGAGTTGTGGCAGAAGCATGTGGCGCCGGGATGTTACCCGGATTGCGATATGCTGCCGCTCGGCAAAATCGGGAAAGCGTTCGGTAATGAGCGCGATACCGGATTCACCCGCACGGAGCAGGTCACGATGATGAATCTCTGGTGCATTTTCCGTGCGCCGTTGATGATCGGGGCGGAGCTGACGAAGCTGGATGAGTGGACGACGGGGCTTTTGACGAATGAGACGCTCCTTCGGTGCGTGCAGAAAGGCGGGGCGCCGGTACAGCTTTCCCGTGATGAGGAGTGCGCGGTCTGGATGAATCGGGATACGGAGGACGGCAGTGTATATCTGGCGTTGTTCAATTTGAGTGAGCAGGAACGTGTGGCGGCGCCGAAAGCCGAGGCGCTTTCTGCAAACGGCGTTTCGCTTATGGGAAAGAAAATGCGTTCCGCATGGGAGGGCGCGTATGAAGCAGGAACCATGCGGAATGATGTTTCCGTGCTGCTTCCCCCGCACGGTTCCGTGTTCTGGGCATGGCGGTAAAGCGAAAGGCGGGAAACGGCGCGCTTTGAGAGAAGTGACGCGCCCGGCCGCAGATTTTAATGGAAGATCGGTGAAGCCGATTGGAAGTCAGGCTGCGGAAGTGCGTGTATCGGAGGGGCGTTATGCCCGATAGGCAGTTTTAGAAGAGGGAACAGGCGGCGGAAACGCAGGAACCTCGGAGTTCGGAAAGGGATGGGTATGAGAATGAAAAAACGAATCATGACATGGCTGTGCGTCTGTCTGCTTGGCGTGGTGTCTGCGATAACAGCGCTTGCCGATGGGGAAACGGCAAACACATCGACGGAGGACGGCGTCGCCGTGACGATCGAAACGGATAAAGCGGCGTATCGCGCGGGCGAGGAAATTCATTATACGCTCCGCGTGGAAAATACAAAGCAGCATTGGACGCTTGCGGCGACAAACTTTACCTACAGCAATACCGACGGAATCATCGAGGCGTCGGAGGGGTCCGCGCCGACGGAACTTCCCGAAATCGCAGCGGGAGAGACGTATGAGCTGAGCGGCGTATTCATCGGCGACGGGGAGATTTACGTTTCGCAGGGCTTGGGAAGCGGCGCGGTCATCGGCATTGCAGTCGGCGTTGCGGCGGTTGTGATTGTCGTGATTGTGGCGGCGCTGATCCTGTTAAAAAAGAAAAAGGGAAACGGGAGACGCGTCGGCAGCGCTAAGGATGAAAGCGGAAACGCATCCCGAAGCATTCTTGTTTTCTTTCTGACTGCGGCGCTTGCGGCGGGGATGGTACCTGCCATTCCCGCACAGGCGGCGGCAGCGGATGTGGAGGAGATCACGGTCCGCCCTTATATCAGGGTGCAGTATGCGGGACAGGAGATCATGATCCGCGCCGTCATCAATTTCAAGGCGTCGCAGGATCTGTTAGTCATCGAGCAGGAGCATATTCAGCTGGCGCAGAAAGTGACCTGCCATGATCCGTCCATTTTCCGTGATCTGGACGGCACCTATTATATTGTCGGCAGTTTCCTCTGCGGGGCGGTGTCCCAGAATCTGACGGACTGGACGAGTCGGGACGGCGTGATTCAGGGCAATTTTACGGAGGACGTCAAGGAACAGATCCGGGCATGGAATTTAGACAATAACGCCAACGGGTGGAACGGTTATCTCTGGGCTCCGGACGTCATCTATAACACGGCGATGGAGAAATACTGCATGTATCTGAGCGCAAACGGGGACAATTGGAAATCCAACATTGTTCTTTTAACGGCAGATGCGTTCGAGGGACCGTATGATTATGCGGGAACGATCGTGTACGGCGGTTTTAATGCGGAGGATTACGCCGAGACGGATGCGCCGCTTGTGACGGGGGAGGATGAGATTCCGGAGCGCTATGTGACAAACGGCGTGGACAATCATAAATGGGGAGATATGTATCCGAACTGTATTGATCCCTGCGTGTTCTACGACGATGACGGAAATCTGTGGATGTCCTACGGTTCCTGGTCGGGCGGCATTTTCATGCTGGCGCTGGACGAGGAGACGGGACTGCGTGATTATTCGGTCAGCTATGAGACGGATATTCATTCCGATGCTTATTTTGGTAAAAAGATCGCGGGCGGCATGTATGTGTCGGGCGAAGCGTCTTATATTGAAAAGATCGGCGATTACTATTACCTGTTTATTTCCTACGGCGGGTTAGAGGCGGCGCGCGGCTATAACATCCGGGTATACCGCTCGGAAACGCCGGACGGCGGCTATGTGGACGCGCTCGGAAACGATGCGTTTTTTGATACGTATGCCATGAACTTTAATATGAGCAGGGGTGTGCGGCTTTTCGGCGGCTACAAGTGGAGAAACTTTATTTCCGGACAGGTAGCGCAGGGGCACAATTCCGCATTTGTGGATGAGGACGGGCGCGCTTATATCATATTCCATACGCGCACGAGCAACGGTACCGAGGGGCATTATGTGAAAGTGCACCAGTTGTTCGTCAATAAAGAAGGATGGCTTGTGGCGGCGCCGTATCAGACCGTGGGCGAGAGCCTGCCGCAGAACGGATTATCTGTATCGCAGGTTGCGGGCGATTATGAGATGATCATCCATGAATTGGAGATCGATTATGAGAGTCTGGAAACGAAAAAGCCGCAGTTTATCACGCTGACGGAGGACGGAAAGATCAGCGGCGATTACACGGGTACCTGGACGCTGGAGCCGGGGACGCCGTATATCACGTTACATTTTGATGGCGTATCTTACAGCGGCGTCACGTTGGAAATGGCGGTGGAGAATACGAATATTGAGACGGTCGTTTTTACCGCGATGGGAATCGAAAATCAGGTGACGGTCTGGGGCAGCAGGGTGTACGAATAAAAAAAGCCGCAGGGCATGGAGGGACAGAATGGAAAAAAAGTCTTTAGTGAGAAGGAAAACGATGATGCGGCCGGGGTTTCGGCTGAATTGTCATGACAGGGATCGAAACCCGTTGTTTGAGTCCCATGATCCGTCCATGTTTTATGATCCGATGAGCGGTTATTATTATTCTTATGCGACGGACAGTGCGATTACTTCCGAGTATCGTCCGGGGATCCCGATCCGAAAAAGCGAGGATCTGATCAATTTTAAGTTTGTCGGGTATGCGCTCTCCGATGCGGCGATTGCGGAAGCAAGAGATAACGGGCGTTATGCGCCGACGCCGGGATTCTGGGCGCCGTTTGCAGAGTATGTGAGAGGGGAGTACCGTCTGTATTATTCGGCGACGCGCGCGTTCGGAAGCTCGGAGTCGCGCATTTACCTCGCAGTAGCGGATAATCCGGAGGGACCGTTTGAAAACAGGGGCGTCGTTGTGGATACCTGGGGGACGGACAATTCGTATCCGAACGCGATCGATCCGCATGTGGTAGATGATCCGCACGGAGAGAAATATCTGATATACGGTTCTTTTTTTGGCGGGATCTATATTAAAGAGCTTGCACGGGAAACGGGGCTTGCCCTGTCGGGGGACGCGCATGAGCTGGGGCGTCTCATCGCGCATAAGCCGGCGGGCTCCTATATTGACGGACCGGAGGGTGCCGCAGTGATCCGCAATCCCCAAAACGGCAATTATTATCTGTTTCTTTCGTACGGATGGCTGGGGGACGATTATGACATCCGCGTGGGACTGAGCCGCAGGGTTGAGGGGCCTTACCGGGACAGAGACGGCAGAAATCTGAACGGAGAATCACTCGGCACGAAGCTTGCGGGAAGTTATTGTTTTTCTGCAAGCGAGCCGTACGCGGATTCTTGTGAACAGAAAAAGCCGCGTACGCTGGAAGTACGGACAAAACAGGGAGTAAGAAAGGAGTCTGTCAATTGCCGGAAATGGCGTTTTGACGGGTTCCGCGGACCGGGGCACGGCGTGCCGTTTTATAACGTGCCGGATGGTTCGTATTATTTTGTGCATCATATGAGGGACGGCGCGGCGGCGCTCGTGCATGAGCCGACAAGTAAGAAAGACAAACGTTCCTATCGTATGCATTATATGGTCGTGCGGAGGATGTATTTTATTAACGACTGGCCGGTACTGTCGCCGGAGCCGTATGCGGGAGAGGCGCGCGCCGACGGGCGGGTGTACCGCTTTGATGTGGTAAACGGCGTTCCGATCGGGGCGGAAGCACCGCCGGAGGCATCGTATGCGGGGGCGGAAGCGCCGCCGAAGGCATCGTATGTGAGGACAGAAGCGCCGGAGGTATCGCCGGATGCGGCGGCAGAGCGGGATGCGCCGGACACGGAGGGCGCCTGGGAGTGGATCGTATTTTCGAATACGGATAATACGCCGGTGTACGGGAGCACAGACTTATCGCTGTCCGGTGTGACGGCGCTTGTGGGAGAGGCGTTTGATTTTGAAAACAGCTGCTTATGCCGCGTGCTCTGCGGTTACACGGACGACGGGCGGAGCGTATGGGCGAAAAGCGGATAACAGGGAGGAGAACGGACATGGGAGAGCAGGAACAGGCGTTAAGGCGTGCCAATGCCGACGATATGATTTATGACAGGTTCCGCAGAAAAGAATCCTTAAACGGGGAATGGCATTATGCCGTGGATCAGTACGATACCTGTATCGGCGCGAAGTGGTACGAGGAACAGCGTTATGACGAGGGCGGGAATCTTCTGCCTGTGGATTATTCTTTTGACGAGTGGGACAGGATGACGCTGCCGTGCTGTCCGAATACGGTGGACCGCATGTATCTGCTTTATGAGGGCAGCATGATTTTTACGCGTACCTTCTTTTTTGAAAAACAGCAGGAGGACGAGCGCGTATTCTTAAAGATCGGCGCGGCAAATTACCTTTGCAGGGTGTTCTTAAACAAAACTTATGTCGGAATGCATCGGGGCGGTTCTACGCCGTTTTATTTTGACATAACGGAGCTGCTTGCGCACAGCAACCGCATTCTGATCCAGGCGGACAGCACGAGGCGGGAGAAACAGGTTCCGACCGTTGTTACGGATTGGTTTAACTATGGGGGCGTTTACCGTGATATAGAGATCATCCGCGTGCCTGCGGTTCATATCAGGCGGTTTGAGACTGCGCTGGAGCCGGACAGCGGTTTTCGGAAGATTCGTGTGAGGATCGCGCTTTCCGAGGCGGTCAGCGAGACGGCGGTTTTCACGATCGACGAGCTTCATATACGGCAGGAGATCGCGGTAGAAAACGGCGTCGGCGAACTTGTGTTTGAGGCTTCGCCCGGACTTTGGTCGCTGGAGTGCCCGAAGCTATACGATGTTTCTTTATGCTGCGGAAAAGATCGTGTCAGCGACCGTGTGGGATTTCGGGAGATTCGCGTTAAAGGCATGGACATTCTCTTAAACGGGAAACCGATTTTCTTAAAGGGCGTTTGTCTTCACGAGGACAGCGCCGCAAACGGCAAGGCGCTGTCCGATGAGGAGCGCATGGAACATATCCGCGCCGCGAAAGAACTCGGATGCAATTTTATGCGCCTTGCGCATTATCCGCACAGCGAAAAAATGGCGCAGCTTGCCGATGAGACGGGACTTCTGCTCTGGGAGGAGATTCCGGTTTACTGGAATATTCAGTTTGATAACGAGGATACGTACCGGGATGCGGAAAATCAGCTTCGCGAGCTGATTACAAGGGATTTTAACCGCGCGAGCGTCATCATCTGGTCGGTGGGAAACGAGAATCAGGATACGGATGCCAGATTGAAATTTATGGGGGCGCTGGCGGATACTGCCCGCAAAGCGGATCCGACAAGACCGGTCTCTGCGGCGTGCCTTGTCAATTTTGCCAAGAATGCCATTGAGGACCGGCTGGAAGCGTGCCTTGACATCATCGGTCTGAACGAGTACTGCGGGTGGTATGTCGCGGATTTTAGCACGCTGCCGGCGCTGTTTGAAAACAGTCATCCGGAGAAGCCGGTCATCATCACGGAATTTGGCGCGGACGCCTGCGCGGGACTCAGGGGGACGGTCACCGACAAAGGAACGGAGGATTGTCAGGCGTATATCTACGAAAAGCAGGTGGAGCAGATCGGTAAAATAGATTATATCAAGGGAATGGCGCCCTGGATATTGCGGGATTTCCGCTGCCCGCGGAGAACAGCCGTCACGCAGAAATATTACAATACCAAGGGCTTGATTTCCAAGGACGGGAAGCGTAAAATGGCGTTTGACGTGCTTCGCAGGTTTTATCATTCTATCGTGTGAAAAGAGGAGTTCCATGAAAAAAAAGAAAAGAAGGACCGTGCGGGATGAGGGGCGCATTTCCGCACGGGACATTATCAAAGATATTTTATGTTTTTTTCTGATGGTGGGCTGCACGGCAGGGTATGTCGTGCTGCTGCTTCTCATCATCAGCTTTATCACGCTGTCCTATCTGCATTTTACGATTGAGGGCATTCTGATTGCAGGAGCGGTCAGCGGCGGGATCGCGGGTGTTTATTATATTGTAAAAATGGTAAAAAAATACCGCGCGCTGTAGTTTTTACCCAAATTTCTTGACTTATTCTACGAGGGTTTGTATAATCAGCACAAAGCATACATTCTTTGACGGAGTTGTTAAAGGCTGTCTTATGCGCATTGGGTTTATGCGGCATCCGGTAGGGATACCGTGCGCCGAATGCGGTCAGCCAATCTTCGGACAATCCGCATCAGGCGGCACTCTGCCGTTTCTTAAATGCTTATTCAAACAGGCATTCTTTTGTAATCTATGCTTTTATCCACAACCAACTTAGAAAGGCATAGTGCACGAAAGAAAAAGGGACGGGCAGTCTCCTGTTTTCCTGCACTATGGGAACAGGAGGAAACGAATGCGAAATGTAAGAAAACTGGAAGAACTGAACTTGGTGGACGACTTTTTAGCCAACAGCCTGGCATCCTCGAATGCATCTTAGGCAGGAAGATCGGAAAGCTGAAAGTCACCCCACAGCGCGCCGTACCGGGAGAGAATACGGATAAGCACGGTATCCGGATGGATGTGTATCTTGATGAGGAAGACGGAGAGCTTTTTGATCTGGAGCCGGATAACAATGACGGAGAGAATGACGTTGCGTCACTCCCGAAACGGGTGCGGTTCTACCATGCAAAGCTGGATGCGGGCTGTCTGAAAACGGGTGTGGAGTACGCGGAGTTACGGAATG
>JAMPAG010000018.1 GCA_023667365.1 bacterium | reverse complement strand
TCATCCTGAGCCAGGATCGAACTCTCGAATTTGAAAGTTTTTTTCGGAGAAAAAACTTTCAAATGTAAAAAACAGCGTTTTTTACATTTTCCCGTTCTCTTTCTCTCTTTTCTTCGAAAAAATTTCACGATTAGGAAAACAAAGTTTTTCTAACCGCTCCCGTTTTTCCAAGCTTTTTTTGATCCTGCCAGTCTCTCTGGCTTTTTCCCTTCCGGGAATCTCTTCCCTTCCGGTCCGTTTTACTGTCCTTAGGTTGTTCTTAAGAACTCTCTGAAAATCTTTTTTGGAATTTTCAGGGTTGCATTACTGTTTATTTGTCAAGGTCCATCTGCGCCCCGCCTTCCGGTCGGACCGCAACAGTGATATACTAGCACGCACTCTTTTTCTTGTCAACATCTTTTTTGAAAAAATTTTGACCCCGAATAATATGGAATAGAAAAGCATTCCATGGAGTTTCTTCCTGTAAAAAACGGTGCTAGGATCCGTGTTTGTCTTCCCCGTTTTAAGGGGAAATGAAGCGCCCCGCTAAGGGCGCTGTCTCACAGTCATAACTGACGGTGGAGTTTTATCATACCATCTTCTGCACTGATTTGTCAATGCATTTTGCGCATTTTTCTCCGCAATTTTTTCGATTTTTCTTTGCTCTTTTTACGATTTTTCAAAAATTTTACGACAAGCTTTTAACGGTAGATAATAAAGCAATCACACAAAAACGAGACATAAAAAAGAAGTATCTCCCGATACCTCTTTTACCCGGAATCCCTGCTGCCCGGCAGCTCATACAAAATGCTTGAAACGGAGAAAGAGGGATTTGAACCCTCGCGCCGGTTGCCCGACCTACACCCTTAGCAGGGGCGCCTCTTCAGCCTCTTGAGTATTTCTCCACAGTCTGAATTTCATCCGCTACCAATATGCAGAAAATGCTTCTTTTCAAACAGATTCCGTTGTTTCCTAACGCAACAGTAATTATACTAATGTCTGCTTTATTTGTCAACTTCTATTTTTCGCGCATGGGAGGGCGCGCATAGACGGAAGCGTATTCAGAAACGCGGCGCGCCGCCGTATGCCGTATCGCACATGACTGCATTCCACACGAAAATCCTTATCCAAATTCCCGTTCATGCTCCTTGAAAAAATCATAATATGCCCGGACATTCTTCAATTCCGTCCACCGTTTCACATCCACGGGCTCCTCGTCCAGATCGTAAATTTTCGCGCCCCGCATGGAAAGTACAAACGGCGAGTGCGTCGCGATGACAAACTGGCACCCGTAAAAACGCGCCGCATCCTCCACAAACTGCACAAGCTCGCGCTGCCGGCCGGGTGAAAGCGAATTTTCCGGCTCATCGAGCAAAAATAATCCGTTCTCCGTGATCTTTTCCGTAAAATAAGCAAACGCGCTCTCACCGTTCGAATGCTCCCGCACATTATCCATGTGATTTTCCCTGATATATTTGGACTGCGTTCTGCTCCGCGCGTTGTTTACTTTTTTTAACTGTTCATAATCTTCCAGCGAACGCATCCGGAAATGTGAATATTTCAATTCCATATATTCGTCAAACATTTCCTCCCGCCTGCTATCGACGCCCTCATTGATCGTGCGCAGATCCAGCATGAAATCAAATACATCATCACTCGTGATGATCCTGCCTTTCTTCACCCTTTTCCCCGACTCCAGCCGATAAGTGCACCGTTTGGTATAGTCCTCGAAAAAATTACTTCTATTATAGAGCGTATCCCGCGAGAGCGCGAGCTTCTCCGCCATCACGTTCAGCGCCGTCGATTTTCCCGAACCGTTTCCCCCATAAAGAATCGTGACCGTCTCAAAGTCGAGCTGCCGCAGACGATGTCTGGAAAGCACCTGAAACGGATAAAACGTATCGTAGCAGGTGCGCCTGATTCCCATTAAAAAATCATATTCTTCCTCCACATCGGGAAAAGTAAACTGTGAGAGATAGATCATGACGCACCCCTCCTATTACGCGTAATGATGCGGTCCTCCTGCTTCACCTCCGCCTGCTGTCTGCCCGGCAATGGACGCCTCGATGCGTGCGCGCACCAGCTCGGCGATCTCGTTCGTTTTCATGCCCTGATATTCTTCGTAGGGGATCGGCTTCAAATAGGTGACATGCACGGTGACGGGTTTGATGGATTTTTCATCAAACGGGCGGAACGCGTCTATGAGCGCGACCGGTACGATGCTGCATTTCGCTTTTACCGCGCTCTTAAAACTGCCGCCCTTCATCTCGTTCATCTGATTGCCGCGTTTACTGCGCGTTCCTTCCGCAAAAATAAGAAAATTCCTGCCCGCGCGCACCTGCTCCGTGACTTCGTGGATCACCTGCATGGACTGGCGCAGATCCTCGCGGTCGATGGACAGGGAGCCCGTCGCCTCCACGATCTGTTTTAAGAGGATCACGCCGCTCGCTTCCTTCTTAATTACAAACGCGAATGGGCGCTCGCACGAATCAATGATCGCCAGCACATCATAAAGCCCCTGATGATTCGGGAAAAAAATAAAACCGTCTTCCGCCGGCAGATTCTCTAATCCGTGCGCCTCGATCCGTACGCGCCCCGCATGATTCGCCTTTTTGCACACATGACGGATGACGCGGTAACTATATGCATAATCAATCGGTTTTTTTCTGCCGCATAACCAGATACGGAATAAGAAGTATGGCGCTTTCAAAAATAATCTCAGCACCATTGCCACAATTCGTCTCATGACCTTCTCCCATCACTCCATCGTTTACAACTCTTTCCCCGGAACGTTTTTCCGTCGGTCCGCCCTGTAAACCTATGGCGAACGCCTCTATTCAGAAACAGCTCTTTCCGCACACACCTTTCTCACGCCTCTTTCCGGTATGCCTCAGCCGCCGTCTCATACAGATCGTTTCCCTCGCTGTCGATCACAACGATCACCGGAAAGTCTTTTACCTCCAGTTTGCGGACCGCCTCTGTAGCGAGATCGTCATAAGCGACTACCTCCGACGCCGTGATGGACTTTGACAGCAGCGCGCCCGCGCCGCCGACCGCCGCAAAATAGACCGCGCCGTTTCGCCTGATCGCGTCATGTACCTGATCGGAACGCTTTCCCTTGCCGATCATACCGATCATGCCTAAATCTAACAGCTCCGGCGTGTACTTATCCATGCGGCTTGCCGTGGTGGGACCTGCGGAGCCGATCGGTCTGCCTTCGCGCGCAGGCGACGGTCCCATATAGTAGATCAGATTATTCTTGATGTCAAACGGAAGCCCCTCCCCTTTAGAAAGCGCTTCCTGCATCCGCTGATGCGCGGCGTCGCGCGCTGCGTAGATCGTTCCCGTCAGATATACATAATCGCCCGCGCGAAGTTGTTTTGCCGTCTCCCTCGCAAAGGGCGCGGTGAGCCGATATTCTTTCATAATTCATCCTCCAATGCCGCGTTACAACACTCTCACCGCATGGCGGTTCACATGACAACAGATATTTATGCCCACCGGCAGTCCCGCAATATGCGTCGGATACGTTAAGATATTGACGGCAAGCGCCGTCGTACTGCCGCCAAGCCCCGCCGGTCCGATCCCCAGATTGTTGATCTTTTCCAGCAATTCCTGTTCCAGATCGCGCACATAGGGAATATCCGAATGAGAACCCGCCGGACGCGTTAATGCTTTTTTGGCAAGAAACGCGCATTTCTCAAACGTGCCGCCGATACCGACGCCGACCACCATCGGCGGGCAGGCGTTCGGTCCCGCGTCCCGCACTGCCGTGAGCACCGCGTTCTTGACTCCCTCTAAGCCGTCCGCGGGCTTTAACATAAAGACGCGGCTCATGTTTTCGCTTCCGAAGCCTTTCGGCGCGACCGTGATCGTCACCTGATCGCCGTCCACGATCTGATAATGGATCACGCCCGGCGTATTGTCCTTTGTATTTTCGCGGATGAGCGGATCGCGCACAACGGATTTGCGCAGATAACCCCCGGTATATCCCTGCCGGATGCCTTCGTTGACGGCTTCCTCCAGACTTCCGCCCTCAAAATGCACGTCCTGTCCGATTTCCATAAAAACAACCGTCATTCCCGTATCCTGGCAGATCGGTATTTGTTCCTCGCCCGCAAGCTTCAAGTTTTCTTTCAGTTGCCCCAAAATCTGTCTGCCGAGATCGGACGCTTCCTCATTTGCCGCCCGCGTAAGCGCCTCTTTCATATCGGGCGTTAAAAAATGATTTGCCTCGATACACATTTCCCTCACCGCGGCGGTCACATCCGCTGTCTGAATCGTTCTCATGTTCCGGTATCCCCCTGTTTCTAAACGCCGCCCGACAAGATACGCATCATTTCTTCTCTGCATCTGCTAACGCCTATCTGACCACAGGACTTTTCGCCCCTGAATATCAATGGAACGGAAGCTCCCGCACCTCATCCTCTAACAGATAACACATCTCTTCATGCGTATCCACCGCCTCGCTGACGATCTGCTCCGGGTTCAGCTTGATATACACAGCCTCTCCGTTTACGAGCAGCCTGCCCTCCCGGTCATAGATTCCGGCGTCAATCGTTACGAATTTCGGCGACTCTTTTACCACAATCCCCCTTGCAAACAGCTCCTCGTCATAGGGAACGGGTTTACGATATTTTACCGACAGCGACATCGTCACGCCAAAGGATTCCTCCGACTGATCTTTCGCCCACATTGCCCGCAGTCCGAGCTCGTCAATCATGGTTGCCGCCAGTCCGCCGTGCACCCGCTCCGGAAAGCTCTGATGCTCTCTGCGGAACACGAACGGCGTCATGACGCTCCCGTCCTCCATATTATAGAACTGTGCCCGCAATCCGATCGGGTTATCCATCCCGCAGATAAAGCACATTCTGCTGTTTCTCTGTTTTCCGATGACTTTCATGACTTCCCTGCCTTTTATGTATGATGTGCGCTCCGTTCCGTTTATTTTTTCCGGACTTCTTCGCCCGATCGCGCTCCTGTCTGCTCCCTTTCGAACGCGCTTCAAACAACCCTGCTGTTTCCATGGAATGTTCTTGATTTCGTCCATGACGGATATTGCCCTTCTTCGTTTACTTTCTCCCAGGCTTCTTCGCTTTGTCCCGCTCCTGCCTGCGCCGCTGTGCGCGCGTCTGCGGCTTTGCCTCTTCCGTCCAGACGCCCGCCTTCTTCAAAATGACTCTGACGATCGCATGAATCGCATAGAGAAGCGGTGTCACGAAATAAAGCAGAGAATACGCCGCATTGCCCAGCCCCGCGCTCTCAAACGTATAGGTATCAAAAAAATTCTTGCCGCAGCTAAAGCATAGAAAGATCAGCGCGACAAGCAGCACCATCACCAGCACATAGACGATCCACTCCGCCACACGCCTTAACTTCGCACGGTCGTCGCGCGCCTGCCGCTGAATATGATAAAAACGAAGATCATACACATTTTTCAGCGCAAACAAAAGAAAAATGCCGAACAGCCCCAACGCCGGCTGCACAAAAAACGTCTGCTCCGAACTCCATGAAGGACCGTCCGCCGATATAAGCTGCGCGCTTTTCGCACCCGCCTTATAGAGGAGGGAAAAAAGAAAAACCCCCGCATAAAGAACGACGGTATTGACCGCCAGCGCCGAAAAGCCAAGCGTAAATTCTTTTTTGATATTCGGTTCTTTTTTGTCCATGTCAGGAATCCTCTTTTTTCTTTCTGAATACGATAAATTTACTGAGCACATAGTTGGTGACGGTTACGACCACCGCGGCGATAAACGTTGCAATCCAGTCGTTCACACCGAATTTCGACGGCAGCGTCTGCATGATGATCGTCTCTAAAAACAATGTGACCAGACGCGAGGAGACAAAAGAGAGCACTTCTTTGAGCCGGTTTGTTTCTTTGCTCTGAAACACATAGGCGCGATTCGTAAAATAGGCGAATATCACTCCCGCCGTCCAGCGGATCACCACCGCCGCCTGCATCTGAATCGGATCTTCTATATTCAGAAAAAGCTTGGAAACCGCATATGCCGCCCAGCTCACGATCGTCGTCATCACTCCGACGATCAGATAGAGAATGATTTCCCGGTACTGTCTGCACAGGGCAAAAATCTTTTTCACTGACATGTCCTCCGTTCCGTTACCATATGTTCATTGTATCATACCGCCCTACGTTCTGAAAAGCAGATAAATAACCGTAAACAAAAATCCCGCGCAGAACAGCAGCAGACCGAACGATAAGCTGCGCGCAATCAACACATTATTTTCGCGAAACTCCTCACGCTTTACCGCAATGACATGACGATAGCTGCTCTCAAGCGTCTTCGGATGCCTTCTGCGGAACGTCACGTTGAGCAGGCGGTGGAAACCGTCGCATACGGATCCCGCCATGTCGGTAAGGATCGTCCCTTCCTCCCGCTCATGCGGGATCGGACTTTCACGAAATACCGTCTTTCTGAGCACGATCACAATGCCGTCCGCCAGCGTATCCAGAACACGGCAGACAAAGCCGAGCGCGGCGGGTATCACCGTTAGGAGCAGCGGGCGGTATACCCCGTTCTCCAGGTCAAGCCATGCCGGAAGCCGGTTGACATAGACCTGCGCGCCGTCCTCTTCCTCCTTCATCAAAAACGTCCGTACCACGCCGAAATACACAAAAACGCCGATGGCAAGCGAAATCAGTCCGCCCTTTAAGCTCACCGCCGCAAAATAAGAAATCTTTTCCTGTTCTGCAGCCACATGCAGAATGCTTTCGCCGAACACGCCGACATTGTCCGTGATCAGATACGGGAACATGCCCATGACCGGAAGCAGCACGGCGCTTCCCGCGATCGCAAACGCGCTCTTTTTATTCATATAATTTCTCATGCCGTCAAAGCGCGCCTGCTCTTCCACATCCTTATTTTTCTCCCAAAACAGACAAATATACAGCTTGAGCATATAAGCCGCCGTCAGTCCGCCGCTTATAAGAAACAGCCATTCCACGGCTTCCAGCATGTGCGGACCCGTCAGAAAACGCGTAAATGCATTCACCTGAAAACCAAACGGGAACGCGGCTCCCACCCAGTCTCCGAGCGGCGCATACCACGCGCGCTCCGCCGCCATCACGATACTCTCGTGCAGCAGCGTTTTACTGATATAACCGTTAAACAGCGGCACGCCCGCGATCCCAAGCGCACCGGATAAAAAAGCAAGATGCAGCAGCGGTTTTTTTCGTCCGAATCCGCGAATATCGTTCAGATTCAGCTTGTGCACATTCATAAATACGACGCCCGCCGCCATAAAGAGCACCAGCTTAATCAGCGAATGGTTCACCATATGGAGCAGCGTCCCGCGCGCCGCGACCTCCGCATCCATAACGCCGTTCCCCCCGCCGTTTAAGATGCAGAGCATCCCGACTCCCACAAGGATAAAACCGATCTGTGACATGGACGAGCAGGCAAGCGTTCTTTTTAAGTCCACGGAGAGCAGGGCAAGCACCGCCCCCAGCACCATTGTGACCAGTCCCAGCGTCAGAATGAGCGCGCCCCAGTCCGCATTCTGTGAAAACACATTGCAGCTTACGATCAGAATGCCGAAAATACCCGACTTGGTCAGAATGCCGGACAACAGCGCCGACGCGGGCGCAGGCGCGACCGGATGCGCTTTCGGCAGCCAGATGTGCAGCGGGAACGCGCCCGCCTTCGCGCCGAAACCAAACAACAGACAAATGCCCGCCGCATACAGCATACGCTTATCCCCGCACGCAGCGCACGCCTCATAGAGAGACGCCATATCCAGCGTGCCAACCGCCCGATACAGCAGAAACAGCCCCATAAGCATGACAAGCCCGCCGATGACCGCTACCGCCAGATACGTGGCAGCCGCGCGCAGGGACTCCGGCTTTTCATCATGCGCAACCCACACATAGGACGTAAACGACATCAGTTCAAAGAACAGGAACGTCGTATACAGATCCGACGAGAGGAACACGCCCACCGTCGCTCCCAGCGTCAATAAATAAAAGAAATAATAACGGTTCCGGTTGCGGTAATGTGCAAAATACTCGCCGGAAAACAATGCCGTCATCATCCACATCAGCGCCGCGATCAGACCGTAAAGCACGCGGAAACCGTCCAGCGTCAAATGAATCCCCAAACCAGCAAATCCGTTCCACGCAAACGATAACCCGTCCGTTTCATGAAAAAGCGCCGCCACGATCACAAATGCAATCAGTTCCGTCGCCGCCACAAGCTGTACGACATGATCCCGGATCTTTTTATTTTCACGCCCGATCACATACACGGCAAATGCCGTCAGGATCGGATAAAAAACAAGTATTGCAGGCGTCGGATTTCCCGTCATCACCATCACATCCCTTTCCCTGTCCGAATTGTCCCGCCGCATGAGTTTTCATATTTCTTACCGAAACACCCATTGGCATCAACTTCGGAGTTGTTTCTCACGCCAGCGACATCAAAAAATCAACAAACGGCGTGGAATACACCCCAAAAACCACGATCATGATACAGAATACCAAAAGCGGCACCAGCATATACCAGCCCGGATCATGGATCCCCTCCATTGCCGCATAGGAAATATCTCTTTGCGGAAAAAACGCACGCACCACAACGCTCAGCATATAGATCGCCGTAAGCAGCGCGGATAACAACAGCACTCCCACGCCGGCATAAGCGATCGGATTTCCGCTTTCTAACGCCGCCGACGCCAGATTCCACTTGCTCACAAAACCGCACAATCCCGGCACGCCCATCAGCGCCAGCGATGCCAGCGTAAACATCCCGAACACACGCGGCATCTTTCTGCCGAGGCCGTCAAGCTGATACACATAGGTCCTGCCGCTCTGACAGATGACTGCCCCCGCGCAGAAAAAAGAACAGATCTTCATAATACCATGAAAGACCATATGAGAGAGCGCACCCACAAATCCGGCGGGCGACATCAATGTCGCGCCGAACAAAATATAAGACAGGTTCGAAATCGTTGAATACGCAAGCCGCCGTTTCAAATGCGTCTCCTTCACCGCGCGCGTGCTGCCGTACAGGATCGTGACGACCGCCGCCGTCATCACGACATTCTGCGCCCACGTGCCGCGCAGAAACGCCGCACCGAAGCAGTAATAGGTCAGCCGCAGAACCGCAAACGCGCCCGATTTGACAACGGCAACCGCGTGTAAGAGCGCCGTGACTGGCGTCGGCGCAACACTCGCCGCCGGAAGCCATGCGTTAAACGGGCAGACCGCCGCCTTCACGCCGAATCCGAAAAACGCAAACACATAAATCAAAAGCAGCACATTTCTTCTCGTATCGATCAGCTCCTGATCGAGACTTCCGCCATAGCGGAATGAAACGCTTCCGTACACAATGATGAAGATCAGCGCAATGAACCCGAACGCCGCACCGCCGAGCGAATAATACAGATATTTCCGGCTCGCCAGAATCGCCTCCCGCGTCATCGTATACATGACGAGCGGCAGCGTGATGAGCGTCAGCATCTCATAAAAGCAGTACATCGTCAGCAGATTCTCCGCAAGCGCAATGCCGAGCGTAATTCCGAACGTCATCGTATAAAACGCAAAAAAGCTCCGCTCATGCCGTTCTCCCAAACGATTTTCCTCATGCCGCATGTACTCAAACGCGTAAAGCGTCGCAAACGGCCACAAGCCGGAGATCAGTCCGCCGAACACCATGGACATGCCGTCCAGCCGGAACGAGATCGACAAACGGTTGACAAAGCTGATCAGGGTAAACGCATCCGCCGGTTTTCTCGTGAGCAGCAAAAAAAACAAAACCGATGACGCCAGCACGACCGTTCCCGTATAAAGTTCAAACTGCCCCCGCTTCTGAAAGGGAAGAACAAACAAAAGCATACCGCCGATAAGCGGGATCAGGATCACTATCAATAAAGCTATCGGATTCATTGTCTCCCTCCTTCTACCGTATGATATTTGCGGCGATGTCCCCGATATAGGAGATCAGCCCGTTTGGAAACATTCCGAGCAGCAGCGTCAGTGCCGCCAACAGGATGAGCGGCACCGTCATGAGCTTTGACGGCTCTTTCTTTTTTAACGCGCCATAATCATAGTCTTCTCCCACAAAAAAGCCCCTGATCGTGATCGGCAGCAGATAGCCTGCCGTTAAAAGCGCGCTGACCAGCAGCACGATCACGCCGGTATAGGCAAATGCGCGCACGCCGAAATCCAGCGATCCCAGCGCCAGATACCACTTGCTGATAAAACCGCTTGCCGGCGGAATGCCGATCAATCCGAGCGACGCGATCGTATAGCACCACATCACAATCGGCATCTCCTTTCCGATGCCGGAAAACTCGGAAACATTCTTTTTTCCGGTCTGATAGATCATCGCGCCTGCTGCCAGAAAAAGCGCCGCTTTCATGAATGCATGAAATACGGTGTGCAGGAGGGCGCCCGTAAACGCCGTCGGCTGCATCAGCGCCAGTCCGAACAGAATATAGGACACCTGACTGACCGTTGAATACGCAAGCCGCTTTTTTAAGCCTTTTTCCCAATATGCCATCATCGAGCCCATCACGATCGTAACAAGCGTCAGGATCAGCCATGTGTACTGCACCCACGTTCCCGCGAGAAACTGCGTGCCAAACAGATAATACACAACACGGATAACGCCGAGCACACCCGCTTTCACGACAATACCGGAAAGCACGGCGGATACCGGCGCGGGCGCGGCGGGATGCGCCTTCGTCAGCCACGCATGGAGCGGGAACATGCCCGCTTTCACACCAAAACCAAGGATCATCAGAAACGCCGTCACCAAAAGCAGCGTCTCATGCCCCTCTGTAAGCGTCTTATCTAAAATGCCGCCCGCGCCGAACGTCAGGGTATTCGAAAGGCAGTAGCGGCTTAAACAAAACAGACCAAACAGTACCATGTACGCGCCGCAGAAGGAATAAAACAGATATTTTAAGCCCGCAAAAATGGCTTCCTTTGTCTGTGAATGCAGCACGAGCGGCACGCTCGTGATCGTCATCAGCTCATAAAACAGATAAAACGTCATCAGATTGTCCGCAAAGCACAGCCCGTTCAACATGCCATATACGATCAGATAAAATCCGTAATAACGCTTTTCTCTCTGCTCATGCTTCATATAAACAAAAGAAAAGAATCCCGCCAGCAGCATGACGACGGAAATCATGACCGCAAACACACGTCCGAGCGCGTCAAAACCGAACTGGATCGGCAGCTTTCTCGTCAAAAAGAATGCGATCTGCGGCATATCCCTCGGCGTAGTCGTAAGAAGCGCATTCAGAACAAGCAGCGCCGTCACGACAAACAATCCGCCGGTTATGATACAAAGTCCCTTTCGTTCCCATACCGGACGCCCAAACGCAAACACCTTTCCCGGCGTCACAAGAATCAGAATGCCTGCTGCGATTGGAAAAAGAATCGGTAATAACAATGTGTTCATCCTCTCTCCCTCCTCATGCAAACATTTCAAGCCCCGTCTGGATCAGATCGACGATCCAGTCGGAATAAAGTCCCAAAAATACGTTCAGCACGATAAAACATGCCATCGCCGCTGTAAACAGTCTGTGCTTCTTAAACGGGATGGTCTTTCCCCTCATATCCACCGGTGTATAGATCCGGATGACTGTTTTCATGAAATAGATCGCGTTTAAGATCGTGCTGACCGCAAGCGCGATCATCGCCGGCAGCATTTTCCCGCTGTTGCGCACCGCCGCCTCCGCAAATAACAGCTTACTGATAAAGCCCGAAAATAACGGGATCCCGACCATGGAGAGCGCGCCCGCGCCAAACGCGATGCCGGCGATCTTATTTCGGTATGCCGAGCCTGTCAGATCGATAAAACGCCTGCTGCCGCCCGACGCGTCCGCAAGTCCCGCCGCCGATAAAAACAGCAGCGCTTTCGTGACGGCGTGGGAAAGGATATGGAAAATACTCGCCGCCATCGCCGCCTGCGTGCCAAGTCCGAAACCCATATAAATATAACCGATCTGCGCCACGGACGAAAACGCGACCATACGGTAAATATCATTTTCTTTTATGGCGGAGAGCGAACCGATGATCATCCCCGCCACGCCAAACACAAACAGAATATCCGTCACTCTGCTCGCATAGATCACATCAAAGCCAATCACACGGTAGATCAGTTTGATCAGCAGAAAAATGTACCCTTTCGATACCAGGCTCGAAAGAATGGCGGCACTGGATACCGTCGAATAACCGTACGCATCCGGCAGCCATGTATGAAACGGAAACAGCGCGCTCTTAATGGCAATACCCACGCACATCATACCGATTGTGATCATGAGCGGCACATGAAAATGTCCCGCCGTCACGCTCTCCCGCAAAGTCTGATGAATATTTTCCATTAACAGGTGCCCCGTCATATCATAGAGCATACAGATGCCGAGCAGCAGCATACCGGAACCGAGCAGACTCATGATCATATAGCGCGTCGCCGCCTCGATCGTCCGTCCCGTCTGCCGGATCATGATAAGTCCGCACGCGGAGATCGTATTGATCTCCACAAACACATACGCCGTAAACAAGTCGTTTGTATACACGAGCGAGAGCAGGGAACTCAATAGCAGATCGCACAGAATATAATAAAGATTCAGCTTCTGCGGCTCCACTTCTTCCCGCAGCTTATCCTGTCCGCCAAACAGACAGAGTGACATGATGATACAAAAGAACAACGCCATCCCGCCCTCAAGCACACCCGCGCGCAGCTCATTACCCCACGGCGCCGGAAAGCGCCCCATCATGTAGGTAAAACTCTCCCCCGTGTCGATCGTGTAACCAAACACAAGCGCCGACATTGCGGTCACCGTCATCAGGATCACGGCGTTCAGGTATTTCGCCGCCCTGCCCTTTAACGCAGAACTGACGATTCCTCCCAATATGCACAACACAATTGATAAACACGGAAAATTACAAATCAGATCCATGATCATCCCTCACTCATCCTACATTTTACAGCAACGGTTTACACGGTCCTTATTTTCCTTCTTTCCGCAAAAGAATGGAAATCTCATCCAGATCGACCGTATGATAACGCTGATATAACCGGATTGTCAAAGAAAGCATCAGCGCGGTCACGGACACGGACACCACGATACCCGTCAGCACCAGCCCGCTCGGCACGGGATTGATGTAGCGCTCCGCGTTCATATCCCCGTCTATGATGATGGGATCGACCCGCCCCGCGATATAACCTTTTAACGCCAGAAAAAGATAAATCGCGGAATCCATAATATTCAATCCGATGATTTTTTTGATCAGATTTTTTTGTAAGAGCAGATTGGCAAATCCGATGCCGAACAACAGCATCGCGACCACTTCGCCATAATTTGCAAACAAATTCTCTCCCATAAAGACACTCCATTCTTTCCGCGCCCGCGCCTTAAAACCCGCCGCGCCGGAACAGCGCATAAAACGCATACATCGTACATGCCACCTGTAAGCCGACGACCAGGTCGATCGGCAGAATGAGTCCCGCGCTCAGGATTGCGCCCGGCGTTCCCAGCGGAATGTGATTTTCCAGCCCGTTCGCGCCCATGACATAATAGTAGGTGATCATCACGCCGTAGAGCACAAGCGCCGTGACCTTTACCGCCGTATAGACGCGCTCGCTGAAAAACCGGCGCGTCTTATCAAAACCGAACGCGCAGGCATATAAGATCATGCCCGCCCCCATCATGGCGCCGCCGGAAAATCCGCCGCCCGGCGATAAATGCCCGTTCAGCATCACATAGATCGAAAAAATGAAAACGACCGGTACAAGGATGCGCGCGACCTGCTGCAGGATCACATCATTTTTGGGCTCATAAAAGCGGTCGTTCGCCATCGCGGAATCTTTTTGCAGCTTATGATCCAGAAGAAGCAGGATCATCACGCAGCAGCCCGCGATAAAAAGCACGTTTGTTTCCCCGAACGTATCAAACGCGCGGTAAGATAAGATCATGCCCGTCACGGTATTGACCGCCCCCGTATCCATAACGCCATGCTCAACATAGACTTGTGAAACCTCGTTATTGGCCGGATTATCCGCACTTCCCGTCGGCGGCAGATAGGACACCGCAATGAGCAGCACGCAGACCATCAGCACGCATAATACAATCCCCATGACCTCAAAACATTTCCGGAACAGCCACATCTCACGATTATGCTCCACCTGATAGACACGCTCCCGCATCTGCTCATAATCTTCCTCATATTTTCTCAGCTTTTTTATATCCGGGCGGTACTCTTCCTGTCTGCGCATCGGCATCGCCTCGTCAAACACCTGCGAATCCCCGTAAAACCATGCGCGGAACCGTTCCCGGAACGAAGACTTTTTCTTTTCCGTATTCATTTGGACTCGTCCTCCTTTCCCGCCGCCGCATTTTCCGCCGTCATGCTCTCAACCGCTTCCGGCATCCCTGCCTCTATTCCCTGCGCCGCGGAAATTTCTTTATCCTTGCCCGTGCGCACGCTGTAAAGTTTCTTTAACGTGACCAAAAACAATACCGTCGTCACGCCCGCGCCGACCGCCGCCTCCGTGATTGCTAAGTCCGGCGATTCCAACATCATCCAGATCAGCGCCATGACCAGACTGAACGACATATAGACCAGAATAGAATTCAGCAGATTCTTTGTAAAGCTTACGGCAATCGCGCACACCAACAGAAATAAAAACAAAAGATTTATAAAAACCGTCATTTTGATTCTTCCTTTCCGTCCTGATCAAGCTCCACAAACGCCTCCAGGCGGTCGTCCCCACCCGCTTCCGCGCTCTTTTCCTCCGCAAGCTCTTCCGGCAGCGCACAATGCGCCGCAAGATTCGGATTTGTCATAACCTCCAGCCGGGCGATCATATGGGACGATACCGGAGAAGAAAACCACAACAGCATGACGATCAGAAAGAATTTCAGCGTCGTGAAATTCCATCCGCTCATAATCATCAGTCCAATCAGGGAAAACCCGATCCCAAGCGTATCACCCGTCGCTGCGATCTGCATTCTGTTTAGGACATAATGAAAACGGAATACTCCTAACAGTTCCAGCGCAAAAGTTAAAAGACCGCCGATCAGAAACGCCGCTCCCACAAAGAAACGCACCCACTCAAGCGTCGCCATTGCTTTTCCCTCCCGTACTCTTTTCTTTATGCTCCCGGTAAATACCCATAAATACCTTTGTCATGACAATGACCGCCAGAAAACTTAAGACCGCATAAATCATGCCAATGTCCGCAAGGTATCCTGCTTCCAGCTTTAATGCGAGCACCGCGATCGTTACGATGACGAGCGTCCCCATCATATTGACCGCCACAACGCGGTCGCATACGCGCGGTCCGAGGATTGCCCGGATCAGGCATAAAAAGATCATGACCGCCAGCACGATCAATACCGCCGTAAATAATGTCTGATATGCCGCTTCCAGCCCGCTGATCCCACTATCCATCTTTATCCCGCTCCTTTCTCATCCCGCAGTCAGCTTTTTTGATTTCGTTTCGACATAAAACGCTCATAATCTCTCTCCATATCCGTGATCAGCCGCACAAAGATGGAGGAATCCAGCCCCTCGCCAAATTTCTTGTCCAGACAATGTACGATGTAATGATTATCGCTTAACGATACCGTGATCGTACCCGGCGTGAGCGTAATGGAATTGGCAAGAAGCGCCCTGCCAAGCTCCGTCTTTAACTCCACGTCAAACGCCACGATCGCAGGGGACGCCTCTTTTCCGAACCGCAGCACCTTTCCGATCGTCAGCACATTCGCTTTCAGGACTTCCCATATCAGTACAAGCAGATAGCGGATCAGCTTCAAACCTTCCCGCGCAAGAAACAGATCGCTGCTTACATGATAGTCCATAAATTTACAGATAAACACATACACGAGCGCCGCGACCGGCAGTCCGATCAGCGCGATCTCAACGGTCAGCTGCCCGTTCAAAATGATCCATAACAGATAAAGCAAAACAAACATGTATCTCCCTCCCGTGCGTGAACCCGCCGATCGGTTTTCTCATAACCGCTTCTCTTTCAGATACGGAAACGCTTTAACCGGCATCCCGTTTGCGTGTCAGTACATATTTACAGATCGGATTCCCTGCGGCGGAAAACTTTTCTTCATATTCCGTCATGACATTTCCCTGCATCAGTTCTTTATCCGCATGGAGATCGTAAGTGATCACATCCGCTTTCCACGCCGACTGCGCAAGCTGTTCCACGGCAAAATCAAACAACACGCGGTTATCCGTCTTAAATTCAATCTGCGCGGACGGATCCGTAATCTCATCATAGCGCGCAAGGAACTCCGCGGACGGGAGCCGCCGTTTCGCATGCCTGTCCTTGGGCCACGGATCGGAAAAATTTAAGTAAACCCCTGCGACCTCGTCCTTCGCAAACACGGTCGGAAGCAACTCTGCATCCATCCGCAGAAACTTTAAGTTCGGCAGCTCCTCCGCCTCCATTTTCTGGATCGCGCGCAACAGCACCGAGGAATACTTCTCGATACCGACATAATTGCGTTCCGGATTCTGTGCGGCAAGCGTATATAGGAACTGTCCTTTTCCCATCCCGACCTCAATGTAGACCGGATTCCGGTTCCCAAACAGCTCTGTCCATCTGCTCCGGTACTGCTGCGGCTCATGCACAACATAGGGACTTTCGGCGATCACATCGCGCGAACCGGTGATATTGCGAAGTCTCATCGCACCAACACCCTTTCTCCAACCTTCTCTGCATTTCTCCGAAAGGGCGTTTCCGTCCCTCTCCGCGAGATTCGTTTGTATTCTACACCCTTTTTTTATAAATAAAAAGTATAAATATAGGATGACGCGAAAAAATTTGCAATTTTTGGACAATTTTTCTTTGGTTTTAGGGTAAAATAGTGTATCATATTTTTAGTTATGTTTTTCGGTTACATGATTTTCACCCGACGGAGCATTTTTTATGCGTAATTTTTTCAACATTGGCGCCGTAAGAAACGGCGTTCCTTTTTATAAAAAAGTATTCAGCGGCATTCTATGTGTGCTTTTCCTCTCCGCGGCGCCGTTTACGGTGTCAGCCGACGAGCCGGTCGATTACGAGGCGGAAGCGGAGGCGCGCAAGCTGCTCCCCGTACAGACAAACGAAATCGAGGGCTGGCCGAAGGGACCGGAGATCGGCGCGTATGCCGCTATTTTGATGGATGCTGACACCGGAACGATTCTTTATGCAAAAAACATTTATGATTCCGGCTACCCCGCGAGCACGACCAAACTTCTGACCGCTTTGATCGCCGTGGAGCAAAGCGCCATGAATGAGATGGTCGTCATGTCCCATGACGCTGTTTTCTCCGTTCCTGGCGACGGCTCGAACATCGCCATGGACGAGCGGGAAGCGATTCCGATGGAACAGGCGCTCTATGCGGTTCTTGTCGCCAGCGCCAACGAGGTCGCAAACGCGGTCGGCGAACATGTCGCCGGTTCGATGGATGCTTTTGCGGATATGATGAACGCCCGTGCCGCCGAGCTCGGCTGTGTCAATTCTCATTTTGTCAATACGAACGGTCTGCCCGACGATATGCATTACACCTGCGCTTATGATCTTGCCTTGATCGCCCGCGCGTTTTTTTCGTCCGAGCTTTTAAGCAAAATGGCTTGTACGCCCTACTATACGATTTATCCGTCCGATACGCAGCCGGACGAGATTCCCATGTCAAGCCACAACCGCCTGATCGCAGGCAACCGCTACGGCAGCCGCTATGTATATGAAGATCTTGTCGGTTCCAAGACCGGCTACACCGACAGCGCCAGACAGACACTGGTGTCCTGTGCCGAACGCAACGGCATACGCCTCATCTGTGTCATCCTGAAGGAGGAGTCTCCCTATCAGTTTGAGGATACGATCGCGCTGTTTGAATATGGTTTCACTAACTTTCAATCCGTCAACGTCGCCCAGAACGAGACTGCCTATTCCATTGACAGCACCGACTTCTTTGAGACCAGTATTGACATTTTTGGTTCGTCCGAAGCCATTTTATCGCTAAATCAGCAGGATCAGGTCGTCATTCCCAATTCGATCGAGTTTGCGGATCTTGACTGCACCTTATCCTATGATACCGACAGTGAGAACACGATCGCCGTGCTCCTCTATTCCTACCACGGACAGCCGGTCGGCTCGGCGACAATCGATATTGCTCTCGATCGGACCGCGCCATTCCAATTTGAGGAGACGCCGTTTAGTTTCAGGGATATGCCTACGATGGAGGAAGAAGTCATTACTTCGCCATCCCCGATACCAACGCCCGCTCCGGAACCCGAGACGGAGACGGAACCCGAAAAACAGCGTGTCATTTTTGTCAATATCAAACGGGTACTGGCGGCTCTCGTCGTTGGTGCGGTCGTGACCGCCGTGCTCCTTTACCTGATCGCTTATGTCAGGCGCTATTATTTTTCATCGCGCCGCAGGGAGCGCAAACGCAGACGCGGGCGAAGCAGAGCCTATCGACGGATCAATGTGGATAAACCGGTCCGCAGGGATACGATCCGCCTGAATTTCAGACGGACACGCCGGAAGAACAGTTCCTCCCAGTGGGAACGCAAAACGCCGCCGTCTTCCGAGTGGAAACCGAAACGACGGCGCAGCGGCCGCAGGCATCAAAAAGAGCATCCAGGAGAGTTCCTATGATACCGTTCTTTTCAAACAATCAAATTCCCGCGCGGCACGTCCCCGGTCATGCTTTTGGACGCAGAGCGCGCAGAAAGCCGTCAGGACTGACAAAGCTGACCGCGCTGCTTTCCTGCACCGCACTGCTGATGCAGACGCTGAGCGGCTGCGGCAAGGCACAGGCGGAGCCGGATGCATGTCCCTACGAGGAGTTCCTCACGGTGGACGTTTTCGACAGCCTTGCGAATTTTCAGGGAATCCAGTCGGGGTGGTTTGCCAGAATCGTACGCGACCGCTTCAACATGGAGTTAAATATTATCGCTCCCAACGTTGCGGGCGGCGGCGATACACTTTATGAAATGCGCTGCGCCGCCGGCAGTCTGGGCGATCTGATCATCACGACCGGAGAGAAAGGGCATCTGCAGGAGCTTGTCGCGTCCGATCTTATTCTGGATATGTCGGATTATTTACAGGATACGCAGATCATGCGCTATGACGCCGCGATCCGCTCCTTAAACAGCAAGCTCCCCGGCGACGGAATTTATGCGATTCCTTCCGAGATTTCCTCATTTCCCGCAGATACGCCGAGCGATGTGCTCGATCCGACGTTCGGACCGTATGTGCGGTGGGATCTTTATGCCGCGCTCGGTTATCCTGCCATACATACGCTGGAGGACCTGCTGCCTATTCTGGCGGACATGCAGGCGCTTTATCCCGAAACGGAAGACGGTACGCCGACTTACGCCTTTTCTTTTTTTAAGGATTGGGACAGCAACATGATGAATGCCGTCAAACAGCCCTGCTGCTATTACGGTTACGATGAATTCGGCTTCGTGCTCGCAAAAGCGGACGGTTCGGACTTTCAGGATCTGACCGATCCGGACTCGATCTATACCCGCGTGCTGAAATTTTATTTTGACGCAAATCAGCTCGGCCTTGTCGATCCAGATTCCTCCACACAGAATTACGGCGATGTGTTCGACAAATACGCAAACGGTTCTATCCTGTATTCCTGTTGGCCGTGGCAGTGCCAGCGCGCCTATAATACCGCTGCCAATATGGAAGAAGGGCGCGGCTTTATGCTTGCGCCAATCGACGATCTGACAATATTCAGCAACTGCTGCCTGCCCTACGGCAATCAGAAAACCGTGATCTGTATCGGCAGCGGCACCAAAGACCCGGAGCGCCTTGCCGCTTTTATTGACTGGCTGTACTCTCCGGAGGGCATCATGATCAACGGCGCCCAGGTCAGCAACGCCGCCGCCGGGCCGCAGGGGCTCACATGGGAACTGGATGATAGCGGAAATCCTGTTTTAACGGAATTCGGAAGGCAGGCGTTTAACCGACAGGATACGCCTGTCCCGGAGGAGTGGGGCGGCGGCACATGGGCAGGCGGGATCTCCGAACTCAATTACAAGGCGGTCTCTCCGGCGGAGTTTTCGCCGGACGGTTATTCTTATTACTATCAGCTTTGGCCGTCCTTTCAGGAGCCGAACGCCACACCGCTTACTTTAGACTGGCAGGCGTATACCGGCAGCACCGATGCGTTATCCTATCTTTCGGCGCACGACATGCTCCTCCCCGCTCCGGGTGTGGATTATGTTGCCGAGGAAGAATCCAATGAACTCTTTATCATCCGCTGCCAATGCCGCTCCGTCATTACGGATTATTCATGGCGCATGGTCTTTGCCGAAGATGAAGATGCTTTTTATCAATATCACGAAGAAATGCGGGCGCGGCTGCAGGCGCTTGACTATGATAAAATTTACGCGTACGATTTAGCGGGCGCCATGGCGCAGGATGAAGCGCGCAGGGAGGTATTGTCCCAGACCGCGCCCTAGACTTTGACCGAGAAACATACAAATTTCCGATTTCCGATGCATTTTTGAAAATACTTTCTGTCGGGAAAATAAGTACAGCCAAAATGGAGGAGGATTATGACACACGAAGCATATTTAAGACAGATTGAACGGATCATTGCGCAGGGTCCGTTCAAGGATGACTGGGGCTCTCTCTCCCGGTTCCGGATGCCGGAATGGTTCGAAAATGCCAAATTCGGTATTTTTATTCACTGGGGGCTTTACAGCGTCCCCGCATTTAACAATGAATGGTATTCCCGCAACATGTACATTCAGGGAAGCGAAGAGTTTGAGCATCATGTAAAGACCTATGGACCGCACAAGGATTTCGGCTATAAGGATTTCATTCCCCTATTCACCGCGCCGAATTACGATCCGGACGCATGGGCGGAGCTTTTTGCGGAAGCGGGCGCAAAGTATGTCGTACCGGTCGCCGAGCATCATGACGGCTTTCAGATGTACGACAGCGGGCTTTCCGAATATACTTCGGTCAAAATGGGACCGAAGCGGGACTGCATCGGCGAGTTGAAAGCGGCGCTTGACCGTCGCGGCATCACATTCGCCGCTTCTTCCCACCGCGCGGAACATCTTTGGTTTATGGGAAACGGAAAGGATTTTGATTCGGACATCAAAGAACCGCTCAAGCGCGGTGATTTTTACTGGCCCTCCATTCAAAAACAGCCCGATCAGTCGAGCCTGACCGACACCCCGATCCCGACGCAGGAATACTTAGAAGACTGGCTCGTGCGCACGGCGGAACTCATTGACAAATACCAGCCTGCTATTTTATATTTTGACTGGTGGGTACAGCATGTCTCATGGAAGCCCTACCTGAAAAAACTTGCCGCCTATTACTATAACCGCGGCGCACAGTGGGGCACTCCGGTCGGCATCTGCTACAAGCATGACGCAATGATGTTCGGCAGCGGCATTGTCGATGTGGAACGCGGCAAATTCGCGGACGCCAAGCCCTATCACTGGCAGACGGATACGGCGATCGCGCATAATTCCTGGTGTCACACGACCAACTTAAATTATAAGACAACGCAGGACATCATCTGTTATCTGATCGATGTCGTGAGCAAAAACGGCAATCTTCTCTTGAATGTCGGTCCGAAGGCGGACGGCTCGATCCCCGAACAGGACACGGCGATCTTAAAGGAGATCGGCGCATGGCTCACCACAAACGGGGAAGCCGTTTACAATACGCATGTATGGCGCTTTTCAGAGGAGGGACCGACAGCGGAGACATCCGGTCAGTTCTGCGACTCCGCCGGGGACCGCTATACAAGCGAAGATTTCCGTTTTACGGTCGGAAACGGGTATCTTTATGCGGCCTGCATGAAATATCCGCAGGACGGAAAAATCACGATCAAGTCTTTGGCGGACAGCAGCGACCAGAATAAACCGCTTTTTCACGGTTTAATCGAGGATGTGTCCATCCTCGGTTTTGATGAAAAGATCCATTGGACAAAGGACCGGGACGGCCTGCACTTTACCACGACAAGCGTAAAGAGCGAACTTCCCGTTGTCATCCGGATTCAGATGTTATGAGGTAGATCATGCATACTTTTTTCATTGCGGACGATGAATTAGCCATTCGGAACGGCTTAAAATGTATTATTGATTGGGATGCGATGGGCTTTACCTGCGTGGGTGAGGCAGGAAACGGGGAGGATGCGCTCAGGGGAATCCTTGGCTTAAAGCCTGATCTCGTTCTTCTTGACATTAAAATGCCCAGGATGAGCGGTCTTGATGTCGTCCATGCGCTGCGAACACAGGATTTTAAGGGGAAGATCATTATTTTGAGCGGTTTTTCCGACTTCAAATATGCGCAGGATGCGATCCAAAACGGCGTCAATTTTTATCTGACAAAACCGATCGACGAGGACGAGCTTGCTTCCGCTCTCGAAAAAATCAAGGAGCAGCTTGTGTCGGATGCGGATAAGACGGATGCTCTGGAACGCCTGAAAACGCAGGCGCGCAATACCCTCCTTCACGATCTTGTGACCGGCTGCGCGGCGCCGGACGACCTTCGCATGGAAGAATTTTCGCTGAATGCCGACATCTATCAGATCGTAACTTATGAGAACTTCAGCGTTGAGCGCGGGGACATGACCTACAACTTTGCCGAGCTTCTAAAAGTCACCAATCAGGGCTCCCACTTTTTTGAGCATTTTGAAGTGGATCATAAAGATGTGATCCTTCTGAAAGGCAGTTTCGCGCTGGAGCGGTTTCAGAACTTCTTAGACCATTACGAAAACACCCCCCCTCAGAAAGATTCGCCGCTAGACTCCCTGTTTATCGCCTACGGACGCCCCGTGCATGATCTCACGGACATCAACGAGTCTTACCTTGACGCTGTTACCCTGCGCGGCAGGCGCTTCTTCTGCAATCAGGGGCAGCACACGCTGGGATTCGAGGAGCTTCCTCATGTGGAAGCCATTGATCAGGATCTTTGCAATGAAAAACTAAATGAATTTTGCGGACTGCTGATCGACTTTCTGCAAACCTTTAACCGAAAAAAGGTAGCGGAAACGCTCTACCAGCTTGAAATGTATCTGTATCAGGTGCGCAATGACATTGACGAGATCAGACTGTTCCTCTCCGATCTTTATTTACAGATCAAAGAAAAGATGAATCATATTTACAATACCATGGCGATTCCGTTTCCGACGAACTCAACGGCGCTCGATTTTATCAATAAGAAATATTATCTCTACGAAATCCTTCTGTTCTTTTCGGAGCAGTTTGAAATGATCATGAACGCGATCGGAAATTCCTCACGGGACAGCGTGCTGGACGATATTATTTATTATATTGACCATAACTACAGAACGAATATCAAGCTGGAGACGATCGCGCCGCTGTTCGGTTACAACAGCGCCTATCTCGGAAAGATCTTCAATAAAACCGTCGGCGAGAGCTTCAACTCCTATGTGGATCATATGCGCATTGAGCGCTCCAAGGAGCTTCTGCTCGAAAACCGCTTAAAAGTTTATGAAATTGCCGAACAGGTCGGCTATAAAAACGTGGACTACTTTCATAAGAAATTCAAGAAATACGTCGGTATCAGTCCCGCTGAGTTTCGTAAGCAGGAAATTCCGTAGCCCGGAAGAATCTGCTTCGCAGATTCTTCAAAAGGACGCAAAAGCGTCCTTTTTTATTCTCCCTTATGCGGTTCCTCTTCCTTCTCCGTCTGCTTATAGGTCACGGCGCCTTCCTCTTTCTCGATCTCGCGAAAGAACACAACGGCATAGCCCGAGATTGTCAGACAGATACAGCCCGGACCGATCAGCGCGCCGATAAACAGCGTCGTCCAGTTAAAGAAGATCAATAAAATCTCCACAAACAGAATAAAGAATAAACTGAGCGTCCGCAGAAAATACCGCGTCGCAATGTCTGCGGAGTTTTTGATCGTCCGGAACAGCGTATTCTCATAGCGGGCGGAAAGCGGAAACGCGTACACAAACCCCATCATAAATACAAACAGCGCAATGATACCGAAAATCAGCGGCATCATCGGATTGCCTTCCCCTTTTTGGAACATCTGAAAGTCAAAGTTGACGACCTCCATACATACAATAAATAACGCTCCTAATGGGATGCCGTTTCTCAAATTCGCTTTGAACGCTTTCACAAACTGATGCGCGACATATCCCTCCGATTCGTCGATCATCTTCATCGTAACGGAAAACACCGCAACCGTCGCGGCTCCGATCGTGATGACCGGAAGACTGAATACCAGCCACAGTACACTCAGCTTCACGATGTCCCAAAAACGGGTGATAAAACGGTACAACGCGCCTTCCGGGCTAAAGAAACTCATGCATAATCCTCCGCTCTTATTAAAATCCGCGAGTTTGCGCACCTGCACAAATCTCGCGATTAAAAAATCTTTGATTTTTCAATCTAGCTTCTCGTAAGACAAGGAAAGGCTGTCCGGTCAGAACAGCCTCCCTTTTTTCTTCTCACAGACTCATTTCAGGCAAAACGCACGGTATACCCTGCGCTTCTGCCGTTATCCGATCATTTCAATTCCTGCTCACATGCATATCTGATCGCAGACTGCTCATTGGACAGATCCAGACACTCCTGATAACCGTAATCATTTGCCAGCTGGATCATTTCTGCTACGACCTGATCATACTCCGTATCGTCCTTTGCATAGATCGCACGCCAGGAGTATGTTACGATTACATCCGTAACCGCCTCCCATTTCGTCTTCATCTCACCTTCCAGCTTATTCTGCTGATACGTGGAGATCGGTGCGATCGAGTAAACGCCTCTGCCTACCATGTATTCCTGCTTATTCGTCGCTCCGGTGTAATCTCTCCAATCCTGCTCGATCTCGGTTTTCGCCGGAATCTGATAGGAAGGCCATGTCTGATAATCATACTTATCGCCGTTCGAATCCAGATTATCCGCACTCAGCGTCCATGTCGTATTATTGAATGCGAATGCGCCGTCGTTAAACGTACCGGTTCCCTCATAGTCGCCGATCATCATGGTCTCACGGTCTAAGTATGCCTGCTCGCCGAACTCGGTAAAGCAAGGGTGACCGTCTTCATCATAATCCCAGCAGAGACCCTGCGGTCCATAGTTATAAGTCATCGTTCCTTCCGGCGTGAAGAGCCAGTTGATGATCTCCATACACAGTTCCGGATACTCCGTATTCGCGCCGATCGCCCATACTCTGTTGCTGCCGAGTGTGCTCAGACCGGATACGATCGGGCTTGCATCAAGCGGTGCACACGGGAACATCTGTCTGTTATCCTCCAAATGATTCTCATTGTAGATCATGCTGCCGCTGTAATCAAAGATGGACATAAAGTATCCGCTTGCGAGCAGCTTCTGCTTCATTTCCTCGTAAGTATTCGTCATCGAGTTCGGATCGATCAAACCTCTCTGATTTAAGTTATTAAAGAACTTCAGGCAGGTCATGTACGGACCGCCTTCCTCCAGCGCGCCGTAGAACTCACCGTTCTCATAATTGTAAAGACCTAACTGGAAGTCGCCCTCATACCCATAGAACGCGCTTGCCATGGACTTTACATACATTACCATCGTTCCGTCCCAATCCGGCCAAAGACCGATCGCATAGGTCTCCTTGCCGTTGTCGTCTAACGGTGCAAGCTCTTTCATATCCGCAAGGACTTCTACCAGATCATCCAGCGTATGGAACTCCGGATAGCCGAGCTCTTTATACAGATCCCAGCGTAAATCCCACGTATAAATGAACTTATCAATATCTTCCGTGGACGTTGCAAGGTTATTACCGATCGCATAGATCGTTCCGCCGTTCATATTGCGGTTGTTCTCCAATGCGTTCGGGCAGTGCTCTTCAATATAGGGACCGTACTCATGAAGCAGATCATCCGCCTCCCAATCATAAAGCAGTCCGGCATTGACCGCGTTCTGATAGTCGTCACCGACCGATCCGAATACGACAATATCACCTAAGTTGCCGCCCTCCATACGCGTCTCAAACACGCCGTCCTGATCGGGCACGATATTGACAATGACATTGAACTTATCCTTCAATATCTTTGCCGACCATCCGGTCTGCTCACCGGAAAAGTTTGCAAGCTGGGAATAGATCGTGATTGTGATCGGCTTATCCTTTCCGCTCCCTCCGCAGCCTGCTACAGTGGACATCAGCATAACGCACGCCAATGCCAGCACTGTGACCTTCTTGAACATCTTTTTCATTTTTCATCCTCCTTCTTTGTGTTACTGCTGTTCTATTACCATGACAACGATCATCCCTTGACCGCACCGAGCATGATACCCTTTTCAAAATAACGCTGCATGAACGGATATACGAGCAGGATCGGGATAATAGAAGTCATCGCCACCGTATACTTGATAACCTTATTATTCAACATTTCCGCCGCTGCCGCCATCGCCGCCGAATCGCCCGAATTCATCGCCGCTCCGATATTCGTCGCCTGATTTAAGTAGTTATACAGTAAGTGCTGCAAGGTATAGAGCTTCGGTGTATTCTGCATCAGGATCAGGGAATCCGTGAAGGAATTCCAATGCCCTACCGCACCAAAAATCGCAATCGTCGCCAGAATCGGCCGGCTGAGCGGCCAGACAATCTTCCAGAATACCGTCAGATACCCCGCTCCATCCATAAACGCGCTTTCCTCCAGCTCACCCGGAATAGATTCGATATACGTCTTTACCAGAATGATATTGTAGGGCGCCACGATGCCGGGAATGATATACGCAATGAAATGATCGGTCAGGCCGAGCATGTTCATATTCATATACCACGGAATGATACCCGCATTGAAATACATCGTAATGATCAGGAACCGATACCACAGTTTTCTATGCCACATTTCCTCTTTTGTTACCAGATACCCGATAAAGCCCGTCGCCAATACCATCAGCACCGTACCGATAAACGTCCTCGCGACGGATACGCCGAACGCCTGGAATACGTCGTCTACTTTCAGAATATCCAGATAGTTCTTCAGCGTCACGCCGATCGGATAAAAGAGCACGTCTCCTCTGGCAACCGCGCTTCGGCTGGAGATCGTGTTGATAAAAATATAATAGAACGGGAAAATACAGCTTAACGTAAAAATTCCGAAAAAGCCATAATTCAAAATATTGAAAACAACGTCCCCGGCAGTCAGCCGATATTTTCTTTTATGCTTTTTCTCATACGCTTTTTCTGCTTTTGCATCGAGTTTTTCCTGTTTTGTCATCGCCATAGCCCGTCACCTCCTAAACAATATTTTCGCCGCGGACGGACTTCGCTACCTTATTCGCAACAAAGAGCAGAATGACCGCGATGATCGATTTCATCATACCGACAACGGTGGAAAGCGGAATATCTCCGTTTCCGATACCCAGATTGTATACATAGAGATCAAGAACTTCTATGGAATACTTATTCTGTGCATTCGTAAATACCAGATACTGATCCATACCATTGCTCAGGATACCCGCGATGGACATGATCAGCATGACCGTATAGGTAGGAAGCAGACCGGGCAGCGTAATGTGCCACATTCTCTGGAAGCGTCCTGCTCCGTCCACAGTCGCCGCTTCGTAGAGCTGCTGATCGATACCGGCAATTCCGGATATGTAGATAATCGCGCTCCAGCCGACGCCCTTCCAGGTTCCCCACGCCAGCATCTTTAGCCACATGTGGGAATTCCCGCCCAGATAATTGCCCGTAGCGTTAATGCCAAACATCTGGAGCAGGGCGTTAATGAAACCGTCCGTATTAAACATGGCAAACGCGATCGCATAGATCAATACCCAGCTGATAAAGTTCGGGATCGTCGTAAACGTCTGCACGAACCGGCGGCATTTCATGCTTTTCATTTCCGTAAGGAAGATTGCGAACGCCATCGGGAGCCAGCTCGTCAACAGACCGAGTCCGCTCATGGCAAGCGTATTCTTCATAACGGTCATCAGACGCCTTGTATACGCCTCATTCTGGAACAGCACCTTAAACCATTTGAATCCGACAAAATTGTCCCAGCTGATCTCGCCGCCCGCCGTATAATCAAAGAACGCATAACGCCACGAAAACAGCGGCAGATAGGAAAACGCAAAGCAGAGAACCAAAAACGGCATGATCATCAAAAACAGCTTATATTTCGATTCGATTTCAAAGCGCTCGTCCTTGCCCGCTTTCGGTACTAAGATCGTGACCGCAATGGACAATAACAAAACAGCTGCGCCCATCACAATATAGATCCATACCGCCGACGGGAACTGCATGGTGATCTTGCTCATATCCGCGGAATCATGCATCAGGAAATAGAATATCAGGATCATGACTGAACCGACAATCTGCAATACGCCGCCGGCAACGGCAATCATATTTCCCAAATTCTTTAGTTTGCGGTTACCTGCCGACATACAGCCTGCGGCTGCCGCTGCCGCAATTCCAAGCACCAGCAGAATACATGCCACATACAGCATCACAAAAAGTCCCTGGCTGACCCAACCCACACGGAACGCACGGTTTAAGCCGTTCGTCAGGCTGCCATAGGATACGGCACAGGTAAACAGCGACGCTGTCCCGCTTACCTTCGCCTGCCCTGCGCTTGTGATCATCAACGCAGGATTGATCGCCGGAAAGAACAGCAAAACCGCAGATAATACCATCAGAATCCGAAGCGGAATATACAGCTTATTTGCGGTCTGCTCTCTTGGGGATAATTCTTCTTTCATTTTTTACCTCCCTCATGATCTTCTTTCAAAGATTACGCTACGGCTGAACGCACGCAGAATCATCTTTCGGAGCGCTTTGCAGTCTCTCACAAACTACTCCATATATACCATTTATTATAAAGAAAAAAAAATTGTTAAGATACGGTCAATACTTGATAAAAAATACATTACTTTTTTGAAACCAAGGAAAGAGGCAGAGCCGCTGCGGACTCTGCCTCTTTTGTTTTCCCTGAATACTCAGTGATTATTTCTTTTTCTTCTTTGCTACTACAACGCCTGCGACAGCCGCTGCAACAACAACTACAACAACGATCACAACAATGACAACAACGTTGGAACCGCTCTTCTCTGTATCAGTAGAAGTGGTCTCCTCCGCCGGTGCCGGAGTCGTATCATCTATCGGTGTCGCATCGCTGCTGGTATCGCCTGAAGGCTCCTCTGCCGGCGCTTCCGCGTCATAGTTAAAGCCGCTTACCGTGAAGGTAATGCTCATGCTTGTAGGCGGTACTGCATAATAGCCGACCTCTTTGACATCATCATTCCAGATGTTCTGGAGCAGCATGTTGATTACGCTCTCGGAATCCGGGCTGAGCAGCGCGCCGTTCGGCAGATCTACGCTGGAGCCGTTTACGGACAGCTTCACATCGGAGATCGTGATCTCGCCGGTGTTCGGAATATCCGTGGATAAGAAGATCAGATTCATGTACTCCTGATCTGCAAACTCGCCATCCGGGAAGCTTAAACCGTCAACAGATACGGTATAGGTGCCGTTACCTGCGATCACCGCATCGGTAAACGTACCGGGAAGCGTTACTGCATCATTGCCGTCCCAGCCTGTTACCTGATGGAAATAATCCATATCCGCCTCTACATCCCTGCCATAGCTTCCGTCGTCACATGCGTTACGGAAAGAGAACTTCGGCGTCTGGAAACCAAGGTATGCATTGTAGGTTCCGCCAAGATCGACAGCGCCCACTGCGGAAGCCTCTTCTTCCGGCTCTTCCTCCGCCGGTGCTGCACCGCCTGCCATTACACTGTTTAATGTGATCGTATACTCGATCGTGGTAAATACCGGAGACTCCATATAATGGGTTCCCCACTCATTGTAACCGCCTGCAAGACGGATCGCCTGCGTCTCGTCATACGCGCCGGTTCCTTCATACCACCATGCGTCGCCTGCGGAAAAGTCTACATCGCCCGTTACATCATTGCCGTCAATGGATACCTGCACGTCAGCGCTTAAATCCGTTACACCCTCTGCCACAATGACAGGTGCAAGCCACCAGGTATAAACCGCCTCGTTCGGAAGCGTTAAAGAAACTGTCTTTGTCTCGCCAACGGAAATACTCTCCGTTACTGCCGTGATGTCGCCTGCGTTATTGTCTGCATTCGGGCTGTTGAACTGGAATCCCCAGTCGCCGCTCTCCGCAGCATCGCCGCCGAAGCCGACATACAACTCAAAGGGACCGGTCAATTCAACCGGCTCGCCTGCTGCCGCATCATCACCGCCGCCTACCGTTAAACTGTTCAATGTGATCGTGTACTCGATCGTGGTAAATACCGGAGCCTCCAGATAATGGGTTCCCCACTCATTGTAACCGCCTGCAAGACGAATCGCCTGTGTCTCGTCATACGCGCCGGTTCCCTCATACCACCATGCGTCGCCCGCGGAAAAATCCACATCGCCCGTCACATCGTTTCCGTCGATGGATACCTGTACGTCAGCGCTTAAATCCGTTACGCCTTCCGCTACGATAACCGGTGCGATCCACCATGTATAGATGACCTCGCTCGGAACCGTCAGGGAAACCGTCTTTGTCTCGCCGACCTTGATTGTCTCCGTTACTGCCGTGATGTCGCCTGCGTTATTATCTGCGTTTGGGCTGTTGAACTGATAGCCCCAGTCGCCGCTCTCCGCAGCGTCGCCGCCGAAGCCGACATACAGCTCATACTCTTCTCCCTCAGCCGCAGCGGTGATCGTCAGGGACGAGAACACCATTACAGCAGAAAGAAGCGTTACGAGCCACTTCTTCAATGTCCTTTTCATAACTCTACCTCCTATATAGTTGCCTCGTGCATAATTACACGAATTTACTTTATGAGTTTATAATAACTATTACAAGAAAAATACGGTTTTTTTTTTACATCTATTACTTGTCTTTTTTTACATGGCAGAATCTGTCATCGGCGGTATGACGAGTGAGATCATCGTCCCTTTTCCCGGCACGCTGCTGATGCTCATGCCGTATCTGCTGCCGTAACAGAGCTTGATCCGCTGGTTGATATTATAGAGACCAATGCTCGCTTTGATCTCCGGATTGCGCACGGATATGCTGTTGCGCAGCTTTCTTACCTGCTCTAGCTCCATGCCGCAGCCGTTGTCGGATATATCAATATGAAGATTCTGGTCCAGATAAATATGAACCGTGACCAGACCACCGTTCTCTTTTTCTTCCAGCCCGTGCAGAATGGCATTTTCCACGATCGGCTGGAGCAGCAGCGGAAGGATCTGGTAATCTTTCAGACAAATATCATCGTCCACGATGAGCTGGTAATCAATCCTGCTGCCAAAGCGGAACTTTTGGATCTTGATATAATTTTCAATATAATCCATTTCTTTCTGCAGCGTTGTGGACGCTGTTCCGGTATTTTCCAATACATAGCGCAGGGATTTTCCGAGCAGCTTGATGGCGTTTGCCACCTCGCGGTCGCCTGCGGCGAACGCGTTCATGCGGATCGTTTCTAATGTATTATAGAGAAAATGCGGGTTGATCTGGCTCGCAAGCATCTTAAATTCCATTTCCTGCTGCTTATTCATCAGCTCTTTCTCGCCGATCTGCGACTGATACATCGCCGCCTCTTTTTCCTGTATCTTTTCTACCATCACCTGTAAGTCCGCAAACGCTTCGGACAGCTCGTCCCTGCCGCGGAAATCCGCCGTAATGTTGTAATCCCCATGGCTTGCCTTATGCATTTCCTCCCGCAGCAGCTCCACTCTCGTCGTAAAATAGCGCGTAAACACGAAGATCATGAGCCCCGGCAAAAGGATCGCCGTCAATACGATCAGAAAACAGGTTCGCGTGATCCTGTGAATATCGTCATACGCATGCCGGTTCAGCGTGCAGATATAAATCCGCGATTCGGACTGGTACATGTTCAGCGTCGAAATATTGACAATACTGCGCCCGCCGTCCAGCATCATGTCGTCCGCATAAGAAAAATGCGCGTCGTCATAGTCGATCTCCAAATGCATGGGTTCCCCGTAAAGCGTGCGGTCCGACGCATAGACGATCTGCCCGTTGTCCGCGCTGACGATCGTCTCATAATCGCTGCTCTCCACGCGCGTCCGCAGATAGTTGTCACTGATCTTGATGACGAGCACTGCATGGTATCCGTCGTTTCGCTGCGGTATCCTGCGCACAAGACACAGATTCCAATAAATATTGCCATATTTATCCGTCCGCTCAAGCGGCATCCACAACACGCTGGAACGTTCCGCCGCCTGCAAAAACCACTCCGGCGCCTCCTCTTCGTCCTCCGCCGGCTTAAAAATACGATGATCGGCAACATACGGATTATCGGTGTAGATCGTCAGCTCCTCCACCTCGGCATAATTATAAATATAACCGTTCCCGTTAATAAACTCATCCGCATCCGCCATAAAGACACGCTCCGACGCATATTCCGTGC
The DNA here is from genome assembly GCA_023667365.1 of bacterium. Classification (GTDB taxonomy): domain Bacteria; phylum Bacillota; class Clostridia; order Lachnospirales; family Lachnospiraceae; genus DLAJ01. The sequence goes on along the minus strand of JAMPAG010000018.1, from coordinate 8,520 downwards.
CAAGCATCCGTGCGAGTTGTTCATCGTTACAGATATTCTCGGACATATTATACATCTGCGTCGTGATCTCAAAAAAAATGGCCTTTCGGCGCAGGTTATCGGATGCCACCATGTCGGAATAGTACTTTTTTAACAGATTGGTCGTATTCATGATCAAAAAAATACCGAGCATCGTGACCGGCACGAACAAGGCAAATAAATAGATAAAATAGAGCTGCCGCCTGATTCCGTATCTGCCGAACAGATGATGGATCAGCGTTAAATCCGGGCTTGTATGTTTTCCTTTTCTTTTTTCTTTCTTATATTTCCTACTCGTTTCCAAGGATACCTCCCTATCCTCCCACACGGCAAGGATAGCCTTTTCCCTATATCCTGTCAGCTAAGCATACGCCGAATATCGGAAATCCGCCTTGCGCCTTCAATAATCTCTTTTCGCTGCGCTTTCATATAATCTTCCAGTTCTTCGATCTCTTCCTCCGTAAATCCCCTGCTCTTTGTGATCACACAATCCGGCACCGTCCCTTCGGCCATATCTTTTCCACGTTCAAACATCACGGAAACAAACGGCTTTCCGTTTTTGGACAATACGGTTGAATGGGTGCAGGTAAGCTCACTCTGCCTTTCCATACAGGCTCCTTTCCGCATTCTGCTCATGCTCCCTGTGCTCATGCTTCGCCTTGCGATGCTGGCGCCTGATCTCGCGCGCATGCTCCTGCTTATCCCGCACAATCTTTGCCTGCTCCTCATCGATCAGCTTCATGGTCTTCACCACGTAGACTTTATCGCCCTCCGTCTTTTTCATACGGATCTTGCCTTTCAGATAACCGTGCCGATTGCAGAATGCAAGCGCATAATAGTGCCTGCCGTTCGGCGTAAACCAGCGCAGCTTCTTCCGGCAGTTTTTATGGCAGATATAACATTTTGTGCTTGTTACCTCCCGATCCTCCATCGCCGCCTGCTTATCTTCAAATTCACGCGAAATATATTTTGCATAGGTGTCAAAAACAATATGGACTTCCTGCTTTCTCGTCTTCGGGATCCGGTATACGTCATAGGATACCCGCTTTAGAAGCTGTCCCGCCGACGGTTCGGCGCTGATACGCTGCAGCACCTTCGCCGTGTAATAGGCGTCGGCAAACGCCCGGTGGAACGGAATGTCCTGCGTGATGCCGAGCTGTTCCACCGCGCTTTTTAACGAACGGCGCTTTTTATCATCCTCCGGCTCATAGACGAGCGCATAGAGCTTCTGCACATCCAGATAGGTGAGCGGTCCGTCCGAAAGCGGCGGAAAATGATAATAGTCCATGTTCTGCTGCAGCTCGGTCAGATCCAGCGAGCCCCACGTGCCGTATACGCGTTCCTCCCCGCACCATTTCAAAAAATAACGCATGACCGGCGTAAAGGTCTGCTCTCTTTTCAGCTCGCTCATACTGATATGAATAATGTCCTGCGTGACGGCATGCATCGTATGATACACGCTTGGGCGGATCAGCCTGGAAAACTCTCCGATCTTTTCAAAATTCTCGTTTAACTTGATCGCGCCGATCTCGATGATCTCAAACGGCAGCCTGGGATTTTCATTCTGCTTCTTATCCGCCTGATTCCACTCCAGATCAAAAATAATATAATTCATCCGATACCCTTTCACGCAGAGCTTTTTTCTCCGCCGCCCCGCTGCGCTTTCTATTAAAACTCATTGTATCATACTTATTTCTTTTTTTACAGAGTGTGCTATAATAAACTCGAAATTTTGAAAACCGGACTGCGACCGCGGCGTTTTACGCCTGCGCTACAGGGAGGAACTTGATGGAAGCATTTTCCAGAACGGAATTATTGATAGGAAAAGAAGCATTGCTGCGCCTTTCGCGTTCCCGCGTTGCCGTATTCGGCATCGGCGGCGTCGGGGGCTATGTTGTGGAAGCGCTGATCCGGAGCGGCGTCGGAGCGCTTGATCTGATCGATAACGATACGGTTGCCGTGTCCAACTTAAACCGCCAGATCATCGCCACGACCGATACGATCGGACAATATAAAGTAGACGCGGCGCGGGCACGCTGTCTTTCCATCAATCCGCAGGCACAGATTCGGACGCACCGCACGTTTTATCTGCCCGAAACCGCAGCGCAGTTTGATTTTCATGAATATGATTATGTTGTGGATGCCATCGATACCGTAAGCGGAAAGCTCATGCTTATCGAGCAGGCGATCCATGCGGGAACGCCGGTTATCAGCAGTATGGGGGCAGGAAATAAAATGAATCCCGCCGCCTTTGAAGCCGCGGATCTTTCCGAGACTTCCGTATGCCCGCTCGCGCGCATCATGCGCAGGGAACTGCGCAAGCGCGGGATCGAACATGTCAAGGTCGTCTACTCCAAAGAGCCCGCCATGACACCGCTCTCCAACTGCGGTACGGAAAACCCGCAGTTCCCTGACGGCACAGAAAACCCGCAGCTCCCGGACGACACGGAAACTGCCGCGCATCCGGGGAAGCGCCAGACGCCCGGCAGCAATGCTTTTGTGCCTGCTGCCGCCGGACTGCTCATCGCTTCGGAGGTCGTCAAAGATTTAACGCACTTCTTTTGATACCCGCCGAAACGCCCGTCTTCTCCGGCAATGCCGGATCAGCTCCTCCCAGCGCGCATCCGTTTCCGATACACGCTCTCCCGCGAAAAACAATTCGTAGAGCGCCGCGCTTTGTTCTGCCGTAAGTCCGCGGCGGCAATGCGCATTCATCCAGTCCGCCTGTTCCCTGATCGTGCGCAGCGCGGCAAATTCCTGATCTTTATGCGAAAGATATGCGGTAAGCCGCTGATATTCCAGCCTTGCCCGCTCTCCTGCAGGCAGCCGTCTTTCTTTTGCCCTGCGATAGACTGATTTTCCCGTAATAAACAACAACAGGATCAGCGCCGCCACAGAGACGACGGATACCAGACCGCCGAGCGCTGTCTCAATATACGCGCCGACATTGCCGTCCCCGAATGCCGCTCCTGCACCGTCTTGTCCCTGGTTCAGAAAGTCTTCCCAGAACGAGCCGTTTTCCTCATCCGTACCTGACGCCGGCGTGGGATCGACCACGATCCAGCCCTCTCCCTCGATATAGATTTCCACCCATGCATGTGCGGCGGCGTCCGTGATCTCCAATTCCACGAGCGCCGTCTCTCCGATCGGCGAATAGCCGTCGTAATAATCCGCGTAATCCGCATCCTCCACCAGCGTACCGTCCAGAACCATATCGCTGTAGGTAAACGCATACCCTTCCGCATATCTCGCAGGAACTCCCATATTTCGAAACAGCATGACCGCCGATGAAGCGAAATGCGCGCAGTAGCCCCGCTTGCTCTCCAACAGAAAATGCGTGATGTAATCGGAGCTTCCGTAGTAAAATCCCGGCCGCAGCGTATACGAATATTCCTCATCAAAATAGGAAACCACCTGCGCCGCGATCTCCTTCGGCGTACCGGTAAACCCGGCTTCCCGGCAGATCCGCTCCACCGCCCGGCGGCAGCTCTCCGGCACCGTCAGGTAATCCGCATTTACTTCCTCCGTCACATTTTGCAGCGTTACGACGGGAGGGTAATAAACATATTCCGCATCCATACCGCCGCGCCGCGCATAGTCCGTATAATAAGGACGATAATCATACGCCGCAGATGCGCCGGCATTTTTCACTTCCATCACGGCGCAGCTCTGTCCCGATGCGCCGCCGCTTTCCTCCGTCATGCTATCTCCTGCTGACGCTCCGGCGTTACCGTTCGACACGAGATTGTCCCCCGGCGCTTCGCCGCCGCTGCTCAGATTGTCCTGCGCGCCGGACTCCCCGTCCGCCGCGTCTGGGAGAAGAAGAACATATCCAATCAGCCTTCCTTCCGGCTCGTCATGCATATAGCGCGCTGCCCTCGCCGCAACGCTTTGTTCCATCCATGCGTCGGCGTCGTCCGCTCTCGTCCAGCGGTCGCCCAAGTACTCTTTTCCCGTAAACGCTTTCAGATACACCGGCTCATAGCTGTACGGCGTATAGCGCACGATCAGATCCGTCTCATAATCCGGCATGATCGCGTAACTTTTATTCAACATACCGCCGCTCATGCCGGCTCCGCTCTGCCCGCCGCTGAATAACGAAAACAGACCAAATTGCATCACATTTGCAATCTGTCTTTCCGAAGCTCTTTTTGCGGCGCTCACACGGACAAGCCCCTCATATCCCGCGCGCGGCAGCAGGAGCGTAACGATCTGCACAAACAAAACGACCGCAACGATGACCGGCAGCATCACATCATACGCGATCTGCGCCGTCCGCTCCGGAACATCCCCGCCCTGAAGCACCGCAACCGTCACATATCCGATAAACAGGAGCATCATATACCCGGCACCGGGCATTTTCTCAAAATAAAACGGGATCACATAAAGCGGCAGCGTCAAAGAAATCACGGCCCACAGACTCGCTTTGTGATGCAGGCGGATATGCAGAAGGATCGTCCCCACCATGCCGAGAAACAGGGCAAAACCCGTCACCGCCATACGCTCATTCTCCACGACAAGCGCATATTCCGTCCTGCCCACAATGTTAAGATAGCTTTCGGCTTCCTCCATCACGCGGTTGACAACGGCATAATAGCCGCTGTTGATGATCCAAAAGCTTTGAACCGCAACATAGACGTAAAGAAGAAACACCAGAATATTGACAAGATTGACCGCCCATTTCCGCCGCGTCTCATAAACCGCGCTGAGCAGGAATGACAGCCAGAAGATACAGAGGATGCATTGCTCTTTTTGATATTCCATTTCATATGCTGACAAAAAACCGCCGATCGAACCGTATACGAGCACAAAAACCAGCGACGCTTTTGCAATCGCCGCTTTCCAGTCATAGCGCGGTTTTTCTTTTGCCGCAAGAATCCGCACATCCGATATGTCCGTTCGGTTTTTTTTCTTATTGCCGGTTATATGCACCCTGATACGCTCCTGTCTGAATCAAAACATAGCTCTCGCCGGGATGAAGAATCCTCATTTGCTGCGTTACCGCCTCCGGCTGTTTGAAACCGCTCGCGCTCAAAATCTCGGCGGCTGCGCCTTCCAATTCCCCCTGTTCCAAAAAGAAGCCTGTCCGCAGTTCTTCCCCCGTGCCCATCCAAAAGATCTGCACCGGATAGCCTTTTTCCAACAACAGACTGCACACACCGCAGAACGCGTCCATCAAACGGTCGTTTTCCGCCTTATCGCTTCTAAGCGGCAGCAGGACGTTGATTTTTTCCCTGCCTGTGGCAAGACGCTCCCGCACCATCAGACGTTCCCGCTTCGCTGTCAGCTTCCAGTGAATACTCTTTAGCTCGTCGCCCGCAATGTACTCCCGCACCTCATAATCGGGATTGTAATCCGTGCCCCGCTTTTTGGTCTCCTCGTCTTCGGGAAATCCCTCGATAACCGCAGGCAGCGCATCCTCTCCGCCTATATGCCGCTCCGGATAGACGAGCGTTCCCGCGCCGCTTTTACGGCAGCCCGAAAATGTCAGGATATGAAGCGCATCATACACGACAAAACGCTCGATCTCCACTTCGATCCGGCCTGCATAAACACTTTCCATCCGCTGCTTTACGCATACGCCGTTTCGCGGCGCGATCCACACGCGCTCCTGTTTTGTCTGATAGCTCTGTGTAAACACATTGCCCCACCGGTAGGTGAGCTGCGCGCCGAATCCCACAAAACGGCTTTTATTTTTGATCTGAATCTCAAAAGGGAACGCCCTGCCGCGTCCCACCCTGTCCGCCGGCATCAATACCTCCGCACACAGACCATCTTTATTTTTCCAAAAAAGAAGCACGGACGCCGCCGCGCTTCCCACCATCAGAAGCATTGCCATAAACAGGAAATAGCTGCGGAAAAACCACCACAGCCATACCGTGGCAGACAACAGCAGGAGAAAACGAAGCGTGCCCCGGATACTCAGTCTCATTTTTTCTTTCATCAAACGGCATGTATCCTTTCCGTAATCTCAAAAATCACCTGCGCCACATCCATACCTTCCGCTTTTGCCTTGGCATTCAAGTGAATGCGGTGTCCCCACACATCCCCGATCACAACAAGCACATCCTCGGGAACTACATAATCCCCGCCGCGCATCAGCGCCGTCGCTTTCGCCATCTTTAAGAGCGCAATGCTGCCGCGCGGACTGACGCCCAGCGCAATGCGCGCATCCCGCCTTGTCTCTTCCGTCAGATTCAGAATGTATTCATATATCCGGTCCTCCACATGAAGCGTGTCCGCAAGCGCTCTTAACTCCATCAGACGCGGAACGGAAAGGACGCTCTGCACGTGATCGAGGCTTCTGCCGACACTGCCTTTTAAGACCTCCATCGCCGCCTCGTGTGAGGGATACCCCATATTTAAGCAGATCAAAAAACGGTCGAGCTGCGACTCCGGAAGCCGCTGCGTACCGGACGCGCCAAACGGATTCTCTGTCGCAATGACCGTAAACGGCGTCGGCAGCGCATGTGCGACTCCGTCCACCGTCGCGCGCGCCTCCTCCATCACCTCTAAGAGCGCCGACTGCGTTTTGGAGGACGTACGGTTCAGCTCATCCGCCAGAAACAGGTTGCAGAATACGGCGCCTTCTTTATATTCAAAGGTGCCTGTCCCGCTGTTATACATGGTAAACCCGACAATATCACTCGGCAGGACGTCCGGGGTAAACTGCATCCGTCTGTAATCCAGTTCCATCGCCCTGCCGAGCGCCATCGCGAGCGTTGTCTTTCCGACGCCCGGAATATCTTCTAAGAGCACATGCCCTCCCGCAAGGATCGCGCTTAACACTTTACGGATGACGGGATCTTTTCCTTTTACCACCTTGCCGACCTGTATCACAACCTGTTCTAATTCCGTATTCATGCAGGTGCCTCCTTTCCCATGCGCCTGAGCCGCAGATTTCTTTTTTATATCATACCGAACACGCTCCGCAATATGCAACGTTCCGGAGCCCAAAACACTGACTGCCGCCGGTTCGGCAATTGGCTCTGTATCCTGCCTTCTCTTGTCTGTTACATGCCGAGCATCCCGCTGAACTCTTTCATCATTTCGGAAATCTTGATCTGCTGCGGGCAGACCTGCTCACAGCCCCTGCATCCAATGCAGCTCGCGGGACGCTTCTCCTGCGGCATACTGCCCACCGCCATCGGCGCGATAAAGCCGCCGCCGGTGATCTTATGCTCATTGTACAGCGCGATCAGTTCCGGGATCGGCAGTTTCTGTGGACAATGACTGGTACAGTAATGACAGGCGGTGCAGGGAAGCCCGCCCCTTTTGGTCTGCTCATCCGCACACTCCACCAGCCTGTCAAATTCTTCCTGACTTAGCGGCTCTTCCGTCCCGTATGTAGCAATATTGGCTTTTAACTGTTCCAGATTGGACATGCCGGACAACACCACCGTCACGCCGGGAATGCTCTGCAAAAAGCGGAACGCCCATCCGGGAACCGTCTCGTCCGGACGCATGGACTGCATTGCCGCCGCCAGTTCTCCGGAGGCTTTCGCAAGCTTTCCGCCCCGCAGCGGCTCCATCACCCAGACAGGAATGCCTGCCTTCTGCAAAATAGCGACTTTTTCCTGCGCCTTTTGGAAATGCCAGTCCATATAATTAAGCTGAAGCTGGCAGAACTCCATATGCTGACCGTAAGCCGTAAGAAAACGCCGGATCACTTCCGCGCTGCCGTGCGCCGAAAATCCAAGATGCCGGATGCGTCCGTTTTCTTTCTGCTTTAACAAATATTCCAGAATCCCGTACTGCGGATTAAGGTAAGCGTCGATATTTCCTTCATAGACATTATGAAATAAGTAAAAATCAAAATATTCCGTCTGGCATTTTTGAAGCTGCTTCTCAAAGATTTCTTCTACTTTGTCCATGTTGGAAAGATCATAGCCCGGAAATTTCGTGGCAAGACAGTAGCTTTCCCGCGGGTACCGGGAAAGATATTTGCCCGCTGTCCGTTCGGAATTGCCGTCATGGTATCCCCATGCCGTGTCAAAATAATGGATGCCGTTCTTGTAGGCATAGTCGATCAGTTCCGCCGCCGCTGCCTCATCCACGGCCCCGTCGTCGCCGTTCTGCACGGGCAGGCGCATCATACCAAGCCCCAGACCGGATAACTGCATGTTCTGAAATGTTCTGTAGACCATCTGCTTTCCCCTCCCTTTTTATTTGCTCCCCGCTATTTCCGCAAGCCATTATTACTAATAATACCATAAACGGCAGTCCGATACTAATTGTTTTTTTCGTAGGCATTTTTCCAAATCTCTCTGTCATAGCGCCTATAAAAGTATCGGCCGGGTTGTAGATCGTACTCACATCCGGCCGTTTATCTCTTATTCTAGTTCCGCTCCGTCTGAAAAAGCATTTCCGACTTTCTCCCCCAGCTTCACATCCGTTTTATCAAATTATACGCCATTTACCATTCCATCGCAAGAACATGGTCCTCCGCTCAGCCTTGAAAGGTAAATTCCATTATATCCTGCCTTGTTTCTCCAAAATTAC
>JAMPAG010000017.1 GCA_023667365.1 bacterium | reverse complement strand
CAGACCGCGGAGCTCGGCAAAGTCGATCTCGGCGGCGGCGGAACGATCGCATATATCTTGGCGCTTTACGGAATGAACGTGATCGACTGCGGCGTACCCGTGCTGAATATGCATGCGCCCTGGGAAGTGACGAGCAAAGCGGATTTATATGAAATGAAGCGCGGCTATGTGGCGTTTCTGGAGAATGCAGCGTTATAAAAAATCGTGCTTCGCACGCTTTCAAAGAACTGCCTTTGGCAGTTCTTTCGGGTGGAGAAAAGTCTCCATCAAAGAGAGGATTACGTATGGAACGATTACTCAAATCCGATTATGATTTTGCACTGCCGCAGGAATTGATTGCGCAGACGCCGCTCGCGGACAGGGCGGCGTCACGTCTGCTCGTATTACATAAACAGACAGGGGAATATGAACATAAGACGTTTCGCAATATCAAGGAGTATTTACAGCCGGGGGACTGTCTCGTCTTAAATAATACCAAGGTCATTCCCGCAAGGCTGATGGGCGTGAAGGCGGATACCGGAGCGGTGATTGAGGTCCTGCTGTTAAAGCGGAAATCGGATCATGTCTGGGAGACGCTCGTAAAGCCGGGAAAAAAAGCACGTCCCGGTGCGGTCATTTCCTTTGGGGACGGTCTGGTTACGGGGACCGTGTTAGAAATCGGAGAGGAAGGCAACCGTCTGATCCGGTTTGCATATGAAGGGATATGGGAGGAGGTACTTGACCGGCTTGGCGAGATGCCGCTTCCGCCCTACATCACACAGAAACTGGAGGACAGGAACCGCTACCAGACCGTTTATGCTAAATACGAAGGTTCCGCCGCCGCACCGACGGCGGGACTGCATTTTACAGAGGAATTACTGCGGGAATTAGAAGAGTCCGGCATCGTATTGGCATATGTCACGCTTCATGTGGGATTGGGGACGTTCCGCCCGGTCAAAGAAGAAAACCTCCTTGATCATCATATGCATTCCGAGCACTATGAGATCACGGAGAAAGCGGCAAAGAAGATCAATCTTGCCAAACAGACGGGACACCGTGTCATCTGTGTCGGCACGACGAGCTGCCGCACGATCGAGAGCGCGGCGGATGCAAACGGAACATTGCACGCATGCAGCGGCGATACGGATATTTTTATTTATCCGGGTTATCATTTTCGGGTTTTGGATGCGCTGATTACGAATTTTCACCTGCCGGAATCGACCCTCATCATGCTTGTCAGCGCGCTGGCAGGCAGAGAGCAGGTGCTTGCGGCGTATCGGGAAGCGGTGAAGGAGCGCTATCGGTTTTTTAGTTTTGGGGATGCGATGTTCATTCAATAGAAATCCAAAATACATTTTTCAGAAGTGAAAATTCTTTAATGGGAATATTGCAATCAAGATTTGCATATGCTATAATGCCAATAGGCAAAGAAAAGTGATGAGTTCCATGCTGAACAAAGAACGAAACCCCGAACCGTGGTGCAACACAGTCCGGGGCTTCTTCTTTTCTTTTTACAGTGGCAAAGCACCCACCAGGCTATTTGTTGTCCTTACGGTGACTGTCTAGCCATTTGCAGATGAGGTGGCAAACCACACCTGCTATAACAGTCAGAAGAAAAGTGATGAGGATTTCCATGATGAACACCTCCTCCCGTTGCCAGGTATCGGTGGGACAACAAAAACAGTATAGCATATATTTTGGCAGCATTCTACAATTTTCAAATTGCCAGAGAAAATAGGCGATTACAATCGAATCTGTTTCTGCATTTTACCGTTCAAATTTGCATCTTACATTTTTTTCGGTTGATTTCTTTGCGGCATGATGTATGTTGAATATATCAGCCTCAAAAACAACATGAAAAGAATGGAGTATTCTAAAATGGGAATGATTTTATTTGCGGTTTTTACGGTTATGGAAATTGCGTTTACCGTGCTTGGCTTTACAAAATACAGAAGCCTTTGGCGCAGGAACAGATTACTTTTTAACGGAGCTGAGTTTGTGCTCGTGCTGCTTGTCATGCTTTTGCCTGTGACAGGACAGAAATGGAGATTCACAGGCTGTCTTATTATCCTCGGAATACGCCTTGCCGTATCCGGTATCGCATATCTGATAAAGCGCGGCAATATCAAAAAAGAAAAAACAAAGGCAAAAGCGATTGTCGGTATAGTCATGAACATGATCCTGATCGGTTTTTCCCTTTTCCCGGCCTTTATTTTTACAGGCTATTCGGGACTGAAAACAAGCGGTCCGTACGAAGTGAAGGAAACGCAGGCAATCCTGATCGACAACAGCAGACTGGAAACGTTTGAAAACGATGGCTCCAGCCGCGAGGTACCCGTTCACTTTTACTATCCTGAGGGCGATGCGGCAGACTGTCCTCTGGTATTGTTTGCTCACGGCTCATTCGGCTATTATCAGAGCAATGCTTCACTGTATGCAGAACTTGCAAGCAACGGCTATGTTGTCGCAAGCATAGACCATCCTTATTATGCTTTTTTTACAAAGGACACAGCGGGCAAAACAATTATCATTGACATGGGATTTATGCAGAGCGCCATTGATACGCAGAATCGTCCCGATTTTACCGAGGATGATTATCATGTCGTATGTGAATGGATGTCCCTCCGCACGGCGGATGAAAACTTTGTGCTTGATACCATAAAAGCCGCGAAAGACGCAGGTTCGCTTGATGCGGCATGGTATACGGAATCCGAGGATGTAAAGGCGGAAATCTTACGCGTACTTGAAATGACGGACACAGGAAAAATCGGGCTTACGGGACATTCGATCGGGGGCGCGGCAGCGGTACAGCTCGGCAGAGAGCGTGATGACATTACTGCAGTGGTTGACATTGACGGCACGATGCTCGGCGAATATACATCCTATAACGGCGGGAAGATCAGCTACAACCAGGAACCTTATCCGATCCCGATCCTTTCGCTTGACAACGAAAGTCATTGGAAGTCTTATACTGTGAATGAACCTGATGAGGAAACAGGATATGTACAGCAGGTAAACAAATATGTACTTGACAATGCGATTGACGGAAGAGAGGCTCATTTCGACGGTACAGAGCATATGGATTTCACGGATTTACCGCTTCTTTCTCCCCTGTTAGCAAAAATGCTGGGAAAAGGCAGTGTGGACTCCTCTGAATTTATCCCCGAAATGAATCGTATCATTCTTCATTATTTTAATTATTATCTAAAAGGAGAAGGCGAGCTGAATATTGAGCCTTGGAATGCACGGACAGCGGAAAATTAAGCAAAAGGCAACAGACCGGTTTTAAGATGCGGTATTGCTCTCAATATTCGGCAGGTATATTGCAAATGATTATAACGATTTCCCGGATAAAAAAAGACGAAAAGGAACGGCTGGAAATTTACTGCCATGAAGTAAATAATGAGATAACGGAAATTGTCCGCTTTGTCAAATCCAGACAAGGACAGCTTACGGGGATTGTCGAAGGCGCACAGTATGAAATTCCGGTTTCCGACGTGTTTTATATCGAAGGAGTGGACAACAAGGTATTCATTTATTGTGAAAAACAGGTATATGAAACACGTCAGAAGCTGTACGAACTGGAGGAAGTGCTGGCGGAAAAGCATTTTCTGCGTGTATCCAAATCCGTGCTGCTGAATCTCATGAAGATCGAGTCGATAAAGTCCTCGTTGAATGGCAGATTTATAGCTGTTATTCAGAACGGAGAACAAATTATTGTTTCAAGAAAATATGTGCCTGAGCTGAAAAAAGCTCTGAAAGGTGGAAGCTTATGAGCCTCAAAGAAATCCTTTACAGGTCACTGATGATCTATTTTATTCTTGTCACCTGTATTACAGCGGGAATGGCAATCCTTGGTTCCGTTTTTGACCCAGACGCGGAATTCGGATATAGCGCGTTTGTTTCACCGTTTATTTTTGCGGCTCTGGGCGTTATTCCGAATCTGCTGATGTACTCTTCCAAAGAGTTATCGGACAGGCAGATCATTCTGCGTAAAATCATACAGTTTGCGGTTATAGAAGCAGAAGTGGCAGGTGTCTGCATCATAAGTCCCATCATCCACACGGAAAAAGCCGAAGTCATAATAGGAGTCATGATCAGCGTGCTTGTAATCTTTATCCTTGTCCATTTGATTATAATCATGAATAACTATTTTTCTGCCAAACAACTTACAAAAGAACTCATGCAGTTTCAGAAAAATACAAAAACTTTGTAAAACAAAAAATTTTGACGGGAATATTGCAATCGGAATCAAATATCAATATCTTTGCGCTCATTATAAAGTGCGAGAATCTTTTGAATCTTCTCCGTCGGCGTCATGACATTCGTCATGGAAATATCATGATTCATAAAGTCGATGATCGAAGCCACGAACTTACTCATGTCCGCCTCGATATAATAAGGGCGTCCCAGCAGCTCCGGGCGGCGGTAGCTTAAGTTGGTGGTGATAACTTTATCAAAATACATCCGCTCATACGCTTTGTCGAATGCGTCCAGACCGTTTGTGAAAAGTCCGTAAGTGCAGCAGATATAGACGCGCTTGGCATTGCGTTCTTTGAGCTGTCTGGCGGTATCTAACATACTTTCTCCCGAACTGATCATATCGTCAATAATAATAACATCCTTGCCGTCAATATTATCGCCGAGAAATTCATGGGCGACGATCGGATTTTTGCCGTTTACGAGCGTGGAATAATCGCGGCGTTTATAGAACATGCCGGTATCGACGCCGAGTACGGAAGCCAGATAGATCGCGCGGTTTAAGGCGCCCTCGTCGGGACTGATGACAACGGTATGCTCCTTGTCGATGATCATGTCTTTTTCGCTGTGCAGGAGCGCGCGCGCAAACTGATAGTGAGGAGTAAAATTATCAAAGCCGTGCAGCGGCGTCGCGTTCATGACGCGGGGATCGTGCGCGTCAAAGGTGATAAAATTGGAAACGCCCATTTCCGCGAGTTCCTCCAGTGCATAGGCACAGTCGAGCGATTCCCTGCCGCTGCGCTTATGCTGACGCCCCTCATAGAGAAAGGGCATGATGACATTGACGCGGTGCGCTTTGCCGTTCGCCGCGGCAATGATCCGTTTTAAGTCCTGATAATGATCGTCCGGCGACATATGGTTGGGATAACCGTTCAGGGAATAGGTGATGGAATAATTGGTCACATCGCATAAAATAAATAAATCCTTGCCGCGCACGGATTCTCCGATGACCGCTTTTCCTTCGCCGCTGCCGAAGCGGGGACAGGAAACCTGAAGCAGATAGGAGCTTTCCGCATAACCGTGGAAGGCAGGATCTTTTTTGAGCATGTTATTGATTGTTTTCCGATAATCGACAAGATAGCTGTTGACGCGGTTCCCGAAAAGTTCCGTTCCGTTCATGGAAACGAGCTTTAAGGGCGCGACAGGAAGGGCATGTTCCAGTTCCGATAGATTGGGCATAGCAATTTCTCCTCATGGTAAAAACAGAAAATTCTTTTCACTTATTTTTATATCATTCTGCTAGTGACACGTCAAGAAATTTCTAGTAAAATAAAAAAGGACGCGAAAGGACGCACATCACCAAAGCAGGGAGCGGGCAGGAATTTATGGCAGTCGAGCATAGAATCAAAACAGTAAAGCCGGGCAGCATCGCGCAGGAGATGGGGATAGAAGCCGGGGACGTTCTGCTTTCGATCAATGAACAGCCGGTTGAAGATATTTTTGATTATCAATATCTGATTCAGGACGAATATATCGAGGTGACGGTCCGCAAACCGGATGGGGAAGAATGGCTGTTGGAGATTGATAAGGAATACAGCGAGGACCTCGGCGTAGAGTTTGAGAACGGACTGATGGACGAGTACCGCTCCTGTCATAATAAATGTATTTTTTGTTTTATTGACCAAATGCCGAAAGGAATGCGCGAAACGCTGTATTTTAAGGATGACGATTCGCGGCTGTCTTTTTTGCAGGGAAATTATGTGACGCTGACGAATATGTCCGAGCATGATATTGAGCGGATCATCCGTTATCATTTATCTCCTATCAACGTGTCCGTGCAGACGATGAATCCACAGCTTCGATGCATGATGCTTCACAACCGGTTTGCGGGCGAGGCGCTGAAAAAGCTGGACAGGCTTTATGAGGGCGGGATCCGCATGAACGGTCAGATCGTCCTGTGCAAAGGGATCAACGACGGGGCGGAGCTTGACGAGAGCATCCGCAGGCTGACGCGTTATCTTCCGCAGATGGAAAGCGTGTCCGTCGTTCCGGTCGGACTTTCCAGATACCGGGAGGGACTTTATCCGCTCACGCCGTTTACCAGGGAGGATGCGAAAGAAGTATTGCGGATCATCCATGGCTGGCAGGAGCGTATTTATGCCGGACATGGGATTCATTTTATTCATGCGTCGGATGAATGGTATATTTTGGCGGAGGAGGAGCTTCCGGAGGAAGAACGCTACGACGGCTATTTACAGTTGGAAAACGGCGTCGGGATGGTGCGCCTGCTCCTTACGGAATTTGCGGAGGCGGCGGAGCGGCTGGCGGCGGAAGCGGCGCAGGGAAAACACAGATTGACCGGAGAAGTCAAAATCTCAATGGCAACGGGACGGCTGGCATATCCGTATATCCGGCAGATGGCGCAGCGCGTAGAACAATTGCTGCCGGGACTGACGGTTCAGGTATTTGCGGTCCGCAATGATTTTTTCGGGGAGCAGATTACGGTATCGGGACTTTTAACGGGAAGCGACATCATTGCGCAGTTAAAGGATCAAGCGCTCGGCAGCGTGCTGCTTCTGCCGCAGAATGTATTGCGCAGCGGCGAGGATGTGTTTCTGGATGATGTGACGGTCTCACAGATGGAAAGCGCTTTACAAGTTCCTGTCGATATTGTAAAATCAAGCGGGCAGGATTTTGTCGATGCGATCGTCAGACAGATCGGTCAGAGAAGCGAAGCAGATAGAAAGCAGATCGGATAAAAGAGGCAGAAATGAGCAAGAAAAGAAAGCCCATCGTGGCGGTGGTCGGCAGACCGAATGTGGGAAAATCAACATTGTTTAATGTGCTTGCGGGCGGGCAGATCGCCATCGTCAAGGACACGCCAGGCATCACGCGGGACCGCATTTACGCGGATATTACATGGCTGGACCGGCAGCTTACGCTGATCGACACGGGCGGGATCGAGCCGGACAGCAGCGACGTGATTCTTTCACAGATGCGCGAGCAGGCGCAGATTGCGATCGATACGGCGGATGTGATTATTTTTTTGGTGGATGTCAGGCAGGGGCTTGTGGATGCGGACGCCAAGGTGGCGGACATGCTCAGACGTTCGCACAAGCCGGTCGTACTGGCCGTCAATAAAGTGGACAGCTTCGAAAAGATGATGATGGATGTCTACGAGTTTTATAATCTGGGTATCGGAGAGCCGATTCCCATTTCGGCGGCAAACCGGCTGGGGATCGGCGATATGCTTGATCTTGTGTTGGAACATCTCGGTGATGAAAACTTTGAGGAGGAGGACGACGACCGTCCGAAGATTGCGATCGTCGGGAAACCGAATGTCGGGAAGTCGTCGATCATCAATAAGCTCATCGGGGAGAACCGTCTGATCGTTTCTGATATTGCAGGCACGACGCGGGATGCGATCGACACGGCTGTGACGTATCAGGGGCGTGAATATGTCTTTATTGATACGGCGGGACTGCGGCGCAAAAATAAAATCAAGGAAGAACTGGAGAAATATATGATTATCCGTACCGTGGGCGCAGTGGAGCGCGCGGATGTGGTGTGCCTCGTGATCGATGCGGTGGAAGGCGTGACCGAGCAGGACGCCAAGATCGCGGGAATCGCGCATGAACGCGGAAAAGGCATGATCATCGCGGTCAATAAATGGGATGCGGTAGAAAAAGATGATAAGACGATCTATCGTTTCACGGAAAAAATCAGACAGACGCTTTCTTTCATGCCGTATGCGGAACTGCTCTTTTTGTCCGCCAAGACGGGACAGCGCCTTACCAGACTGTATGAGACGATCGACGCGGTCGTTGAGAATCACGCCATGCGCGTCCAGACGGGCGTCTTAAACGAGATCATGGCAGAGGCGGCAGCCATGCAGCAGCCGCCGACGGATAAAGGAAAGCGCTTGAAGCTGTTCTATATCACACAGGTGTCCGTGAAGCCGCCGACGTTTGTGATCTTTGTGAATGATAAGGAGCTGATGCACTTCTCCTATACGCGGTATTTGGAAAATCAGATCAGGGAGGCGTTTGGTTTCCGTGGAACGCCGCTTAAGTTTATTATCAGGGAACGAAAGGATAAAGAGTAGCGATGGTTCGGATTTATTGTTTATTGATCGGCTATGTGTTTGGATTATTTCAGACCGCCTATATTTATGGGAAGCTGCACGGAATTGACATCAGGGAATATGGAAGCGGAAACGCGGGGACGACGAATACGCTGCGCGTGCTGGGCAGGAAGGCGGGCATCATTGTTCTTTTCGGCGATATTGCGAAATGTATTTTTGCGGTCGTGCTCACGGGCGTGATTTTTGACGGCTCTCATCCGGATATGATTTATCTGCTGAAAATGTATGCGGCGGCAGGCGCAATTCTGGGACATAATTTCCCGTTTTACCTGCATTTTAAGGGCGGCAAGGGCATTGCGGCGACGGCGGGAATGATCCTTTCTTTTCACTGGTATATGATCCCGGTTGAGGTGGTCGTGTTTTTCGGCACGTTTTTTCTTACGCATTACGTGTCGCTCGGTTCGCTGCTCGTCTATACAGCGTTTATGGTGATGCTTGTGGTAATGGGGCAGTACGGCGTGTTTGCGATGCCGCAGGTTTATCTGAATGAAATGTATGTGTTGGGAATCTTACTGACGGTGATGGCGTTTGTCAAGCACAGGCAGAATATCGTCCGGCTGTTTCATGGGGAGGAGCGCAGGACGTATCTTTCCAAGAAAAAGAAGGAAGAGGCGGAGAAGTAGTCAGGATGCCGTTTCGCGCGCGGCGGAAACCGAATGGAAAACAGGAGACGGCGGAAACCGGGAAGCGCGAAAAAAAAGGCGCGGCGGAAACCGGGGAAGCGTAAAAGAAAAAGGCGCGGCAGAAACCGAGGAAGCGCGAAAGAAAAAGGCGCGGCAGAAACCGAGGAAGCGCGAAAAACAGGAAGCAGCGAAAAAAATCAGGAAAAGAGGAAAAGCAGGGATATGGCAAAAATCGGAATGATCGGGGCGGGAAGCTGGGGAATCGCATTGGCGGTATTATTGCACAAGAACGGACATGAGGTGACGGTCTGGTCCGCGCTTGCAGAGGAGATCGACATGCTGGAAAGAGAGCATGAGTATAAGGATAAGCTGCCCGGCGTTATTCTTCCGTCGGACATGTGTTTTACCAAAGAGCTTGCGCAGGCGGTAAAAGAGAAGGATCTGCTCGTGTTGGCGGTACCGTCGGCATTTACGCGCGCAACGGCGCACAACATGAAAGAACTTGTAAGCGGGGGGCAGTTGATCGTCAATGTGGCAAAGGGCATTGAGGAGAAGACGCTGATGACGCTTTCCGAGATCATTGAGCAGGAGATTCCGCAGGCGGTAGTCGCTGTGTTATCGGGACCATCCCATGCGGAGGAAGTCGGCAGGGGAATCCCCACGACGATTGTGGTCGGCGCGAAGAAGCGCTCGGTTGCGGAGACGATTCAGAATATTTTTATGAGTCAGGTATTCCGCGTCTATATCAGTCCGGATGTGCTGGGCATTGAATTGGGCGCGGCGTTGAAAAACGTGGTCGCGCTTGCCGCAGGAATTGCGGACGGCTTAGGATACGGCGACAATACAAAGGCGGCGCTGATTACGCGCGGCATTGCGGAAATTGCGAGACTCGGCATGGCAATGGGCGGAAAGCTGGAGACATTCAGCGGATTATCGGGCATTGGCGATCTGATCGTCACCTGCGCGTCTATGCATTCCCGAAACCGCCGCGCCGGCATTCTGATCGGACAGGGACGCACGATGGAAGAGGCGATGGATGAGGTAAAAATGGTTGTCGAGGGCGTCTATTCCGCAAAGGCGGCAATGGGACTTGCCGAAAAATATCACGTACAGCTTCCCATCATCGAACAGGTCAACGCGATTCTTTTTGAACAGAAACCGGCGGATGAGGCGGTAAAGGACCTGATGCTGCGTGATAAAAAAGTAGAGAACGCGCTGCTTCCGTTTGAGGATGAGGCAGCGGAGGAAAAGTAAATCGGGAAAGGTACGGTGGCGGGGATGAACTGCTGTAGATGCGGCAAAAGCTTTGATTATGAGAAACATAACGGTATCTGTCCAAAATGTGCGGCGTATAACCGGCCGCAGGGACAAACGCCTTATGATTACGATGTCGATAAGGATATTTCGGCGCACTATGAGACGATGGATGATTCGCATGAGAGACTGCACCGGATGTATGATTCCGCGCCCGCACATCAGCCGGAAAAGCAGCATGCGCAATATCACAGACAGTATGATAATGATTACCGGCACCCGCAGGGCGCGGGCAGCGCACTGGATGACCGAATGAGTCAATCACAGGGGCAAAGCGGAGCGTCAGTATATCAGACAAACCCGTCGCAGAACGCGGGAGGAGCGCCGAACTACCGGATGAATCCGTCGCAGGGCATGGGAGGAGCGCCGAATTACCGGACGAATGCGCCGCAGATGCAGAACGGCGTACCGGTAAACGGAGCGTATCAGATGCAGGGGCAGAGCGGCAGCGCGCCGAACTATCGGATAAATTCGCCGCAGATGCAGAACGGCGCGCCGCAAAACGGAGGCTACCCGATGCAGGGGGCGGGTGGAAGAAATGCGCCGCAGGGCAAAAAGACGAGAAGTGTTGTGGGCAGGGTTATTCTGACGATTTTTATCATCGATATAATCATTGCATTTTTACAAATGGTTTTGCAGTGATACATAGTAGAAGCATGGGCGATTGCGGAACGCAAGCGCCTCTTAATGGCAGGAGCCACTTGAAAGGAGCGGGACCGCTCGTATGATCGGGAGACACATCAGGCTGCGTTGCATAACGGCGTTATATCGTTATACAGCGCTGTGCATAGCGGCAGTCCTGTTCGCCGCCGCAGGCTGCGGAAAAAAAGAAGATGCCGTGCAGGAGACGATGGTTTCACAGAATTTTGAAACCTATGCGTTATCTTTTTACCAGTATGGCGGCTATATAGAAGAAGACACGGCGGAGATTGATCCGGAGGAATTCAGGCTTTATCATGACGGTGTGATGCTGGAGGCATATCCGTATCGGAAATTATCGGATTTTTTGATTTCCTTATACGCGCAGGAAGCGGAAGCGTATGCGATCTGCCGCTACGAACTGGCGGAGAACGAGATGCATATGACGCTTGACCTGCTTGGCGCGACATCGAAAGAACTGTCGGGAAATTGGGATGTGGTATATTCCGCGCAGAACTCGACGGCAAAGTTGGAACTTTTGCCGGAGGGACTCGGCAGGGAATATGAGCAGTTTGACGCGGCGGGAAAAGAGACCGGTGAGGAAACGTCCTTTTTTTATTGTTTTCGGGGAAAAGAAGACGATTGCAGGCTGTTGCTGCTCATGCCGGACAAATATTACATCTATGAAGTAGAGGCGGACTTCGAACAGCGCACGATGCGGCTGACGATCGCAGAGGAATGCGGATATACGCAGGAGGAGTGAGCGAAGCGGATACATTTACACAGACCGGAATGGGTTAGTGTTTGAGAAACTGATAAAAAAGGCAATCTATTCTTAATCAATATATTTTAGAAAATTAAAGTATAGAGGGGAAATGTAAAATGTATAAACACCATGAAATATCCATTGAAAATATGAAAGAATATTTTAGAAAACATGAGGCGGTCGCTTTGATACTTATCGGCTCTGTGGCGAAGGGGGTCGAGCGAATAGATTCCGATCTGGATTGCGCGGTTATTGTGTCAGAAGAAGAATATGCAAAAAGAAAGAAAAATAATAGAACAACAGAAACAATAGATGGATTGTGTACCTATGAGGGCGGTTATTTTGATGTGAAATATATGACAAAAGAATATCTGAAAGATTTAGCAGAGAAAGGCAGTGAACCTGCCAGAAATACATTTACAAATGCCAGGATACTATTTTGCAATGATACGGAAATTGAAAAGATACTACCGCAGATTCCGGTATTTCAGATCAAAGAAAGAGAGGAAAAATTACTGTCGTTTTACTCGGACTTTTGGCTGAATTATCATTATTTTTTGAAATCATGTGCCGTTGATGGATATATGAAAATGCAGACGATAGCAGAAATCATTTACAGTATCTATCGAATCATGCTGCAAGAACATGAAATTTTGTTTGATTGTAACAGGCGATTAGAAAAGCAGGTTGAATCTATATCTGAAACAACCGCTGAATTGGTAAGATTAGGGCGGGAACTTGAAAGTTCCCAAAGCATGCAGGACGCAGATAGGTTTGTAAATAAATTTGTTGAGATTACAGCTTATGAACCGCCGAAAGATATGGCGGTAGTTTTAACAAGGTATGCAATGGACTATCAAGAATGGTGGAGGGATCCAAGACCGAATATAAAGGAATGGTAATACATAGTGTCTTAACAGACAATCAATGTGTACGATAAGTCGTGAGAACAAAAGAAATCGTGGACGCATTATATCGCGTCCACGATTTCTTTTGTTGTTTTCGGGCGGTTCATCGTATAGAGGTGAATGCCGTCCGCATCATGCGCCTTGAGATCACGGATCTGGGAAACGGCAAATTCAATGCCGGCTTTCCGAAGATCCTCCGGTTTGTCGCTGTAATTGGCGATCAGATCCGAGAGCGCCTTTGGAATGGACGAACCGGACAGCGTCACGGTTTTGGTGATCTGCCCGGCGCTGGTAATCGGCATGATGCCGGGAAGGATGGGCGCGGTGATCCCGATACCGCGCGCCGCTTCCACAAAACGGTAGAAGCAGTCATTATCAAAGAAGAGCTGAGAGATAAAAAAGCGCGCGCCCAGTTCTTCTTTTTGTTTCATGTAAGAGAGATCGGCGGCAAGGTCGGGAGCCTCGAAATGCTTTTCTGGATAGCACGCGCCCGCGAGCGTCAGCTCCAGACTTCTATTTAAGTGCTGCATAAGGTCGGTTGCATGTTCCAATTCGCGGGAATTGAATTGCTCGTCCGTCATAGATTCGGGACGGTCGCCGCGCAGCGCAAGAATGTTGCGTACGCCGCGGATCTTCATTTCGCGGATGTTTTCGTCAATGGATGCGACCGTGGAGCCGACGCAGGTCATATGCGCCAGGGCGTCCGTGTGAAGCGTATTCTGAATATAGCCTGCAATATCGAGCGTTTTTTTGGAACGGCTTCCGCCCGCGCCGTAAGTTACGCTGATAAAATCAGGATGCAGTGCGCTCAGCTTGTCCATGATCTCGAACGCGTTGTCAAATTCCTCGTCTTTTTTCGGCGGAAATACCTCGAAAGAGAGTGTTTTTTTTCGATTCTGTAATAAATCTGCAATCATAACGGCCTCCCATTCAGAACTTTTTCTTGAATTTCGTACCCGAATATCGTAACATGAAATCAGAATAAATTCAAGCAAAAAGAATCAAACAGACGATTCAGACGCAGAAGCGTGAAGCCGCGGACAAAAAAAGAGGAATCGGACGGAAAGGGCAGGGAATGATGGACGGAAATTTTCAGGGAACAAACGAGTATGTGGCAAGCGAGCAGCTGATGGCGAGCGTGAATGTGGCGATCGCGCTGCAAAAACCCTTGTTGATCAAGGGAGAGCCGGGAACAGGCAAGACGATGCTTGCGCAGGCAGTCGCCGATGCGCTTGGCAAAAAACTTTATATATGGAATATCAAATCGACGACAAAGGCGCAGGAGGGATTGTATGTTTACGATACGATCCAGCGGTTGTACGACGGGCAGTTCGGCGAGGAGGGCGTGAGCGATATTGCGCGCTACATTAAGCTCGGAAAGCTCGGTGAGGCGTTTGAAAGCGAGGAGCAGGTCATCCTGCTCATTGATGAGATTGATAAGGCGGATTTGGAATTTCCGAACGATCTGCTGTGGGAATTAGACCAGATGGAATTTTATATTCATGAGACGCGGCGGACAGTCAAAGCGAAGCACCGTCCGATCGTCATCATCACGTCCAATGCGGAGAAGGAGCTTCCGGATGCCTTTTTAAGGCGCTGCATTTTCCATTACATTGATTTCCCCGATAAGGAGCTGATGGAGCAGATCGTGCGCACGCACTACCCGGACGTGGAGGAAGCGATCTTAAAACAGGCGATGGACGTGTTTTATCAGATTCGTGCAATGCGCGATATTCGGAAAAAACCAAGCACCTCCGAGCTGATCGACTGGATCAACGCGCTCCAGATCGGCGGGATCACGGCGGACCGCATTCGCAAGGAGCTGCCGTTTATCGGCGTGATTGTCAAAAAGGATGAGGATTTAGAGACGGTGCAGCAGGAAAAGGCAAAGCTGTAAGGCTTTGAAAACAACGGCGGAATGCAAAAGGGAGAGCGCAATGTTTAGTGAATTTTTTTATCAGCTTCGCAAAAACGGACTGGAAGTTTCTCTCGGAGAGTGGCTGACGCTTCAGGAGGCGCTCACAAAGGGACTGCATGAATCGAGTATGACGGGCTTTTATTATCTGGCGCGGATGATCCTGGTAAAGAGCGAGACGGATTATGATAAGTTTGACATGACGTTTGAGGAATGCTTTAAGACAAGAAAGCTGACGCCGGGTATTACCGAGACGATGCTCTCCTGGCTGAATAAAGAGGACATGAACGACCTGTTTCATGAAATGAACCGCGATTATATGAATCAGATCGAGGGCGAAGCGATGCACATTGACAAGGAGGACGTCGAAGATACGTTTAAGGACCGGTTAAAAGATCAGGATTCCGAGCATAATGGCGGCAGTTTTTGGATTGGTACGATGGGAAAGACGCAGTTCGGTAATACGGGCGGTAATATGGGCGGGATCCGCGTCGGCGGGAAGACAGGCTATCAGTCCGCGTTTGAGGTGGTCGGTGAGCGCAAATACCGGGATTTCCGGGATGACAGGGTGCTCACGAACCGGCAGTTTCAGCTCGCGTTTAAGAGACTGCGCCAGTTTTCCACAAAACTGGATATTCCTGAAACGGAGCTGGACATTGACGAGACGGTGGATAAGACGTGCAATAACGGCGGCTGTCTGCAGATTGTCATGCGCAAGCCGAGAAAAAACGCGGTCAAGCTTCTTCTTTTAATGGATTCGGGCGGCACGATGATCCCGTACAGCTCTCTCTTAAACGAGCTGTTCCAGTCCGTCGATAAATCGAATCATTTTAAGGACATGAAATGTTATTTTTTCCATAACTGTATTTACAGCAAACTGTACCGCACGCCGGAATGTGAAAACGGAGACTGGATCGACACGGAGTGGATGTTTCGCAATCTGGACAGCGATTACAAGGTGTTGATCGTGGGGGACGCGGCGATGGCGCCGGAGGAACTGTATGCGAAGGACGGCAATTACCGCGGGCCAAACGACGGGCTTTCCGGCTGGGAATGGCTGCAATTAGTAAAGCGCCACTACAAGAAGATTGTTTGGATGAATCCGAAAATGGCGCCGGGGAACGCGCCGTGGCGCGAAGCGGAAACCGCAATCAAGGGATTGCTGCCGATGTATAAGCTGACCGTGAAGGGCTTAAACGACGCGATGCTGAAGCTGATGCAGACACGGTAACGGGAGCAGGCAAAAATCCAAGCGGCGGCGTATGCCAAGGCGGGAAGATTTGCCGAAGCGGCAGAAGTATGCAACAGGAGGTCTTACAGATAATAGTAGGGCAAAAAGAACAGGCAGATCGGGCGCAACGCGGGAATGAACGTGGAAATATCCACAAACACGGGCGTGAAGATCAGACAGCCGAGCAGATAGAACGGCAGCAAAAACAAAATGACCGTCTTTTTGCGAAGAACGGCATAGAGCAGCAGGCAAAAAAGCACGACGAGCAGCGCATAGCCAAACAGGGAGAGCAGCGCCGTCAGACTGCGCAGCGCGCCTGTGAAAAAGAGACTGAGAGCGGCGGCAAGCGTCGTGAGAAGAACCGGGGGAAAGAGTTCTGCGAGAAGCAGGAACTTTTGTCCGGTTTTTGTGACGGCGCAGTACACCTGCGCCTCCGCGCTGCCGGCGTAATTGAGAAGCCCTAAGAATCCGCCGAGCAAAAGAAGGATGCTGCAAAGCCCTTTCAGCACCTGAATGCTGAGACCGCTGCGAATGCCGCGATAGGACGAATACGCGCCGGTATAGTCGAAGGCAAACGTGGAGCCGTTCGTCATATTTTCCCGATAGAGCGATTCGATTTCAGGCAAAGAAGGATTTTCCAGAACGTCGTCTTCCAGAAGGTAGTCCGTCAGAATAGCAAGAGAGTATTCCTCAAACAGTTCGGCGTACACGATCTCGTCCGTCACATCCCGAAGCGTCGTTTCCGAGGAAATCACAACATCAACCAGATCCTGTTTGTTTCCTTTATTTAACGAGTCCAAAAGTCCTGTATGGAATACGTATCCGCATTCCGCATCGCCTGTGACGACGGTGTGATAAAGTTCCTCCTCCGAGGCGGAGCGGATGAACGTGACGACGCCCTCCCGCTGTGTGAGTTTCTGCACAAGCTGTCCGCAAAAAGGATCATCCGCCTCCGCATAAACGCAGACGAGCAGACCCTGTTCACGGTCTGCGCCGAGCGAGAGATACATCCATGCAAAGACCGGAAAAAGGAGCAGAAGCGCAAGCATGGCAGGGCGCTTGATGCAGCGTTTCAGATTGAGAAGCAGATAGAGAGCATAGCGCATAGTTGGGAACTCCTTTCCTTTGTTCGCTGATAGATTTGGGTGTCAAAAGCTCTGCAATGAAATCGGTGTTAGCAGATTGCACAAAAGAAATCTGTGCACACTCCATTGCACAGAGCATTTCGATGAGCCTCAAAGCAAACATCGTGTTCAGCAGAGGCTTCCACGATGTTAGAGTCTCATCTCCATTGTGCAAAAGTCGTTTGCCCTGATTTCTTTTGTGCAATCTGCTGAGAAAAGTTTATAAGCAGGGCTTTTGACACTCGAATCCTTATGGGAAACTCGTAGTCTGTAAAAAATTGCGTCAGCAATTCTTCGAAAAAGAGTTTCGCGTCAGCGGAACTCTTTTTTGTAACCTTCAGCCGCGCCGCTTGGCATAAAAGACATGCGCAAGACAGCCGCCTGCAAAAAAGAAAACGGTATCGGCGGCAAGCGTCAGCAGGCTTTGATTTACGGCAGCTGCGCTATGAGCCGAATGTGCGGGATAACCCAGAATGGAAAACAGGATCTGCATCCATGGGCGCACGGGCAGAAACGCGGCGATGCGCCTGCACCATGCAGGCAGAAACGCGTTCGGGATCAGACAACCGCTTACGAGCATCATCAGGATGGAGAGCAAAAACAACAGCAGCATGGCGTAACCCGGCGCCGGGATCAGCTCATACAGAAAAAAGAAAAAGGAGCTGACGCTGAACAGGATCATCGCGGCAAGACCGAGCATATGCAGACAGTTCGGCGCGGAGAGAAGATATGCCCGCGCAAGAAACGGCGTCAGGACGGCAAGAAGCAAAAAAAGGAAAAGCTGATAAAGCAGGATACCGCCGAGACGCGAAAGAAGTACGGTCGGATAGCCGATGCCGCAGGCGCGTTCTTTTTCCTGGCAGGCTGTATTGCTCTTTCCGTAAAAAGAAAGATAACAGATGCCGAACAGCAGCAGAAAAAGCAGGATGCCGGAGGCAAGGTAGTAGACCAGTACGGATTCCTCACCGGTCGCGTTGGCGCGGACGGTATGAAAAAGGTCGCCGCGTGCAAGCGCATAGCTCAAATTGCGCAGATCCAGCGCAGTATAGGCATCGGAAAGCGCGTCCGCCCTGCCTGCCATGCGGTAGAGCGTCGTCATGGCATAGGTGCCTGCCTGCGCGGCGGACAACGTTTTTGCGCCCGCGGCGGAAAGCTCTTGAAGCAGGATCGCGGCAAGCGCGTTTGTCTCGGATAACAGAACCTGAACATGGATATTTGTCCCATCCAAAATGCCGTCTATGACGTCTTTAGGGACGAGCATGACCGCAGCGACGGAGCCGTCGTCTAAAGCGTGATAAGCATTCGTTTCGCTCATGACGCGGAAAACAAAATGCTGCTCTGTGCTCTGCATATCGGCAAGAAACGAGAGCAGAAGATTAAAAAGATCGGACTGATCTTCCACCACGATGGCGACGGGAACGGAGATAGAAGTTCCCGAAGCGTCCATCTCTTTTATGGTACAAAAAGCAATTGTACCGGCGAGAAGTGCCAGTACAATTGCTCCAAGCAGCATTTGCGGACCGTGCCGCAGCGCTTTTTTCAGTTGATAAAAGAAATATTTTGCATGTTGTTTCATAGGCCGTTATGGTTTTTACCAGTCCTCATTCCAGTCGTCGCCCAGTCATTTGTGTCGGGGGGGAGATATAGCAGCGCAACCTGCCTTCACCAATCAGCTGACGGGATTCCGCCCATGTCATTCGTCGTGTCGGGCAGATAATAGCTGCTGTAAAGATCCACGAGCAGGAACGAGAGCGGACCGTTCGATACATTGTCCAGAATCTCCTCACCGAGAGAAAGAATGTCGTCCTCCGTGATCGTAAACAGATCGTACTTCGTGCCGGACGGTGCCGAAACGGAGCCGTTCAGTTTGGAAACCGTGGAAGAACCGGTAAGACCGATTGTCAGCTCACCCGCTATATCAAGCGTGAGATCATCCATGTTGAGCGTGAAGTGCTCGCCGGGAACCACATCCGAGTAGGAGTAGTCCAGATTCATGGAGAGCAGGCTCGTATACATGGCGGAAACGGACAGATCCATGTGTCCGGTCTGAGAACCGCTGTCGAATGTGGAGGTATAATCCGCATTGGCAATGGAGATACCGGAAACGTCAATGGACATGGTCGTATTCTGCGTTTCGGACGAATCGGAGGCAGTCGTGGTGCTTTCAAAACGGAAGCCGTAAGAATACCCCTCCACCGTCAGCTTGAGTTCGCCTGCGATATGATCGGCAGGTCTGTCATTTAAGCCGGTAAGATCAATCTGGCAGCTCAATTCTGTCTGCGCGTTATCTAACGGGAAATCAAAGGCAAAACGCGCCATGCGTCCGTTATTGTCAACGTAAACGTTCATTACAAGATCTTTGTTCGGAAGCACGGCGGCAAACTCGTCATACGAAATAGGGGTGCCGAGCGAATCCGCATAATCGCAGAACCATCTTGCGAGCTGTTCCATGGACTCGCGCGTGATGACGATGTTATATCCCTGACAGGTCTGCGTTTTGCCGTTTACCTGTAAATCTTTTTTGTCGCCCTCCTCATAGCGGACCGCGTCGATGAAATCCTGAATTTCCTGCGGGATCTCGGTTTCTGTCTCATATGCCGTGTCCAAAAGATCAAACAGGCGGAAGGCGAAAGAAGGATCGATCTGCGTATCCATCGCTGCCGCAAGCGGAGAATTATTGAAATCCGTGCCGAAGTTGCTTGTTTTGAATTCAATATACCCATCAAACAGACTGGGGCAGGCAACCGCGAGATAATCGCCATACGCATAGACCTCGTATTCGAGATACTCCGTGCCGTCGTAGAGAATGCTGGCCCCGCTCATCAGGCGTTCCGCATCCCTGTCAAGCTGCATCGTCGTGGAGATACCGAGCCCTTCCAGCATACTGATCTCCTCGGCAAGGGAACTGCTGATCTCTGTAAAAGTCACATCCACGTCATATTGATAAGCGCTGTCCGACGCAAACGTGTTTAAGTCCTGCGATTGCAGCCAGCCGGTAACGGAGGATGTACGGTCCGCAGAGAACGCGTTCGACATGGCGGCGGTAACGATCTCCTCAGGATCCCGCGTCTTTTTGGAAACAAGGAAATAGATGCCGATCGCGATCACAGCGACAAGTACGACGCTGACGATCGGGATCCAGATCTTTTTCTTGGATTTCTTTTTGGCAGGAGCGGCGTTTGGAACAGAAGCGGGATTTACATAATATGGATTCTGATAACCCTGAGGATTGCCATATTGCGCCTGATTCATGCCCGCGCCAAACTGTGCGTTTGGGTTCTGCTGATAACCTTGAGCGCCGCCAAACTGTGCGTTCGGGTTCTGCTGATAGCCTTGAGCGCCGCCAAACTGTGCGTTTGGATTCTGCTGATAGCCTTGAGCGCCGCCAAACTGCGCGTTCGGATTCTGCTGATAGTTTTGTGCGCTGTTAAATTGCGCATTCGGATTCTGCTGATAGCCCTGAGCGCCGTTAAATTGCGCGTTCGGATTCTGCTGATAACCCTGAGCGCCGTTAAATTGCGCGTTCGGATTCTGCTGATAACCTTGCGCGTTGTTCCATTGCGCGTTTGTCTGATTCGTGCCGCCGCCGTATCCGTTATTCATGCCTGCGCCGCCGTTCATATTCTGAAAGCCCTGCGTAAAAGACTGAGCGCCGTTATAGTAGGCGTTGTTTTGATTCATGCCTGTTTGCGGATAACCCTGCGCGCCGCCAAACTGCGCGTTCGGATTCTGCTGATAACTTTGTGCACCGTTAAACTGCGCATTCGTATTCTGCGGATAGCCCTGCGCATTGTTTTGACTCATGTCCGTCTGTGCGGATACAGACGCGTCGGACTGATCCGAAACAGGATCGGGCGCGTTCTGATGCAGATCTGCATCTGCCGCCTGCACGGGTATGGTCTTTTCTTCTTCTGGATTCATGATTTTCCCTCCGTTTGGTTTGTGGTTTGCTGGATCAGCGCGAGCAGTTGTTCGCCGCGCATGGTTGGTTCTGTCTGATGGAGCTGCCCGTCATACAACAGATAGAGACGGCTGCATAGAACAAGCTCCGTTTCTTCATGCGTGGTAATGAGTATGGTTCCGCCGTTTTGCAGATACACGGACAGATAGGAGCGGATGTCCGCCTTGCAGGGAAGATCCAGCGCGGCGGACGGTTCATCCAAAATTAAAACTCTTGGGTGATTCTGTAACGCCATACCGATGCTGACACGTTTCTTCATGCCGCCGGACAGTTTTGCGGCGGGCATATGCAAAAAATCGGAGACACCGAGCAGATGGAGAAACCCCTCGGAGAGCTCCTTTTGAAACTGTGCATGATCCCCGTGATACCACAGCTTTAAGTTGTCCCTGACTGAAAGATCGGGTATGAGCGGATTATCCTGCGGCACATATCCAATCGCGCCCGACTGCTTAAGCGCCGTGTTCAGCGGCTTCCCGTCAAAAAGGATCCGGCCGCTTTTTGGTGTGCGGACGCCCGCGATCAGGGACAGCAGCGTCGATTTTCCACAGCCGTTCGCACCGAGAAATCCGATGCAGTCACCCTGCCGGATTTCAAGACTGACAGAGCGAAGAATATTTTTTTTGCGATAAGAAAAAGAAATATCTTCTATGGAAATCATACGCGGCTCCTCTCAACGAATCATTATAACAAAGAAAAAAGAGGATGGCAACAACTTAAAAAATTCCGGAGGTACCGTCTTTTTTTTCATTCTTTTTTTTGAACTTAAAAAATTTTCTTTTCCAGCCCCTATTATTTTTTTACCAAATACTGTAAAATAGAAAAAAATAACCATGATTAACAATTGATCATGATTAAAAAATAATCATGCAGCAGGAGGATGCAGTGATGAGCGATACGAAGACGATTCCTTATGAATACCGGAACCTTCCCATTCCCGGAGGCGGTTATGTGACGGGATTTGTATTTCATAAGCGGAAGCAGGGTGTGCTATACTGCCGCACGGACATTGGCGGGACCTATCGCTATGATTATGATAAAAAGACATGGAAAAGCCTGATCGATCATGTGACGATGCATGAGCTTGACGAGACCTATCCGGCGGCGGTTGCCTTAGACCCGAACAGACCGGAGCGTCTGCTCATCGCGAGCGGGATCAATGAGGAAGATACCGAGGAGGGTGTACTTTCCATATCAAGCGATTACGGTGCGCACTTTGAAAAAAAGAGCATTCCGACGCGGGTGCACGGCAACCTGAACGGGCGCGGGACAGGGTCGCGCATGGTCATCTCCGAGCAGAACAGCAATACGGTTTATTTTGCGAGCCAGCAGGGAGGGCTGCTCATCAGCCATGATCTTGGCACGAACTGGCGGCAGACGGATGTCTGCGGCGAACAGTACCTGACGTTTGTGTGGGCGAATCCCGAAGACACCTGTCTTGTCGTCGGGACAGCGGGCGTGACGACGCGCAGGGAGAACGGGATGAGAGGGCATTCCCTGTATGTCTCCTATGACGGCGGGGAACATTTTGAGCCGCTTCCCGAGCCGGAGGAATACTTACTGCCGCAGTCAAGATTTCCTGGGCTTGTGGCGCAGCGCTATGATTATGACGGGAAATATCTGTATGTGACGTTTGCGAACACGGGAGAGACTTCCTATGTGATCGAAAACGGATATAGCTGTGATTCCGGCGATACGATCGGCGGCAGGGTGGCGCGTTACAATTTCTTAAAGGACGGACGCATCTCGACGTTTGAGGAGATCACGCCGAATGCGGCAAATACGGTCCTGCTTTCCAAAAACGATCCAAGTCTGGAAGATGAGATCGTTTTTCCGGAGAAGGACGGGGAGACGGACCGCAGGCATCCGCAGTACCGCTTTGGATTTTCCGGGATTTCCAGCTGCGCGGCGAAGCCCGGACTGCTGGCGCTCAGCACGATCTGCAGGAAGAACGGAGACAAGCTTTATCTGTCAAACGATCACGGCGAGAACTGGCAGGTTGTTCTGCACGATCTGGACGTCGGCAATCTGCATTTCCATACGCCTTATATGAAAAAAGAATACAACGGCGGGCATTCTTTGATCCACTGGCTGAGCGACGTGAAGATCAACCCGTTTAATCCGGATGAATTGTGGTTTAATTCCGGCACCGGCGTATTTAAGACGGAAGATCTGCAAAGTACGAACCGCAGCTTTTCAGACTGCTGCGAGGGAATCGAGGAGACGGTGCACTTAAACGTTTACAGTCCGACGGGCGGTGCGGTACAATGCATTGATATTGTCGGCGATCTGGGCGGATTCGCGTTTACGGATCTGGAGAAACCGTGTGAAAACTCGTTTGCGGACGAAAACGGGAACCGCTATATCACCTGCATCAATGCGGATTTTTCGGACGAGCATCCGGAATGCGTGATCGTCACGCCGCGCGGAAACTGGACGGGAAAGACGAAAGGCGGACTGATTTATTCGGCGGATCAGTGTAAGAGTTTTACGAGGCTGGAAATGCCGTACGGCATTTCGGAATATCTGGACGGGCAATTGGAGCAGATTGAGCATCCAAACGTAAATTCCGGCTGGGTGGCGATGAGCCCGGACTGCCGGCATATTGTCTGGTCGGTTGCCGAATGGCTCGACCTTCCGGTTAAAGGCGTAGTGGTGAGCCATGACGGCGGAAAACAGTTTGATAAGGTGCGCGTATACGATCTTGCGGGCGGAGAGGTGGCGGACGGAAAACTGAAAGTGTTTTCCGATCGTGTGGACAGCAGCCTGTTTTACGGATTTGGGGAAGCGTCGCAGCTTTATGTGAGTCGCGACGGAGGCGCTTCTTTTGTGCAGTACGAAACGCCGGCAGGGTTTCCACAGAAGGATTTCGGTATCATTGATACCAGAAATAAGACCGAAGTACGGGGAGAGGCTGGAAAGACCGGAATCTTTTATCTTGCTTTGGGAGAGCACGGACTTTGGAAATATTGTTACGATAAAGAAAAAGACCGGATCAGTCTGCGGAAACTGTCAAAAGAAAGCGACGCCGTTTACCGTATGGGACTTGGACTGCACCATGAGGGAAGCCGCTACCTGACGGATGAAAAGGCGATTTACTTCTGCGGCGAGATTGACGGGGAATATGGTTTTTATCGTTCTTTTGACGAGATGGCGAGCGTGGAACGCATCAATACCGGCGATCAGATGTACGGCGAGATCAACAGCATAGACGGAGACTGCCGGACGTTCGGACGATTTTTTATCGCGACCGGCAGCAGGGGCGTGCTGTATGGGGAACCAACTTGAAAAAAGAGCAGCCGTTTTGGACAAGCGGATGATTCGTATGGTTTGGAAACAGGTATAACCGAAAAGCCTTCTGCATATACATGAACCAGTATTTGCAGGAGGTTTTTGTATGGAGAATCGAACGGGTGCTTCCGGCACGAATACCTATGATATTTATGAAGATATGAACCGCAGGACAAACGGGGAGCTTTATATCGGCGTCGTTGGCCCCGTGAGAACAGGCAAATCCACGTTTATCAAGCATTTTATGGATGAACTGGTGCTGCCGATGATCGCAGATGAGAATGAGCGTGTCCGCACGATGGATGAACTGCCGCAGAGTTCGGGAGGAAAAACGATCACGACAACGGAACCGAAATTTATCCCCAAGCAGGCCGTTTCCGTCAATATGGGCGGCAGCATGGAAATGAAAGTGCGCCTTATCGACTGTGTCGGTTATATGGTGGAGGGTGCGGTCGGACATATGGAAGAAGACACGGAGCGGATGGTACATACGCCGTGGTTCGATTATGAGATTCCCTTCACGCAGGCGGCGGAGATCGGAACGGAAAAAGTCATCCGCGATCACTCCAATATCGGGATCGTGATCACGACGGACGGCAGCTTTGGCGAGATTCCGAGAGAGAGTTATCAGGAGGCGGAGGAGCGCACAATACGCGAATTAAAGCAGATCGGAAAGCCGTTTATCGTGATCGTCAATACGACGAAGCCTTACAGCGAGGAAGCAAAGCAGACCGCCGCTTCCTTAAATGAGAGTTACGGCGTGCGTGCGCTTCCAATGAACGTGGAGCAGATGAAAAAGAGTGACATCCATTCGCTGATGGAGCAGATTCTTTTGGAGTTCCCGATCAGGGTGATCCGTTTTTATATGCCGAAATGGGTGGAAATGCTCTCTGACGATCACGAGATGAAAGCAGGTATCATCGAATATATCCGCAAACTTGCCATGCCGATCGGAAATATGCGTGAACTCCGCGATACCATGGACGGTGAGCGCGAAAACTGCGAGTACATAAAGAAGCTCAAAAACGAGGGCGTGGAGCTGTCGAACGGATCAGCGTCTTATGAGATCGGTGTGGACGACGCATATTATTACAAAATGCTCAGCGAGATCATGCAGGAGCCTGTTTCGGGCGAATATGAGCTGCTTTCCAAGTTAAAAGAGATGGCGGCGCGCAAAAAGGAATATGATAAGTATGCGGAGGCGGTGCGCGCGGTCAAACAATGCGGCTACGGTGTCGTATTGCCGGGGAAAGAAGAGATCAGCTTAGAAGCGCCGGAAGTCATCCGCCATGGCAATAAGTTCGGCGTGAAGATGAAAGCGTTCAGTCCGTCCGTTCATCTGATTCGCGCCAATATCGAAACGGAGATCGCGCCGATCGTCGGGACGGAGGAGCAGGCGAAGGATCTGATGGAATTTATGAAAACAGAGTCAGATAACGAAGGCGGTATATGGGATACAAATATATTTGGCAAGACGGTTGAGCAGCTTGTGGAGGACGGCATTCAGTCCAAGATTTCCATGCTCGGAGAAGAAAGCCAGGTGAAATTGCAGGATACCATGCAGCAGATTGTCAACGACAGCAACGGCAAGATGGTGTGCATCATTATCTGAATTGACTTGTACAGTCACTTGCGCAGTCAAAAGATGTTTTCGGCATGAACGGGAACTTCCTGACATATGCTGCCGGTCTGTGCGTGTGAAGAACTTCTCGTAATTTTATGCTTTTTTTATAAAAAATTCACTATTCTGAAAAAAATCATTGCACAAGGGAAACGAATGTGATAGGGTAATGGAGTAGGATGACTGCCATATCTTGTGGTATGTCATATCATATTCCACCATACATAGGAAAGGGAGAGAACAAATGGAAAAATTTTTCAAAGTGAAAGAGAGTGGTTCCACGGTTCGGACCGAAGTGCTCGCAGGTTTGACGACGTTCATGGCAATGGCGTACATTCTGCTTGTCAATCCCGGCATGTTTGCGGATCTCGGCACGGTATCCTTTGACGCGATCTACATTGCCACGGCGATCTCGGCGGTCATCGGTACGATTTTGATCGGACTTTTGGCGAACCTGCCTCTTGCACAGGCGTCCGGTATGGGACTCAATGCGTTTTTTGTATACACGGTATGCTTCGGATTTGGCTTAACCTATGCCAACGCGCTGCTGCTCGTGCTGCTTGACGGTATCGTGTTCATTGTTTTGACGATCACCGGCTTGAGAAAAAAGATTTTTGAGGCGATTCCGAAGTGTGTGCGCGTTGCGATTCCGGCCGGTATCGGTCTGTTTATCGCGTTCATCGGTTTACAGAACGCCGGACTGGTCGTAAATGATGCATCCACCTGTGTAAACCTTGCAAGTTTTAACGTATTTAACGGGACGGCGACCTGGGCGACGGTCATGCCGCTGCTGATCACAATCTTTACGCTGATTGCGATCGCAGTCATGTCCATTAAGAAGATCAGAGGCTCCGTGCTCTGGGGCATTCTCGGCGGTTCGGTTGTCTATTATGTACTTGGCTTTACAATCTCCGGTTTTTATACCGGATTTGGCGATAATTTCAGCATGAATCCGGTCGGCGCGTTCGGCGATTTCTTTTCCCAGGCGTTCGCGAAGGTGTTTACGGAGGGATTTGATTTTTCCGCTTACTTAGCGGGACACAGCTCTTTGGAACTGATCGTGCTGATTGCGACGACGGCGCTGGCATTCTGCATGGTGGATATGTTTGATACGCTCGGCACACTGTACGGTGCCTGCGCAAGAGGCGGACTGCTCACGAAAGAGGGCGAGGTTCCGAACATGGATAAGGCAATGCTGGCGGATGCGGTTGCAACAACCTGCGGCGCTGTCTGCGGTACTTCGACCGTAACCACGTTTGTGGAGTCTTCCGCAGGTGTGGCTGAGGGCGGCAGAACCGGTCTTTCCGCGATCGCGACGGGCGTATTCTTCTTTATCGCAATGTTTTTAAGCCCGATCGCAAAGCTGATTCCGGGTGCGGCGACGGCGGCGGCGCTCATCTATGTCGGCATTCTGATGATGAACTGTGTCAGAGAGATCGACTGGACGGACATTGAGTCCGCGGTTCCGGCGTTTATGGCGGTTGCGATGATGCCGATGACTTACAATATCAGCTACGGTATTGCGTTCGGTCTGATTTCTTATGTTCTTATCAAGCTCTTTACCGGAAAGGTAAAGGATATTAAGGTGGGAACATGGGTGATCGCGATCCTGTTTACGGTAATGTTCTTTGTGACGCACTAAAAAAGAGTTTGCGTTCCGCAAACTCTTTCGAAGAATCGCGAAGCGATTCTTCTAGGCTGTGAAATTTCCTATAAATTAAAAAGGACGCGAAGCGTCCTTTCAAAGAAATGCCAAGGGCATTTCTTTTGGGGTCTGTTTCGTAGATATTTCGCAGATGAGTTGTCACGAAGAGGAGAGAAGGAAATCCCCGCCGGGAAGCAGCAGCTTCCGACGGGGATTGTTTTTTGCGCGATAGCAGAGAAACGAAGCATTTCACGTCTGCTTTTGCGCGATAAGCTTAAGAAACGAAGTCAGTATTGATATGGAGGGAATCAGAATGGCAGTTTCAGAAGTGAAGGCAGTTTTTCCGGCAAGCGTGCAGGAGGTTTGGGATATTGTCACTTCCTTGGAAAACTATCAATGGAGAAGTGATGTAAGCAGAATAGAGATTCGGAATGAAACGCAATTTGTTGAATATACGAAAGATGGTTTTGCCACAACGTTTACGATCACGGTTTCCAATCCCTGCAAACGGTGGGAATTTGATATGGAAAACAGCAATATGAAAGGACACTGGACCGGGATTTTTGCCGAAAAAGACGGACAGGCTGAAATTGATTTTATAGAAGATGTGACGGCGAAAAAATGGATGATAAAACCCTTTGTAAAAGCATTTTTGAAAAAACAGCAGAAGCAATATATCTCTGATTTGAAAAATGTTTTAACGTAGTGTCATGGTAACGACCGAAGTTTGTGGTTGCGGTTATCATTCAATAGAATTCTCGCGAAACGTGAATGCTATTGTTTAGAAATGATGAATGGAAGGATTGAAACAAGCGGAAACATTGTTTATAATGAAAAGCAGAAACAGGAAACAAAAATTTCTACCGGACTAGGATGTCAAAAGCCCTGCAATGAAATCAGTGTCAGCAGATTGCACAAAACGTTTGACACCTGAAGCTTATCGGTTAAAAAAGAATACAAAAACAGGAGCGGCATATGGGAGAATTAAAAAGCTATCGGCTTGCAGAAGTCGGAGAGGACAAGATCAGAGTATGGGGGCGGTACAGTGGGAAGCGTGATCCCCTCGCGCTGTTCTGGACCGGATCAGGGATGGAATTGAACGTACAGGCGTCCGAGCTTTGGGTAAAACTAGAGACCGATTACGACTGCCACGAGCAATGGATGAGCGTGCTCATAAACGGGGCACAGGTCAGCCGACAGATGCTGCCGAAAGGGCAGAGCGAGATCTGCCTGTTCCGCAATATGAATCCGCAGGAGACCAAAAACGTGCGCTTACTGAAAGACGTGCAGGCGATGTCGGATGATGACGGCGCGTGCTTTTTGATTCATGAAATCCGCACGGACGGCGCGCTTCATCCGGTAAAGCCGCGTCCTTATAAGCTCGAATTTATCGGCGACAGCATTACTTCCGGGGAGGGGACGATCGGAGCCAAAAAAGAATGGGACTGGATTTCCATGTTTTTTTCGAGTGTTCACGATTATGCCATGCTCGTCAGCGAGGCATGTAATGCGGAGTGTCATATCCTTTCGCAGAGCGGATGGGGGACATTGACCGGATGGGACAATGATCCGCGTCATGCGCTGCCGCTGTATTATGAAAAGGTGTGCGGCGTATTGAAAGGAGCGCGCAATCAGGCGCTTGGCGCGGGCGAGGCGTATGATTTTTCTTCATGGCAGCCGGATGCGGTCATCGTCAATCTTGGAACGAACGATATGTCGGCGTTTGAACAGCCGGAGTGGCGGGACGGGCAGACCGGACAGACGTTTCAGCAGCGTAAGAATGCGGACGGCTCCTTTGTAAAAGAAGACGCGGAGCGTTTCGAGCAGGCGGTCATCGGTTTCCTGCAAAAACTTCGGAAATGCAATCCGCGGGCGCATTTGATCTGGACCTACGGGATGCTGGGCTCGCCGCTTATGAGGCTGATCGAACATGCCGTGTTGACCTACTGCGCGCAGTCGGGAGATACGAATGCGGCGTTTGTTCTTTTGACGGATACGACGTCGGAAACGGTCGGTTCCCGCGAGCATCCCGGGAAAAAGAGCCACGAGGCGGCGGCGCGGGTGCTGACGGATTATCTGACGGCGTACCTTGCGGCAAAATAGACAGAGAGCAGGAGATTGCGAAACGCAATCGCCCAATAGACAGAGAGGAGAACAACCATGGCAGAAAACAAAACCTATGAAAAATTGATGCATTGTCTTTCATGCATTCGGGAGAAAACAGACTTTGTTCCGAAAGTAGCGTTAGTGCTCGGTTCGGGACTCGGCAATTATGGGGAAAAGATCAAGGTGGAGACGGCAGTTTCTTATCATGACATCGAGGGCTTTCCGGTATCCACCGTTGCGGGACATAAGGGACAGTTTTTGTTTGGCCGTGTTGGGGAGGTGCCGGTCGTCTGTATGCAGGGGCGGGTACACTATTATGAGGGCTATGATATTTCCGATGTTGTGCTGCCGATCCGGCTGATGAAGCTGCTCGGCGCCGAGATCCTGTTTTTAACCAATGCGGCGGGCGGACTTCAGGACGGGATGAGTGCGGGGGATTTTATGCTGATCCGCGATCACATTTCCTGTTTTGCGCCAAATCCGCTGATCGGGAGCAATATCGACGAGCTGGGCGAGCGGTTTCCGGATATGTCGGAGGTTTATGACTATGAGCTGGCGCGTCTGATTCGTAAAAACGCATCGTCGCGCGGTATCTTGCTCAAGGAGGGCGTTTACGCGCAGCTGACCGGACCGTCGTTCGAGTCGCCTGCCGAGATTACGATGTTAAAGCGGCTCGGCGTGGATGCGGTCGGCATGAGCACGGTTGTGGAGGCGATCGCGGCAAAGCATATGGGAATGCGTGTCTGCGGGATTTCCTGTATCTGTAATCTGGCGGCAGGCATCAGTAAGAACCCGCTGTCTCACGAAGAAGTGCAGGCGGCAGGCAAGGCGGCGGCGCCGCTCTTTGAGGCGCTGGTGAGCGCCTGCGTGGAGGATTTCGGCTGATCGCAGATTGGTTGACAGGCTGCGATGGTGCTAAATGTGATGGGAGGATTTCGACTGATCGCAGGGTCCGATCACGGAGAGAAGTGGATGATGCGGATGGATGAAACAGGTCTGATCGCGGAGGTTTTTGTGCATATGCTGACAAAAGAACAAAAAAAAGAACTGATCCGGGAAGCGCTTGCGGCGCGGGCGTATTCCTACAGCCCCTATTCCCGGTACCGCGTGGGCGCGGCGCTGCTTGCAAAGGACGGCAGGATCTTTAAGGGCTGTAACATTGAGAATGCCGCCTATACGCCGACGAACTGTGCGGAGCGGACGGCGGTGTTTAAGGCGGTTTCGGAGGGATGCCGCGCATTTGCGGCAATCGCGGTTGTCGGGGGAAAAGAGGAAAAGCCGACAGGCGATTATGCCTATCCGTGCGGCGTGTGCCGGCAGGTGCTGCGCGAGTTTGTGGGGCCCGCGCAGTTTTTGGTGATCTGCGCGCGTTCGGAGGAAGACTATGAGGAGTGGACGCTTGCCGAACTGCTGCCGGAAAGCTTTGGTCCCGCGCAGCTTGAGAGGGGATAAAAAGGAGGCTGCCGATGAATCTGCGTTTTTATCATGCCTATATTCTGACATTGGAGGAACATGAGGCGGAGAGCGGAATGCGCGAGCTATGGGTGCGCGATGACCGCATCGTCTATATCGGGCAGCCTGCGGATGAGGCAGACCGGGCGCGCAGGATGAAACAGCACGGAATTGCGCCGCATGGATTTGACCGTGAGATTGACTGCGCGGGTGATGTGCTGATGCCGGGTTTTAAGAACGCGCACGCGCATTCGGGCATGACGCTTCTGCGCTCCATTGCGGATGATCTTCCGCTTGCGGAATGGCTTCAGGAACAGATTTTTCCGCGGGAGGCACAGCTTTCGCCGCAGGATATAAAAACATTGACGAAGCTCGCCGTCATGGAGTATGTTTCGGGAGGCGTGACGGCGGTATTCGATATGTATCTTAGCCCGGATGAGATCGCCGAGGCATTCATTGAAACGGGGATGCGCTGCGTGCAGTGCGGGACAGTCAATAACTTTACGCATTCCGCCGCACAGCTGGAAGAGTACTATTTGCGCTTAAATGAGCGGCATCCGCTGCTGGGGTACCGGCTCGGATTTCATGCGGAATATACGACGGATCGGGCGCTGTTGGAACAGGTCGCGGCGCTGGCGGAAAAATACCGCGCGCCCGTTTACATGCATTTATCGGAGACCGAAAGAGAAGTTGCAGAATGTAAGCAGCGCTATGGCATGTCGCCGGTCGCATTCCTTGATTCGATCGGGATGTTCGATCACGGCGGCGCGGGGTATCATTGCGTGCATGTTTCCGAAGAGGATATGGAGATCCTTGCGGCAAAGGGCGTCGGCGTGGTCACCAATCCGGCGTCCAATATGAAGCTTGTCAGCGGGATCGCACCGATCCGGGATCTGGTGGAGAGAGGGATCTGTGTGGCGGTCGGCACGGACGGACCGGCAAGCAACAACGGGCTTGACATGTTTCGGGAAATGTATCTGCTTTCCGTTCTCGCAAAATATCGGGAACAGGAGCCGGCGGCGGTTTCCCCCATGCAGATTTTGACGATGGCGGCAGGAAACGGCGCGCGCATCATGGGACTTCCGGACTGTACTTCGCTGCGGGAGGGCGCCAAGGCGGATGTGATCCGCGTGGATATGAAACAGCCGGAAATGCGCCCGCTGCATGGGATTCCGGACGGGAAACTGTACCCGTCCCGGTTTGCGGCAAATCTGGTATACAGCGGCAGTAAGCGGGATGTGCGTATGACGGTGGTGGACGGCAGGATTCTGTATGAGGACGGCAGATATAATCTGAATATGAACCGTGACGAGCTGTATGCGGAGGTTGAACGCATCGCAGACAGGATCGTATACGGAAAGGCATGATAGGCGGGAAGAATCACGCAGTCATTTTGGTGAAAGAGGAATCAGGGCAGCATTTAGCTGCAAGATGTATGACGGAAACAAAATCACGCAGTCATTTTGACAAGAGACAGGTCATTACCATGATTGCGGGCAGGGACAGTCTTCTTTGCGGGATACCGGCAAGAGGATAAGAAAACGGATACGGGAACGGAGAGCGGAAATGGAAGTTGTGGTTTTTTTAGGGGTATTGCTTTTATTTATCATCGGGTTTTATGTCAAGAGCGTACTGGATTTTAAGCGGCGGTTAAAACAGTTTGAACAGCGCCTGAAAACGGAGTACGGAAAGCCGCGTACCCGCGTGGAAATGCCGGAGCGCTATGCGCAGATCGGCAGATACTATGAAAAACACCGCAAGCGCTATGCCGTGGATGATATTACATGGAACGACCTGAATATGGACAGGCTCTATCAAAGAGTAAATTACGCGCATTCTTCCTGCGGCGAAGAATATTTGTATTACCGTCTGCGCTGTCCTGACATGTCGGCGGGGGAGGAGCGGCTGCACGCGGACGAGGAAGCGATGATTGCGTATTTACAGGAGCATGAGGAGGAGCGCGTGCGCTTACAGATGCTGTTTGCAAAGATCGGCTATACGGGAAAATATTCCCTGTATCAATATCTGGACTTTCTCGATGATCTGGGGGAGCGGAGCAACAAAAAGCATTATCTGGGGCTCGCGCTGTATGTCGTGGCGGCGCTTATCTCGATTTTTGTGGAACCGGCGGCGGGATTTGCTTTTTTTATCATTCTGATGATCTATCAGATCGCGACTTACTTAAAAGAGCACGGTGAGGACGAGCCGTATCTCGTGAGCTTTTCGTTTATTCTGCGTTTTATCGCCGGCGTGGAGACGCTGACACAGCAGCCCGCGGAGGGAATGCGGGCCTATGTGGGGGAAATGGCGGATAATATCAAAGAGTTAAGTCCGATCCGGCGGCATGCTTTTTTCATGGCAAAGGCGAATACCATGCAGGGTGATCTGATGTCGTCCGTTTTGGATTATCTGAAAATGATTACGCACATCAATCTGATCTCGTTTAATTCCATGCTGTCCGCGGTGCGGAAAAAAACAAAAGAACTCGACCTGCTCTACACGCAGGCGGGATATTTAGAGTACCTGCTTATCGTGGGAGAATACAGAAAAAGCCTGCCGTACTGCTGTCTGCCGCAGTTTCATGAGGACGGCGGTTTTTCCTGCGAGAAGCTGTATCATCCGTTGATCGAGGAGCCGGTGGCGTGCAGTTTTTCGGCGAAGGGCGGCGTGCTGGTGACGGGATCGAACGCATCCGGAAAATCGACGTTCCTAAAATCCGTCGCGCTCAATGCGATTCTGGCGCAGAGTATGCATACGGTGTTGGCAAAATCCTGTGAGACGTCGTATTGCCGCGTGTATTCCTCCATGGCGCTTCGGGATGACTTAGACAGCGGAGAGAGCTATTACATGGTGGAGATCCGGGCGCTCAAGCGGATACTGGATGCCGCAAAGGACAGGGAGGACGGACCGGTATTCTGCTTCATCGACGAGGTGCTGCGCGGGACGAATACCGTGGAACGGATCGCGGCGTCCACGCAGATCATGAACTATTTTACCGGGCTTGGCGTGCGGTGCTATGCGGCGACCCATGATATTGAATTATCCCATTTGTTAGAGGCGGAATATGATAATTATCATTTTGAGGAGGACGTTTCCGACGGGGATATTCATTTCAATTACGAGCTGCGGAGCGGCCGCGCGACGACGCGCAACGCGATCCGGCTGTTGGAGATCATGGGATATGAGGAACAGATTATCGCGCGCGCGGAGCAGCTTGCCGAGAAGTTTGTGACAACAGGGGCTTGGCAATAGCGTGAGAAGAAGGGTATGGTAATTCATGATGAAAGTAACGATTTATACGGACGGCGCGGCAAGAGGGAATCCGGACGGTCCGGGGGGATATGGGACGCTGCTGCGTTTTGTGGACAAAAACGGAACCGTTCATGAGCGGGAACACAGCGCGGGCTATAAAAAAACAACGAACAACCGCATGGAGCTGATGGCGGCGATCGTTGGACTGGAGGCGCTCACAAGGCCGTGTGAGGTGACGCTTTATTCCGATTCCAAATATCTGACCGATGCGTTTAACCAAAACTGGATCGGGAGCTGGTTAAAAAGCGGGTGGCGTAACAGTCAGAAGCAGCCGGTGAAAAACGTGGATCTGTGGAAGCGCCTGCTGGAGGCAGCAAAGCCGCATCAGGTGTCCTATGTGTGGGTGAAGGGACATGCGGGACATCCCGAGAACGAGCGGTGCGACGTTCTTGCGACCACGGCGGCAGACGGGACGAATCTGCTTGACGATTTGCCGGCGGAATGATATGCTATGAAAAGAGCGGTCAATGTTTTGCGCGGAAGAAGAAAAGAGGATGTCCCGGCGGGTATCCGGATCGCGCGGCAGTGAACGTCAGACCGCATAACACATGGAGAGGGGATGACGGAGCGTGGGTAATCTGGTTGAATTTTTCAGAATGTTCTTTAGCTATGTGCTTGTATTGATTGTGTATGCCGCGGTTGCGGGAGTCGGTATTTTCTGCGGACTCACATGGAATAAGAAAAAGGCGGCAAAGGCTGCCGCAGAGACAAAGGAACAGACCGGGGAAGGTCAGAATGCTTCCAATCATTGACAGCGGACTGCGAAGCACGGGATTTCGCGGAAACAGGCGGAAAGGAGAGCACCCTTAGGATGCGCAAAGCACCCGTTCATAAGGGTGCTTTTTTGAATTCTTATAGGGAAAAGAAAAGACCAGGGAGGGCGGACATGCCGAAATCAGAGCAGCAAAAAGCAAAAATCTTATATCTCTTAAAACTGTTGAAGGAGCGTTCCGACGAGACGCATCCGGTCACGACGCAGGAGATCATTGCCTATCTTGCCGAACAGGACATCTGCGCGGAGCGCAAGACCGTTTATGCCGACATCGAAGTGCTGCGGGATTTCGGCTATGATATTATCTTAAACCGCGCTAAAAAGGGGGGCGGTTACTATCTTGCCGAGCGGGAATTTGAACTTCCCGAATTAAAACTGCTCGTCGATCTGGTGCAGTCGTCGAAATTTATTACGTTAAAAAAATCGCGGGAGTTCATCAAAAAACTGGAAGGGTTCGCAAGCGTGTACGAGGCAAGACAGCTCCAGCGTCAGGTGTTCGTCGTAAACCGCGTCAAAACGGAAAACGAGAGCATTTATTATCTGGTGGATGACATTTACCGCGCGATCGACTGCGGTCGGATGATTGCGTTCCAGTATCTGGAAATGACGCCGGATAAAAAAGAACGCCTGCGGCGGGGCGGAAAAACATACGAGGTCAGTCCTTGGGCGCTGACGTGGAACGACGACTGTTATTATCTGATCGCCTATGATGACGAGGCGGACAAGATCAAGCATTACCGGGTGGATCGCATGCATCGGATCAGGCAGCTTGACGAAGAGAGAAAAGGACAGGAGGCGTACCAGGCGTTTGATCCGGCAGCGTACTGTAAAAAAACATTCCGCATGTTTGCGGGAACGGAGGAATTTGTGACGCTTTGCTTTGATGAGACATACAGCGGCGTTGTGTTTGACCGGTTCGGAAAAGACGTCATGCTCCGCAGACAGCCGGACGGACATTTTACGATCTCCGTGCCGATCATGGTGAGCAATCAGTTTTTCGGATGGCTCGCGGGACTCGGCACCGGCGTGCGGGTGGAAGCGCCCGCGCATGTGGCGGAAGAATACCGGGTGTTCCTGAAACAAATACTGGCGCAGTATGGGACTTAAGATGAAAAGAATCCGTTGACACGATGGAATAAGTTGTATATACTTAATCTTGACGACACTAGATGTT
This sequence comes from bacterium, assembly GCA_023667365.1. Taxonomy (GTDB): domain Bacteria; phylum Bacillota; class Clostridia; order Lachnospirales; family Lachnospiraceae; genus DLAJ01. Next base: position 5,801 of record JAMPAG010000017.1, on the reverse strand, counting down.
GTGGTTTTATGTAAACAGACGGAACGCATGAGCCACAGAGGTTGGGGAGGAAAACGGACATGGGCAGTACCAATGAGACAATGGAGCAGGAGCAGACGGATTATCGTTCCCTTTTTACAACGAAGAGAGACGTGAAGGTCATTAAGAAGGACGGCAGCACGGAAGCGTTTAATGTGCAGAAGGTCATTGATGCGGTCGGCAAGTCCGCGTACCGCGCGCTGACGAAATTTTCCGAGGAGGAGAATCGTCAGATCTGCCAATATGTGGTCGATAAGGTGGATGAAATTGACAAAGATTTAATCCCAATCCCGGTCATGCATAATATTGTGGAGAGCGCCTTAGAGCAGGTAAAGCCCATCGTTGCCAAGAGCTATCGCGATTACCGCAATTATAAGCAGGATTTTGTGCGTATGATGGATGAGGTATATAAAAAGAGCCAGTCCATCATGTATGTCGGCGATAAAGAGAACGCCAACACGGATTCCGCGCTCGTATCTACCAAGCGCAGTCTGATCTTCAATCAATTTAATAAGGAACTGTACCAGAAGTTTTTTATGACGACGGAAGAAATTCAGGCGTGCCGCGACGGCTATATTTATGTGCATGATATGAGTGCAAGGCGGGATACGATGAACTGTTGTCTGTTTAATGTTGCAAACGTGTTAAAAGGCGGCTTTGAGATGGGCAATATCTGGTACAATGAACCGAAGACGCTGGATGTGGCGTTCGACGTGATCGGCGATATTGTATTGAGCGCGGCAAGCCAGCAGTACGGCGGTTTTACCGTGCCGGAGGTCGATAAGATCTTAGCGCCTTATGCGGAGAAATCTTATGAGAAATATATGGATAAATATACGGCGCTCGGTATCGCGCAGGAACGTGCGGAAGAGGAGGCGTTAAAAGACTTAAAGCGCGATTTTGAGCAGGGCTTCCAGGGCTGGGAATACAAATTCAACACCGTTGCGAGCAGCCGCGGCGATTACCCGTTCATCACGGTGACGGCGGGACTTGGCACAAAGCCGTTCGAGAAGCTGGCAACGATTACGCTGCTGGACGTGCGGCGGGGCGGTCAGGGAAAAAAAGAATGCAAAAAGCCGGTGCTGTTCCCGAAGATCGTCTTTTTATACGATGAAAATCTGCACGGGCGCGGGAAGGAACTGGAGGACGTCTTTGAGGCGGGCGTACGTTGTTCGTCAAAGACGATGTATCCCGACTGGCTGAGCCTGACCGGAAAAGGGTATGTGGCAAGCATGTATAAGCAGTACGGAAAGGTGATCTCGCCGATGGGATGTCGTGCCTTTTTATCGCCATGGTATGAGCGGGGCGGGATGCATCCGGCGGACGAGAAGGATGTTCCCGTGTTTGTCGGACGTTTTAACGTCGGAGCCGTATCGTTACATCTGCCGATGATTCTGGCGAAAGCAAGGCAGGAGAGCAGGGATTTTTATGAGGTGCTTGACTATTATCTGAACCTGATCCGTCAGCTTCATATCAGAACCTATGCGTATCTGGGTGAAATGCGTGCCTCCACCAATCCGCTTGCCTACTGCGAGGGCGGCTTTTTGGGCGGAAACCTCGGACTGCGGGATAAGATCAAACCGCTCTTAAAATCAGCGACGGCAAGCTTCGGCATCACGGCGTTTAACGAACTGCAAATGCTTTATAACGGGAAGTCGCTCGTTGAAGACGGACAGTTTGCGCTTGAAGTGCTGGAGCATATCAATGCAAAGATCAATGAATTTAAGGAAGAGGATGGGAATCTTTATGCCATTTACGGGACGCCTGCAGAGAATCTCTGCGGTCTTCAGGTCAAGCAGTTCCGTGCGAAATACGGCATCATTGAGGGCGTTTCCGACCGGGAATATGTCAGCAACAGTTTCCACTGTCATGTTTCCGAGGATATTACGCCGATCGAAAAACAGGATCTGGAATACCGTTTCTGGGAGCTTTCCAACGGCGGAAAGATTCAGTATGTCAAATATCCGATCGACTATAATGTGGAAGCGATCAAAACGCTCATCCGCCGCGCTATGGATATGGGATTGTACGAGGGTGTGAATTTATCGCTTGCCTATTGCGACGACTGCGGACATGAGGAGCTCGATATGGATGTGTGCCCGGTCTGCGGGAGCAAGAATTTAACGAAAATCGACCGGATGAACGGCTATCTCGCCTATTCCCGCGTCCACGGGGACAGCCGCTTAAACGATCCGAAAATGGCGGAGATCAAGGATCGGAAGAGTATGTAGCGATAATCATACAATGGGAGAAGCTTCAACATGAGGTATCATAATATTACAAAGGATGACATGCTAAACGGCGACGGTCTGCGCGTTGTGTTATGGGTTGCGGGGTGCGATCACTGCTGTAAGGAATGTCAGAATCCTGCGACATGGGATGCAAACGGCGGACTGCCTTTTGACGACGCGGTAAAACAGGAATTGTTTGAGGCGCTTGACAAGCCCTATATCGCGGGCGTCACGTTTTCGGGCGGCGATCCCCTGCATCCGGCGAATAAAGCGGATGTGCGGAAACTGATCCGTGAGATCAAGGAGCGTTATCCACAGAAAACAATCTGGCTTTACACGGGCGAACTTTGGGAAAATCTGTATCAGGATGCGATCGTCGCGCAGCTTGATGTGCTTGTGGACGGAGAGTTTGAGGCGGATAAAAAAGATCATAAGCTTCTTTGGAAGGGAAGCAGCAACCAGCGCGTCATCAACGTGCAGGCGACGCTGCGATCGGGAAACGCGCGCCGACCGGTATTGTACTGCGGGAATTACAGGTAGGAAAATCGCGAAGTTTCCTATGGAAACTCTTTCAAGTCACAAAAAATTTCTGTAGAAATCAGATGGAGAAAAACTGCGATGGAAACAATCAAGATTAAATATTTTACGGATGCGATTCAGAAACTCGATTATATTGACGGAAAATCCGACTGGATCGATCTGCGCGCCGCGGAGGACGTTAAGATGAAAGCGGGCGAGTTTAAGCTGATCCCGCTCGGCGTGGCGATGGAACTGCCGGCGGGATATGAGGCGCACATCGTTCCGCGCAGTTCGACGTTTAAGAATTTCGGGATCATACAGCCGAATCATCAGGGCGTGGTGGACGGCAGCTATTGCGGGGACAACGATCAGTGGTTTATGCCCGCGTACGCGCTGCGCGACACGGAAATTCATGTCAATGACCGTATTTGTCAGTTCCGTATCATGGAGAACCAGCCGCGCATTCAGTTTGACGCGGTGGAGCATTTAAGCGGCGCGGACCGCGGCGGGTTTGGCACAACGGGAAAATCTTAAAGATTCTTATGTAAAAAAGTATAAAAGGCTTCTTTTCCGGCAATTCTTTCCTAAAAAGCCCGGAAGAAGGAGGTCTTATTTTTTATGCCTGATAATCGAAAGATCAGCACCAATATTAACGAGAACATCCTGTATTTCAAAAAAAAGCTGGGAATCGGCGTGAGCTTTGACGTGCTTTACCGGACGATCAAGATCGGCGGCAGGGACGCGATCTTTTTCTTTATCGACGGATTCTGTAAGGATGAAATGATGCAGAAAATGCTCCAGTATTTTTTGGACATCAAGGAGGACGAACTGCCTGCCGACGCGTGGGGAATGATGAAAGAAAAAATGCCCTATGTCGAGGCGGATTTATCCGATGATAAACAGAAGATCGAGACGATGATTTTAAGCGGCGTATTCGCGCTGATGATCGACGGCTATGACAAAGCGATCTTAATTGATTCGCGTACGTATCCGGCGCGCGACGTCGGAGAGCCGGAAAAAGATAAGGCGCTGCGCGGTTCTAAGGACGGTTTCGTGGAAACGATCGTCTTTAATACGGCGTTAATCAGACGGCGTATCCGCAGCACGGATCTATGCATGGAAATGTGTACGGCGGGGGAGACCTCGCACACGGATATTGTGCTCTGCTATATGAATTCGCGCGTGGATAAAAAATTGCTAAATAAGATTCGTACGCGCATCGCCGAGCTGGAGGTGGACGCGCTGACGATGAATCAGGAGAGCCTTGCGGAATGTCTCTATCACCATAGCTGGGTGAATCCGTTTCCGAAGTTCCGTTTTACGGAGCGCCCTGACACGGCTTCCGCGCAGATTCTGGAGGGAAATATCGTCGTGCTCGTGGATAATTCCCCGTCGGCGATGATTTTTCCGGCAACGATCTTTGATCTGATGGAGGATGCGGACGATTATTATTTTCCGCCGATCACCGGAACGTATCTGCGGCTGACAAGATGGATCATCGCAATCTTTACGTTTTTGCTGACGCCGACCTATCTGCTGCTCATGGAACATCCGGACTGGATCCCGGAGACCTTTGCGTTTATCCAGATGAAAGAGGACGCCAATATCCCGATTTTCTGGCAGTTTTTGATCTTAGAACTTGCGATCGACGGGCTAAGACTGGCGGCGGTGCATACGCCGTCCATGTTAAGTACGCCGTTAAGCGTCATGGCGGGTCTTGTGCTCGGCGAGTTTTCCGTCGAATCCGGATGGTTTAATACAGAAGTCATTTTATATATGGCGTTTGTGGCGATCGCCAATTATACGCAGTCCAATTACGAGCTGGATTATGCGATGAAATTTATGCGTATCCTGACGCTGATCTTAACGGCGCTGTTCGACCTGCCCGGTTATATCATCGGCGTGGTAATCACGATCCTTGCGCTTGCGACAAATAAGACCTTTGCGGGGCGCTGCTACCTGTATCCGATCCTGCCGCCGAACTTTAAGGCGCTGAAAAGGCGGCTGACAAGAAGAAGGCTGAAAAGCAGCAAATAGATGCTTATAAAAAGTTCATGAAAATTTTGTTGCATTAACTGTCGTCAGATAATAAAATGTAGATAGAGAGAAAGTATGTATAATCAAAGATGAGCTATACTAACGAAGGAGGTGTTTTTAATGGCAACTTCGAGCATTACGAAAAATTTTGTCATTTCCGGCAAGGAGCAGGTGGAGATGTTTGTCAATGCGATTGAAGAATCTGCCCAAAACCGTCCTGTTCATATACCCGTAGCCGCAAGAGAGATAAAGGGAGAAGCAGAATTAAGGGAAATGATGAGGCTGCGGAAGATGAAGGAGAAGGGAAATGCCGGAAAGTGATAAGTTTTTTTCGGTCAATATCCGTGAATATTTAGCATTGGGGAATGATGAGGAAGCCGGAGAGCCAGCACTTCATGAGTTGCTTTCCGGTTTTTCCTGTCCGAAGAATCCGGATGTTGAACGATTTTTGAAGAAAAGCGCAATAGAGTTTACTAAGAAGAACCAGTCTGTTACATATCTTGTAGTTTCTGCCGAGGATGTCCGGCTGCTTGGGTACTTTACCATTGCACTAAAACCGTTGACAGTAAGAGGAGAAACGGTAAGCAATACGATGAAAAGAAAGCTGCTGCGTATCAGTGAATTGGATGAAAGTTCAGATACCTATACGATGTCCGCGTATCTGGTCGCTCAGCTCGGAAAAAACTTCTCAGAAAGAGAAGGAAAAGAGATTACTGGCGAAGAATTGATTAAACTGGCATGGGATAAGATTAAGGAAATACAGTATTTGGGCGGTGGTATGGTAACATTTTTAGAAGCAGAGAATGAGGAGAAACTGTTGACTTTCTATAAAGCAAACCGTTTCTCACAGTTTGACACCAGACAGACCACATCAGATGCAGATGAACCGCATGAGCTGGTGCAGCTTTTGAGGATGCTCTGACTGAGTCGTGACAGAAAACCGCAGCCTTGAAAGGAAAAAATAATTCGCACTAATTCCATAGAAGGAGAGCCTCT
>JAMPAG010000016.1 GCA_023667365.1 bacterium | reverse complement strand
ACACCGTCACCGACGATCAAAAACTCCCCGCCGCTGCCGCTGTTCATCCAATTTGTCAGCCAGGGCGTATTGGCAAACGCGTACGGCTCGATCGTCCGGACCGTTGCCGGAATCTCCACATCCTGTAAACTGTCACAGTGATAAAACGCACCGTATCCGATCGTTTGGAGTCCCTCCGGCAGCGCCACACTCGTCAATCCTGAACGCGCAAACGAAAAATCACCGATTTCCGTGATCCCCGCATCAAAAACGTATTCCGTCATATCCGTCTGGTTATAAAACGCCTGATCGACGATCTTATTTCCGTTTACGACCGCATATTTGGGGAAATAAACACCTTTTTCCTCCTCTGAATACGGACTGTCTAAAATCGGCGCGCCTGCCGCTGACGAACCCGCCGGCGAAGCTGCCGTTCCTATCGGCGAGGCTGCTACCGTTTCCGCCCCACCGGCTCCGTCTGCTTCCGACAACGCCAGGTTACCGTCCGCCGCACTGTCCGCCTCCGATAACGCCGGGTTACCGTCTGCTGCGCTGTCTGCCTCCGATAGCACCGAATTACCGTCTGCTGCGCCGCTCGTCTGCTCCGAATCCGGCGCACCCGCAGAATAAGCTTGCAGACTGTTTCCTGTCTGATACACATATTGTCTCGTATTATCAATGAACACGACCGCATCCCCCGATACGATCATCGTTTTCCCAAGTACACCGTTTTCCGGCACGAGCGGATTATAGTAAGACGGCGCCCCCTGCGTCTGCGCCGCGCTGTCTTCCGGCTCCGCCCCCTCTGTCGCGGACGCGCCGCCCGTTACCTCTGCTCCGCCTGTCACCTCTGCGCCCGGCGTCACGGACACACTTCCCGCTGTTCCGGTTGTCGGCGTTGCATAAGAATCCGGCTGCACGACGGCACCGCTTAAGATCGTTTCTACCACATCTTCATACTCCGCGCGCGCCGCAGGCGATAAGTCCAATCCCGCAAAATACTGCGCCGCCGCCGACCCGGCCTCCGTCACGGGCTGCACTTGGTAACAGCCGTCAAACGCCGTCGGATGAATCCATGAGACCGTACCCGGAATCTCCGCATATTGCAAATTACGGCAGTCTGAAAAAGCCTTCGCCTCGATCCGCTTTACGGAATAGGGAACGCTGACCGCCGTAAGCCCGGTACAGCCGGAAAATGAATACGCCGGTATCTCCGAAAGCGCTGCGGAAAGCTGCACATACGCAAGCTTATCGCAGTCCCAAAATGCATACGGATCAATGCGCGTCACTGTGGACGGCATTTCATATGCCGTCGTCTCGCAGCCGCCGAGCATTTCCACTAACGTAGTCTCCAGCTCATTGTAGATCACGCCGCCCCGGCAATGATATTTGGTACTCTCAATATTGACTGCCGCCAAATTCGGACATCCGGCAAAAACACCGCCGCCCAAATTTACCAGTCCGCTTCCGATCTTAACGTCCCGCAGCGATCCGCAGTCCGAAAATACCGCCTGCCCGATGATCGCAACAGAATCCGCGATCGTGACACTCTCCAATCTGTCACACCCGCTGAACGCATGATAACGGATCTCTTCAACGCCGCTTGGGATCGTCAGCGTCCTCATGGACAGATTGCCCGAAAACGCATCTTCCCCGATCACCCGCACGCCGCTTGGGATCGTCACATCCTCATCATTGCCCGTATACTGGATCAGCGTATCGCCGTTCAGCTTATAATCACCGACGGATGCCGAAGCATCCGTCGTCGGAATCTGACTGATTATGACAGCAGTGATCAGCAAAAGAATCCCCACTGTTTTTCTGAATCTTCCCGCCATATGAAACCTCACCGCCTATGCCGTCTTCACATTCGCCTGTTTCTTATCCTTCTTTAACAGAAGAATCAGCGATACACAGGCAAGCGCAACTGCCAAAAACCACTTCGGATGAATCAGATCTCCCGTCTTCGGCGTCGAATCCGACACACCGGCGGAAAGATTCGAGGTATCCACATAGACCGTGTACGGCGAAAAATGTGTTGCCGTAAACGAAATGCACGGCACGCCGTTGATCGTTGTAAATCTCGGCGAAAGCTTATCGAGCACATTTCCGTTTACCACACCCGCCACCTGATTGTTGCCTGCATACAGACGCAGCTCGTCAGGAATCGGCATCGTGATGTTGACCGCAAGATCGGACGTATCCGTGATCTTCACGGTTCCCGTCGAATCATAAAGCGAAATATCCATCGCAAAATAGCGCAGATTGTCAAGCGTGCCGTACTCATTGATCAGCGCCGCTTCCACTGCGGAACGCGCTTCCGCGGTATCCGTGATCTTTACGACATAATTATCCGTGGAACCTTCCACCGTCGCAGATGCGACATCCGTATCGGAAATGCCCGGCTTCGTAATATCCACCGTCGTGCCGCCCGTATTTCCGTTTCCGTTCGTGTTCGTCGAAATATTGGCATCATTGCCGGTATTATTTCCGCCCGACGAACCGGAGCCGGACGTATAGTTTGCCACGATCGTCATGTCGTGGGACGGCATCGTGATCGTCGTGATGGAAGAAGTCGCGCTCGTAATATTAAAGTCGTTCGCGATCGACGTCCAACGATCGAACCGCTGACCGCTCGGCGGCGTATTCGCCGTGATGACAACGGATGTTCCCGCTACATAGGTTCCGCTTCCGGTTCCGTTCTGTACCGTCAGCTGATAGCGCTGGTTATTCGCCGCCTGATTACTGCTTGCGCCGGGTGTTCCCGCACCAGGCGTTCCTGCGCCGGGCGTACCCGCTCCCGGTGTTCCTGCGCCGGGCGTCGGCGTCCCATTAGGCGTCGGCGTCGGTGTCCCCGCTCCTGCAGCTCCCGGTGTCCCCGCACCCGGAGAAGTCGGAAGCACACCCGGAGAAGTGCCCGGATATCCCCACTTATAGGTGGCAATGACAACCAAATCCGAAGTTACGTTCGTAAAAGACTTATCCCATTTGTCAAATACATAACCATCCGTTCTCCCTGTCGGAGCTTCCGGTTCCTGTGCTGCGCGACCATGTTCTACATATTGCACAGCAGTCTCTGTTCCGTCTTCGTTCTTAATCGGAATTACCGTTCCGTCATAATCCCAAAACTGTACGCGATACTTTCTGCCGATTTCCTCAAAGGTACGATTCTTACGATTCGCATAACGCTCAACCGTAGAATTTTTATAGGAACGCAGAATAACCGTTTCCGCTCCGTCAAACGCATCATCGGCAATATCCACTTCTACCGCCGGAATTGTCACGGACAAATATCTTGTATCCGCAAACGCTTCCTCCCAAATCTTATTCACCGTATCTGGAAGCAGCACTGTCATCAAACGTTCTGATCCCTTAAAACAAGATTCCGGAATCTGCGTCAAATCTGTCGCTGCTGTGAAATCTACGTTCATCACATTGGCGCAGTTTTCAAACGCACCCTCGTTAATCTGCGTCACTTTTGAAATATTGGGGTCAGTAATCTCGTTCACACTCGGCGATCCTACCGCGCCTCCGCGCGCAGGAAGACACTCAACAATCGTTAACCCCGTATCATTTGTCTCATAGATAATCCCGTTTTCGCACGGATATTTATTATTTCCTCCGACACTCGTCAGATTCCTGCACCCTGTAAACGGCGCAGTACCAATATCCTCCATTGCACTTCCCAACACGACAGCCTGCAGGTTTTCGCAGCTCTCGAACGCGCGGTCAGGCAGATACTTAACAGTACTCATCGTCACCGACAGAATCCGGTCGTTTCCTTTCGCTTCCTGTTCGTACTCGCTGTCTTCCGGATACTCCCGCAGACTAGTGCCGGAACCGATCTCACCATAGTAACCGCTAAATAATCCATCTGTCTGATAAGTACCATAATACTCATCATCCGACATATAGGCAGTCGCGTTACTCCTATTTCTCTGTGAATCTACTAAAAATCCTCTTACATCAATAGATTCCACGCCTGTCGGGATCACAATATTCAGCGTATTCTCCAAACATTCTGTCTGCTCCGCAGTCAACTGGGTATCCGCCGGATTTGGATTTCCACCCAAATATGCCTCATATTTTGTACGAATCTCCTCATCCAACTGCTCATAATGCGGATAGCCGACCAGTGTCACCAGATTGGTATTATTATCCAATAACACTTTCAGATTCGGATGTTCCGGCGTACCCGAAGAATAGCAGACGCGTAACAGGTTCCCTGCATCCATCCAGTTATCTTCCGACATCGCCCAGTCAAATGGTGCATACCCCTCTACAATGTCCCCATAGAAAGTCAGCCTGTTACTTCCCGTAGAAAACGCATTCGGTCCGATTGTAAAATTCTGATAGCCTCCCTTGGGCGTAGAGAACACAACCGTCTCCAATTTCTTGCAATTTTCAAATGCACTCGTTCCGATCGCATTGACGGAATCGCCGATATAAACCGCTTCCAGCTTCGGATAACCCTCGAATGCGCGGTCTGCAATAGACGCTACCGCACCGCCGTCAGCAATCTTTAAGACTTCAAGATTATCCTTAATATTATCATCGCTGAAGCAGTCCGGTCCGATTCCCGTTACGGTTTTTGCCCCGACGGCTGCAGGAATCTCGATCTCGCCCCCATCCTCTTTCCACTTTTCTTCATTTAATAAGAAGCAATCGGTCAGCACGCCATTCGTATCCACCGCAAACCGATAAGTCCCGGTACTAATCTCATACTGATCGACACCGTTCCTGTCCTTATATACATAAGTAATGCCCGCCGCCCATGCCGATTTCCGCGGACTTGCATCATTCCGCCTGCTGTCAAGTTCCGGACCACGGATATAGAAATCCTCTGAAATCACGTCGATAAACGCATTAGGTTCAAACTCCACATAGCCGCAGGAACCTCCGCCGTTATCGGGGAACTCAACCCACTCCAAATTAAAGCAGCCGCCAAAAAATCCATCGCCCAGCTTTACTTTTTGACTGCTTCCATAAGACGCCGGCATCGTGACCTGCGTCAGACATTCTCTTCCATACAATACCTTATCACCTAATGTTGCCACACTGTCTGGGAACTCAATCTTTGTCCATGACCGATTTCGTAAAACAGTATCTCCGTCAACCGCAAATGCCGCCTCTCCGATCTTACTTGTATTTCTGCCAAATGTCACGCTCCCGATGGACGGACAATTGAAGAAGCAGTAATCCGCCAGTTCAACACTTTGATCCATCTCATCCATTTTGACTGACTCCAGATTGGAGCAGCTTGCAAACGCACCAGTACCGATTTTTTGCACACTGGTAGGGAATGAAATTTCAGTCAGACTATTGCATCCATAAAAACACTCGGTTCCGATCAATGCGATTCCGTCTCCAAGTGTGACCTGCTGGAGCGCGGCGCAGTTTTTGAACGCTCGGTTGCCAAGCGTGCCGGACCATGCGGAAACTTTCTTAATGCTGGTACACCCGTTAAATGCATCGTTTCCAATTGTCAAAATATAGTTCGGTATCTCTAACTCTGTAATACTGGTCGCACCCTTAAACGCTTCGTCTCCAATATATCGAATCAAACAGGAATTTTTTGCCGGAACATAAAACTTGTCAGAGTAGTTCTCTGAATTATCTACCGAATCGCCGACCTGGCAGGGCATATAGACAACGGACGATCCGGTAAGACCACTGGCATTCCCGTCTATGACCTGAATCAGCATATATCCCTGTCCATCATGAATCCCGGACGCCAACTCAGGATAATTAGAGCAGAAAAATCTCAGCCCTGCATCCGATACCCACGCTCCGCCTGCTGTTAAAAAGTCCTTTATCTGATGTTCTGGTTTTATCACTACTGTAGGCTTTCTTTCGGGGTACTTGGCTTGCTCATCAGCGGTCATGCCATCCCATCTTTCCTGTGCCGCCAGATAGTCTGTGTAGTTTTTCCATTCATCCGCATAATAAATCGCAAGCTGAGTTTCGTCTAACAGTTGTGTATTGTTCGTAAACCAATCACGTACCTGCTCTTCGGTATAGCGTGGATAATTATGATATACCTGTTGCGGAATGACCAATTTCCCTTCCGGCGGTATGTAAGAATTGTCATATTGAGAAATACACCCGTAAGAATTGGTCGTCCCGCCGCTTCCCTCATACATAAAATACTCGAACACATCATAGAGATAATATTGGTTTCCAGCCTTATAAATCATTTGTGCCATTTCTGTTTTATGTGTTCCTTTGCTCGGCGTCGTTATCCCTGACGTGTCTGCAGGAGAGGTCGGATATACCGGCGCATCTATTCTCTCCGTACCATTGCCGACCGCCCGCGCGCCCGGCGTCGGGATCGCCGCTACGATGATCGCCATAATGAGCATCAAAATGCCGACCGTCTTGCGCGCCGATCTTTTGATTCTTCGATTTATTTTTTTTGATCCTTTCTTTCCCATGATGTCTCTCCTTTACCATGTCATGACTCTATTCGTTTGGCAACAACAACAAATCTGCCGTTTTCTTCTCTGTAATCACAAGTAGACAGCGTTAAAAGCTTGTCGCCGTATACCGCCGTCACCCCCGTATCATAAAGCGACATTTCCGCCATCTCATTCATGTTGGAATAGAATTCCTGCTCGGAATCCACATCAATAAACTGATAATACTTAAATACGATCTCATCCTCATTATAGATGCGGGAACGGAACACATACATGACTTCGTAAGTTCCCTTTTCGTAAATCGTATCAAACGTAATATATTTATGCTCCTCGTAAAATTTCTCGGAGCTGTAGCTGTCAAGACTTCCGAACATCTTGCCGGAACGCATATGGTGCCCGTACAGGATCAGATTCGTGTTCCTGTGCACGATGTCGCAGTCAGGATCCAAAAAAATACTGCCGTTATTATCATATTCCTGATTAAAGTTATGTGTCAGGTAATAATCGGGATCCGGACTCTGCATCACCGGATAGTCAATATTGGTATCGTCAATTTTGAGCCATCCGATAAGACTTCTGTTCTTATTATATAAAACTTTATATTCATCAAGTACGGTGAGGACCAGTTCTTCCTCTCCCGTCTCGTCCCGGACCGCCACCTGTATTTCCGGCAGGGAAGCCGGATCTTTCTCGCGAAGCTCCGCAAGTGACTCATAGGAGCCCTGCGTTCTGGACGCCATGAACTGATAGAATCCAAAATAGCCGACGCAGAGGACCGCTACGACCGCACAGGCAATGATCAGCGCTCTGCGCTGGCGCTCCCTCCGTTTCAGAAGGCGCTGTGCCTCACGCTCCAGGCTTTCCTTGGACGCGTGGGAAATCCGCTCCTGTCCTTTTCCTTTTTCCGGTTCCCGCCTGCCGCGTCCGCCCTTTTTCTTCCCTTTGGCTTCCACGTCCGGCTGTTGTTTCAGCGTCTGATAGATCTCATAGACCTCGTCGTCAAACTCTCTGCCAAGCACGGAAGTAAATGAAATCTTTCCGCTCTGCATGGCGCCGTAAAGCTTCGCCACCTGCCCTCGGTCACGAAAATTCGTCTTTTTGCGAAGTTCTGCAATCAGTTCCTCATCCTTCTTCGCATTCCGGTAATCCGTCTCATTATAGAAATTGTGATCTCCAATGCGATACCTAGTGCCTGTCATATGACCACTCCACAGTCATACCTACCCCATACTTATCATCATTCTAATCTATTTTACAATATCTTGCAATAATTTCAAGAGTTTTACCACATTTTTACCACATGTGGGATGAATTTTTCTTTAGTGAAAGGGGTTCGGGTGCAGGAAAAACGATCATGTCCGCCAATATTGGCTTAACAGCTCGAAAATTTCTTTTTCCTCCATGCCTGCCTCGGTTCTGAGCAATTCTTCTGCCGCGGCTTTGCTCATGCCCTGCTTCTGATAGGTGGAGAGCAACATGCGGTATGCGTTTGAGGCTTTATGCTTCTGCGCCTCGGCTTCCTGCTCTGCTTCTTCCGCTCTCTGTCTCTGCTCGGCTGTGTTACGGCGCTCTAACTGAATATCCATTTTATCCATATTTTCCCATAAATATCCCATATTGCCACCTTCCACTTTCTTCACCAGATCCGTCGTCTCTTCCGATGTCAGATTCAGTCTAAGGCACAGACTTCTCACAGCCGATACGATGATCTCCGCCACATCTACCGGCATACGATGCATGATGTCGTTTATCCGGTCGGTGGGCAGTCCTGACAATTCCTGAAAGTCCTTTGCCTGCTGAATCTTGTTTAACAGCATCAGCAGGGAAATCGCATCCTCTCTGGAAAGCAGTTCCTCATTGCTATAGTCCTGCGTTCTCACCAATCTGTAAGTAAAATCCGGTATGTATGCCGCAAACAGATCGCCCAGCATGATCCGCTCTTTCAGACTTCTGGCCGCTGTCCATTCGCCTTTTCCTTCATAATAAACAATCGGATAAATCGGCGGATAGCGATAGTCTTTTCGTTTATTCCGACGCAGTTTGTGTGGATGCTTTTTGCCTTCCGTCTGCGGAACTGCTTCATTTTCCCATATGCATACCATGTATTTCAAAATCTGCATGGTCACATCATAATCCACTTTACTCTTATGCTCGATAAGAGAAAGGATATAAATGTCTTTCGCCTCTCCGTCTGCCTGTTCCCTCACATGTACTTTTTTTACCGTGTCCGATTGAAACTCCACTTCCCGGAACAAATGATAGCGTTCGGTGACATCCTCGATGTCCTCCGGCTGTACATGGGCAAGCATCGGCAGTTCCGAATAATCTCTCAGAAACTGCGCGCAAAGCGTATGGTTCCCAAAAATGCGCTTGCCGCTCACATCCGCTTCCTGACTTTGGAATGCCTGTTCCGCCGCTCCCCGCTCAGAGACGGAGTCCGGCTGTTTTTTCCTATCTTTCATGTTCTCCTCCGATCCGTACAGGAGAAAAACCATTTTTGCTTCCCGCCTGTACTATGTTTCTTTTTGTGTTGAAATTGTTTGGCGAAAAGCCTGAATCGTGCACACAGAAGTGTGAAATGAATTTGTTTAAGGATGCGCTTTCATCAGCGTTTCCGTTTCTCTTATGTAATGAATATAGCACCTGTCCCGCGTCCGCGCAAGGGATTTTGAAAAATAAAGGGAAATTTGTAAATGCAGATTTTTATATACTTGGTCTGTTTTCTAAATTTCATTTTTCAAAAAATTATCCGAAATCTGCACACATCCGCTCCTGCCTCATATGATAAACCATAAAACAATTTCGGAGGCACTTTCATGAGTGACTTGACAGCATCTTCTTGCGGATGCAGCAACTCTGCAAGAAACAATAGCGGATGCGGATGTGAGATCATCTGGATCATCATCCTGCTTTCCCTGTGCGGCGGTAACGGCAGCGGCTTATTCGGCGGAAACGGCTGCGGATGCGGCAATAACGGTATCAGCTTGTTCGGCGGCGACAACAGCTGCTGCAGCTGGATCATCATTCTGCTGCTCCTTGGCTGCTTCTGCGGCAACAGCAACAACTAAACCTATGCACACCGATTCCCAGGCGGGCTTCTTTTCTGCCCGCCTGCACGAATACGGTCGATCCCGCTCCGCATGTTCCCGTCAGGGATGGCATACAATATGAAAAAAGGCAGGAACATTCCTATGGAATCTATTTTATCCGAACATGACGGCGAGGAAAATGACGCCTTCCGGGACTTCGATTCGCTTTATGACACGAAAGCGCTTCGAATCATGCGGGTATTGATTCCTTTTTTTCCTGTCCTCTATCAACCGTTTCTTGTTGTATGGCTCCGCTTCTCGCAATTTCAATATGCGGTCTCACTGATAAACAACAAACGGTTACGGTCGGACATGATGCACAGAATCACCCGGACGGGAGCCGATGATTCGCAGGAGCAGACGCTCACCCGTCTGCTTAACGCCTTAAAGCCCTGCCTGTCCGAGTCCGAGTATCGTGAACTTGTACGCATACAGAACATGTTTTTCATGTTTCAACGTTTTCAACAGATCGCACCATACCTGTCTGCACTGAGCGGCATGTCCGGCGATACATCTGCGGCGGACATGAGGAATGTATTTTCTGCCTTGCAGAGTGGAAGCGATTCTGTATCGGACATGATGAATGCTTTCTCTGCCATGAGCGGCGGCAATTCTGCGGCAGACATCATAAACGCTTTCTCAGCTATGGGCGGGGGCAGTAATTCTGCAGTGGACATCATGAACGCTTTCACCGCCGCGCAGAGTGTGAACGATTCTATGGCGAATGCCATGACAGGAATGCGCTCATCCTCTTCCATAGATGAGGCGGACGGCTCCGGCGCAGATGCAGCATCCGAAATGCGCCCAGCTTCTTCCATACATGAGGCGGACGGCTTCGATGCAGATGCAGCATCCGGAATGCATACATCTTCTTCCATACATGAGGCGGACGGCTCCGGCGCAGATGCAGCATCCGGAATGCATACATCTTCTTCCATGCAGGGAGCGGAATCTTCCGACGCGGATGCCTCCACAGCAGGTACAGCACATGAAGGTTTTGCCGGTACGGATTCTTCCGAAAACCAAAATGTGAGCGCCGGCATGAATCTTGACCGCATTTTGGATTTGATCTCTCTTTTTCAGACACCATCCGCAGAGGCGGACGCCAACACAAACACAACGGAAAGGCAGGAGGAACAAGAATCATGAACAAAGACTGGATGAACGACGAGGCGCTTTCCCACATTGAGCGCAGAAAATTGGATTTTCTACATACGCTCGTGATCGAAAGCGCCTCCTTAAAACAGACAGAGCTTCTCCCGTTTTTTCTCTCCCTCGCCAAACGCGGGCAGAGCGAAAACATTCAATTTTCCAAAGACGAGATCCGTCTGATCTCCGATGTGATCAAAAAGAACAGTTCCGATGCGGACCGTGCAAAAATTGACAAAATCCTCAATATCGCACGCTAGGAACGGCAGTTCCCGATTCGTGACCCGGAAGAATTGCGCAACAATTCCAAAAGAACTGCCACGGGCAGTTCTTTGAAAGCGTTTCCGTGGCTCGGAAGAATTGCGTTAGCAATTCCAAAAGAACTGCCACAGGCAGTTCTTTGAAAGCGTGCGAAGCACGATTTTCTAATCTGAACGAGCTTCCGTACTCTGGAAGAATCGCAACGCGATTCTTCGAAAGGACGCAACGCGTCCTTTTTTAATCCGAAAACGCCGTCACGTTCTTTCGCACGCTTCCGGAATCCTCATACTGAATCGTGATCGTATCGCCCGCGGCATAGCGGATGACGCCGAGCAGTTCTTCTTTTGTCATATCAAAATCAAAAATGGCGTCGTTTCCGTCGAGACACAGATAAATGTGCGTATTCCCGTCAATGACGACGGACACATAGGAATCGATCGTTCCGCTCACGCTTGCGCTTTGGGATTCCCCGGACACCGCCTCAATCCCGTTCGTGCGCAGCAGTTCACGGTAGCTGCGCTCGCACTCCCTGACCGTATCCCCGGTCGCGACAATCTGATATTTCTGCACGTTGACCATCGCATACATTTTGACAAGCCCCGCCGCATCCTTGAGCGCCATGATATAGGTCGGCTCGGACGCAATATTGACAAGCAACGGAAATGTCGCGTTATAGTTTAAGTGCTGCACCTGCCCTTCCGCAGACGACATTGCCGAATCCTCGATCGCGCCCTCAACCGTATAAAAATGCGTTTCCATCGTGCGCTGATTCATCAACACAAAACCGACGTTGGACTGATCGCCGTTGACGCTCGTCACGCCCGTATACACCCATACATCGTCGTCGAGCGCAAGATAATTATATCCGTTCGTTGTCTGCACACAGCCCCGCTGGCTTAAAATCGAATTAAAATATCCGTTTTTGAGCGTACCGTAATAATTGTAAAGCTGCACAAGACGCTCCGCGGAGTATACCTTATCCACCCAGGTCGGCACGTCCTCCACCTCATAAGATGTGCATTCGCCGGTCACGGCATTACAGAGCACCACCTTCCCGATCGTCTGCCCGCCGAACAGTCCAATATTAAATTTTTTAACCGGGCAGACCCAGTAGGGCGTCCCCTCCTCGTCAATCTCAAAAAAGATCTGATCGTCAAAAATATAAGTCGGATAATGAAACCGCAGATGCCGGTACAGATTCCGGTTAAAATGCTCGCTTTTGGAATAGCGGATCGGCTGTTCGAGTTTGACGATCTGCGTATCCTGTGTCGTCATATCCATGAGCAGATACGCCGGAATTCCGCTGCTCTGATTTGTGATCCACTTGATCAGGCTGGCATATCGCAGCGGCGTCACACGCACCGGTCTGCCATTATAATTGATCTGCGTATATTCATTGCTCACCTCAAACTGCGATACCATGTCGATCATGGAGCCCATTTTACGCTCGCCGAGAATGGTTGCGGAATCTTTGTCCAAAAGAGGAATCGTCGTATAATCCACTTCCGTGATGTCCGCCTGAAACTCCCGTTCCTCGACCGGCATAAGGCGCTGATATTTCCCTGCATTGACAATGGGTGAGGACAAAATCGAGCCGACAATATAAATGAGCAGCACGGCTCCAAACAAGATGGCGCCCCACTTTGCGCTTTTGAATACGTTTCGATCTCCTGTATAAGAAATTCCTGCCTGCGAAACGGAAATGTTTCCTTTTCTTATCTTACTTAAAAGATGAAGCAGCGTTCCCACAAAAATCAGAAACAGCAGAAATCTCCAAAATCCCGCGCTGTGGATATTCACTGCCGGCAGTTTGACATAGTAATAGAGCGCACCGATCAACAGCACCGCAATCCCGATCACCAATTTGATAAGCAATTTTTTGTCTGTTTTCTTCTTTTTCATTTTTCCTCCCAACTTTGGATCATTTGATAGGACTGCCTTTAGCAGGCGTTTTTAACTTATGGAAAATTTCTCAAACCCGGAAGAATCGCGAAGCGTAAATCCTATTGTTTATGATAAATATGATACTGCAATGCCGTCAAAAGCTCCTCCGCCTTTCCACGCGCTTCTTTATCATAAAATTCCACGCGCAGAACGCCTTCTTCGTATTCCCTATTGTGAATGATCCCGATGTTCTTTATGCTGATCCCGTGCTTGGCAAGAAGCGCCGCGATCGCCGCAAGCGTCCCCGGTTCATCCGGAATATCCACATGCAGCGCATATACGGACTTCAACGCGCCCCGATCCGATACCTGAAACGAATCGCGGTAATTGCGCGCGCTGTCAAAGAAATCATAGACCGCTCTGCCGTCTTTCTTTTTTATCCTGTCCCTGATCGACGCAAGCGATACCATATACGCGTCCAAAAGCGCGACAATCTGCTCGGTGTTGGTCATGCAGATCGCCTCCCACATCACAGGGGAAGATGACGCAATCCTGGTAATGTCGCGGAATCCGCCCGCCGCGATCATCTTCATCACGCCGTCCTCCTGATCGTTTTCCCGCACAAAATTGACTAACGCCGCCGCGATCACATGGGGCAGATGGGAAACTGCTCCCGTCACATAATCATGCTTTTCGGGCGTCATCACAAGCGGGATCGCGCGCATATCACGGACCAGCCGCTCATATCCTGCAAGCTGTTCCGGCGAAGTATGCACGGTCGGCGTAATAAGATAATACACATTTTCAAACAGGTTCGCGTCCGCATTCTCATATCCCGTTTTTTCGCTGCCTGCCATCGGGTGTCCGCCGATAAAGCGCGACTCCAGATTCAGCCGTCTGATATGCGCATGAATGTCTCCTTTGACGCTGCCGGCATCCGTCAGCACCGCCCCCTCTTTCATGACGCCGGCGATCTGCTCCAGCATCCCGCCGTTCTCCGATACGGGCGCGCACAAAAAAAGATAATCGCACGCACCGAACGCTTCCTTGGTCACACCGTCCGCCGCCGTGTCAATGCAACCCTCCTGCCCGGCAAGCGCCAGCGCATTGGAATCAACGTCATATGCAATGATCTCCGTCTCCGGCTCCGCCAAACGGATCGCTTTTGCGATGGAGCCGCCGATCAGCCCCAGCCCTATCAAACCTATTTTCATGTAAATCCCCGTTCTTACCCTTCTGCAGGTTTCACGCAATTTTTTCCGTTTTTACCAGCCTGCAGGTTTCATGCAATTTTTTCCGTTTTTATCAGCCTGCGGGCTCATGCAATTTTTTCCGTTTTTATCAGCCTGCGGGCTCATGGAAACCACGAAACAGCCCTGTCAGAGAAAGGGCGGACTCCCGCCCGCCCTTTATAACTTCTGTTCCTCCAACCGGAAGCTTCCCGATCTTCGTCCGATACGCCACGCCCTTCTCCGCCGCCTATGACCGCGGCAATGAGGCGCCCTCCCTGTCTCTTGTGCATCAACAAGTATCCGCGGCGCATCCGTCAATCCTGGTATTTATTCACCATCTCGTATACTTCGATCCGTTTCGCGTCAATATCGGGCATACCGACAAAAATGCCGCCGTACTGATAGCCGCCTTCTTCTCTTTTTACAATGCGGACGATCTCGATAAACGCATGAATAATCTCTTTGGTCCAGATCGTCAGAAACGCTTCATAAACCGCGCCGATCGTCAGCGCCTCGTTACAGATAAAACCTACGCCCGTCTTGGACACGTCGGTAATATCAATTTCCAGCTCTTTCTCCTCGTCGGAATCCAGTCTTTTTGCAACCAGCTTCGACTTCAGTTCCATTCGTTGATTCCGTCTTCTTTCTTCCATTGGCAGCTCCTTTACACATGCGGTCAGGCACTTTGGACTCTTGTGCTTTACTTCCTGTACTTTACTTCTTGCGCTTCGCTTTCCTCAAAGTATCGCTTCGATTCATATTGAATTCCCCGAAAAGTTCCGAAAAGCGGGTCTGCATCGTGCAAACCCGCTTTTATTGTATACCATGATGTGGATTTTGTAAAGGGATGGGCGAAAAAGCAGAACTATAAAAATCCGGATTTGCTTTTGTGTTCCTGACGCCTCGTTATCCAAAACAGACGAATCGTTATAAATCATCATTCCTAACTTCAAGCATTTCCGCCGCTTTGTTCATTCAAAGTCCCGGATGTCATTCCATCGCAGCGCCGTCCATCTGCAGTGTTCTCATATCGGCCCCTTTCACTCATATCGATTCACAACTGCAATACATTCTCTATGTCTCCTGCGTGTCTCCATCCGTGCCTTGCGGACAGCCCAACGTTCCGCCTGCTCTTTTATGTCCGTTGCATAAAAAGCAAACCCGAAATCTCTTCCGATTTCTGAATGAATGATCTTCGGTTCCGTAACCTCAAGCGTTGTGCTATAGTAGACAATCATCTTTATCCTCCCCAAGATACTCTCCACAAAATTGCACCATATATTCCATTCCCATACCATGCAGATCTTCATAATCTGAGCGTAAAAGGTCGAGCAGTCCTTCCCGTTTGAACTGCTCATAACCCTTACAGCTTTCTTGGTTGATATGATCTGCATAATGCTCGACACAGAAAATTTCAAATGATAATTTACTCAATAATAGATTCTCCGCTTTTACCGCCCGCCTAGACCACAAATTTGTGGAATGTCTTTTTTCCTTTTTTGACAAGAAGTCCTTCTCCTGCAAATTCCTGTTTTGTGTATGATTTTTTCACATCAGGAATTTTCTCGTCATTGACCGAAACGCCGCCCTGTTCCACCGCGCGCCTTGCCTCGGAGCGGTTCTTCGTCATATCGCCTTTGACGAGCAGCGCCAAAATGTCAATATTTCCGTCCGAAAAATCCTCATCCGTCAAGGTCGTCGTCGGAATGTTTTCCGTATTTCCGCCGCCTGCAAACAGCGCCTTTGCCCCGCTCTTTGCTTTCTCCGCTTCCTCTTCGCCATGCACGAGTTTTGTCAGCTCGTAAGCAAGAATCTCCTTTGCCTCATTTAACTGCGCGCCCTCCCACGTATCCATTTCGTCGATCTGCTCCAGCGGCAGGAACGTCAGCATACGGATACACTTTAATACGTCCGCGTCCGCAACGTTTCTCCAGTACTGGTAAAACTCAAACGGGGAAGTCTTATTCGGATCGAGCCATACTGCGCCGGACTGTGTTTTTCCCATTTTATTGCCCTCGGAATTTAAGAGCAGGGTAATCGTCATCGCATGTGCGTCCTTGCCGAGTTTTCTGCGGATGAGCTCGGTTCCGCCAAGCATATTGCTCCACTGATCGTCGCCGCCGAACTGCATATTGCAGTCATAGCGCTTGTAAAGCTCCAGAAAATCGTAGCTCTGCATGATCATGTAGTTAAACTCCAAAAAGGACAGTCCCTTTTCCATCCGCTGCTTATAGCATTCCGCCGTCAGCATCCGGTTGACGGAGAAACATGCGCCGACTTCGCGCAGCAGCTCGATATAATTTAATCCGAGCAGCCAGTCCGCATTATTGGCAAGGATCGCTTTTCCGTCTGAAAAATCAATAAAACGGCTCATCTGCTTTTTGAAACATTCCACGTTATGCGCAATCGTCTCCGTCGTCATCATCTGCCTCATATCGGAGCGTCCCGACGGATCGCCGATCATCGCCGTGCCGCCGCCGATTAAGACGATCGGTTTATTTCCCGCCATCTGGAGCCGTTTCATCAGGCACAGCGCCATAAAATGTCCGACATGAAGGCTGTCCGCCGTCGGATCAAAGCCGATATAGAATGTCGCCTTCCCGGCATTCACCATCTTACGAATCTCCTCCTCGTTTGTTACCTGCGCAAGCAAGCCCCTTGCCTGCAATTCTTCATACACCTGCATGTGTTCCTTCTCCTTCCTTTTTCTCGTTTCTTTTCCTGATTCACAGCTAAGAATGCCAAGGACCCCTGCACTCATCGCGCAAAAAAAACCCCGCCCTTTGTAAAGGACGAGGTTCTTATCACCCGTGTTACCACCTTTGTTCCCGCAGCGCTCACACACTGCGGCTCATTCAGTACGGCTTCCGGTACAGTCTGCGATTTCCTGCTCTCTGTATCCGTCCGCGATACCGTGCTGCGATAACGGTCAGCATCCGTTATGACCTACTAAAGTCCGTTTCTATCAGAACCATCCCATCAGAATTATTCTCTCAGACTCATTCTGCCATAAAGCTCCGGGATGTATTCACCATAAGCTTTCCGCGCGCCTCTCATCAACCGGCTGCTTTCTGTGCGTTCCCCTTACGGCTACTGATTCCCTTCCACGCTTTTGCTGTTTCATCTATCTGTATTATAGGCACTTTTCTATCGTTTGTCAACTCGAAAATATTTGATCAAAAAACTTTGCCCGAAAGTTGTATGTCCTTATTTCACAAAACCGCTCACTGCCCGGAAACGCTCTTTTTCTTCATTTCTTTCTTACATTCATACATGCGCGCGTCCGCCAGCTTATAAAGTTCCCGTACGCTCTTTCCCGGCTCTTTTGTATGTTCGCTGATACCGTAGGCGGTACTCAAATTCCAGTTTTTGTGCACCTGGTTCTGCTCCGCGATCAACGCCTGCATACGCCCGATCAGCTCCTCGATCTCCCCGGCGGAAACGTCATCCAGCACAACGAGAAACTCGTCGCCGCCCGTCCTCCCCACCAGTCCTTTCGACGCAAAAACCTCCCGCAGGATTCCGCCGAATGTACGGATAAACGCGTCGCCCTCCTCATGACCGAGCTTATCATTCACCTGCTTTAAGTTATTCAAATCAAAAACGCCGATCACATATGATTTTTCTTCTCCCGCCGCATCCAGCTCGTCAAACTTATCCTCGCAGCTTCTCCTGTTCGCCAGTCCCGTAAGCGCATCCGAATACGCCAGCTTCGCCAGCGCTTCCCCTTTCGCCGCGTCATATAAGGCGCGCGTGACGCTCCTGCTGAAATCGAGCAGCATTGCCGTGATAAAGATCATGACGCCGATACTGAACATACCGACATAACGTCTGCCTGACGACATACTGACATATTTTTCAATATTGAAGCGCAGCAGGTCGGACGCGGCAAAAAAGATCATAATGATCGCGCCGGCAAACAGCACCGCGCTTTCCAACCGCTTACGCCGAATGTCGGATATAAACATACCGATCAGATAAAGCGCCATCAATCCGATCAGAACATGCTGGTACCGGAGCAATTTCGGGAAATGGCAGACGCCGGTCAATTGCAGTGCAAACGCCGTCACGGAAAAGACCATCTGCAAAATCATGATCACCGCATATACGCCCTTTCTCACCCTGCTCTCCGTATGAACTGCCTCCGCATAAAAATAAGCAAAGACCGGAATCGGCAGCAGATACAAAAGCGCAAACTCCACAAATACTTTCCGTGCCAGACTGTCTGAAAAAAGAAACGTCAGGTTATAGCTGCACAGGGACCATCCGCCGATCCCGATAGAGAACAGCGCTACCCACAACAGTTTAAGCCATTGCAGACTGCGCAGCCGAACCAAAAAGATCACCGCCACCCCGATCACGCAAATACCGAATACGATGAGAAACAGATTGATGATGAGCGGAATCAGATTCTCTTTGAGATAATCCTTTACATACCAGTTTGCATCATACAGCTGCGGCGTGTCAAAAGAGGAAAATGCCGCATCCTCACAGACATCCAATTTTAGAGACAGCCGTTTTCCTTCATACCCTTCCGGCAGATTGATACACTGGTAGCCGTACCCGACCAGCCTTCCTGCTTCGTAACGCTCCTGACCATATCGGAAGATCTCGTTTCCGTCCAGTTCCACGCGCAGGGTGGAATGAACGCTGTAAAAAACAAGGATCGGATTGTCTATGTTTCTTGCGGGAAGCGTAGTCTCCAACACGACTTCATCGCCGCGGTTCACGAGCGGAAAGACGAGGGAATCCATCTGCGTCTGACTGCACGGCGCTCCGTTGATCGTGACCGTCCATCCCTGATTCAGCATTTCATAATGTTCCGGATCGATACCTGCGTGGGAGGACGTCAGGATGACCGCACCGATCAGAAACACGCTGGCAAGCAGCAGCGATACTACTCCTGACAGTTCTTTCCGTTTTTCCATAAGTATCTCCCCCCTTGATCTCCAAACCGTGTATCTGCGATTCCTGACCGGCATCCGCCGATCGTCCCCGCCTGCATTCATTATATCATGAATCTGCGATTCATGATCGACATTCGCCGTTCGCCGAATGCGCAGACTCATTCTTCTCGCTTTCGCCCATTATATCATGAATCTGCGATTCATGATCGACATTCGCCGTTTACCGAATGCACAAGTGCATTCTTCTCACTTTCGCTCATTATATCATGTCACCGAAGAGCCCGGTATCTGTTTCTTCGTTCACTTGGCACTGCCCTTTGCGGACATTGTATCACAATCCCGCCGGCAAGTTCAATAAAACTTACAAATCTTCTAAAACAAGTGGCAGCGCCTTCCCAAACATGGTATAATTATCGGCGTTGGGTATGGCGTTTGCCGCATTTTTTACCGCAGTTCCCGTCATACAGAAAATTATAGAAAAGAAAAAATAGAAAAGAAAAAGAGGTACAAAAGCATGAAAAAGAGCAAACTGTTATTGCTGGCAGGGCTCCTTGGGCTCGCGCTTACGGCCTGCGGAGACGCCAAAGAACCGTCGGATACCGCTTCCGGCGGCAATTCGTTTTCCGGCACTAACGACACGTCCGCTTCAAACGATACGCAGGACGAACCGCAGACAACAGAACCGCTTCCCGCTTCGCAGGTATATCTTTCCTCGGACGGAACTTATCAGGTGATTCTGTTAGAAAATCTTACCCAGTCAGATATGATATTTCAGGCAGGCTCCACCATGATGGAACTGGCAGGCGGTTCCGACCGGAGCAGCTTTTCCGCGATCTCTCTTGGAAGCTCCAAATCAGCGATCCCGGGCAATCCCGACGATGTGGAAAGTCTGGAAGACTATGCGGATCATATTAACCATCTGCTTTTTGACGGCTCCGGTGTGACGGTGACTTGGGAGGAGACTGATGCGCCTTCCGCCGAAGGCGCCGATCAGTGTTACGCTCTGGAAGGCACGGCATGGAGCGGCGCAAGCCGCGGAGACGCCTATGGATATTATGCGGAATCTGCGTCCTGCTATTTTGCTATTGTTCTCATCGGAAATGGTGATGATGTGGAAGAGGCAAGACAGGTTCTCGCTTTGGAAGTTCTGGACGGAGCCGCAAGACAGGCGGGAACCAATGACTTTATCAACAGCATGACCGTGGTTCTGGATTCCATCAACGGAACCAATCTTAGGGAAACCTTTAAGCTACTGGCAGAGTCGGGAGCGGAGGAAAGTCAGCTTGAATCGCTGTCTTTTCAGGCGCGTCAGAGTCTGTCCGCCAGCTGGGGCGTGGAAAACACCGCCGACTTGATGGAAATGGCGGACTGGCTGATGGATGAAGGACACAATCAGGATGCTTTGGCGTTTCTGCAGGAATTTAACGGAACCAGCGAAACAGACCGCGATGCCTTTGATGCAGGGCTGCAGGAAGAGAATCTGGATATGGGATCTTACGTCAGCCTGCTGGCGGCTTATGACGCCTGGACCGCTTATGGCGAGGGCGCCATCGCCGCATGGGATTTAAGCCGGGTGGGAACCATTATGAGTTTCGGCTATGCGGCTGGATACTGCACTTATGAAGAAGCAATGGATAAAATTCTGGAAGCGGCACAAAAAGCGCAGACGCTTTTTGATTCCTGGCATGACTTTAACCGGAGCTATCTTTACGGATATTCCTATTGGGCGGAAGAATCTTTAGAGGATGCCGGAAGCAGCGCCGCGGCGCGTGCAGAGGTCATCGACAGCATGGAATCCCAGTCCAACGGACCGTTCTCCATCGAATGGGATATGGACCTTCAAAGAGAATGGTAATGGCTTTTCCCATGCTCCATTTCCCACACGTGATCGCAGAGCCGGTCAATATCTTCCCGACTATGGCTTGCGATCACGAGGGTCTTTCCCTGCTCCTTTAAGGAAAGAAACAGCGCCCGCATGTCCTCCGCCCCCTCTTTATCCAGACCGTTCATCGGCTCGTCTAAAATCAGAATATCCGGATCCTCCATAACCGCCTGCGCAATCCCAAGCCGCTGCTTCATTCCCAGCGAATATTTCTGCACATGCCGCTTCAACCCCGGATCAAGCCCGACAAGCCGCATGGTCTCTTCGATTTGCCGCCTGCCGATTTTCCGGTTCAGTGACGCAAGCATTGTTAAGTTTTTCATTCCGCTGTAATAAGGGATAAATCCCGGATTTTCGATCATGATCCCCATGTTCTCCGGAAAATCCACGTCCTTTCCCACCAGCCTGCCCCGCACTGCGATTTCGCCGCTTGTCGGTCTTACAAAACCGCAGATGCACTTCATCAGCACGGTTTTTCCCGAACCGTTTCTTCCGACCAGTCCGTAAATATTTCCCTGTTCCATTTCCATACACACGTCGTCAAGGATAACCGTTTTTTCTAAGACCAGACTCACATGTCTGACACTGATCTCCGATGTCGTTTTTTCACCCATATGCCGTCTCCTGTCCGCTATTTCTCTTATTCCGGTTTTCTGCCTTCCGATCCGTGTTTCTCCATCCGAAGGTTCTCTATCTATATTTCCCTATCCAAATTTCCCGCTCCGCCTAACCGAAATCATACCGTTCTACGACAATCAGGCTGCAAAAGATCAGCACCAGACTTACAATCGCGAAGTAAAGATAGGACTGTCCCAGAGAAACCGTCGTGAAGCGGAAGATTTCATCGTAATGCTGCCACTCGATCGCGTGGGGCAGCGGAAAAATCCATTTCATTTTCAATTCCAGCACGCAGAAAATCCATCCGAATCCGATCAGGCATCCGCCCGCCGCCACGCCCACGGTCGGTTTCCCCTTTAGGAAAAATAACAGTTTCAACATCGTAAGAAAAAATAAGAATCCGAACAGCAGGCTGACGGAATACCCGAGCGCCTGATACGGTCCAAAATGATTGTACAGGCGTTCCGTAATCATGGACGACACGGTTGTCTCCCAGTCATACGGAAACAGAGTCTGATATTTTGTCGCCACATCGCTCCATTGATTCCCGATAAAGCAGTGTCCCGCTCCCATAAGCGCACATCCCAAAAGAATCGCTCCCACATACGTCAGGATGCAGAAAACAGCCGTCAAAATCTGTCCCAGCAGCCAGTCATATCTGCCTGCCCGGTGTACATAGAGCAGCGTATTGCCGTCCTTGCGCGGAAAATCGCCAATCAGCAGCAGATAGACTGCCGGAACCACGTTGCACAATTCCGTACTGTTCGTTACCGCAATGAAAATTTCAAACACGCCGAACGGTTTTCCCATTGTTTCACTGTGCGCGATCATCCCCTCCGCCACATAGGTCTCCAAAAAGAGCATCATAACCAAAAACAGGATGACCCTCGGATTACAGATCCATCTGAGATATTCGTTCCGCGCAATTGAAAAAACAACACCGGAATGCCCCTTCCTCTTTTCCTCTCTACATTCCACAATCCGTCCTCCTCTTCTGCATCGCAAGATGCAGACAGACAACGCCCGCACCGATCACCGTATAAACAGCCAGCGTTTGAAACATGTAACCAAGATTACTGAATACCAGCCCGCCAAACACCTGCACGTACAGCCTGCGCCACCAGTGTTCCGTCACGCTGCTGAAATCCATGCCGTTAGCACGGCGTTCCAGAAACCAAAGCACAAGATAAGGAATACTCGCTAACAAATAGCGGTTTCTCACAAATACGGCGGTCAGATACGTCCACACTGCACACATCATCCTAAACGTAAAGACCTCTGCCGCCTTGGTGAGGATCAGAATTCCCGTCTCCTTTATGACCTGCATACCACCGGCACTGCCGGACAGCGCAAAAGAATGCACGATCAGGACTCCCGCAAAAAGCAGATACCCCGCCGCCATGAGAACGCCGCCGCAGAGCACACACGCCAAAAAGGTTCCGACTGCCTGCTGTTTCTTGCCGCTTCGGTACAACAGAAACCGAAATGCGCCGCTCTCTTTTTCTCCGCACAAAATCGGAAGCAGGCTGATACTCACCAGCATGGGCGTAAACATAACAAAATACCCGCTTGCAATCTGCCACAGAATATTCCCCACATTCAAAGCGCGCCCCGCCCGAACCGCTTCCCCGGACATCGTAAAAAATG
Source organism: bacterium (assembly GCA_023667365.1). Lineage (GTDB taxonomy): Bacteria > Bacillota > Clostridia > Lachnospirales > Lachnospiraceae > DLAJ01. Next base: position 21,345 of record JAMPAG010000016.1, on the reverse strand, counting down.
CGGTGAGACAGTTTACGGATGTGCCGTCATCCAACGTGACGGGAATGAGAACGCACATCGTCGTCACCGCCAGAATCAACAGAACAAACCCGGCGCTTCCCACGGTTCTTTTCAGTTCCAGCCAGAACAGATTCCCTGCTTTTTTCATTTTCCCATACTCACTCCATTTTTAAGCTGCTGACTTCACCGGTCAACGCGTCCACATAAAAGCGGACTTCTCTGTCGTTTGTCCGGTTCCGCGTAAGAAACATCCACACCGGAGACAGTTCATCACTCCCGTTCCCTTCCAAAACTCGTCTTCCGTCGTAAATCAATTCAATCTCCAGAACGGTATAAACAGTATGGTCGCCAATTTTCTTGGGAAATGTATTCCGCCGCTTTCTCCAACGATACAATTTCCGTGATCTCCTCGATTTCCTCCACCTGATCGTTCAGGGAAATCCCACCGAAATCAATAATCCGATTTTCACCGCCCAACACGGCGTGCGTCAGGTCATACATCCGCTCTGCGGCATGATCCTGACCGTGCGCTTGACTGCGTGCGTCCCCTTGAAAGAGAACGCCCCTGTAGGCTCTTCGAAGCTCCACCTCAAATGCATACGTCCCGTCCGACATCCCCGAAATGAATACTCTGGAAACCCGATACGTCATCCCGTCCGGCAGGGTGTCCGCGACCGGGCATCCCTCATTAAAATAGGCTTCCGTCTGTTCGATCGCTTCTTTCACAGACAGTTCTCCCCCCGCTGTTTCATAAACATCCTCCAGGCTTCCGTCCACCGCCCCCGGATAATAGCAGATCGGTTCCGGCAGTTCCACCGGATACGGTTCCTCTACATCAATGTTGTCGATCATGAGCGAGATTGCCGCGGAACTGATGATCTGCGCGCGTTTTCCCTCCTCCCAATGATCCCGGTATAAAAAGACATAGTCCGTTCCGGTATATGCTTCATTTTGATTTTGTAGTTCCCCGCGCAGTTCCGACACCAGAATCGTATCGACGCTGCTGCCGTAATACGGAATTGCCTCAATTTTCGTTTCATCGACCGGTTCCTCGAAAAATGCCTGCATCATATCGACCACCTGTTGCAGATCCTTTTCCGTCATCGGCTTCTTCGACGCCGGTGTAGAGACCCGGATCCGATAAATCCGGTCTCCCGCAGGAATAAGCGGAACGATCTCCTGAAACTCCAGATTGCGGTAGACCCCGTTTCTTCCTGCCGCAATCAGGGTCTCCGCCTCCCGCCTGACCGTTTCAAGCGAAACAACCTGCACGGCGTCCTGCCCCGCTGCGGGCGGGTTCCCCTCCGATTGTCCGCCCGCAGATGAGCCTTCTGAAACCTGATTTCCTGTGTTCTGCCCGTGCGCCGCCTGCTCCTGTCCGTCCTCGTTACGCAATATCTGTTCGATCCGCCGCCGCTGACCGGACTGCCGGATGGTAATGAAAATTCCCACTGCCGCAAGCGCCGCAATCATGCATGCGGTAATCGCCAATAACTTTTTCTGCATGGTATTCCCCGGCATGTTTTTCCTCCACTTTGACACCGCAGTCATCACCGCTTTCTTTTTTTCTCAAATTCTCTGTCAGGATGCATGCACCGGAAAGTTCAGGATCACTTTGAACAGATCCCCGTCTATCACAATCTCCAGCGAGCCGTGCATCACATTCATCAGGCTCTGCGCAATGGAAAGTCCCAGTCCGTTTCCCTCCGTTCCGCGCGAAGCGTCCCCGCGCACAAACCGCTCCGTCAGTTCCTCCGGCGAAATATTGAGCGGATATTCGGAAATGTTTTTCAGTTCCATGCAGAAAGTCGGCGTCGGCGTGCGGTACATGCTGAAGTAGACCCTTGTATGCGGCATCGCGTATTTATACAGATTATTGAACAAGTTGGAAAGCACGCGCCACACATAGCGGCTGTCCCCGATAAAGGAATCGTCCGTTCCGTCCCCGGGCATGTTCAGCACAAGCGTCAGCTCTTTCTGCTGAAATTTTTCCTCATATTCCGCCGCGATCTGCTGTACAAGCTCCGCTGCGCTCATACGCACATTTTCGACCGATACGTTTCCGCTCGTGATCCGGCTTGCCTCGACCAAATCTTCCGTCAACTGCTTTAACCGCGCCGATTTTTCATCCAGAACCTCCAGATATTTCCGGGCGTTTTCCGATTCCATCGGTTCTTTTTTTAACAGATCGACGTAATTGATAATGGAGGTCAGCGGCGTGCGGATGTCATGGGACACATTGGCGATCAGTTCCGTCCGCATCCGCTCGTCTTTCATGGATTTCTCGACTGCACGGGAGATCCCGCTGTCCATATCGTTGATAAGTTCCGCCGTCTTTTGATTCGCACCGTGAAACCGCTCCGCCGCAAGCACTTCCCCGCGGTTTCCCTGCACGGTCGCCTCCATATGTTTCCGCAGGACGTCCTGTTCCTTAAAGTACATGAGGACCGCCGCTCCGATGAAAAGATCGGCAATGATAAGCAAAACGACCAGCGGCGCCGCCCCGTCAACCCCGATCAGCACCCCGATCAGGTTCACAAACAGAAACAGCAGATAACCGACCGCCCACTTCACTTTGCCGTCTACGGCTCTCACCAATTTCCCGATCCGGCTGCCGATCCAGGCAAACATCTTTTTCATCCAGCCGGCAGCCCAAAGCACCGTTTTTTTGATCAGACAAAGTGCAAACCGCAGCAGGCTCTTCCGGTAAAGAGTATGCTTTTTTAACCGATTGACCAGTTCCAAATAACAATAGAGTATCAGAGACGCGAGCACAAATACGGCGATCACACTGACAGCAACAATCCCGCCCCCGCACAGGTAAATCCCGATGGTATTTCCAATCTCATAATAGGACCAGTACCACTCCGCGAGCTGCAGCATCATTATGATTGGCAGCGCTGCGCACAAAACCAGCGCAACGATCGCAGCCAGCGGAACAATCGTAAACCAGCGGTCGATCAGCCTCGGCTTCTGCAACTGTGTAGACTGCAACCGCAGAGCCTGCGGTTGCAGAGCCTGCGATGTCTGCTGTGGCAGTTCCTGCGGTTCTTGCAGAGGTAACTCTCTGCCTTCCAGCATCGTCCTGCGCACAAAGGCGGTCACAAAAAGGACGAAACCGATAAGGAACGCCGCGATCACACCTGCCGCCACATTCTTGACCGCCTGATACCATTCCCCCATGCGCCACAAATAATCATGTTGTGTAAAATCCGCGTCCAACACCAGATAGAGCCTTTCCCCTTCACGCAGCCCCAGCGTCCTGCAAAGTGCTTCCCCGTCAAAAGAAATACCCGTCTTCCCGGTATGGATCGTGCCGGTCCCGTAATGGTGCACAATCCCATATTCTTTTTGCGCCACATGATCGTAAAGCGCCGCATTGATCTCTGTCACACTGCCTGTACGCGCTCCCTCATAGTCAGCCATATTGCAGTAAATCAGACCAGCGGACGGGTTGACGCGTGCAATCCCGATATTGCCCTCCTGTGCGTTCAGTCTTCCGTATTTATCGTACATGCCGCGCACAAACCGGATCAGCTGCTCCAGATATTCCGTGTATACCGCCAGCGTATCCAGATCGTCCGCATGAACATACAGACTTCTGCCGTCCGTCGGGAATACTTTTTCCGAATAGATACATTCCTTCTGCGGATAATTCACTGCGTATCCCGTATCCATGGAGGACATTAGGATTTGATTCAGTTCATCCCATGAAGAAAGCGCATCCGGGTCTTCTTCTTTTTTGGCAAGAACCGCGTCAAACTGCGGCCGGATAAGCCCGATTGTCTGAAACTCCCGGTCTTTCCAGTTGAGCAGATCGCCGACCCGGTAGGTGATCCCCGTTTCCGCCGCGCCGTCCCCATAAAGCATCGCCACGTACGCGAGATCGATCGTTTTATTTTCGTCAAAAATGCCGTCCGTCTCAAACAAACTCCGCGCGTGCGCCGCGCCCGCCAGCGTTTCCGCTTCCTCCATAAGCGTTTCCTCAAACAGCCATGAGTCGGTATACGCAGGCGTCGTCATGGCCTCCTCGATCACATTCCCGATCCCATAGGAGCATACTTCCTCATCCACATCCATGGTAATGACAAACAGCCATGCCCCCACCAGGCTGAGCGTCATCAGCAGGAGTCCGAACATACATATCGCATTCTGGAACTTTCTGCTGTTCCAGAAACCTGATTTCTGCTTTTTTTCCGTTTTCCCGTTTTTTTGCCCTCTTTGCTTTTCTTGCTCCCTTTGCTCTTCCTGCCTTCTTTGCTCTTCCTGCCTTTCTTTTACTGTCTGATTTTCGGTCTGTTGCTGATCTCTGTTTTCCGATGCCGTCCCTGTCTGCATTTCTATCTCATTTTTTGTCTGATTCCCCATGTTCTGTTCGCCCATATGCTCATCCTCCCTGTGCTCATTGTTTCTCCATCTTATAGCCGACGCCCCATACGACTTTGATATAGCGCGGCTCTTTGGGATTGATCTCAATTTTTTCGCGCAGATGGCGGATATGTACCGCTACCGTATTGTCGGAAGAAAAAGCATCCTCTTTCCAGACCGTCTCATAAATTCTGGACGCAGAAAATACCACGCCCGGATTTTCCATGAGCAGTTTTAAGATCAGAAATTCCATCGGCGTCAACCGAATCTCTTCCCCGTCTACAAACACCTGCTTTTTCTCGTCGTCAAGCTCCAGCCCGCCGTTTTTGAGCCGCTTATCCGGGCTCTGCCCGCTCCCATGCTCCCCGCCTAACAGCGTATAACGCCTGATCTGGGAACGCACCCTTGCCAGAAGCTCCATCGGGCTGAAGGGTTTCGTCACATAATCGTCCGCACCGTGCGTCAATCCCGCGATCTTATCCACATCCTCGGACTTAGCGGAAAGCATCAGCACCGGCACCGCCGAAATTTCCCGGATCCGCTTTAGCGCCGCAATGCCGTCCATCTTTGGCATCATCACATCTAAGATCACAAGCTGAATGTCCTCGTTCTGCTGTACGAGTCTGACTGCCTCCGCACCGTTCTCCGCACGCAGCGTCTCATATCCTTCCTGTGTCAGATAGATTTCGATCGCGTCTACAATTGCTTTTTCATCATCACAGATCAATACACGGCTCATTCTGCCCTCTCCTTTTTCTTAATTAGACCACATAATTTTTAAGAAACAAGAACGAAAAAACGAAAGAAATTATGAAGAAAAAAGAGCTTCGCGTCAGCGGAACTCTTTTTCCCCACAGAAATTTCCTCGAAAGCGTGCGAAGCACGATTTTTTAACCTATAGGAAATTTCACAACCCGGAAGAATCGTGAAACGATTCTTCGAAATCGTGCAAAGCACGATTTTTTATCATCATGAACGCGCCCAGATTTCCGCGCTGTCCGCTGCTCGCCCGATGCGAAAACAAAAACTGCGGATTACAGCAGGTACAGACGTCCGTTACAAAAGTATGTTCCGCAGGCACACCGGCATCCAGCAATAAGCGCTCGTTTGCACGCCATAGGTCAAGTTGATATTTACCGTCCGGTTTCCGGTAAAGAATGGATTTCTTTTCCTCCGCCTCCGCTTTGGAAACAGCGGCGGAGATCCTGAACATTTCCAGAAATACCTCCGCGACCTCCGCGCTCACCTCGTAACAATCCCTGCAGATGGAAGGACCGACCGCCGCGAAGCAGTCTTCCGGTCTTGTCCCATAGACATCGCGCATTTTGCCGAGCGTTTCCTGTGAGATCGACGCCGCGGTCCCGCGCCAGCCCGAATGCGCAAGCCCGATGGCGCGATGTACCGGATCCGCTAAAAGGATCGGCACGCAGTCCGCAAAAAATGCGCAGAGCACGACTCCCGGCGTATTGGTGATAAGCCCGTCAATCTGCTGGAAATCCCTCGGTCTGACAGCGCCTTTTCCCCGATCTTCCTCCGTTACCACGCGAACGTTCGCCGTGTGCGTCTGATCCGTAAAGACCATATCCGCCACGGAAACCCCCATCACCTCAGCGACACGGGTAAAATTTTCATCCACATTGGACGGCATATCGCCTCTGGCATAAGACAAATTCAGGCTTTGCAGTGCGCCGCTGCTGACGCCGCCCATTCTCGTTGTAAATAGATGCGTTAAAAAATCAAGCTGTTCCAGATTCGGAAATGTGAGATACGGAAAATCCGCTTCCCCGATTTGTGCGTGATTGACATGCACGCCTGTATTATTTTCCACACGGCTCTTTGTTCTGATCAGTTCCATCCGTCACTCCTTCGAAATACGCTGCCGGAAAATCCGGTATTCGCCGCTCCGCCGGTCCGGACCTTCCTGTCCTTCCGTTCCCCGCACACATCCTTTATGCTGTCGGCAGTACCAAATCCGGTCCCGCATCCGTCTCTCGACGCATCCTTATCCGTTCCTTGCAATGCCGACAATATACCGTCAGCACGTCCTGTGATCAAACGCGTTCTGAATCCAGCGCACCTGCGCGCCAAGAATTGCGATCACGTCATAACGGACACCGCGCGGCGCCTGTTCCATGATTGTCCCATGCGTGTACAAATACCATTCCGCCACCCTGCAGATCGTCCTCTGCTTGGCAGCCGTTACCGCCTCCTCCGGAAAACCGCAGTCCGCGCCTGCACGGTACTTGACCTCCACAAACACCAGATACCCCTCATGCAGAACGATCAGATCAACCTCGCCGCGGCGCGTCCGGTAATTGCGCTCCACGATCGTCACGCCGTTCTGCTCTAAATAAGCGCAGGCGGCCGACTCCTGTTCTGCTCCGATTTGTCTTTTATTCAAGCAATTCCTCTTTTCTGTTATCTTTTATTAAGATTCGGATGTCAAGAGCCCTGCTTGTCAGCTTCACACAGCAGATTTGATTGCAGGGCTTTTGACATCCAAATCTAGTTAGGCTATTGCAAAACGCATTTAGATGTCTACGCCCTTCTTCTCCATCTTCGCCTTGATTTTATCCATGGCATCGACAAAAACAAGAATCTCCGCGACGACTTCATAGAGTTCGGGGGGGATCATTTCTCCGATCTCCAGCTTGGAAAGCGTCTCCGCAAGCTTGGAATCCTCGTGGATGGGCACGTCGGCTTCCTTCGCCGTCTCTATAATCTTTTCCGCGACTCTGCCTTTTCCCGTTGCTATAATTTTGGGCGCTTCCTCATCGGGATTATACTCTAAGGCAATCGCGGTTTTCTGCTTTTTTTTCTCCATCTGCCGAACCCTCCATACGAATCTGCCATACTGCGTACGATCAGCCTGCGCCGGCGGGCATCACTCCGCTTTGACCGAAAAGCCCCTTAAAACGGATGATTGCATCCGCCGTAAGAGGCTTTTGTATCCTGCATCAAAATCCATGTGGAACCATTTTGTACGAATTACTTCATCACGATATTGACGATTCTGCCCGGCACATAAATCTCTTTGACGATGGCGCCTGTCAGCTTATCTGCAAGCGCCTCGCGCGCCTTTGCAAGCACATCGTCCTTCGCGTCGTTCTTGCCGACCGCAAGCGTCGCCCTCGTCTTTCCGTTAATCTGAAGCGCGATCTCGACCGTGGACTCTTCCGTCTTTTTCTCATCGTACTGAGGCCATGACGCCTGATACAGTTTCCCGTCATATCCTTTCCGTTCCCAAAGTTCTTCGGTGATATGGGGCGCTACCGGATTTAAGAGCGTTAAGAGCGTCCGGAATTCTCCTTTTGTCACGGAGCCTTTTTTATAAAAATCATTGATGAGCGCCATCATGGCGGCGATCGCCGTATTGTATTTCAGGCTCTCAAAATCCATGCTGACCTTCTTGACCGTCTGATGCATTTTGGTTTCCAGATCTTTAGAGAAACCTTCTTCATCCGTTACCATATCCTGAAGCTTCCATACCCTCTCAAGGAAGCGGCGGCATCCTTTCACGCCGTCCTCCGACCAGCAGGCGCTCAGCTCAAACGCGCCGATGAACATTTCATAAGTTCTCAGCGTATCCGCCCCGTAGTCGCGCACAATATCGTCGGGATTGACGACATTGCCGCGGGACTTGCTCATCTTCTCCCCGTTCTCGCCGAGAATCATACCGTGCGACGTTCTCTTTTTGTAAGGCTCCTTACAGGACACGACCTTTTCATCATATAAGAACCTGTGCCAGAACCGGGAATAAAGCAAATGCAGCGTCGTGTGCTCCATACCGCCGTTGTACCAGTCCACCGGAAGCCAGTATTCCATTGCCTCCTTGCCGGCAAGCGCCTTGTCGTTCTTCGGGTCGGTATAGCGGATAAAATACCAGGAAGATCCCGCCCACTGCGGCATCGTATCCGTCTCGCGCTTTGCCGGCCCGTGACAGCACGGACAAGTTGTGTTGACCCAATCGGTCATTGCCGCAAGCGGGGACTCGCCATTGTCTGTCGGCATATAGCTTTCCACCTCCGGCAATAACAGCGGCAGCTCGCTTTCATCCAGCGGCACATAACCGCATTTCTCGCAATAAACAATCGGGATCGGCTCGCCCCAGTAGCGCTGTCTCGAGAATACCCAGTCGCGCAGTTTGAAGTTTACCTTTGCGTTTCCGATTCCTTTTTCCTCCAAAAAGGCGATCATCTTTTCCTTCGCCTCGGCGACCTCCAATCCGTCAAGGAAACCGGAATTGACAAGCCTTCCCGTTGCAACGTCGGTGAACACTTCCTCCTGCACGTTTCTGCCGCCCGCAACAACCTCGATGATCGGCAGATTAAATTTCTTGGCAAATTCCCAGTCGCGCTCGTCGTGCGCAGGTACCGCCATGATTGCGCCCGTTCCGTAGCTCATTAAGACATAATCGGAAATCCAGATCGGGATTTCCACACCGTTGACGGGATTGACCGCCCGCAAGCCCTGAATCTCAACGCCCGTCTTTTCCTTTGCAAGCTCCGCACGCTCAAAATCGGACTTTCTTGCCGCCGCCTCACGATATGCGGCGATCTCGTCCCAATTAGAAAGTTCATCCTTATATTTATCAATGAGCGGATGTTCGGGAGAAAGCACCATATAGGTCGCACCGAACAGGGTATCGCATCTCGTCGTATAAATGCGCAGTTTGTCCTCTTTTCCTTTGATCGAGAAATCAACCTCGGCGCCCATGGACTTGCCGATCCAGTTCTTCTGGGAGACCTTCACGCGCTCGATGTAGTCCACATCATCCAGCCCGTCCAAAAGTTTCTGCGCATAGTCGGTGATCTTTAACATCCACTGGCTCTGCGCCTTGCGGATGACCGGCGCGCCGCAGCGCTCGCAGACGCCGTTGACGACCTCCTCATTGGCAAGCCCTACCTTACAGGAGGTACACCAGTTGATCGGCATTTCCGTCTTATAGGCAAGCCCCTTCTTAAAGAGCTGTAAAAAGATCCACTGCGTCCAGTGATAATATGCTGGATCCGTCGTATTGATCTCGCGGTTCCAGTCAAAAGAATAACCGATCGCATGAAGCTGATTCTTAAAACGCTCAACATTATTCTTTGTCACGATCTTCGGGTGAATCTGATTTTTGATCGCATAATTTTCTGTCGGCAGTCCGAACGCGTCCCAGCCCATCGGGAACAACACGTTATAGCCCTGCATTCTTCTTTTGCGTGCGACAATGTCCATCGCCGTATACGGGCGCGGATGTCCGACATGCAGCCCCTGACCCGACGGATACGGAAACTCGACAAGCGCATAATATTTCGGCTTGGAATAATCCTCCGTCGCCGCAAACGCCTGCTCGTCATCCCAGATTTTCTGCCATTTCTTTTCCACTATTTTGTGATTATATAATTCTGCCATAGATGCCTCCGACTCCGCAGGAACTCCCGCGCATAAAATATAGTATAATAAAAGCGGTACCGCCGCCCGCAGGCTGTCCGTCTGACAGAAACGGGCGCTTACATACCTGTCAACATTTTATCATCACCGTGCAATTTGTCAACCACATTTGCACCCCGCTGCGCCATCTTGCGCTTTTCCCCGGCACCTGTCGCGAATCTCTTCCGCTTTGCGAATCTCCTCTGCTTTGCGAATCTCCTCTGCTTTGCGAATCTCTTTCGCTTTGCGATTTCTTCTTGACAATCCTTTTTGAAGTGCTACACTCGCTATGGGAAACATATACAATGCGTTACACAGCAATGGAGGCGCTTTATGGAAAATCTGATCTTTTGCCTGAATGCCACGATCCCTGTTTTTCTGCTGATGCTGCTCGGTCTGTTTTTCCGCTCGATCGGCATGTTCAAAGAAAATTTTGTCAGCGTCATGAACGCCTTTGTCTTTAAGATTGCTCTGCCCGTGCTTTTGTTTCAAGAGCTTTCCACGCAGGACTTCCGGGAAGTCTGGGACGGCGGTTTCGTCCTGTTCTGCTTTGTCGTCACGGTCATCTGCGTCCTGCTTTGCGCCGCCTGCTCGCTCTTATTAAAAAATAAAGAAGCCCGCGGCGAATTTACGCAGGCTTCGTTTCGTTCCAGTGCCGCACTTTTAGGCATCAGCTTTATTCAGAACATTTACGGGAGCGCCGGTATGGCGCCCATGATGATCATCGGTTCCGTACCGCTCTATAACATCATGGCGGTGATTCTGCTGGAATGCACGCGCACGGACCGTTCCTCAAAAGACGGACATTCCCGCCTCGTCCTCATCCGCCAGACATGCCGCGGCATCGTGACAAACCCGATTATTCTCGGCATTCTGATCGGTCTGCTCTGGTCGGCATGCCGCATCCCTCAGCCTGTCATTTTTACAAAGACCGTGCGCTATGTCGCCAATCTTGCAACGCCGCTCGGACTCATGGCGATGGGTGCAAGCTTTCATTTCAGACAGGCGGCGTCCATGTTAAAACCAACGATCGCCGCCTCGTTTTTGAAGCTCGTGCTGTTCTGCGCGCTCTTTCTGCCCGCCGCCGTTCATTTCGGCTACCGCGGCGACAGCCTCGTCGCCATCCTTATCATGCTCGGTTCGCCGACAACGGTGAGCTGCTTTATCATGGCAAAAAACATGGGACACGACGGAACACTCTCCTCCGGCGTTGTCATGATGACGACGCTGCTCTCTGCATTTACGCTCACAGGCTGGCTTTATCTGCTAAGAATACTGGGATTGTTCTGAATTCTCCCCGTCCGGCTGCTTTTCTCCATCTACCTTAAATCCTGCTGTCTCTTTTTTGCAAAAACAAACACGGACAACGCAAACACAACGACCGCGTATGCCGTGACGACCAGCAGATGACCTGCGGTCTGTCCCGCATTTCCGCGCACCGTATCCCTTGCCGCCTCCACGATATGATAGAACGGAAGCGCCTCACAGATTTTCTTTAAGGCGCCGCCGAGCGCCTCCACATCCATCCAGATGCCGCCTAAGATCGCGGACAGGGAGATAATGACGGAGCACAACCCCGGCGCTGCTTTCTCATTAAAAATCGTTCCAAATAATAATCCGAGTCCGATAAAAAGAAAATCCGCCGGAAGCAGCACGATCAGCGCCAAGAGCAGTCCGGAGAGCTTAAAAGTATATCCCGTGACCGCTCCGATCATGACGGAGGCAAGATACGTGATCATGCTCTGTAACACCGCGATCACCAGAATCGGCAAAATATATCCGCCAATAAATTCCGCCGCTGTCATCGGCGACGCATAGAGCCGTAACAGAAACGCGCTGCTCCTGTCTTTTGCAACCTGAAGGCAGGTAAAGAGCATCACAAACGTCAGCCCGAACACGGCGATCCCGCTTGATAAATAATCAATCCGAAAAATCACCATATTTGCCTGCGCCGGAATGCTTTCATTTAATACCGTCATAATCACAAGCATGACCAGCGGAAATCCCAGACAGAAAAGATAACTGATCGGATCACGCAATAATTCTTTCGCATTTCTTCCTGCAAACGCAACTGTTCTCATTTTGTTTCCTCCTTTTCCGCGATCGCGATAAACGCTTCCTCCAGCGTATCTTTTCCCGTCCCGTTCTTGATCTCCTCTAAAGTACCGTAGGCTTTGATAACGCCGTTCATCATGACGGCCACATGGTCGGAGAGCGCCTCGACCTCCTCCATATAATGTGTCGTGAGTACGATCGTCACGTGTTTCTTTAAGTTCCCGATCACTTTCCAAAGTTCTCTTCTGGCAAGCACATCCAGACCAAGCGTCGGCTCGTCCAGATAAAGGATCTGCGGCCGTGTGATCAGCGCCATCGCAATACTTAAGCGTCTCTGCCAGCCGCCGCTCAGCAGCTTTGCTTTTTTTTCTGCAATCTCGTTCATGCCGCATTGTTCCAGCATAGCGTCCGCCCGCTCCACGGCTTCTTTCTTGGACGCGCCGTAAATCCGCGCCACGAACTGCAGATTTTCCCGCACAGTCAGATTGGGCGCAACCGCCGTCTCCTGCGGAGAAAGATTGCTGATTCTCTTGATCTCGTCAAGCGCTTCCGTAAGATGGTTTCCCATCACATAAGCCTCTCCGCCCGTCGGTCTGCTCAATCCGGACAGCATACGGATCGTCGTCGTCTTGCCCGCGCCGTTGACGCCGAGCAGCGCGAACAACTCCCCTTTTTCGATCGTGAAAGAAATATGATCGACTGCGCGTTTGGTTCCGAAATCTTTTACCAGTTCCCTGATCTCCACCGCATATTCCATATCCCTGTTCTCCTCCTTTACGGCTTCCACAGCCGCCTGTTCTGTTATTATCCTTCCGGTTCTATTCCTGATTCCTATTTTTGCCGCCGGTCTTTCCCGTCATAAATTCTTTGCCTGCTCCAAAAGCTGCTCATTGATGCGCGCAACCTCTCTTCTGCAGATCACGATCTGACAGGTCCACACGACCGTATAGGTAAAAAACATGCCAAGAAAAACGCTGATAAACGATATGAAGTATCTGCCAAGTCCCCAGCAGAAAATACTGACCGGCACCCACACACATGCCGTCACCACAAAATGTACGACCGCCTGACGAACCATACTCCATCGCGCAATATCCATGATGACGGAACAGCAGCCGAACGCAAAGCCGATCAGTCCGCAAAGCAGTGTCTGCACCATGAGCGCCATAAACGGATTCTCAAAATATGCCGCATATTCGGGCACAAGCGCCGGCATCGCGCGTACGTCCCCCGTCGCGCTGACCGCCTCCATCGTCTTTGCCAGCAGGATGATCACGTTGACCGTCACGCAGCCCGCAAAGCTGACTGCCCCGCGGCAGATACTTTTTTTCCACATAAAAAACCATACCCTTTCCGCCGCCTGCAAACTTTGACTCGCAGGCTGACCCCATTTTCTCACCACATCAGACTCTCTTTGATCCGGCTCATATAACGCCTGGATACATAGGTCTCAATCTCTCCCTGCAAATACATGTGAATGGTTCCCGCGATGCTCGTATCCATTCTTCTGATCTTTTTTGCGTTGACGATCTCCGAATTGGAAATACGGACAAATTGCTTTTTTAATGTCTCTTCGAGTTCATACAATCTCGCCCGCACAAGGTACGTCGCATCCGCCGTCTGCGCATACACGCGCTGTCTGCTCGCATAAAAACGGATGATCTCGCTCTGTGTAATCTGCACGGCGTCCCGTTCATCGTAAACCGTGATCTTCTCATCCACCGCCTCTGCAATGATCTGCTTTAGCTCCGCAAGCTCCCTTGTCTTTTCCGCGCCGCAGATGACGATCTCCGGCTCCTTAAATTTTTCCTGTATCCAAAAAGAAATTTTCACTTTAATCCCCCTGCATATGTCCTGCTTACCATATCACAAACCGCTTCCGCTGTATCTATTGTAACGATAAATGGTCGTTTTGCAAAGATAAATGGTCGTTTTCTAAGCAGACGGAAAATGCTTCGCTTCTTAAGCCTATCGCGCAAAGTACCCGCCACAGAGCGTGTGTTCTCCGTGACGGGTACCATATGATTCCATATTGGCACTTTTCAATGTTTTGTTTTGACTGCAACCGCGATTCCTCCGATCAGAACCAAAAGAGAAACGCCGATCAAAACCAGTACTTCAACGGCATTTCCGAAATCGGGGCGTTCTCCTTCCGCTTCCGTCTCGCTCTGCTCCTGCCATGCGGTTCGCATCCCGTTCCTCCGTATCTGCCCTCCATCCGGTACAAACGGCTCCGCGCCTGCCTCCGACATTTCCTCATCCTCCGGCAGCTCCATTCCCTGTCCGTCCGGCGGCTCCATCCCCTGTCCGTCCGGCGGTTCCATCATCTGTCCGTCCGGCGGCTCCATCCCCTGTCCGCCCGGCGGTTCCATTCCCTGTCCGTCTGTCTGCGCCGGTGTCCCGTGCCGCATTCCGCCGCCGAACATTCCGCCTCCGAACGTTCCGCGCGTTCCGAAACCGGAAGAAGTGTTGTCCACCGTCATCTGTTCTTCTACACCGCCGACCACAACGGTACAGGTATCTCCGATCTCCAGTTCAGGGGCGCTGAGCACCATATAGGAAAAGCTGCACGGAATCTCTGCGGAAAGAATCTCGCTGCCCGCGGAATCCATCAGACGTATCAGCGTACCTGCGTCCGCAGTCGTACCTTGATAAACCAGAAACCCCTGCGTTGAACCGGCATCAGGGCTTTCCGCCATCATACTGCTGCCGCAGGCGATCACGGTGCCGCCATTTACCACACACTTACCGCCGTTCTCACTGCCATAGTCGATTGCGCAGTTTCCCCCACTGTTCGAAACACTGATCAACAGACTTCCGCCGTCAATATAAATATCTCCATTGGAATCCAGACCGTCGGCATCCCTGCCGGACTCGTTTATAATCGTAATGTCCCCGCCCGTGATGCGGATAACAGAATTGCCTCCGTTCCCATTCGCATTGATCCCGTCGTCCGCCGGCATGATCAAAACGGTTCCTCCGGCGATCGTAATATCTATCGCTTCCAGCCCTTCGTAACAGTCCGTGATCGTCACACTGCCGGACTCCATATAAAGAAATGCGGTCTCATCATCATTGGAAACCGTGATCCCGTCATCCCCGGCTGAAACGGTGATGGCGGCACTTCGGATACGCACACTGTCATTCGCGTGAATCCCATCCTGAACCGCACTGATCGTCAGCTCTCCGCCGGCGATCACCAGATCGTCGTTGCACACGATCCCGTGTTGATATTCCCCGATTACCGTAAGCGCCCCGGTCCCGTTGATCGTCAAATCGTCACGGGAATAAACCGCGCCGTCCACCCCCGCGGCAATGAGTTTGGCATCATACTGCGCACCGGCGGAAATCGTATTTTTTGTGCCATCCGCCAATGTCAGGAACACCTTATCCGCCTGCTCGATCCGGATGGCCGCATCCTCCTCACAGCGGATCGTCACACCGTCAAGCAGGATCCATATTTTATCGTTTTTATCTGCATCAATGATAACGCTTCCATTCGTAAGATCAC
Organism: bacterium; assembly: GCA_023667365.1. Taxonomy (GTDB): domain Bacteria; phylum Bacillota; class Clostridia; order Lachnospirales; family Lachnospiraceae; genus DLAJ01. The sequence continues at coordinate 5,996 of JAMPAG010000016.1, read as the reverse complement.
CGGTCAGCACATAATACCCTGCGCTGATAATGAAAATGTCCCCATTGTATCCATAGGCGCCGTTTCCGTTGACCGTACTTCCCGTATCGGACAGAACAATCTGCGTGGCGGAAGCGGTATCCCAATCTGCGTTCCGATCATTTTCCGTAAACAGACTGCCATCCGCATCCGCGTTTACAGCGGGAACGATGCCGAAATGCCTGCCGTTTATAAACAGAATCGTTATGATGACCGCAAAAAGGATTGCGCCGATACAGATCAAATCAATCTTTTTATGTGTGGACACGGATCAACCTCCTCACCCCATGTAATCTCCGTTATAGCTGACTAAAACCGCACTGCTGATTCCCTGCATTTCAGACAGTCTGTTAATGAAATCGGTGTCGTCGTCTTTCAAGCTGATCTCCATCGTCAGTTCCACACTGCCCTTTTGCGCACTCTTACTCTTGACCGCGCACCGTTTCGTCATCTCTTCAAGATACGCCTTTGCCGCGCTCTCGCTTTCATGTCCGTCGCATTGCAGGATCACAATGTACGGATGGCAGTGCGGCTTCCGATTGACAAAAAGAAGAAGGATTACGCCGATGATCACACTGCCGATCACCGCCAGCGGAATCATCCCCGCCGCCAGTACGATACCGCCCGCGATCGCCCAAAATAGAAACGCGATGTCCAGAGGTTCTTTAATGGCTGTACGAAAACGGACAATGGACAATGCGCCCACCATACCGAGTGAAAGCACGACGTTACTCGTAACTGCAAGAATCACCACAGTCGTAATCATCGTCAGGGCGATCAGCGTAACGCCGAAGCTGGAAGAATACATCACTCCCTGATAGGTCTTTTTATAGACCAGAAAAATAAACAGCCCCAACCCGATCGCAAGAACAAGCGCCAGCGCCATATCAAAAAGACTGACGACCGTTACATTCTCAAGAAAACTGGATTTGAAAATATCATGAAATGTCATATTTTTTCTCCTTTGCCTAACCGTAGATACGGCATTGTGCATATTTGGAAAAAGCGGCTGCCCGCCGTCCGGGAATCCTGACGGCATCCCGAATGATGTCAGGCAAAAAATGATCCCACTTCACTTCCAGAATCATCGGGGCGTCCCCCGCCGGAACCGTGATACAGTCCGGCTTTAAGAAGTCCGCGCAGCAAGATCCCGTCCGAATGTGATAGTCCAGTGTGACCCGGACATTGCCGGGGGCAAAAACAAACGGTTCCCTTGTGTAATCCACAATGACCTTCGGCCGCAGTCCCTGCATCCGCATTTTGGCATACAATTCACGAATCAATTCCTCCGGGCTGTCCGCCATCCAGTCCGGACGACCATCCGCGATTGCCTGCGCCTGCTCCCTGGTAAGAACCGCTTTTTGCTTTTTCCCAAGCCCGCCGATTTTACTCTTCTTTTCCAAATGAATCACGGAGGTGTCACCGTCGTAAAAACGGATGCGGAATTTTTCCCTGCGGCTGACGCCGTCCAGCTTTTCCTGTAACGCCCGATCCTCCATGTTATCAAAATACAGGCTCCGTATCTGATATTTGCCGTCAACCGCATGGGGATCTATGCTTGTGACCGCCCGCAGCCGCTGTCGCAGCGTCAAAAGGTCCGCCTGATTGATCTCATGCTTCCATTCATGCCGGTAATCCATATCACTCCCCCATTCTTCCGATCCCGCCCGCGCACAATCCTCCGCCGTTTGCATCCGCTTTGGCTTTCAATCATGCTTTGCTAAAAGTGAATTCTTGTTCAGTCTACATGCAGAACTTGAAAATGCAGTGAAGTTTTTGTGAAAATTTTGTGACTGAAATTCTGCAGCGATGGTACCGCAGTTGGAAAGACATGGCGCTTTTATCTTTACGCATCTTATTCATTATATTCGATCCTTGCACGGATGCGCTGCATCTTTGCGTCCAGACGCGCGCTCTCCTCCGCGCATTCCTTTAACTCCGCCGCAATCTCCTCCGCGCAGTTCAAGTCCTTTTTGTAACGCATCTTATGTTCTAACGATGCCCAAAAATCCATTGCGATCGTACGGAGCTGCACCTCCACGCGCATCAGTCTTTTTTCATCCGCAAGAAAGATCGGCGTTTCAATAATCAGATGCAGACTGCGATAGCCGTTCGCCTTCGGATGGCGGATGTAATCTTTCGAGGATACCAATTCCACATCGTCCTGCTGTAACAGATAACGTGCGATCAGATACACGTCCTCCGGGAAAGAACAGATCACGCGGATGCCCGCAACATCATTTAGATTTTCCTCAATACTCGCCACCGTCTGCGGGAGTCCCTTGCGTCTTAATTTTTCCGAGATACTGCGCGGATGCTTTAAGCGGGTTTTAATCGTCTCGATCGGATTGCGATCATACTGCTGGGAGAGCGTCTCGTTCAAAACGCGGATTTTCGTCTCCACCTCCATAATCGCACAGCGGTAGCACGCCATCAAAAAAGAAAACTGTTTTCCCACCTGCTCTAATTTGGATATTTCGATCAGTTCCGTTCCCTTTTCTTCTGCTTCTACGACTTCTCCTTCCACTTTTTCACCCTCTATTTCCGCTGTTCTTTTTTTCGTTTTTATAATCATACTCCGAACCTCCGCCGCATTTTTCCCTTGCGCTCAGGTCTTTCTCCTCGCAAACACGCGCTAACGCGCTCCCTATCCGGCTTCGCCGGATGTTTGCTCGGTAATGGCGCAGGAAAAACAAATGCCCGTCAAAAGCAGCGCTGCTGCTTTTTCGGTCGCTTGTTTTTCCTTTGCGCCTATTATATCATAAAATCGGTTCGGAAAAACTTATCTTTCTATGAAGATTTTATAACCAATTCCGCCTGCCGTAATATCGGTCTTATGCGCCTCTTAAACGAAGGCAACTCCTTGGAGATTTCATGATAGAGATTTTCAACTATCTCATCCTCATATCTCTGATCCTCAAAAGGTTTACTATTTTTATCAGATGGTATGAAACGACTGCTTTTCGGGAATAGAAAGCACAAATCTACCAAAAATAAAATTTCCACAATCTCGTCATATTCACAGCGGTATCCCAAAACGCCACTCGGCTATCGCCTCGTTGCCGCGACATTCTCATAAATTATTTCTGCTAATGCATTTTTATGGCAATCTAATACCTTCGTATCGTTTCATATAATCATCAATAGTTTCTAAATTCTTTTCTTTGTTCTCACTAAGTATAGGTAATTTCTCAAATTCTTCCGGTTGCTTAAATAATAAAAACTTTCACATTCAAGCATCATTATTTTGATTATCAGTGAGTTATCATTATTTCTACAGTGTTCAAGGTGTTCACAGACAGCACATTTAGGCTTAGGAGTAAACGGGACACCAGTAAATTTGCGTTTTGAATACACTATACATACTTCTCTGATTTCTTTTATCAAATCTTAATCTCTTTTCTCTATGCCCAAATCATGAATAATGCTCCATTTTAATATCCTTTGACACTCATTTCTCTTTATATGAAATTTACTACTTTGATATTTTAGCATAAATCCGCATATTATAATATGGGGAATAAACAAAAGATTTTATAATCAATTATTTCTTCTCCAAGTGAGGATTCAGCAATTCTTTTCATCTTTCTTTAGCATAAAAATCATTCCGGTTACGAAAACCAATCCAAATGCGATCTCCAGTATGATCCGCGTTTCATTTGAAAAAGAAGGATGATCAAAAAGTATAAAGTCCGGAAGATTCGCGGCAGAATGGGCAATAAAACAGATAAAAAGAGAATTGGTTTTATAAAAAATCAATCCAAATACCGCTCCCATCAGTATCGCACCGATGATTAAAACGATCCCGCCTGCCGCAATGTGCATGAACCCAAACAGCAAAGAACTTATCATAATTGCTGCAGCGGCATTCGTTGTTTTTTCAACCCTTGTATAAACAATTCCCCGCAGTGCGATCTCCTCAGAGACAGGCGCGATCACCAATAAATTGATCATCATAAATACGAATCCCAATCCACGGCAGACGCTTGAATAATACGCAGCTGAATTTCGTATCATCACAGCGTTCTCCAACGCAACATCATAAGTAATTAACGCATAAATAAACGAGTAGGAAAATGCCGCAATGACCGGCAATACGATGTCCGTTAGCTTGAAACAATGCAATTTCCATTCTTTCTTTATGTCAGCTTTACGGAACTTAAAAATGAAGAATAAGACAATCACGGTTAAAACACCGGAGAGTATTGTCATTCCCAATAAATTGTTATTGGCAAAATTCACCAAAGCATCTTCATCTCTAATCCCATACATAGCGCCAAATGCCATAAAAGCTGTTGATAAGATCAGTTGGAACAACATCGTCAATACAAAATATAATATAAAAAATCCAACTCCTTTTCGTATTCCTTTCATCAAACATCACCTCATCCATTCCTATTGCCGCATTGCCTGACGGTATTTTGATCGTTTCATATAAGTTCTTCCTCCAACCGTTCAAACACCGCCGTCACCGTAAACAGACCGTCCTCCAGTGACGCGCTCATCTTGGCGTTCATTTTTTCCGCCAGTCCGCGCGCGATCGAGAGTCCGAGCCCCGTCGAGCTGTTCGCCCTCGCCTTGTCCGCCCGGTAAAACCGCTCAAATACCCGCTCCACGTCGATCTCCTCCGCATGTTCCACCCTGTTTGCGCAGGAAAATATCACGCGCTGCCCCTCTGCGGTCAGCCGGATACGGACATCCGCCTTTCCGTGCTCCAGACTGTTCTTTATGATATTTTGCAGCATCCGCACGATCATCGTCTCATTCCCCCTCGTGTATACGCGCTCCTCGCAGACGGATACCTGCGGCTCCAAGCCGCGCGCCCTGCAGTCCTCATAAAAAGAAAACGCCGCGTCACAGACAAGCCGGTTTAACTCCACGCGTTCCATGGACGGCGCATACGCGTTGTCCTGCAGTCTGGTATACAAAAACAACTCGTCCAGGATTCCGCGCAGCGCCTCGATCCGCCTCCGGATGATCCCAATGTAACGCGCCTGCTCCTCCTTGGAATCGCTCTCTTCCAATAATTGCACATATCCGTCAAGGGATGTTAAGGGCGTCCGAATATCATGGGAAAGATTGGTGATCGTCTCTTTGATGACCGTCTCCTGCGTCTCCACCGCCCGCCGTTTTTCCTCCGTGCCGGTCAACAGCCCGTTCACTTCCTCCGCCAGTCTTCCCATCCCGAACTGCATGCCGTCCGCCGACAATTTCATATTCGTCTGATGGTTTTTGATAAACTGAAGCTGGCGGCAGATGCTGTTCACCTGCCGCCGGTAGCGGATCACGATACACCACGCCGTTATCATGGCTGCCGCCAGACAAACGACTGCAATTATCCAAATCCCTTCCATGCTGTCTTGCTCCTATCCGATGACGTCCCGTTTCCGGTACACGATCCCGGAAACAACTGCCGATATGATCACATAAACTGCCGCGACTGCCAGAAAACCGCCGATCTGCCTTCCCGTACTTTCATTTGACAGCGCTCCCGTCACATAGGTCAGCGTATAGCGGCGAATATCAAACTGCTCCGCAGCGGGAATGATTGCATGGATCGCACGATTCAGATAGCCCCCGATCAACTCGAAAATCCCGCTCGAAAGAAAGATTCCCGTCACCATGGAAAACGCCATGCTCCGCGACGCCATGACAAACAGGGCGATCAGGCATCCCCATGACACATGGAGCAATAATTGTACGCCAATCGTCCGCAGCGACACGGCGGCGGAAGAAAACGCCAGACGATCCCTGAAAATGACCGCGGAAACCGTTACATGGGTAACGCAGAAGATGCAAACGATCAGAAACACCTGTACCGCAACCGCCGGCAGCTTGGAGAGCGAAAGCATCTCTCTTCTCGGAATCTGTCCCGCAATATTCTTGATATACCCTTTTTTCTGCTCTGCATGGACAAGCAGCGGCGCAAAGATCGCGATAAACAACAGGAGCATCCCGCTCTGCATCTCCATTAAAAG
>JAMPAG010000015.1 GCA_023667365.1 bacterium | reverse complement strand
AAATCGAATTTACTGTGAAATGCTGGTAGATATCCTTAATTAATCAGCAGTTCCTAAGATTTTATCTTGAGGGGCAACCTCTGTTTGATATGCAGCTTCTCCACACTCCTGACGACAGCTTCTTTTTCTCTATAAGATCAGCTCTGTCTCAAATAATGCCGATGTCAATATTTCTGCACGTGGCTTTCCATTACCTTCAAGATTGTCATACACATTACAGTTCAAAATATATAATGCCGCTAACGCATACAGCACATTTTTCAGATTTGCTTTTGTATAGTTATATCTACCCGCGTCATTCTGTTCCATTCTTCTATGTTTCACATCATTGTAGGCACCCCACCAATCCGAAACAGAGTCATGAAACTTTACTAAAGGCGTGATATTTTTTATGTCATACGGATACTTTGTATGAACCCGATATTTCTTTAGATCGGGGTACTTTTCCACTAACATATCCAGTTTATTTTTAATACCGAATGGCATCATATCACCACATATCCGGCACAAAGTCTCCGCAACCGAATCCACCTCACTGCAGATAGCCAGCATCAATTTCATATATTGGTTTGAAAACGTATCATAATTGTCTTTATCTATCGACACATACGCATCAGTCTGTATCATATCTTTTTCCAACAATTGATATTGTTTCCAATACAATTTTAAGAATTCTTCTCTGCTCATATCATTTCTCCTTTGTCACATCAATTTTTTAACCGAATCCAATATTTTTCCAGCCTCCCCCACCTGTCCGGCTCGGAGACCGTGCTGTCATATTCTCCGCCATTGGCGAGAATCGTCTTCCTGCTTGCCTGATTGTCCTCCGTACAACTCACCAAAACCTTGTCCAATCCGATCTCTCTGCAATAGGATAAGGCATCTTTCAGCATTTGTTTCGCATACCCTTTTCTTCTCTCTGACGGGCGGATTGAATAGCCGATATGCCCCGCATATTTTTCCAAGAAATCATTCAGCTCACGCCGGACCTGAATCATGCCGACAAGGCGATCGTCCGACCTGCGTATGAATAAAAACTGCGTGGCAGGAACAAGCCCATCGGGACAGGTCTCTTTCCTGCTTTTTCTTTCCACGTCCGCTATCCATTCCAAAGAATCGGCGATTTTCCTTAAAGAGCCGCAGCCATCCATGGTGCTGCCCGCATCCAAAAGTTCCTGCCTGTAGGCAGATATTTCTGCGGCATATTTTTCTGTCGGGTTCACTAATATCAAGTCATCCATTTTATAATCTCTTCCTCTGTTAATATTTCGCTTAACAGCCCTCGTCGTAATACCTAACTCTTCCGCTTTTATTTATTTCATTCACTAACATCATCTTACCTTCGTCTGACGACATTGTACCATACCACCCCAAAAAGGGCTATAGGAATTTACCTATAAGCGCCTGCATTCCACTTCCCCTGCACCGCCGCCCTCTCTTCCTTCCGCAAAACATGCAATTCATGCAGCGCCCGTGTCGCGGCAACATACTGGAGCTTTGCGGTCTTTGCATCGTCGATCAGCTCCGGCGGATTCCACAGGATCACAACGTCAAACTCCAAGCCCTTTACCAGTTGTACCGGCAGGATCGTTACGCCTTCGTCATCCAGCCACTTCCTGATCCAGCCCGCTTCCCCCTCCTCGCGGCAGATCACGGCAATACTGCCATACCCCCTGTCTCTTGCATGTTCCACGATTTCCTGCGCACGCTTATATAACGCCTCCTCGCCGCTCTCCCTGTATTCCTGCACGGGAATGCCGTGGCGGATGACCGGCTCGATCTGATAACGCCCGGACGATGCTTTTTTCAGGATTTCCCCCGCATATTCCGAAATTTCTATCGTGTTGCGGTAGCTCTTTTTTAAGAGCCGGAACGTATCGCGCTCCCCCGTGAGCACCCACGTCCGCATTTCCTCCCAGTCATTCATGCCCGTCTCGTAATGGATATTCTGTGAGACGTCCCCCATGACGGTAAAATAGCACGCAGGCAGAAGCGTCCGCAGCACATAATAGATCATTGCGCCAAAATCCTGCGCCTCATCAATAAAAATCTGCCCAAACTCCTCGTCTTCTTTTTTTTGTTTCACGCGATAATTTATGAGCGCCATCGCCGCCGCATCATAAATGTCATACTGTCCCGCGGCAGCCTTCTCCTCATGCAGCGCCATGTTCAGAACGCCCGGAAACTCTTTTTCGTAATCCGCAAGAAATTCCCGATATAATGTGCAGACACTTTTTCCGATCGCCTGATTCTTATAATGCTGCCGATATTCCCTGCATTTTTTTGTAACATAGTCTTTCTCCCCGTCGGGGCATAAAAATTTGAGTCTTGTCCGAACGCGCTCATCCAGCGTGACAAGCAGCCGGTAAATGCTGTACTGCGGATGTTCCTCCCGCAGACGTTCGATGCTGCCGTCCGTCAGGATCGTGCCCAGCTCGCGGTCCGTCAGCGTTTCTGCCGCGACCGTCTCCCGTCTGAGCCGCAAAAGCCACCGCTCCAGATACAAAACAAACTCCATGCGGCTGCGCACGGCGGCATCCGGCAGCGGCGCGATCAGCTTCTGTTTTTTTGTCCATTCTTTTTTCAAAAGATACGTGAGCATCTCGTCCATCCGCTTCTGCTTCACGTCATGCACATCCAGCTCCGGCAGACCGCTCGTAATGTAAGAAAGAAGCAGATCGCTGCCGCCGATGATACAAAATTCATTCGAGGTAAAACGCTCTTTATAATTATAAAGGATGTAGGAAATGCGATGCATGGCGACCGTGGTTTTTCCGCTCCCCGCGACGCCCTGCACCAGAATATTCTTAAACGGCGACTCCCGGATAATCTCATTCTGCTCTTTCTGAATGGTGGCAATAATGTCCCCTAAAACGGCATCCTTGTTTTGAGAAAGATATTCTACCAGAAGCGCATCGTTTGCCGCCACATCGCTGTCATAATAACCTTTCAGAACGCCTTTTTCCACATCGTACGTCCTTTTTAAGTACAGACAAATCGGGATCTCAGGGCGCACCGTCCCCTTATCGGACACTTTCTCCGGCAGATGATAGCTTCCGTCACCGATCTCATTTTCATAGTAGACGCTGGAGATCGGCGCGCGCCAGTCCGCGATCACAACATCCGTCCCATTGCGAAAAACGCCGTTTTTTCCGATATAAATGCGCTCCTCGCACGCCGCATCCTTGTCCAGATAATCAATTCTGCCGAAATAAGGATTCTCATACGCCGCACGGTTTTTCCGAAGCTGGTTTGCCGCGTGTTCCTCCAGGCTCGCGCTTGTCATCAGCTGGTTGTAAAGCTCCACGTCCCCGCCCTGCATCGCGCGAAACAGCGCCTGCGTCTTTTGATGCCGCTCCTCAAACTCCGCCTCATACCTGACGGTATTCTCTAAAATCAGTTCCCTGCATGCGTCAAAATGCTTCTGCTCTTCCTGCCGTTCCTTATCCATTTTCCGCCTCCTTTTTTGTGCGGTTACCTGCCCAATCTACAAAGCATCACCGGCGATTTTCTTCGCAATACAAATTTTTCAATCGGTACACAAAAAAGTATACAGAAAAAAGAATTTATTACTAGACTTTTATTTTCAGATGTGATAGAGTGTATATACAAGTCTTGCCCAAAATTCAATTTTGAATTTTGGGCACTTTTTTACGCAATTTCGTTTGCTTCAAAGAATACTCCGCCGCGGGCTTGGTTGTATTTCAACTATCGCCGTTAACCTCTTTCAGCGTATTTTGGGGATTTTCGGGTATACTATTGGCTTTCTCCGCAGCCCAAATACAAATATCGCTACGAATTACACGCAAAATTAAAAATCTGTCCGCTAAAAGTTATTGTAATTATTTCTGCACTATGGTATCATGTCGTTAGACATGATACCGCGCCGGGGCGAAGCGGTGTGCGCATAAAGCTGGCATGATTACGAAGCAATCATGCTACACTAATGGCAGACAATCTTTTGATTTTGCGTGCAGAAAGTTGGTGTTTGCTTGACTAAAAAGGAAATTGCACAAAATATCATTATCAATAACGGCGGCATTGGAAAAACTGCTGACTTTGCGGCAAATGGTATAAAGAATTATGAAGTGGCGACACTGTGCAAAGAAGGCTTTATTGAAAGGATCCGCCGGGGTTTTTATCAGCTTCCTCACAGTAGTCAAATAACAGAGGAGCAATTGCTGCAAAAGCTTCTTCCGCAGGGGACTGTTTGTGTTGAGTCCGCATTGTTTCATTATGGGTATAGCGATTTTGCTCCCCGTAAATGGTCTGTTGCCGTTCCGAGAACGGCGTCCCGCGCTGTAAAGAGAATAGAAGAATTTCCGATTAAAGCTTACTATATTCAAAAGGACTTTTTACAAATCGGAAAAGTATCAGATCGCTTTAATGGCATAACGCTTGCTGTGTATGATCGAGAAAGAACAATATGCGATTGCTTTAAGTATCGCACAAAACTGGACAGCGAAACTTTTAACAAAGCTGTTAACGCTTATGCCGCTGATAAGAACAAAAACCTTGCGAACCTTTCAAAATACGCAAAAGAAATGAAGCTTTATGCAAGAGTTATGAATGTAATGGAGGTGTTGCTCAATGACTGATATTGCCGCCTCCGTGCTTGCCAGATTAAAAAACAAGGCGAAAGAAAGCGGACGGAGCTATCAGCTTTGTTTGCAGCTTTTTTGCCAAGAGGAATTTCTACGCCGGCTGGAACATTCTAAATATGCTGAGAACCTTGTTCTAAAAGGCGGGCTGTTTATATATTCCGTTACCGACTTTGACAGCCGTGTGACGGTGGACGTAGATTTCCTTCTTCGGAAAGTACCCAACATACCTGAACAGTTGAAGCCAATGTTGGAAGAAATCATTAACACACCTACCGGCAATGATTTTATTACTTTTGAAATAAAAGAGATTGCACCTATTGCCATAGCCAAGAAATATGCCGGTATCGGCGCTTCCCTTGTGGCACAAATCAAGAACACGAAAACGCCGTTCAGCATTGATTTCGGCGTGGGCGATGTTATTGTTCCGAAACAGGAGAAGCGGAAAATTCCAACACAGCTTGATGATTTTATTGCGCCGACGGTAAATACCTATTCTCTCGAAACAACAATCGCCGAAAAGATTGACGCTATCCTCAGCCTTATGGAATTTTCCAGCCGGATGAAAGACTATTATGACATTTACTATCTTGCAAATAAATTTGACTTTGACGGTTCGACGCTTACGGAGGCGTTAAGAAAGACCTTTGAAAATCGCGGACGCACCTTTACAGTAGATCAGTTTGAACAGGTTATGACTTTTGACAGTGATGACGCAATGCAAAAGAAATGGAAAGCGTTTTGTCAAAAAATCCATACAAAGACTGATGACTATAGTGCCGTATTAAAAAATATAAAAACATTTCTTGCTCAGCCTTTTGCAGCTGCAATAGAAAGCGAAAATTTTACAAAACAATGGTCTGTTTTAAGTTGCGAATGGAAATAAGGAGAATTTTTGATGAATAATCCAATATCCTTTTACGCAATTTCGTTTATCCCTGACACTAGATCATATAATCATAATCGGGAAGAATCCTCCGCAAAAACTGTTTTGTCCTTTCTTCTTTCGGACGGCTGAATATCTCCTTCGGTCCTCCCTCCTCGACAATCTTTCCCCCATCCATGAAGATCACTTTATTTGCCACACTCTGCGCAAACTGCATTTCGTGTGTGACAACAATCATGGTGGTGCCTTCCTTTGCGAGATCCTTCATCACCTGCAGCACCTCTCCGATCAATTCCGGGTCCAGCGCGGAGGTCGGTTCGTCAAACAGGATAATGTCAGGGTTTACCGCAATGGCTCTTGCGATTCCTACCCTCTGCTGCTGCCCGCCGGACAGCTGACTCGGATAATAATCGTACCGCTCGGATAATCCCACTTTATCAAGCGCTTTTTTTCCGATTTCCTCCGCCTCCCGTTTCGGAATCTTTCTTGCCACGATCAGCCCCTCCGTCACGTTTTGAAGCGCCGTCTTATTGTGGAACAGGTTATAATTTTGGAACACGAACGCCGTCTTTTTTCTAATGCGCGATATGGTCCTTTTGGATGCATGCGCAAGTCCGGTCTGAATATCGTCAAAAATCATTTCCCCCTGATCCGCCTTTTCCAAAAAATCAATGCAGCGCAGCAGCGTTGTTTTTCCCGAACCGCTTGGTCCTAAAATCACTACCACATCTCCTTTTTCCACTTTTAAGGATACGCCGCGAAGCACCTCGTTTGCTCCGAATTTTTTATGTACCTCTTTGATCTCCAACATCTTTATTTCCCTCCGCCGATCAGCCGGTCCCATCCACCGTTTCCCTGTCCGATCTCCGTCTGCACCTGTCTCTCTTTTATCCGATTCCCGCCCGCATTCGTCTCTTTCCTCTCCGATACCGCGAAGCATACGTTTCCAGCAATCGGAACAGGATCTGGACAAACGTACACATCAAAATATAGATCAGACAAATATCCAGATACGCCTCAATATAATTGTAACCGTACGCCGCCTTCACCTTTGCGATCGCCGTAACGTCCTGCACCGACATCATGAATGCGAGTGAAGTGCTTTTCAACAGACCGATCGCCGCGTTACAGAGATTGGGCAGCGCCGAGACAAGCGCCTGCGGAAGAATGATCCGCACATATGCCTGCGGTTTGCTCATCCCGATTGTCAGCGCCGCCTCCATTTGCCCCTTTCCGACCGTGAGCAGTGCGGAGCGCAGCACCTCCGTCAGCACTGCCGTTGTGTTTATGATAAACACCACATACGCATACAGGATCGGATTCACTCTGAAAATATTAAAAGAGAGCCCGAACACATCTTTGATCAGATAATTGAGAAGGCTCGGCAGCAGACTGTACAAAAACAGGATCTGTAATACGACCGGCGTTCCCCTGATAAAAGATACATATGCAGCGACAAGCGTTCCGCTGATCTTACGCTTCTGCGTTCTGCTAAGCGCCATGAAAAAGGCGATCGGCAGGGAAATGAGCAGGGTCAAAAATGTGATTTTTAATGTTGTCGGAATTCCCGCAAGCGCGGCGAAAAACGTCTCCTTCATGAATTTTGTATTTAGTCGCATATTTCCACCTCATCTTTTACTTATCCTGCAAATTTCTATAACGGCTTTAACCGCTTTTCAAGCCATCCAAAGCTTTTTTCGATCAGAAACGTCAAAATCCAATACAAGATCGTCAATGCCAGATAGGTTTCCAGCACGTAGGAACCGTGATGAAGACCGATGATGAGCTGTCCCTTTCCCATCATGTCGATCAGTCCGATCGTATATGCCAACGATCCTTCTTTCATCAGATTCACCAATGCATTGGCAAAATTGGGAAGCGCAACCACCGTACACTGCGGAAGCTGAATCCGAAAAAACGCCTGCCACGACGACATGCCGACGCTGACTGCCGCTTCCCGCTGCCCTGCATCAATCGCCAGATATGCCGAACGGAACACCTCCGACATATTGGCTGCAAATAAAACCGAAAACGTGGTAATGACAAAAAATCCTTTATGCAGACCGTTCAGATCAATCCCAAACGTCAGAAATAATTTCGGCAGTCCGTAATAAACAAGGAACAGCATGACAATCGACGGAATACATCTCGTGACATAAATGTAAACATCCGCCAATACCCGTGCGATTTTTCCTCTCCGGATCTTCGCCGCCGCAAGCAGTATGCCGATCAGCCCGCCGAACAGCACCGTCCCCAGCATCATTGCCAGTGTCATCGGAACATAGGGGACGATCTGATACAGCAGATTCAAAATATAAGAAGGATGAAACGGTCGCATTTTTCTCTCTCCTTTATTTATTCATTGCGCTAAAATGTTTTCGCTTTCCCGCGTACCCATTCCAGATGGGATAAGGGCGTATCGCTCGGAATCGTGCAGTCCGCCCCCAGGATCACGCCGGGTTCCCTGATCTCGGACAACAATCTTTCTGTTTCTTTCTCAATTTCCTCACGGCTTCCCCGATAAAGCACGCCTTTTTCCGTATTATCAAACCCGCCGATGACCGCGCGGCCGCCAAATAAATTCTTTCCTTCCTTTAAGCTGACATTCTCCACCGTGACCGCCCAATTGATGACTTTGGCAGGATATTCCGTATAGGTGCCAAGGTCGTTCCGATGTCCCTCGTAGCCGCAAATGTGAAGAATATTATAATCGCTCACCCGGTTTGCCGCTTCCAGCACCCGAAGCTCCGCCGGCGCTATGTATTTCAGATAATCTTCCTTATTTACGCCGTCGATATTTCTCACACTCAGGTAGATGCCGTCCGCGCCGCCCTCTTTGATGACGCGCTCGGATAAAACGGCAATGTCCTCTGCGACCGCCTGTAACGCACGCTTTACGCCATCCGGATTCTCTTTTGTCAGCTGCGTCAGACTCACCTCATGACCGACATGCTCAAGCAGGAAGCTGAAATACGTTGCCGGTGAAAAAATATTGTAAAAGGTCGTTCTGCTTTCCCCAAACCGCCCAGTCAGTTCCTTTACCAAACGAACCTGCCCGTCAATCCACTCTTTGGGCGAAACTGTTTTGACATTCTCTAAATCCGCCGCAGACTCCACCGCCGTCACGGTCTCATTCGGATAGCCGAAAAAACCGTCGCTCATCAACTTTACGAAATCGGGATCGAATTCATCCACATACTTCTGGTGCCCTGCAATATTTCTCTTTACGGTCTCCTCGCTCGGATCATAAAACGCATCCGCCGCAAAATGAAACCAAAATCCTACGGGTACTCTTTCTGTTTTCTTGTTGTCAAATGCCGCCAATACCAATTCTCTCTTATTCTCGCTCATGTTCGTGATCTCCTTTTTTGTTTTGCTTTTTATTTAGCTTTTCCAGTTGCTTGTTTATTTGTTTATTTGCTTATTTGTCTTTTGTCCTTTTCTTCTTATTGTTTGTAGTTTTCTTTTTTCATCCTACAGTTCGTCCCCTTTTTGATACCCCTCCGGAACATATTCAAAAAGGCTGTAACCGAAATATTCCTGCTGGAGCCGCTCCAGCGTTCCATCCTCATACAACTGCTCCCACGCCTGATCGAACGCGTCCGCCAGCTCCTGCTCGTTGATGTTAAACAATGTCCAGATTGGGATCGCTTCATAGGCAACATAGGAAAGCTGATCGGCATACTGGTGGTATTCGCCGTTCTCATTGATTACATTATGCTCAAACTGCGTCTTGATCTCGAATACCGCGTCGTATCTGCCTTCCAGCACCCATTGATAGGAATCCGAATTGCCAAACTGCTCCGCGGCTACCAGCTCGATCGGATGCTCCGGATTGTTCTTATTATAATTCTCAACGATCGTATACTGCGCATTCTGGGGCGCAAGCGGAACCAGCCTTCCGCTGAAATCCGCAAAGCTCTCCATATCCTTGATCTGATCCGCGTTTTCTGTGCGGAACGCAAGCCCCGTAATGCTGGCGCCGATATAATGCTCCGGAAAAATATAACTCTCCGTCCTCGCTGCCGTCCACCAGATTCCCTTTGTGCCGACCTGATATTTTCCGGACTCCACGCCAATCAGCAGATCATCATCGGTTGTCCCGACAAATTCAAACTCATACTGCGGCAGCAGCTCATCAACCGCCTTGAGCACGGCGACTTCATATCCATCCGAATTTCCGTTTTCATCAATAAAATCGTAAGGGGCGTACGCCTGCGTATGTGCCGCCGTGATCTTTCTCACGGTGCCTTCTCCCTGTGCGGCGCCTGCGGTCTCTCCCTGTCCGCCGTCCGCATTCTGCCCGCCGTTTTCTCCTGAAACCGCCGACGTTCCGTTTGCTGTCCGGCTCTCCGCCCCCGCGCATCCCGCAAGTCCCAATGCGGTAAATACAGTGATTCCCGCCAACAGCTTTACAGCCTTTATCTGTTTCTTTTTTATCTGTTTCTCTTTGATTGGTTTCATATATTGTCCTTTCTGCGCCCTGCATATGTCAGGCACGGTTCCTCATATAAATCACTTTGCTTCTCTTTGATAAGCAGACGGGAAATGCTTCGCATTCCACGCTCGCGTTGCTCGCCGCAAAGTGATTCCTTTGCGTCTCTCCGTGCAAGCACGGTCGCCGCATAGGAATCACTTTGCTTCTCTGCTTATCGCGCAAAAAAAGAAGCGACTGCATGCATCGCTTCTCCACTCTGATCGCTCACTCTTTTCTTCTGTCACCCATTCATCCCGGTTACAGCATCCGATCGATCCGGATAAGAGCTGACCTTATGTATCGCGGCATGCAAACAACACATCATTCTGCACATCGGCATCCTGCTGCAACAACACATTCTTTCCTTTCCCATTATCTTTCTGTTCTCTGCTGCGTTCATTGTCATAACTCCTTTCTTTCTCCCGGTATGCTCCGGTTTATTGCCTATTTTTTCGCTAGGCATACTATGAATTATACACAGAAAAAAGAGGCTGTCAACCCCTTTTTTCTTTTTTCCTATTTTTTTTGAAACCGCGAAGCCGTCTAATCCGAAATTCTGTTTAACGTGAAATCGTCCACCGTCCCCCAGCTTCCCGCAATACATTTCATGCGCACACCGATGACAAGCGTTCCGTCCGTAACCTTGATTTCAGGAATCATCGGCACCTTCCAATCAGTATACGTTGTCACCATAAACGGCTCCGTCAGTTCCTCGCCGTTCACAACCGCATACAACTCCATCTCACATTCATCGGACACGTCTCCGCCCTGCGCATACGCGAAAAGCTGATAGGTACCCGGCTGTAAATCCGTAAACTCCTGCTCGATGGCAAACTCCATATCAGAATCTTCCGACCAGAAATGGAATGCGATCTCACCGGTATAAGCGTCTTCCGCCTTCACCAGGAAATCCGTCGGGTTCGTCTCTCCGACATAGGTTACATTCCACATGGAAGTATCCGCATCCTCAAAGCTCGGATTCAAAACATGGTTGACCATGAGTACTTCCACTTCGCATGTGACCGTCATGCCGTTCTCAATCGTCCCGGTCACTTCGTAGACGCCGCCGACATTCGTGTCGATCGCGGCAAGCTCCTCCTCATTCCAGGTAACGGCAAGCGGCTCGTTTGCCGTGGCATCATTATAGATCACCGGAACCGTCTCAGGAAGCACGATCGTACCGCCCACATCGCAGACCACATTCACCGTAGGAATGTCATCAATTGCAAGCTGCGCCGTCGAACCGTACCGCAGATACTTAAACACATTCAAAGAAGCAAGCGGATACCCGTCAAAATCAAACATTGCCTGATTATCCCACGAACAGCCGCCGTAATACAGCCCGGCGTCTTCCGGATCGTAATCCGACGCGTAGCTGCTCGCCCAGCCGCTTCCGAATTCCTCCCAGATCGGAGAATTGTCCGCCGTTGCCTCACCGACCGGAATCCAGGTTCCTTCCCAATAAAAGATCCCGAGCGCGCCCGCCTCGTTCGCCGCCTCGCAGACGTCACGGATCATGGAAGCCTGTCCCTGTACGGTTGCGGCATAGCCCTCTACCAGATCGTTTGTACCGACAAAACTGTTCGCGCATCCGTCACCGTCCTCGGACGTATAGCAGTACGACGTTTCCGCGATCATTGCTTTTTTCCCGTAAGTATCCTGAATATTACGGACGACTTCCTGCATATTTTCATTGGTGCCGTCCCAGAACGGATAATACGACAGTCCCATAATGTCATAATCGACGCCCGCTTCCTGTAATTTTGCCGCAAGCCGGTCGATCTCTCCGTTCGTGTCAATCCGCGTATAATGCACGACAACCTGAATATCCGTGCCATATGCCTCCGAGATCTCACGAACCGCGCGGCTTCCCGCGTGCAACAGTTCCATCACGTTATCGGCGTTCGTCTCGCCGGACATCCCGTAGTTGATCTCGTTTCCGATCTGTACCATTCCCACATTCACGCCGGCATCCAGAAGCTCCGTCAAGCTTTCCTTTGTAAAAGCATAAAGCGCATCGCATTTTTCTTCAAGGTTCATGCCTTCCCATGCTTTCGGCGCATGCTGCCGTTTCGGGTCCGCCCAAAAATCAGAATAATGGAAGTCAATGCAGACCTTCATGCCGTACATCGTCGCGCGCCGTCCAAGCTGAACTGCCGTTGCGACGTCATTGTTGCCGCCGCCGTAGCCGTTGCCGTTTTCATCATACGGATCGTTCCATACGCGCAGGCGGATATAATTCACGCCGGACTGCGCCAGCGTCATGAAGACATCCTGCTCCTCGCCCTCATAATTGTAATATTTCACGCCGCTGTTTTCTTCCACAAGCACCGCCGACGCATCCATGCCCCGGATAAAATCGTCGGAAATATCCTCGATCGGCGCGATAAAAATCTCGGATTCTTCCGGTCCATCCGGCAGCGGAAATGTCGTGATCTCCAACGGTTCCCACTGCGCCGCTTCCGACTGTTCCTCATCCTGCTGTGAATCCGGCGTTTCCGCCTGATCCTGCCCCTCCTCAGATGCCGGCGTTTCCACGTTCGTCTGCGCATCTGTAGCAGAATCCTCCTTTGATCCGCATCCCGACAAAGTAGCGGCGCAAAGACTGATGCAGATCCCTAACGCCATTAGTTTTGTTCGTATTCGCTTCATTTTAATAACCATCCCTTTCCCGCAACCCGCGAACTTTTTGCCGCAGGCGTCCCGTAAATCCGGACGCTGGCACAAATTTCTTTACTCTTCTGCTGATTTTATCTATAATTATTTTATAGATAAAAATATTATAGAGAATCCTCATTTTTTACAGCAATATCGGAAACCGATTTGAGCGGTCCTATTTGTATCACATCCGGGAATGCTGGATCAAAAGAAAGGGCGTATCTTCATGGAAAAAGATGGCAAATTAGACATGCTTCGCGCGCTGGACAGCAGCGCTTCCTCCATTCATGTTCAAAACGGCGAAAGCGATTTCAGCCGCTTTTATCATATGAACGTACCGCTTCAGCTCACGCTGGAATGCTGTAACGGTTCCAAACCGGAGGACTATGTCAACATTGTGACCCTGTCTCCCACAAAAGCGGTTTTTTATCAGGAATCTCTTTCGTTGAAAAACGAACCCTATCGCAAAAATGCGCCGCATTTTCATGATTTTTTTGAATTTGTGATCGTTTTGGAAGGAAGTATGATACAGAAAATTGAGGGAAAGGAATATCTTTATCCTGCCGGTTCCTGCTGTCTGGTTAACCGGAACCTGCGCCACATGGAGCGCTATCAGACAAAGAGTCGGATCCTGTATATCGGTCTGACCCCCGACTTCATTACGGAGCTG
Organism: bacterium; assembly: GCA_023667365.1. Taxonomy (GTDB): domain Bacteria; phylum Bacillota; class Clostridia; order Lachnospirales; family Lachnospiraceae; genus DLAJ01. The sequence goes on along the minus strand of JAMPAG010000015.1, from coordinate 32,512 downwards.
TTTGCCTCCGCGCAAAATCTGCTTTTCCCAAATGAAAAAGATTTCTGCGACAGTGACCTGTATCAGTTTATGACGTCCGATCTGAAAGAGCCGGGCATCCGCGCTTATCTGGATTTTACTCCGGCATACCGGAATCACCCGCATGCGGCATATTCGACGGCAGACTCGCATGAGGCACATATGCATACGGCGCATTCTCATGAACCGCATATGCATACGGCAAATCCGCACGCGGATGCAGCGCACCCGCATACAGATGCAGCGCACCCGCATGCGGGTGCGCTGCATTCCATGGCGGAAGCCATGATCCGGACGCTTCTCTTTCCCGCATTCGGCGCGTCCTATCAGATCAGCGGTCTCTTATGCGCGTTTTTATCCTATCTGTCGCTGCCGGAAAACTATCACTGCACCAGCGTCCGGCTCGACGACAACAGCGATTTTCTTCTTTTTTCACACATCACCCGGCTTTTCGAGGAGAGCGACGGGCGCATGACGCGTGCGGAGCTGGAACAGCGCCTGCATTACAGCGGCGATTACTTAAACCGCATCGTCAACAAATTTACCGATATGTGCCTCTACGATTACGGCATGACGTTCTGCATGAAAAAGGCGGCGCAATACCTGACGGAAACAACCGAATCCGTCAGCGCCATTGCCGCCGCGCTCAAATTTACGAACCGCACGCATTTCTATACGCTGTTTAAGAAAAAATACGGCGTCACCCCGAAGGAGTACCGGAAGCTTCACGCGTGACCTCGACCGTAATACCCTGCTGCGTGACTTCCCCGATCCGGATCGTCAGCCGGGGATCCTGAAGCGATCCCGCCGTCGTATACCAGCCGAAATCGGACGCTTCTCCATACCGCACGCTGTCCCCCGTCTGATAAAATCCCTCTCCGTCATGGACAAGTTTCAAAATCCGGATACCCTCGTCGGACGGATTATAATAAGTGCTGAAATTCTCATAACGATAGTAAGGCACGCCGTCATAGGAATCAATCTCCGTCCTCGCGTTGACATGGAAAATGCGCACGCCCGCTTCCTCCGGCGCAAACAGTCCTTCGTTATTTCCCTCCGGCGTATTATATTCCACCAAAAAGTATTCGCTGTTAAACTCCGTCCGCCCGCCTTCCGGAAAAATCACGAGACAACTGCCCTCATGCGCAGGCAGAAGCTGAAACGAAGCGCTCTGCATATCCGGCTCCATCACCTGCACCTGATCGGTCCGAAGCCATCCGAGCATCAGCTTGGAAAACTGACAGAAATCCCCGGACGAATCATCCATGCGTTCCATTCCGGCGATCCCGTGAAACCCCTCGCTGTCGTCGGAGTTGTATTTATAATAATCCGGGAGCCCCATACAGTGTCCGAGTTCATGCTCCACCGTTCCCTGATAAATGGTCCGTTCCCCGATATAGGGCTGCTCGTCGTTGATGATATACGTATTGACCGCGATCCCGTCCACGCGAAATTCCGGATTCTGATACCACGTCGCCTGACATCCCCACCAGAAATCCACATCCCCGCCGGACGGAACCGAGATCACCAGCGCATCCATGACCGCATCCCCGTTGCAGTCATACTCGGAAAAATCAATCTCCCCGTCATAATAGGAAAGCACTTCCATGACAAGATCTTCAAACCCATTCTCATTTTCATAGGAGGCGATTTCCCCTTCCGCCTCATAAAAATAAACATCCCCGTCCACATGCAGACGCCCGTGGGACGCGGTATCATAATAGGCTTTGACGCTGTCCTCCTCCGCAAAAAGCCACTCGGTAAGCTGCTGCTGCGTCACACGGTTCCTCCGGTAAGTCACGTCCTGAAAGGAAACCATGAAGACAGGAAAACGCGCTTCCCCCACCGACTGCATGTAAGCGCCGCTCTCACCGAAAACAGGCTCGATATACGCGCCGTCATTATTTTGCTCCGCATCCGGCAAAAGATTCTCAACATCCGGCGGCACAGACAAAAACGAATTTTCCTGTACCCCGAAAAAAAAGATCATGATAAGCCAAAGCAATAACCGGTACATCAACTTCCCTCCCCAGATTCCGCCGCACACTTCATCCCTTACTCCAGTGCCGAAAGAAGGAACGCCCACTTGTCATCATCCGGCCATGCGGAATCCGCCTGAACCGCATGATAAAGCGCTTCCTGCTCTTTGATCGTCTCCGCTGACAGACCGAAGCGGCGCTGCGTATCTTTCAGCGCCTGAACCGTTTCCGGAACCGCCGCCAGCATCTGAGCGGAACTAAAAAAACGCAACAGCAGGATTCTCGGCTCCTCCCATGCGTATCTCTCCCATTTTTCTTTTTGACTCTTCCATTCATCAAGCGTCCGGATCGTTGCAAGCTGCGGCAGGATCACATCCCGGAAATCACTGCCGATCCGCTCTTTGATCTCTTCTATATCCATATCCTGCGGCTTATAATTCTTATATCCGTCAATGTGATACCCCAACGAGTTGTGATACGGATGAAGATAACCGCAGTCCGGAAGCAGAACATCTTCATGAACAGACTCGTTCCCGCCGCCGTTCCATTCCTTTAATTGCTCCCGCGTCGTATCTTTGGGAAACGCCATGATATGAAACCAGAACGTGTTTCCCGTCGCAGGCGAATTGAACCGCGAACTCTGCATTTTCAACACCATGCAGCATTCCCCCTGCAAGCGGTAATAGGTCTGACCGATCACGGAAAAACCCGCTTCCCGAAACGCCGGGGTAATCACTTCCTTTATGAGGATCGTTTTCTTTTCTTTTGTTGTCATGAGGGTCCCTTCTCCCGCTAAAGGTCTGTCATTCTTCCAATACTTATTATACCATTCTTTGTTCTTTTAGAACAGTGTCGTTTCCCCCAAAAAAGTAACGGAACATTCGTGAACCGACAGAGAAAAACCTCCGGACCGTTTCTGATCCGAAGGCTTCTACGATTGCACATATACTACAGTTACGACATAGCAATATCATTACTCTGAAAACTTAAACACAACAATATCATCCACGATCCGAATAGAACCACTCGTTGGATAACACGGCATTTCCTGAACCTCCGGCATCGTCATCAACATCGAAGTATCGTGGAGCACTACCGGACAGTACCCGCAATACGTTTCCATATACTTCAAATACTGATCGGATAAAACATAATTCGCCCATCCCGCAAGGTATGTATTAGGGAAATAATTTTCCGCATTATAATAGGTATCATCATGATAACTTCCGATAAATGCAACTGGCATATCAGCACGGTATCCGTCAAGGCTCTTAATCTGTGTGATCCAAGTCGTCACGATTGAATCCGTCTGTTCCTTACAAAGCGCAATCTGGAGATAATACTCGTTATCATAATGGCAGTATCCGAGTATTGATAATGTCAGCATTACTGTAACGATCACATTTGCCCCGCTTAATATGATCTTCTCCAGTTTCGGAAACTTCCGAATCAGTCCCCCCTGCGACTGGTTCCATTGATCCAGTAACATGACCGGCATAATAAAGCACAACACTAATGGATAAAACATGAGAGAATAAATATACGCATGGCTTGCCATCAGATAAATTCCAAATACTGCTATCGGAAAAATCGCCATAAGTGCAAGCCCCATCAAACCTTTTAAGACACTATCACATTCCTTTTGTAAAAAACGGCTAACCGCATAAACCACAATTTCTATGATGCCGCAGATACACAACACGGACAGACCCGCCAAAATTGTTATGTTGCTATTGATTCCGCTAAATTCCCCAAAATGGAATCTCCGATAATTTGAGTAGATTGTTTTTATAATCATCGGGATCTCAGTGATGCTTAGAATGCCCATCTGGTCAGCCCCTTGATAAGCGCTTAATTCCTCGCCCCAAAACACGCGCGTAATCAAAAGGTATCCAATAACAGTCACCACAAGCAATCCCAAATATTGAAACGCTCGAACAAGCACAAAGCGAAAACTTTTTCCCTTAAAAAGCTGCTTTAACAGACTCAATACCAAAAGCGCCGCACAAAATGGAAAATACGCCTGATAAATCCCCAATGAAAGAATCCCCAGCACGCATCCAATTGGTTTTATCCACCATTTCTCTGATACAAACATCCATGCCGCAAGCGTTACAAAAACTAATGCAATTCCATAAAAAGGCGCCGTAAACATAAAAAAGACCGTTCCCATGACTGGCGCAAACGTCACCATGATACCGCCCGTTAATATACTTAACACCCTATCCTTGATATTCAAAAGATACACTACCATTGCCGACACTAATGCAATGCAAAGCACAAAGGTCAGCCCGTTCAGCCATGGCATACTGTAATTGCCGAGGAGCTTTTCTCTCCACCCCCCCCCAGGCCCAAAAACCACCTGCCAAGTATACGATCCGCCCCATATGCCCTCAACCCTGTGAGGTCATCATAATTCGGAAGTTTGTTTGTAAACATATAGAGGTGTGCGATCAATCCAAATACCACACTGGAACAAAACGCATATCGAGCATTTCTCGGAATATTGCGAAGATATACCACCATCGTTTCCGCCTTTATCATCATGCCGTCCTCTCTTTCTTCTTCCTGCTATGCACTCTTTTTGTAGAATATCAGATTTTAGCGTGGCACGCAACCTCAAATATCATGCCTATCAGCATCCTATCGCTTTGCAATCCCTGTTATTCCGCCGCACCTACTGCATCAGTTCCTCCGTCAGCCTTAGGATTTCCGGCGCCAGCTTTTCACGCCGTTTTTTCGTAATATGCAGACACAGCGGGTAAGCCGACGCGATCCCCGCAATCCCGATTACGCCGATCACAATGCCGAACAGAAACATCATTTCCGCCCACACCATTGTACAACACATACCGACGCCAAGCAATAATGTGCTGAAAATTCCCAGTGCCAGCGCCGCGATTCTGCCGGGTCTCGCCGCGCTTTCATCCAGCGGCGGAGCTGTTCCATTTTTGTTTCCTCTTCGGGCAGATATTTGTCGCGGATCTGCCTGATCTCCTCCTGCTCTTTTGCAGAATATCTATAACGAAATGCCTCCTGTTCTGTATTCATGGACTCCTGCCTCCTTCCGCCTCTTTTCGCCGCACCCTAACATGCGGTATTTCCGCATGTTAGGTACCACAGCAATCGAATTACAACAAATGCGTGCCTATGTTGGATTGTACATTTTGTACAATTTCCCGGCTTAATTGTTTTGTTCCTTTGCTTTTCTCAACTGCACATTTGCCCGGACGATCATATAGACCGCCATCCCAAGCACAAACACGCAGACTGCAAATCCGGTTCCCGCCGTCATGGCGCGGCGGAAAATCGGATCATTTTCCGTGCCAAACTCTGAAATCATCGCGGTCTCCAGCGAAAGCATGGATACGAGCGCCGCCGTCAAATTGATGGCTTTCGCGGCGGACAACACGGGACTTTGATATTTGCGAAACCGTATCACGCTGATAACGGACGCAATCGTCGTATAAAATGTATACAGCGCCATCACATAGATCAGGTAGCCGCCGTACTCAAATCCCTGATTCCGGACGACCACCAGCGCCACGATCACGGACAACGCCAGATTCAGCGCCAGCAGTATCCCTCCGCACAGCCGGTAACGCCGAAGCTCCGATTCATATTCTTTTCCAAAGGCGCTGCGCCGCACATGATGCAGCAGTAAAAAACGCATCAGCGAAAGAAACACATAGTAGGCGGAAAGAGCGATAAACCAAAGCGAACGGTAATAAATACCGGAAGCCAGCTTGACCGCCACGTATAGAAGGTTGATAAAAAGTCCCGCATAAAGCGACACCTCCGCGCGAAATACCGGATCATCCAAATACCTTGCGCCGACCGGTATGCCGCGTATCTTTTTTAACAGCGGCATGCTGTTCACGCTCTGCCGGAACGCCCTGACAAGCCCCTTCATCCCCGTCGCCGTAATCACCAGCGCATAGGCGGATAAAAGATAAGAGGCATAGGAAAGAACGTTGTGCCCGCCGCCCATTCCAAGCATGACAAACACAAACGTAAAGGAAGGAACCGCGATCAGAAGCGTCAGCCGCGGCGGCAGAAAAAAGAATTTTTTCGCGAATTTTTTAAGCCGCTCCATCCCTCTCCCTCCCAAGCGTTACCGTGAAAGTACTTCCTCTTCCAACCTCACTTACCACGGAAATATCGCCTCCCGTGATGTCGATTACCCGTTTTACCAAAGCAAGCCCCAGACCGTTTCCCTTTGTCGCGTGGGAGGTGTCGCCCTGATAAAACTTTTCAAACATATGCGCACCGACCTCCCTGCTGATGCCGCAGCCCGTATCGGACACCTTGACGATTACGGAATCCCCCACCGTCTCTAAGGACAGCGCAACCCGTCCTCCCGGTTCCGTGAATTTGACCGCGTTGGAAAACAGGTTGTTCCAAACCAAAGACAGCAGCTCCGGATCCGCCGTAACAAAAACCTGTTCCTCCAGCGCCGTGTCGATCTCTATGTTTTTCTTTTCCCATACATCCTCGAAAGAAAGCAGGCACTCGCAAAGCTGTTCCCCCAAGTCATACGTCCGCGCCTCCGGATAAATATTCTGGCTTTCCAGCTTATTCAGTTTCAAAATATTGGAAACCATGTCGGCAAGACGCCGGGAAGCTTCCGTGACCGCTCTGGCATATTCTATTCTTTTTTCCTCCGGCAGTCCCGGCTGTGCAAGCATCGTGCCGTAATTCTGCATGACCGCCAGCGGCGTTTTCAGCTCATGGGACACATTGGCGACAAAATCCGTCCGAAGCGTCTCCATGCCCGCCAGCTCTTCCACCATGCGGTTAAAATAATCAATAATCACATGAAATCCGTCCTGCGGGTCTATGCTTGGCACTTTCCCGATGCGGACGGACAGATCGCCCTGCATGACTTTTTCCGCCGCGCTGATAATTCTCTTCACCGGACGTCCCACCATGATCCTGCGGCGGGCGGCGTCGATGACCGCGCACAGCAGGCTCAAAAATACGACATTGGCAAAGGTGATCTTTGCCGCAGGCTCGATTTCTTCCCGCAGAAAATCCACGCCCGTATACTTCGCCATGGTCTGCAAAAATAATAACATACAGCACGTGATGACAAAGCACATCAGCAAAAAGAAACTGAAAAAATGCTGCGCCGCGATCCAGATGCGCCTTTGCCGTTCGTCTTTTTTCTTTCCCATCACTTTAGCACCGCCTTGTAACCCAGCCCGTGTACGGTAACAATCTCAAACGCTTCACATTCGGAAAATTTATTTCTCAGTTTCGTCATATAGACGTCCACCGTGCGCAAACCGGACGTCGCATCCTGATCCCAGAATTCGTCTATCAGCTGCGAACGGGTAAACGTCTTTTTCGGATAAGAAAGCAGCTTGTACAACAGATTAAATTCCCGGACCGTGAGCGGAATCTCCTCCCCGTTCCAATAGGCGGTGTGCTCGTCGGCATCCAGCACCAGCGCGCCGGCCTCCAGCCGGCGGCTGTCTGCGATCTTCGCGCGGCGGAGCAATGCGCCGATACGCAGAAGCAGTTCGTTCAGGTCAATCGGTTTTACCATATAATCGTCAATTCCGCTCTGAAATCCTTTTTGCTTTGCCGCGAAATCATCCCGCGCCGTCATAAACAAAATCGGAATCTCCTGATTCTGTTCCCGGATTGTTTTGGCAAATGCAAAACCGTCCGTTCCGGGCATCATAATATCGGAAATAATCAGGTCGAACGGGCTGCTGCCGTACATCGCGTCGTATGCCTCGTTTGCATTCAAACATCCGGCTGTCTCATAACCGTTTTGGTTCAAATAAGAACAAACCGCACGATTCAGTTCGGGATCATCTTCTACTACTAATATTTGAAACATTTCATGGGTCCTCACGTGCTTTTTTCTTTTATCATAACAGTGTCCCGCAAAAATGTTAAGATTTTTATTTCAATCCTTTGATTGCGGGAATCAGGCACAGCAAAAGAACGATGCCAAGTACGCCGACCGCGATGCCCCAGATCATCCTGTCCCAGACCATAACCATGCACATACCCGCGCCGAAGACCAGCGCGCCGACGATGCCGAGCAGCACTGTGGCGACGCTCTTTCCGTTCAGCCGGATTGCAGGCTTGCCCTCCATCCTGCGGTGGACGATCACCATCGCCAAAAGAATGACGACACCGACGGCCGCTATCACAACGCCTTGCGTAAACACATTCCATTCCGGCAGCAGACACATGCACATGCCGATCGCAAACAGAATGCCGCCGACCGTGCTTAAAATCAAGGTTACAAAATTTTTCTTTGTCATAGAAAACACCTCCGCTATATGGTTTGAGTCCCGTTTGAGGATCTCTTGTTTTGTGACTTTAGTTTAGGATTGATTTGTTTTTGAAATGCTAGGGATTTGTTTCGGAAATGTGAATTTTCTGTTGTTTTCTGATCGCCCGGCGCCTGCTGCGCATGACCATGAAATTATAGATTTGGAATATCCCTTCGCGGGCGCTCATACATTGTAAAAAAGTATTGCAGGGGGGCTTCTTGTTTGAAGGATTATATCGAGGAGCGCGCAATGGAAATCGCGGGCTATATCATTGATACGAATGCGACCGTAAGGCAGGCCGCAAAGCAGTTCGGCATATCGAAATCGACGGTACATAAAGATCTGACCGAACGTCTGCCGCAGGTGCATCCGCAGCTGGCCGCCGAGGTCAGGAAGGTGCTTGACGTGAACAAACTGGAGCGGCATATCAGGGGAGGACTGGCTACAAAGGATAAATATCTGAGGGAAAAAAGAGCTTCAAAAAAAGTTACTGCAATTTTTGAAAAATAAGAGTATAGTATAGGGAGAATCTTTACTGCGGACAGAGAAGGAGTGGGAATCACTATGCGTATTTCAAAGGATACGGATGGGCTGCGCATCATCATTGTCGGCTGCGGCAAGGTCGGCGCAACCCTGATCGAACAACTGGGGAAGGAAGGACATGACATTACTGTCATCGACAGAAGCGCCGCAAAAATACAGGAGATCACAAACCTCTATGACGTCATGGGAATTGTCGGAAACGGCGCAAGCTACAGCACGCAGATCGAGGCAGGAATTGAGGAGAGCGATCTGCTCATTGCCGTTACGGATTCGGACGAACTGAATCTGCTCTGCTGTACCGTGGCAAAGCGTGTCGGCGACTGCGCCGCTATCGCGAGAGTCCGCACGCCGGATTACAGCAAAGAAGTCGGTTATCTTCGTGAAAAACTGGGGCTTGCCATGATCATCAACCCCGAACTGGAAGCCGCAAAGGAAGCGGCCCGCATCCTCTACCTGCCAACTGCACTGGAGGTCAACTCTTTTGCGCACGGACAGGCAGAGCTGATTAAATTCAAGATTCCGGACGGAAACGTACTTGACGGCGTGACGATCGCCTCTATCGGAAAAAATATCGGCTCCAAAGCGCTGATCTGCGCCGTGGAGCGCGATGGCGACGTCTATATCCCGTCAGGTAATACGAAGCTTTATCACGGTGATGTAATCTCTGTTGTGGCGTCCAGAAAATATGTGAAATCCTTTTTGCTCAATATCGGCGTCAAGACAAAACAGGTCAAGGACACCATGATTATCGGCGGCGGCAAGGCAGCGTATTATCTTGCGGAGCAGCTTCTGCATATGGGTATTTCCGTAAAGATCATCGAGCGGAGCCAGGAGCGCTGCGAAGAGTTGAGCGTACTTCTTCCAAAAGCGATCATCATCAACGGCGACGGCACGGACGAGGAGCTGCTGCGCGAAGAAGGCATCCAGACGGTGCAATCCTTTGTCCCGCTCACCGGGATCGATGAAGAAAACATCCTGCTCACGCTGCATGCAAGGAAGGTCTCCAATGCCAAAGTCATTACCAAGATCAACCGCATTCAGTTCAAGAATGTGATCAGCAGCCTGGACTTAGGCAGCGTGATCTATCCGAGATATATCACATCGGAGGCGATCATTGCCTATGTCCGTGCAAAAAAAGACTCGATGAACAGCAACATCGAGACGCTTTACCATATGTTTGACCATCGTGTGGAGGCGATCGAGTTCCGCGTAGAGAAATCATCCGAAGTGACGGATATTCCATTGAAGGAACTCTCGTTAAAAAAGAACCTGCTGATTTCTTTTATCAACCGTAACGGAACGATCATCATACCGGGCGGGCACGACTGCATCAAGGCGGGCGACACGGTCATGATCGTAACGACGCATACCGGCTTTCACGGTATCCGGGACATTCTCAAGTAGGAGGCGAAGGGTATCATGAACGGTTCGATCATTCGATATATTCTTGGATGTGTACTCAAAATAGAAGCGGTTCTTATGCTGCTGCCCTGTCTTGTCGCGCTTCTCTACAGGGAGGACGAAGGAATCTGCTATTTGGCAGTGGCAGGCGTGAGCATGCTTATCGGTATGTCCGCCACAAGAAAAAAGCCGCTGAACACCATCTTTTACCTAAAAGAAGGCTGCGTAACGACGGCGTTGAGCTGGATCGTGCTCAGTCTTTGCGGGTGTATCCCGTTCTGGCTGACAAGAGAGATTCCGAGCTTTACGGACGCGCTTTTTGAGACGATCTCCGGTTTTACGACGACCGGTGCGAGCATTTTAAGCGACGTGGAAGCGCTGTCTCATGCTTCGCTGTTCTGGCGCAGTTTTACTCACTGGATCGGCGGCATGGGCGTGCTTGTTTTCCTTCTTGCGATTGTGCCAATGAGCGGCGGCTCCAACATGAACCTCATGCGTGCGGAAAGCCCCGGACCTTCGGTTGGAAAGCTTGTTCCGAAAGTGCGTTATACCGCGAGGATCCTGTACCTTATTTATTTCGCGTTGACAATCATAGAAATTGTGCTGCTGCTCGCGGGAAGAATGCCGCTGTTTGACGCGCTCACGACAAGCTTCGGCACAGCGGGAACCGGGGGCTTTGGCATCAAAAATGACAGTATCACCGGCTATTCCGCTTACAATCAATGGATCATCACGATTTTTATGATCCTGTTTGGCGTGAACTTTAATGCGTACTATCTTATCTTATTCGGGCGGATCAAAAAAGCGCTCTGCATGGAGGAAGTACGTTATTATTTCCTGATCATTTTGGCGTCCGTCGGATTGATCTTTGCGAGTCTGGTGCAGACGACGGGACATGTTTTGGAGTCCCTGCGGCACGCGTCGTTTCAAGTGGCGTCCATCATCACGACAACGGGGTATTCGACGGTTGACTTTAATGCATGGTCGCAGACCTGTAAGACAGTGCTCGTATTCCTGATGTTTATCGGCGCGTGTGCGGGCAGTACGGGCGGCGGCATCAAGGTATCGCGTTTCGTGATCCTGTTTAAGACGATGACAAAAGAGATTCATTCTTATATTCATCCCAAGAGCATCCGGAAGATCAAGTTTGAGGGAAAACCGGTGGAACATGAGATTGTGCGCGCAACCAATGTATATTTTATCACATTCGTTCTTTTGTTCGCGTTGTCCATGCTAGTCGTTTCTTTTGAAGGACGGGACATGCTGACAAACTTTACTGCCGTCGCCGCAACGATCAATAATATCGGCCCCGGTCTGGAAATGGTCGGACCGACGCAGAATTTTGGCTTTTTCTCGCACCTGTCCAAATATGTGTTAATGTTTGACATGCTTGCCGGGAGGCTGGAGCTGTTTCCGCTGCTGTTGATATTTCATCCGGCGGCGTGGCGGGATCTGTTCCCGCGGAAGAAAAAGGAAGAGTGAGACCCGGGACAGATATGATCGATTTTGTTGTGGACATGTTTGCGGAAATCGCTGCTTTTTTCCTTGCGTTTCGGGTGGACAAAGTGGTTGATAAATTTACAAAAAAGAAGTCAAAAAATGCGGCGGATGCAGGCGGCAGACAAAGAATACGAAAAGGAGAACGGTGAGGCATGGAAAGAGAAACGGTGATCGTGATTGATTTTGGCGGGCAGTACAATCAGCTTGTGGCGCGGCGCGTACGGGAGTGCAATGTGTATTGCGAGATTACCTCCTACAAAACGGACATCGCAAAGATCAAGGAGAAAAATCCGAAAGGCATCATTTTGACGGGCGGACCGGATAGCTGTTATGCGGAGGGAGCGCCAACATACAGCAGGGAACTGTTTTCGCTTGGTATACCGGTGCTCGGCTTATGCTACGGCGCGCAGCTGATGCAGTTTCTTCTTGGCGGGAAAGTGGAACGCGCGGCGGTACGCGAATACGGAAAAACAATGGTGCATGTCGATACGGCATCTCCTCTTTTTACCAATGTGGCAGAGGACACGATCTGCTGGATGAGTCACTCGGATTATATTTCGCAGGCAGCGCCCGGATTTCAGATCGTGGCGACAACGGCGGATTGTCCGGTGGCGGCAGCACAGCGCACAGAGGACAGGCTTTACGCCATTCAGTTTCATCCCGAAGTACTTCACACACAGGAAGGAAAAAAGATGCTCCACAATTTTGTATATAATGTGTGCGGCTGTTCCGGCGACTGGCATATGGACTCTTTCGTCGAGGAGACGATCAAAAAGATCCGCGGGCGTGTCGGAGGCGGAAAGGTGCTCTGCGCACTTTCCGGCGGCGTAGATTCTTCCGTGGCGGCCGTGCTTCTTTCAAAGGCGGTCGGCGAACAGCTCACCTGCGTGTTCGTGGATCATGGTCTTTTACGAAAAAATGAGGGCGACGAGGTGGAGACCGTATTCGGTCCGGGCGGCAGCTACAAGCTGAATTTCATCCGCGTAAACGCTCAGGAGCGTTTCTACGGAAAGCTGGCAGGCGTGACCGAGCCGGAGCGGAAGCGGAAGATCATCGGCGAAGAATTTATCCGGGTATTTGAGGAAGAAGCAAAAAAAATCGGCGCGGTTGATTTTTTGGTACAGGGAACGATTTATCCCGACGTCGTAGAGAGCGGGCTTGGCGGCGAATCGGCGGTTATCAAATCGCATCACAATGTCGGCGGTCTGCCGGATTATGTAGATTTTAAGGAAATCATCGAGCCGCTGCGGGATCTGTTTAAGGATGAGGTGAGAAAAGCCGGGCTCGAACTCGGCATTCCCGAACATCTGGTGTTCCGCCAGCCGTTCCCGGGACCGGGACTTGGCATCCGCATCATCGGCGAGGTGACGGCTGAGAAAGTGCGCATTGTACAGGACGCGGACGCGATCTATCGCGAGGAGGTTGATAAGGCAGGCTTGAGCAAGGAAATCGGCCAGTATTTTGCGGCGCTCACGAACATGCGTTCCGTCGGCGTCATGGGCGACGAACGGACCTATGACTATGCCGTAGCACTGCGCGCGGTCAACACGATCGACTTCATGACCGCGGAGAGCGCGCAGATTCCGTTCGAGGTGCTGCAGACGGTCATGAGCCGGATCATCAATGAGGTCAAGGGGGTCAACAGAGTGCTGTATGATCTGACGAGCAAGCCGCCCGGGACGATTGAGTTCGAGTAGTCGGAGGCAAGCCGTAAACCCAGTAAACATCATGGATTGCGGCTTTTTCTTTCGTTTTATTGCATTACGATTGCATTTTTTATGTCACTTCTTTGTAAATTCACACGCATATTTACATTGCTATTTTTAAGGAGTTTGTATACAATAAAGTTTAGAAGAAGTTGATGGCTATCCGGGTAAGAGTGCTATAATCAAAAAAGGGTTAATGAGGAGCTTAAAAATTATGGACTATTTTGAAATCCATACAGAACGTTTAGTATTGAAACCATTAGGAAAGAAATATCTAAAGTCGGTCATTCAATATGCGATGGATTACGAAAATACAAAATATATGTGCTATTTGCCGGATGAAACAATTGAGGAGGTAGAAGAATTTTTAACAAATGTTGAGAATGAATGGAAAAAGAAAAAACCGATCTTTTGGGAATTTGCAATTATATATAATGATATACATATTGGGGCTGTTAGTGTGTATTTTAAAAATGATATAGGGGAACTTGGTTGGATTATCAATAAGAATTATTGGGGTAATGGATTTGCGTGTGAGGCGGCAAAGGCACTTATTTATTATGTAAAAACAGAAATAAAAGTAAATCATTTTCTGGCACATTGTGATACTGAGAATGTGGCTTCCTATAAAGTTATGGAAAAGCTTGGCATGACCAGAACCAGTAAGTGCGGTGGACGAAGAAATAAATCTGCATCAGAAGATAGTTTAGAATATCAATATGAATTAGTAAATTCTAGTTTCCCTCTCTCAAACTGGAATTAAGTCTTTCACAAATTCCAGTTTGAGAGAGGGAAACTAGAATTTACTTTTCTACTCAACCTTCCATTTAGTTTTTCAAAGATAGCATTTGAAAAAATGGACTCTGTATGATATACTGTTAGGTGGGTTTTTGCCTGAAAATTGCAAAGAAACGATTATTAGGATATTTGAGGAGATTAAGTATGGCTATTTCGTACAACAACTTATGGAAAACATTGATTGATAAGGGAATTAATAAGAGTGAATTATGTAAAAAGGTTAAAATTAGCACCAGCACCATGGCAAAAATGACAAATGGTGAGCCTGTTAACTTATCTACATTAGAGAGAATCTGTAAGGAACTGAATTGCAATATAGAAGATGTCGTTGAGATTAAGAATACGAACGATATTCAAGCATAGGAATATCTAGGAGTGAGGATAACATGTTAGAAAAAATATGTCCGGTTCATAATGTTCCGGTATACAGAGATAAATGTGTAAAAGATGATTGTGATGCCAAACCACTCATTTCAACGACGATTTACTGGTGTGAACATTGTAAAATTCCAATATTTGAAAAGGAATGTGGAGCATGTGGTGCAGATTGTACATATATGGCAACTGATCTAAGACCAGTGTTTCCAGAAGAAAAGCTGCTACTTGCTATTTTGATGGATTTTGAAAATCCAATGGCTTATGAAAAATGTTCGGTGTGGAACAGTAATGCCGGTTATTTCGTAGACGGAAAAAGGATAGAGTTATCAATATCAGAAGTAAATAAAAAACCACTTTCAGAAATTGATAAAATTCGGGAACAGTATGATAAATATCTTCCATTGATTGATTATAGTTATTTTGAGCAGATGATAAAAAACTTTGTGGAAGCAAATAAGGTTCGTTACAACGATATTGTAGATGAGGCGATTAATTATATTCAGAGCTTTGAAGAAAAATACACCTTTGAAGATATGTTTATTTCCTTTAGTGGTGGCAAAGATTCGACTGTAACATCGGATTTGGTAATGAAGGCATTTGCAAACAGTAGAATAATGCACATTTATGGTGATACGACTTTGGAATTTCCACTTACAGAGGAATATAGAAAGCGTTTTTCAAAGAAACATACTGTTATTAGAGCAAAGAATTATGAAAAGAATTTTGAAGAGCTTTGCGAACAGATTGGACCTCCATCACGAGTGATGAGATGGTGTTGCACTGTTTTTAAAACGGGAGCAATTAATAAAACACTATCTCAAGTATTCCAAGATAAGACGAATGTTCTTACATTTTACGGAATCAGAAAAAGTGAGTCTGCTTCAAGAAGTAAGTATGACAGAGAAAGCGAAAGTCCTAAAATTACGAAACAGACAGTGGTATCACCTATTATTGAGTGGATTGATTTTGATGTTTGGCTGTATATTTTATCAACGGGAATAGATTTCAATGATGCTTATAGATTGGGATATTCTCGTGTGGGTTGTTGGTGTTGCCCAAACAATGGTGCATGGTCAGAGTTTCTGTCGAAAGTGCATATGTTTAATAAATATGAGCATTGGAGAACTCTGTTAGTAGAATTTGCTAAGAAGATTGGAAAGCCTGACCCGGAAGAATATATAGATAGCGGAAATTGGAAAGCAAGACAAGGCGGACAAGGGTTAGAAATATCCAATACATCTATAATTAAGTTTGAACCATGTGCAACGGAAGATAATGCATTTAACTATGAGTTACAGACTTTGATAACAGAAGATTTGTATGAGATGTTTAAGCCTTTTGGCTACTTAAATTTTGAACTAGGGAATAAAAGGTTAGGTGAGGTCTATGTGCTTGATCGACAAGGAAATGTTGTATTGGTTCTGCAAGGAAAAATAGGAACAAACAGATTAAAAGTAACAATTAAAAAGACGAATATTGCTGGAGCAAACAATTTGGCTACAGCGGAATTGAAAATAAAATGCCAGCTTACGAAATACCAGATGTGTCTTGGGTGTAAAGCTTGTGCAAGTGTATGTAAGAATAATGCAATCAGTGTCCATACATTTCTACAAGAGGACGATGATCCGGTGGTTGTGTATAGAATTGATGATGAAAAATGTGTTAGATGTACCGAGTGCGTAGATCATTTTAATGCAGGATGTTACATGCGAAAAGTATTAACAATCAAAAGGAGCTAATTATGGCGGCTATTAGGTTAAAAGGACATGAAAAATTTCATCTCAGGGAAGGCTGGATTGCAAAAGGTCTTTATGGGGTTAGTAAAAATGCAAAGGTTTTTACTGGAAATGAAGGAACAGACCAGTTAGGTGTTGGTACAAATATGGTTAAGTCCATTAAGTATTGGATGTTGGCAATGGGTTTGATTAGAGAAGAACAAAAAAGTGGTGCAAAGCTTACAGAACTTGGGAAACTGATTTTAAAGTATGATGCATTTTTAGAGGATGATTTATCATTATGGCTTCTGCATTCTTATATTGCAAAAAATGCATTTAGGTCAACGGTGTGGTATTTGTTTTTTAATAAATGCCATGCAGAAGAATTTACAAAAGATGAACTGTTTATAATTCTGAAAAAAGAGTTGACTGCATATGCAGAAACAGACGAATTTCCGGATTCGTCGCTTAAAGATGATATTGATGTATTGCTTAATATGTATAGTAAGGATGTTATAAGTGATGATCCGGAGAATAAAAATAAGTGTCCTCTTGCTGGATTGAAGCTCATCAAGAAGGAAAATGATGTGTATTACAGACAGCAACCGGATATGAGACATTTTAGAGATGAAATCATCCTGTATGAATTGGGTAACATTTTTCAAAATGAAAATTCAGTAAGTATTGATTATGTGGCAGAACTTGCTGCTAATATATATCATTTATCAAGGGTTGCGGTTAATACAATACTTGATAGATTGGACAATGCGGGATATATCACTGTAAATAGAACTGCTGGATTGGATGAGATATATCCGAACAAGACAATATCAGTGGATAAAATTATTGAAGATTACTACACGAGGTAGGTAAATGATATGCAATTAAGAGATTATGTTAAATTCAATAGTGATTTCAGAAATTCGGTAAATCTCTATTTGGATTTGAACAAGGTAGACAAGATTAGAAGTTACATTCCAACAAAATCATCGGTTGATATTTTGGAACAATACGTGGATGCAGTATTAGACAACAAACAGCATTCAACATTGTTGATTGGTCCTTATGGGAAGGGTAAATCTCATTTGTTACTTATGTTATTGGCAGCACTGACATTGAAAAATAGTGCTGATAATGACAAGTTGATGGAAGAGTTATGTAATAAAATCAAAAAAGTTGATGAAGGTGTTCAAAAGAAAGTATCGAAAGCTTATAAGCAGGGGAAGTATTTGCCAGTACTTATCATGAGTACACAAGGCGATTTGAATCAGGCTTTTTTGGTTGGTTTAAATGAAGCATTAAAAAGAGAAAAGTTAACAGGCATTACACCGGATACATTTTATACATATGCTGTTACCACAATTAACAGATGGAAAAAAGAATATCCGGATACATATGCAAGTTTTTCGGTTCTGTTGAAAGAGTATAAGTACACGGTGACAGGCATTACATCTGCACTAAAAAATTGTGATGAAAGTGCATTAAATGTGTTTAAGAAGATATATCCGCAGTTGACTTCTGGAAGTGAATTTAATCCGCTAGTAGGTTCAGAAGTGCTCCCTATGTATAAGAATATTGCAGATAAGCTTGTAGAAGAGTATGGATATTCGGGCATTTATATTGTTTTTGACGAGTTCAGCAAGTACATAGAGGGACAGGATAAGAAGGCAGCCGGTAATAATATGAAGATTTTGCAAGACATGTGTGAGTTGGCAAATGCTTCAAAGAATGCAAAGATTTTTATTACGATGGTTGCTCATAAGAGTATTAAAGAATATGGAAAATTCTTGTCTGTAGAAATTATTAATTCATTTACAGGCATTGAGGGACGTATTAAAGAGGTTTTGTTCGTAACATCTTCAAAGAATAATTATGAGTTGATTCAGAATGCAATTGAAAAAGATGAATCGTATGTAAAGGCATCACAAGCTGCAAGATATATTTCTGATGAAGCGGTAGATGCAGCATATAAACTGCCCGCTTTTTCCGGATTTACAAGAAAGGACTTTGAAAACATAGTAGTTAGAGGCTGTTACCCATTAAGTCCTATTACTGCATATTTACTGCTGAATATCAGTGAAAAAGTGGCACAGAATGAAAGAACCCTGTTTACATTTATATCTAAAGAAGAACAGTATAGTGTTGCACGTACAGTGAAGACGATGTTGGACAGCAGGAATTGGATTATTGATGCAGACCTTGTATATGATTATTTCAAAAGTTCGTTTAAGAAAGATGTAACTAATGAATATATTCATGGCGAATGGCTTAATGCAGAGTATGCACTGAGTCAGGTGTCAGATGCGAATCAAAAGAAGATGCTTAAGTGCCTTGCGGTGATTAATATTGTTAATAAGCCGGATGAGCTGCCTGCTGATGAGCAAGATTTGTATATGGCAGCAGGAGTTCCAGATCCAGAAGCAACATTGACGGGATTATGTGCTAAGGGACTGATATACAAAAAGGGATCTAATAATTGTTATGTTTTTAAGACAAGAGCAACATCAGAACTAAAAACGGAAATCAAGAAGCGAATGAGTGTAAAGGGTGGAAAGGCGAACTATAATAGAGTTCTTTCTTTGGTATCTGATACGCAATATGTGCTTCCGAAGCGTTATAACATGGAATTTACCATGACACGATATTTCCGTTATGAGTATATGTCAGTAGAAGAGTTTCTTGCTATTAATGACTTGGATGTAATTCTAGATACGAAACAGGTATGTGATGGAAAAGTATTGGTTTTGTATTCTGTTGATGATACCGACTATGCAGAACAGATATCTGAAAAGATTACTGAGTGTCAGAACAATAAGATAATAGTAATATACAGCAGAAAAACAATGACTTTACAAGATAAGATGCTTGAGTATGAAGTTCTTCAAGAGATAAAAACTGACACATTGTTTTTTGCAGTCGAAGAAAATAAAGTTTTGCTTAAAGAAATACCTATTATCGAAGATGATCTTTACAGAGAAATCTATTTTTACATTGATACTGCGTTTGAAGATATAAAAGAAAGAACGATTTTCTATATTTCTGATAATGGAGCGGAAACAGTAAAAAATAAGAGGATTTCAGACATAGTTGATGATGTGTGCTATCGAGTTTATCCTTGTACGCTGTCAGTTAATAATGAAATGATTAACAAAGAGAATATTTCAACTTCTCCGATTAAGAAGGCTAGAAAAATTATTATTGACCGATTGATATATGGAGAAGATTGTTCTGATTATCAGTCAGGAACGAGTGCGGAGGCTTCAATCTATAGGGCATTGTTTGTAGGTACAGGTATTGTCTCTAAGGAATATGAAAGAAATGCAGAAAATGTAATAGGTGTATTTAATTCATTCATTGATAGTGCTTGCGATGAAAAGCAGCCACTCTCAAAGCTTATTAATGAGCTGGTAAAAGAGCCTATAGGAATGAGAAGAGGTATTATTCCAATATATCTGGCGTATGCATTAAGTCTGCGTAAAGAAGATATTGTAATTTACTTTGATACAAAGGAAATGGAACTTAATTCTGATATAGTTTTGAATATGTGCGACAATCCTGATGATTATTACATTTTCATATCTATGGAAGATATGAAAAAGGAGAAATATTTAACAAGCTTGTGTAAACTATTTGGAGTTAAGGAAAACAATAATAAGTCCGAGTCTCGTTTACAGAATATTTTGATAAGTATGCAACGCTGGTTTAGAGCATTGCCACAAGTTACAAAGAATATTAAGAAACAGGAAAAGTATTTTAATAATAGTGTTATTAGCAAAGCATTTCCAAAAGTAAAAGGTTTATTACAAAGTGTAGAAGCAAATCCGTATGAAGTGGTGCTTGTTGATATTCCTAATGTATTCGACTGTGAAACAGACTATGAGAAGATAATTGTGTTATTGACAGAATTAAAGTCAAAGCTTAATAAGTATTACGAATGGGTTGCACAAAATGTAGTCGTTTCTACAATAGAAGTGTTTGATAAAAAGAAAAAGAATGATTTGGTCCACACACTTCAGGTGTGGTATGAGGCTCAAAGTACACTTGCAAAGCATGGACTTTATTCGGACTCTGTGACCGGTCTTATGAGCGTTATTGCAGATATGAAGACTTTTGATGAAGTAGAGCTTGTAAAGAAAGTGGTTCACGCTGTTACGGAAGTATATTTAGATTCATGGAATGATAGTTCCATGGAAAATTATTTGGAGGCATTGAAATCGGTCAAGGAAGAAATAGAAAATATTAATGATGAAAATACAACAACCGGCAAGATGGAACTTTCGTTTATAGGTAAAGACGGAGAAAAGAAAGTTATTTATTACGAGCATGTAGGTGAAGGTACGGGTACAATACTGAAAAACATCTTATCAGATAATCTGGAAGATTTTTCAGATTTGTCCGTAAATGATAAAGTTGCAATCTTACTTGAAATGATTGAAAAGCAATTAGGTTAGGAGGAAAGCTATGATTTATTTGGATAATGCAGCAACTACATATCCGAAATCAGAAAGCGTATATCAGGCGTTAGATGAAGCGAATAGAAATTATGCTTTTAACGCAGGAAGAGGTTCTTATGCAAAGGCTCGTGTCGCAACAGAAATTATTGATACTACGAAGAAACAGATTAAAGGATTAGTTAATGCTTCTGTAAACAGTAGTGTAATATTTACACCTTCCATAACGATTGCGTTGAATCAAATTCTCCAAGGAATTAATTTTTGCAAAGGTGATAATATTTATTATTCCCCATACGAGCATAATGCTGTGGCAAGGACACTTCACCTGATTAAGAGCCGAATGGATGTCAATCTTTTGGAAATGCCAATAAGCGAAAACACTTTGGAAATTGATGTGGAAAAGCTTAAGTATGAATTTTCGGTCAACCCTCCTCGTTGCGTTTGCTGTACTCACATAAGTAATGTTACCGGTTATGTACTTCCGGTTGCTGAGATTTTTGAATGTGCAAGTCGCTATGATGCTATAACTATATTAGATACAGCACAGTCTTTAGGTGTTGAAAAGATTGATATGGTAAAGATGAAGGTTTCCTTTTTAGCATTTGCAGGACATAAATCTCTATATGGTCCATTGGGAGTTGGGGGATTTGTAGATAGTGGTCATGTAAAACTGGGACAAGTAATGGCGGGGGGGACAGGAAGTAATTCGTTGGTATTAGATATGCCATCAGAAAGTCCGGAGCGATATGAATTTGCAAGTTCTAATATAGTTGCAATAGCAGGGCTTAGTCAGGCTATAAAAGAAATTAATAGTGATAAAATTATTGAAGAAGAAAAACTTGTGAAAAGATTGATTGATGGATTATCACAGATAGAAGGCATTGATTTGTATGTTCCGATTTCAGGGAGACACCGTAACATAGTTTCCTTTAACTTGAAGAACTATAAGTCGGAGGAATTAGGAATTATACTTGATGATGATTTTGGAATAGCGGTTCGAACTGGTTATCATTGTGCACCTTTTATTCACAGGTGGATTAAAGATGAAAAATATCTAGGTACTGTCAGGGTTGGTATTGGAAAGTTTAATACCAAAGAAGATATAGATGCTTTGGTGGAGGCAATCAGAGAAATAAGTGAGGAGTGATAAAAAATGAGTCTCAGAGAATTAGTGCTTAATACAGAATATCGTTCCTCTATTGCTTTGACTTCAAGGGATTTTTACGCACCAATTCTGAAAGTAGCATCAAAATACGACAGGGCAGTAGGATTCTTTTCGTCTTCGTCTTTGGTACATATTGCAGAAGGATTATTACCTTTCGTGAATAATGGAGGAACTATGCGACTGGTCGCATCGCCAATATTAAGCAAAGAAGATGTAGAAACCATTAAGCTAGGATATGAGAAAAGGGAAAGTGTTATTGCCGGAGCAATAACCAGAGAATTATATGAGCCAAAGAATTTTCGAGATAGTGAAAGGCTGAATTTGCTTGCTAATCTCATTGCTGATGGGCGATTAGATATCAAGATTGCTTTAGTGGAAAATAATAAGAATTATGGAATTTATCACGAAAAGATGGGAATCTTTTTTGATGACGAAGGAAATAAGATTGCGTTTTCCGGTTCTAACAATGAAACATATACCGGTATGGATATAAATTATGAAGCATTTGATGTGTTTTGCTCATGGGAAAATGAATCAGATGCAAAGAGAGCCGATACGAAAGCAGAGGCGTTTGAAAAAATCTGGAATGGACTTGACCCTAAGGTGTCTACATATGTTTTGCCGGAAGTGAAAGAATCTATTTTGCAAAAGTATATGAGGACAAAGGTTGACTATCAGATGTTTGACGAGAAGGATTTTGCGCCAACGGATGATGATGTGTTTGTAGGGAATGAGAAGTGTGATGATTCAGTTTATGGAGCAAGAGTTCCGACAGATGTAAATTTGCATCCATACCAAGAAGATGCGATTGATATGTGGCAGGAAAAAGGATTTCGTGGAATATTTGATATGGCAACCGGAACCGGAAAGACGTATACAGGTTTAGGAGCTATCGCACGATTGTCAGAATTTTTGGAAGATAAGTTGGCAGTATTTATTGTATGTCCATATCAACATCTGGTAGAGCAGTGGAAAGAGGATATCATAAGATTCGGGATGAATCCTATTGTGGGGTACGGAGCTATTTCAGCTAAGCAGTGGAAAACAAAACTTTCTGATGCAATCAGAACCCAAAAACTCAAGGTGCGAAAAAGAGAGTTTTTCTGTTTTGTAACTACAAATGCTACATTTTCAGGAGACTTTGTACAAGAGCAGATAAGAAAGATAAAGGGTAATGCACTGCTCGTGGTAGACGAAGCACATAATTTTGGGGCAGATTATTTAAGGTGTTTGTTATCGGAAAAGTTCGGGTATAGACTGGCATTGTCCGCTACGTTAGATAGACACGGTGACCCGGAAGGGACACAGGCATTATACGATTACTTTGGAGATAAATGCATTGAATACACATTGGATAGGGCTATCGAAGAAGAAAAATTGACGAAATATAAGTATTACCCGGTGATTGTATCTTTATCAGAAGAGGAAAGAACAGCCTATTCAGATTACTCGCGTCAAATTGCAAAATGCCTGATGAAAGGTAAAAATGGAAAGTTTAAACTAAGTGAAAAAGGCAAGAAGATTGCATTAAAAAGAGCAAGGCTTGTTGCTGGTGCAATTAATAAAATCGAAGCACTTGAGGAAATCATCGCACCTTACAAGGAGGATAAGCACATATTAGTGTATTGTGGTGCAACGAAAGTACTTGATCCGGATAAGGAAACTACAGAGGTTAATGACGATGATTTGAGGCAGATTGATATAGTTACAGATTTGTTGGGTAATAAGATGAAAATGAAAGTGTCACAGTTTACATCAAATGAAAGTGTTGAGGAACGAGCAATATTAAAAAGAGAGTTTGCAGCAGGTGACACATTGCAAGCACTAATTGCTATTAAATGTTTGGATGAAGGTGTAAACATACCAAGTATTAGAACCGCCTTTATCCTAGCAAGTACAACTAATTCAAAAGAATACATACAAAGAAGAGGTCGAGTATTGCGTTTGGCAGATGGTAAGGATTATGCGGAGATATATGATTTTATTACATTGCCAAGACCGTTAGACGAAGTGAGTTCTCTTACAGAAGAAGAAATGAAAAGAGAACTTACGCTGGTCAAAAATGAATTATGCAGAGCAGAAGAGTTTGCACGAATTGCTATAAATTGTGTTTCGTGTTCGTCTATGTTAGATGACATAAGAGAGGCGTATGACTTGCAAGATTATGTATTAGAATTTGAGGAGGATTTCGACTATGCAGACTAATGAAAAAGAAATTGTAAATGGCATTGAGGTTGATGTAGAGAAGGCACAGAGGCTGATTAAAAAAGTAATTGTCAAGGAAAAGAGAAATCTAAGTACTAAAGAATTTGGCACTGCTGAGATGGTGAAAAAGATTAAGAAGATGATTGAGGAGGAAGTAGAATGTTATTAAAGAGTATGAGTCTGACAAATTTCAGACAGTTTAATGGTACACAGTCTATTACTTTCTCCGTTGATCCGGAAAAGAATGTCACTGTCATTATGGGTGAAAATGGTTCGGGTAAAACAACATTGGCACAGGCTTTTACATGGTGTTTGTATGGTGCTACTGATTTTGATGACCAAATTGTGCTGAACAAGGCAATAGCTCAAAATATAGGTCCTAATGGTGAAGCATCTGTACAGGTTAGGATATCCATGGTGCACTTAGGTGTTGATTATACTATGACACGAGAACAAAAATATACGACGGATTCAACAGGCAATTTGAAGAGACCTAATAATACCATATTTAAGATACAGTATAAGAATGCCGATGGTCAACAGGATTTTGTAAAGGAATCAGAAGTCGAATTAAGAATGAAGGAGATTCTTCCAAAGGAACTTGCGAAATATTTCTTCTTTGACGGAGAAAGAATCGGAAATATGAGTAAGGAAATAAGGAAGGGTAAAAGCAAGGAATTTGCAGATGCGGTAAAGAGTTTGCTTGGATTAAGTGCATTTACTGAAGCATTAGAACATTTGGGCGGAAGATCTGCTAATACGGTTATCAAGAGTTACGAAGGTGATTATGATTCAAAGAGTGACTCTAAAATTGCACAACTTAGAGATGAGATATCTCGTTATGATGCTCGTTTAGAGCAGATTGAAAAGAGATTATCCGAAATTGACAATGAGGAGTATACAGCAAGCGAAAAGGCAAAGGAATATGAAGTAAAGATTGCTGAAAATCGTGATGGCGAGAAGTATGCACAAGAAAGAACAAAATTAAAGAGCAAAATTGCGGGCTTAGAACAGAGCAAAGTGTCAAGTATATCAGGTGTAATTGATACTTTTAATCGTAAAGGTGCTTCGTGGATGGCAACAAAAATGATTCATGACGCATTAAAAGAGCTGGTCGATGCAGATAAATTGGATACAGGAATTCCTGATATTCACGCGAGAACGATTCAATTCCTTATCAATAGGAAGAAATGTTTATGTGGTACATCTATTGAGTTTGGTGGAGCTGCATATACAGAGTTAAATAAGGTATTGGATTATATTCCTCCTAAGAGCATTGGTACTTTAATTGGTCAGTTTGCCCGTGAGTGTGAATTAAAGAGCAGGGGTGCAGCAGATGCATTTGATGATATTTCTAATAAGTTTGGTGTTGTAAGCGGATTTGATGCTGATTATGCTGACTTATCAAATCGGATTGAAACTATAAACAAAAAACTTGAAGGTATGCTCAATGTTGGAGAACTCCAAAAAAAGTATACGTTTTATGATGGAGAAGTGAAAAAATTGCGTGCAGAAAGAGTTCGTCTTGTTGAAGAAAGAGGCGGAATTGGTACAAAGAGAGAACGTTGCGAAACCGGAATTAATGAACTTGTACTGAAAGATGATAACAACAGGCGTGTTGCAAGATTTAAAGCTTATGCTACCTATATGTATAAGTATTTATTCTCTGTTTACAAAGGAAAAGAAACTGAAGTAAGAGAACAGCTGGAAGAAACAGTAAATGCAATATTCAAAGAAATTTATAATGGTGGATTTTCTTTGAAATTGGATGATAAATACAATATTCAAATCCAAGTGGATGATTTTGAGGGATATTCCGGAGATGTGGAAACTTCAACAGCACAAAGTATTTCTGTGATTTTTGCATTTATCGCTGGAGTCATTAAGATGGCAAGAGAGAATAATTCAGATGAAAATTCAATGCTTATGACAGAGGCATATCCGCTAGTTATGGATGCACCGTTGTCTGCGTTTGACAAAACCAGAATAAAAACGGTGTGTGATGCATTACCTAAAGTTGCAGAACAGGTTATCATTTTTATTAAGGATACCGATGGTGAGATTGCAGAAGATAATATGGGTAGCAAAGTAGGTATGAGATACCTGTTCGATAAAAAAAATGAATTCGAAACAGAATTGATTGGGAGGTAATAGACATGTTTGATAAAGAATACTCATTCAAAGGAACACATGCAGAAAAAGTAAATAAATTGACTGCAAAATTTGATGATAAGAATCAATTATTTAAGAGAAATCTTGATGTCTATATGATGGCTCCTATTGTTGGTTTTTTGTATCAGAAGAAGTCGGATGTTAATAATGGAGATGGCAGTCAGAAACCTACAAAAATATTTCCACAACAGCTGATTGAAAATGGAGATGATCTTGCATTTACATATAGACTTATTATGCTTTTGGATAAAAAGAATGCAGCATCAATAGACGAAAGAGTGGATAAAGCCTTTAGACAGTTTAATAGTCCACAGGCAGAGAACGACGAGAAGTTATATGAGCAATATGTTTTAGGTGGTGTTGATATTTTGTATGAAAAATTGATTGAGTCGGCAACCAGCACAGAAGATTACCTGAAGAATTTATATGATTTTATGGAAGAAATGGATGACAGGTATAACCAGACGATAGATGCTGACCAAATCAGTACATTATGTAGATTGGCGAAATAGTAAGGTATGGATAATTCAAGTGATAAGAAACAACTCGTTGAGAGAATATTACAAACTGAATATGAAAAAAAAGGTTTTCTCTTAGAGGATGATATCATAGACATCTGTATTGAACATGATTTGGACTTAGTGGAGATTGATAGTTTATGCGACAAGTTACTTCATCAAAAAATGATTGTGAAAGATGCGGAAGCAAAGAAAGATATTAATGATGCGGAATCCTATGTTGATAGAAGTCACTTGGATTATGATGAACTCTTAGGGAAGATTAAGAGAGAGTATCCTAATTGTGCAGTAATTATAGATGGTATTTTAGATATTCTACCACCGCAGTCAAAGGAGTGGCAGACTATCATAAGTGAAGCAAAAAACGGCAATAACTATGCTAAGGACAGAATGATTAAAATGTATCTTAGGACTGTGATGAAACAGGCATACTATTATTCAAAGGACAATTACTGTGATTTCGAAGAAGCTTTTCAAAATGGGGTAATTGGTTTGATAAATGCGATTGAAAAGTATGATGTTACTAGTCCGGATTTGTTTTCGTCTTACTTCCCGCTGTGGGTAAGACAGTATATGCAACGAGAAGGAACCATTAGAGGAACAATTCTCCGATACCCGGCACACTATAGAGACCAGTTAAATATTATTGTTTCAGATGTCGGTAGGATAATAGAAAAAGATGATTTTGAAGAGGCAGTAAGTTTGCTCACTGATAAGGAAAAGGTGCGTTCCGGATTGTCTGACGAGGAAATTACAAAATATATTTTGCCATATTTAGAAGTTCCGGATGATTTGGAAGCGGAAGACTATATTGAGGCTATGTTGCAGAGCACGATGCAAGAACATGTTGAGAATGCACTTGGAACTTTGAGTTATAGAGAACGATATGTGTTGGAGTTGCGATATGGACTTGTAGATAATCAAGAACGTACATTAGAAGAAGTCGGTGGGATGTTAAATGTTACAAGAGAACGAGTAAGACAGATTGAGGCAAAAGCATTAAGAAAATTGAGGCATCCTTCTCGGAATAGAAAATTCAAGGATTATATTTAAAATATTTACCAGTGATGAAGAATGAAGGTGAATTGTATGAACGTGGTTGATATGTGTAGAAGGGAAAAGGAGTTAACATTAGATTTTATTCTTAATATTGACAAATGGAAAACCATTGATTCGGAAATAAAGCAACTAGTATCTGGACAATGGCAGTTTATCAAGTTTATGAATGAAGATTGTAGTGGCATAAATGAAGATATTGATAAAGTGCCAAATGACAAAGGTGGAATATATATCTTTTTGTTAAAACCAGAAGTTATACCTAACTTACATACATATATTATGTATATAGGTCGAGTTAGAAGGAAGAGTGGATTTAGTTTACAAAGGAGATGTAAAGAATATTTGTCGGATAATCGGGTTAAAATTGCTTATATGAGGGAGTTGTGGGGAGAAGAATTATATTTTTATTATTTTCCGTTAGATGATGATGAACTTATAGAACGTGTGGAACGTGAATTAATTAGGGTCATTATTCCACCATGTAATTCACAAATTCCAGAGCAATATATTAGTTATTTACCTGCAACAGATGCATTTTAGGAAAGAAGGTTATTTGATATGAAAAAGAATGAGTTAAAATTGCCAGCAATAAGGTCTAAGATGGGAATATGGGTATACTATATAAGTTCATTAAGTTTTAATCAAGTGAAAAACTATGTTAGCCCTATTAATGATGAATTACATAAATCGGAATTGTTAAGTCAAATGATTCAGAGAAGTATTACTGAAAATTATAAAAGCATTGCACATTATTTGACTTCGCAAGAAGAACGTTTTTTTAATGCATTGATTCTTGCAGTATATGATGGCGAACCGCGTTGGAATGAAATAAGAATTGAGGATGAAAACGGACAAGATAACTATGATTTGGGAGTGTTGACATTATCAGGGCAAGAAAAAATTTTCCCTGTTGATGGGCAACATAGAGTAGCTGGAATAAAAGAAGCGTTGGAGTTGAATCAGGATATAGGAGAAGAAAGAGTACCGGTTATCTTTATCGGACATAGCAAAAATGAAATGGGAATGCAACGTACTCGCAGAATGTTTAGTACTTTGAATAGATACGCAAAACCTGTTTCGATGAGAGATATAATAGCATTAGATGAAGATGATGTGATAGCTATTGCTTCAAGAAATATAATTGACCAATCCAATTTATTTGAAGATGATAGAATTTTAGATTCAAAAACTAAGGCAATACCAGATAATAACGAAAGGGCACTAACTACCATTATAACATATTATGAGTGTAATAAGGAGTTGGCGTGGCTTTTTGTTAAAGATATACCGGTAAATGGGTTAGATGAAAAACCGATTAAGGGTAGAGCAAAAGTGGGTGAATATATTAGACATAGACCGAGTGACGATGTAATTGAACGCTTTACACACGAATGTGAAGCATATTGGACGGCACTTATTGATACATGCAAGGATGCTTTTAGTGTAGAATCTGGCATAGGGGAATATAGAAATAAGGATGGTGGGCATGTGTTCTTTAGACCAGTATCTTTAATTCCGTTTACTAAGGCTGTGGTACGAATAAAGGAAAGGGAAAATTTGGAGTATAAAGATATTATTAATAAGTTTTCTCCTAGTGTGTTCTGGATTCAAAATGATGTATGGAGAAAAATAATATGGGATGATGTGAAGAAAAATATGATTATGGGAAATTCTAAATTGATAGAATTGATTTTCTTGTATTCCTATGACAGCTCTATTTTAACTGAAGCGGAGAAAAAGAAAATTGTTAAGGAACTTGAGAGTAAATGGGATTATCATGAAAGTGACATAATGGAAATCTTTTTGAGTCGCTTATCGGATGGTGATTATGATAAAAAATAAGAAGTGATTTTTAAAGTCTTAGTACTTTGCTAATTTGAGACAGAACGGAGGTCTTACAATTAATGATACCTTTAAAAATAGAAACTTTATTAGTAGGTAAAGTAGTAGAACAAAATAGAGCCGAATACAAGGAAGGCTGGAATCCTTCTGACATTATTCATACCATCTGTGCATTTGCAAATGACTATGCAAATGTAAATGGTGGCTATATAGTTATAGGAGTGGCGGGGGAAAATGGGATTCCAGTCCTTCCTCCGAAAGGGATTCCAAAGGAGCAACTTGACAACATTCAGCAAGAGATTTTTCAGTATTGTAATCAGATTGAACCGCGATATATCCCTCAAATAGAACCTGTTGATTATCCAAATCCAGATACACATTTAATTTATTTGAAGTGTTCTCCGGGTGATGCAGGTCCATATAGAGCGCCTAAAGATGTGTATTCAAAAAAGACAGGGGAAAAGCCGGATAAAACAATGTACTATTGGATTAGACCGGCCTCTCTTACAACAGTTGCCAAACAAGGAGAAATTGCAGAGTTATTTGAAAAATTCAATGCTGTTCCATTTGATGACCGTGTACATCGTAAAGCTAAGATTGATATTATCCGAAGAGGATATTTAGAAGATTATTTGCGTGATAGCAACAGTTCATTAGTGACGGAATTAAATAGTAGAAGTATGGATGACCTATTGGTGTCGTTAGAAGTGGCAAATGAAACAGACGCCGATT
This sequence comes from bacterium, assembly GCA_023667365.1. GTDB lineage: Bacteria > Bacillota > Clostridia > Lachnospirales > Lachnospiraceae > DLAJ01. The sequence goes on along the minus strand of JAMPAG010000015.1, from coordinate 2,031 downwards.
TGGAATTAAGGAATATTGCTGTTATGATGTTTGCGGATAGACCTGACGAACTCATACCAGGTGCTCAGATAAATCTTGTTAGATTTAATACCAAGGAAGCTGAAGCTGGGGATATTATGTTTGAGAAGACATTTACCGGTCCAATATGGAAACAGGTAACAGATGTATTGGATTACATTAAAACCAATATTATCATCGAAAAGACGGTTAAAATTCAAAACGAAGAGAAATCTGTAAAATGTGTGAATTATCCTTATAATGCATTAGAAGAAGCGGTTGTCAATGCGGTATTTCACAAATCATATAGAGAAGATACGCCGGTAGAGGTGCGGATATATCTTGACCGGATTATGATTATCAATTTTCCGGGACCAGATTTGTATATTGATATGGAGAAATTTGCAGCAGGAAAGGTAAGAGCACGTAAATATCGAAATAGGAGAATCGGTGAATTTTTTAAAGAGATAGATCTTTCTGAAAGACAGGGGACAGGCATTCCTAAAATTTTACGTGAGCTGTCACAGAATGGTTCGCCGAAGCCTTTATTTGAAACTGATGAAAGAAGAACATATCTTGAAACAACCATTTTTATTAGAGAAGGCTTTGATGATAGTAATAAAATGTCCGATAAAATGTCCGATAAAATGTCCGATAAAATGTCCGATAAGGAAAAGGATAGAATGAGTGTAATCATAACATATCTAGAAGAACATCATGAAATATCAAGTGGTATTGCAGCGGATTTATTGGATGTAGAGGTTAAAACTGCGAGCAGACTGTTATGCAAGGCTGAAAAATGTGGAATTGTACAGGGTGAAGGTAAAAATAAGACTAAAAAATATATGTTGCCGGTGGATAATTGATAATAATTATTTTAGAATCATATGGCGAAGCAGAATTATTTGGTGAATAGGATTTTGTTAAAACGGTTGTTGGTAAAAATGAAAGATTATTATACGAAATAAAAGGGCGGTGAAGAGACGAATATGGCTAATTCAAAAATTACTATTTTTTATTCTTGGCAGTCTGATTTACCAGGAAACACTACAAGAAATATTATACAAGATAGTATTAAAGATGCAGTACGAATTTTAAGAGATACGGTTGATGTTGCGGCTGATCGTGATACGCAGGGAGCGTTTGGTTCACCGGATATTGTACAGATTATTTTTTCAAAAATAGATGCATGTGATATATTTATTGCTGATGTAACTGCTGTGTGCCAGTATGATGTTATAGATAAGGATGGTAACCCAACAGGGAAGAAAAAATTAATGCCTAATCCTAATGTTATGCTGGAATTGGGATATGCCACAAAAGTTGTGGGATGGAAAAATGTGATTTGTATTCTCAACACGGATTACGGTATGCCAAATGATATGCCCTTTGACATTGCTAATAGACGTCTTACCCCGTTTTCATTAAGTGGTGGTAAATCAAAAAGTGATGTAAAAAAATATATTAAGGATATTATACGAGATACTGTAGAAAATATTTTGGTGAATGGTAAGCGTGCCAAGGGTGGGTTTTCAAATTTAAAAATAGGGTGTTATTTTGAAGATAGAATGCAAAATGAGATAATTCCCTATTCTATTAAGGAGTCCTTCAAATATATTAAACGTAGAGAAAGAATTATTAGTGAATGTAATCAGTTAGTGACAGAGATAAGAAGTATTCATTTGCCAGTTCAATGCGAAAATGAAATTCAATTACAGACACAAACGGTTGTAGAACAGCAAAAAGTGGATGATGATATATGTTTTGAAAGAAAAGATGGGATGGTACTAATGCCAGCAACCACTAGTTTAACAATAGATTTATCTAAATTACAAGATGTTGAAATTAAAGATAAGAATAGTATTGTTGAACTTGCTATGAAATTTTTGTCAGAGTCAATTGATATAGAGAGTGATTTTTTTTATATCGGAAATTTAAAAAGAAAAGTGACATTTGGAATTGAATATTCGTATGAATACATTAGGTAATTGCGAAACTCACTCCGTTCGTTTGCAATCTTGAACGAAAAGAGGC
>JAMPAG010000014.1 GCA_023667365.1 bacterium | reverse complement strand
GAACTTATTTATGAAAGCGAGGTATTCAGTATGAAACTTATTTTGAAAGGAACAAATCTGCTGGAAGAGCAGGGAAAAGCGAACCGGAAGAAGTATATATATGATACGGCAAACCGTCAGACAGGCATTGTCTCGGCAGAGGCGGACGGCGCTAAGGAGAGAATTCTCCAGTCTAACCGGTATGACGGGGAAGGACTGCGCTATGAAACGGAAGAGAATGGCAAGATTATCCGCTTCTTATTTGACCGGGGCGAACTTGCACAGGAAAAGCAGGAAGATGAGAAACAGAGTGAACTTATATAAGAACCATAACAAATGCGTCCGGACATTATGCACCAAAAAGTTGATTTTAGTAAGTGTAGATTTAGGATTAATCCAATAATTGAGCGGGGGAAGAGCATGCTTAGCTTTTTTTGAGCCGCTTGTTCCAATATGGATAGATGTAAAATTATACAGATATACTGAAGAAGTAGCGGAATTTCAGCTAGATTGTAGTGTGAGGCTTAGAAAGCCTTCTTTATTGAGAAATCAGGAGAGTGGCCATCCCCCCTTTAGAGCAGTTATGCAGAGAGTGTGATATTAATTCTTAAAAAATCTGCCGGAAGGGCAGAGAAAGGCGAACCGGAAGCGGTCTCGTGCGCCGTCCCTCACTCAGATGAGGGCATATCGGGCGGGACGGACAGCTCCGTTACAGGAGCTGTCCTGTGCGCCGCACCTTACTCGGATGTTACCGCATCACGCGCGGCGGTAAATTCCTGCGGATAATCGGAGCCGAGCGCGCAGCGATACATGGTCATATCGTCGCCGTACGCGCTAAAATATAAGGCCTGACTTGTCAGACAGAGATTGCGGTAGACGCCCTCTGCGAGCGTGACCATGCCGGAGCCGTCCTTATTGATCCGTTTCAGGGCGGGCGTCTCACTGTCCACGGTCTGATAAAATACATAATCCGCAGAGACGTTAAAAAACTCGACGCGGTCCGTCGTCAGCGTTTCGGTGGCGCCCGACGAGAGATTGAGGCGCGAAAGCGCGTAGTGTCGGGACAGATCCATATAGTAGATCCAGCCGTCCGAATAAGCGGGATTCCACAGACTGCCGTCCCAAATGCGGGCGATGTCGTTTGTCAGCGTATCGAGACGGTAGAGATTGTGGTCGTCCTGCGTGCCGTGGAAATAAATGCTCGTGCCGTTCCCGCAGGCAGGATTGGCGATATAATCCGTGATAACCTGATCGTCCTGCCCGGAAGTGCCGATCCGATGCATCGTAAAGTTTTTGGTGTCCTCATAATATAAAAAATAAATAGAATTGCCGATAAGCAGCAGTGTGTCTAACGTACCGCGTTTTAAGCAGGTCATGTTCTTTCCGTTTGTGGTGGAGCGGTAGAGTCCGGTCGATTTTAAGAGACTGCCGAGATCGGAGCCGTTGCGGTTATCCGCCAGAAAATAATACAGATGGCTGCCGGCGGCGTTGAGAAAACGGATGCTTTGGTTGTTGAGCTTTTCGATGCCGGTCTCGTCTGGGTTCATACGGTAAAGCGTACCGTTATCATAGAAATTGGCGAAGTAGACAACGCCGTCCGATTCACAAAAATAACCACCGTTATTCAAATTTCCCGCCGTATTGCCGATCGTGTCGTCGGGATAAGTCTCTATGCGCTCTTTCAAAAGATATTTCGGAGCGATCAGAATGCCGAGAATGAGCACAATGATAAGAACGACAAGAACAGGACGTAATTTTTTCATAACCGAAGCCACACCTTTCTCTACTTAATAATAGAAAAATTCAAATTTTGCGGAACTCTTTTCTAAATTTATAGGAATTTCCGTAGTCCGGAAGAATCCGCATAGCGGATTCTTCGAAAGAGTTTCGCGTCAGCGGAACTCTTTTTTATTATAGCGGACTTGGCGCGGATAGAAAAGAGAAAATTGCCGCACATCGAAAAAACGTTGAAAAACGGTCGGAAAAATAACGGCGGATGGAAAATGCTTCTTGTTCAAGCCGGCGTTTAGGTATAAAATAAAGGCAGAGAGGAACGAAAGGATTCAGACGGCTGAACGGTATACAGGGAAATCTTTTTTTATCGCTTGTAAAATACCTGCTTGAGCATGACGGGGGCGGATATATGCAGAAGGATTTAGGAGAATTACGGAATCGGATCGACGAGATTGACGAACAGATCGTGGCGCTGTACGAGGAGCGCATGGAGGTCTGCAAGGGAGTCGCGGAGTATAAGATCGCAAATGGAAAAAAAGTATTTGACCGGGCGCGGGAGGATGAAAAGCTGCAGAAGGTCGCGGCGCTGGCGCGCAGCGAGTTTAACAGCCATGGCGTACAGGAACTGTTCGAGCAGATCATGTCCATGAGCCGCAAACTGCAATATCAGATGCTTGCCGATGCGGGGAGCACGGGGCGGCTTCCGTTTATCAGTGTGGATCAGCTTGACACGGCGCGCGCGCGCGTTGTTTTTCAGGGGGCGGAGGGTTCCTATTCCCAGGCGGCGACACAGCGTTTTTTCGGAGAAGACGTCAACAGCTGCCCCGTCGAGACGTTCCGCGACGCGATGGCGGCGATCGAGGAGGGAAGCGCGGACTACGCCGTTCTGCCGATCGAGAACTCGACAGCGGGGATCGTCAGCGAGATTTACGATCTTTTGGTGGAATTTGAAAACTATATCGTCGGGGAGCAGATCATTCCGATCGAGCACTGCCTGATGGCGCTGCCGGGGACAAAGCTTTCCGACATCCGCACCGTCTATTCGCATCCGCAGTCCCTTATGCAGAGCGCGCGTTATTTGCAGGAGCATCCGAACTGGAATCAGATCAGCCTAAAAAATAATGCGTTCGCGGCAAAAAAAGTAGCGGACGGCGGCGACGTTTCGCAGGCGGCGCTGGCAAGCGCTTATGCGGCGAAGGTCTACGGGCTTACCATATTGGAGCAGGGGGTCAACGACAGTAAGAACAATTCGACGCGCTTTATCGTCGTGACAAACCAGAAAGTATTCCGGAAGGATGCGGATAAGATCAGCATTTGCCTGGAAATACCGCATAAGAGCGGCTCGCTCTACCATATTCTCTCGCATTTTATTTATAATAATCTGAATATGACGAAGATCGAGAGCCGTCCGATCGAGGAGCGGAGCTGGGAATATCGGTTTTTTATTGATTTTGACGGGAATCTTTCACAGAGCGCCGTCAAAAACGCGCTGCGCGGACTGCGTGAGGAAGCGCGCAGCATGAAAATATTAGGAAATTATTGAAGAAGGACCGGGCGGTCATTCTTTGCAGACAGCGACAGGATGGGACTGTCGTTTGTCGATTTAGGAAGGAAAGGCGTGTGATCATTATGAAAGAACAGCAGTTATTGATTTATCGGGGAGCGTTGAACGATACGCTCTTTACGTCCATGGCGCATCTGGTTCACCGATATGAGGATCGGGATAATGAAGAGCTTTCCGCCATTGCTTCGGGCTGTGTGAGCGGGCTTTTGACCTGTGCGGCGGAGCGCGGTTTTTATGGGAACGTCTGGCATTGCTACCTTGCCGATCTGCTTGTGAATGATGAGAATCCGTACAGTATGTCGTGTGAGATCGTGGGCGGTATCAAGGGAACGCTGGACGATGCGGCGGCGCATGATCTGGAAATCATCGGGGAGTTTTTCACCTACGATTTCGGAACGATGATGCGGCGGCTTTCCGTTCCCGCGTTTTCCATGGTGGAGCATTATGAGCGGTGCGAGACGGCGGGGCATGTGTACAATACACGGATCAGAGACCGGATCTGCACGCTTGCGCAGTGGCTTGGGGAATGTGCGACAGCGCAGGAAATCAAAAACGTGTTGACGCAGTTTTATCAGGAATACGGCGTCGGCAGATTCGGACTCCATAAGGCATTCCGCGTGGAAGCGCAGGAGACAGGCACATTTATTAAACCTATATTAAACATTCAACATGTTCATTTAGACGATTTGATCGGCTATGAGCTTGCCAAGAAGAAGCTGACGGACAATACGGAAGCGTTTGTATCGGGCAGGAATGCGAATAACTGTCTGCTGTTCGGGGATGCGGGAACCGGAAAATCCTCCTGTATCAAGGGAATCCTGAATCAATATTATGACAGGGGACTGCGCATCATCGAGTTGTATAAACACCAGTTTCAGTGTCTGAACGACGTGATTTCGCAGATTAAAAACCGGAACTATAAATTCATTATTTATATGGACGATCTCAGCTTTGAGGAATTTGAGACGGAATATAAATATCTGAAAGCAGTCATTGAGGGCGGCTTGGAGAAGCGTCCTAAGAATGTATTGATCTATGCGACGTCGAACAGGCGGCATCTGATCCGCGAAAGCTTCCGGGATAAGGCGGAGCGCGACGAGGAACTTCATACGAATGATACGGTGCAGGAGAAGCTGTCGCTCGTATCGCGGTTCGGCGTGACGATCTATTTCGGCGCGCCCGATAAGCAGGAGTTTGAACAGATCGTGCTGGCGCTTGCCGAGCGGAACGGCGTCACCATGCCGAAGGAGGAACTTCTGCTGCAGGCGAACCAGTGGGAACTGGCGCATGGAGGCAGATCGGGGCGTCTGGCACAGCAGTTTATCGACCATCTGCTGGGCGTGGGACAGTAATGATGCAGGATGGTTGGCGCCTGCCGGACGTGAGAAGTGACGGCGCAGGACGCTTGCCGGATGAGGGGCGTTTCGTGTCGGGAAATAACGTTTTGTGCGGACAGTTTAGTGAAAACCGGCGCAGGAAGGCGGACCGGGAAAGGAGCATGATCGAATATGGCGGTAAAGACCTTTGCAGCGATCGACGTCGGCTCGTACGAGCTGTCGATGAAAATTTTTGAAATATCCAAAAAGAACAAATTACGGGAGATTGACCATATCAGACATCGGCTGGATCTGGGGACGGACAGCTATGCCTCCGGTAAGATCAGCTATGACAATATGGATGAGCTTTGCAGGGTGCTGCGGGAATTTACCAATATGATGAAGACCTATCAGGTCGGCGCTTACAAAGCGTACGGGACGAGCGCCGTGCGCGAGACGCGCAACGTGCTCATTGTTTTAGATCAGATCAAGCAGAGAACGGGGGTGGAGATCAGTCTCCTCAGCAATTCGGAACAGCGTTTCCTCGATTATAAGGCGATTGCGTCCAAAGGAGAGGATTTTAACCGGATCATCGAGGAGGGCGCGCTGATCGCCGACATCGGCGGCGGTTCCATCCAGCTTTCTCTTTTCGAAAAAGATACGCTCGTGACAACCCAGAATATGCGTCTCGGCGTGCTGCGACTGAACGATAATCTGCAAAGACTCAATCCCAAGCGCAGTCAGGTTCATGAGCTGCTCAGGGAAATGATCGACAATCAGCTTGCCGTGTTCAAGAAACTCTATCTGAAGGACGGTGCGATCAGGCATATCATCGTCGTGGACGACTATATTTCCATGGTACTGCAAAAGGGGATTCCCGGCGGTCCGGCTCCGGGTTATGTCGATAAGGAGATTTACGCACAGTTCATGGAGCGGATGGATCGTTCTACCAACAGCCAGATTGCCGAACATCTTGGCATTTCCGAGGAAAACAGCAATCTTCTATACATTTCGGCGGTCATCACGGCGCAGGTTTTGGAGACGTGCGGCGCGAACATGATCTGGGCGCCCGGCGTGACGCTCTGCGACGGGATCGCCTATGAGTACGCGGAGCGCACGAAGCTGATTTCGTTCACGCATGATTTTGAACAGGATATTATTGCCTGCGCCAAAAATATCAGCAAGCGCTATATGGGAAGCCGGAAAAGGAGCGATACGCTGGAATCCATTGCACTTACGATTTACGACAGCATGAAGAAGATTCATGGGCTGGGGAAAAGAGAACGACTGTTATTGCAAATCGCGACGCGTCTGCATGACTGTGGAAAATACATCAGCCTGACGAATGTGAGCGAATGCTCCTACAGCATCATTCTTTCTACGGAAATCATCGGATTGTCCCATACGGAGCGGGTAATCGTGGCGAATGTGGTAAAATACAACCATTTGGAATTCTCGACCTATGGGGAATTTTCGGAAAACGAAAATATTGATAAAAGCGTGTATCTGGTGATTGCAAAGCTGACGGCAATCCTGCGCGTGGCGAACGGGCTTGACCGCAGCCACAAGCAGAAATTCAAGAATATCAAGGCGCAGTTAAAGGAGCAGGAATTGCTGCTCTATGTGGATTCTGCGACGGATATTACCTTAGAAAAAGGACTGTTTCGCAACAGGGCGGATTTCTTTGAAGAGGTATACAGCGTCAGACCGGTCATTCATCGGAAGTCCGAGAAGAAAATCTGAGGAAATGTGAGAATGGGGAAAGGCAGGGCAGTGCTATGGCAGAATCGGTTGATTTTGGGAATCCGGCATATTATACGAACAGAGAGTTAAGCTGGCTGCTGTTTAATAAGCGCGTGCTTTCGGAGGCAAAGGATAAACAGAATCCGTTGTTTGAGAGACTAAAATTTTTGAGCATTACCGCTTCAAATCTGGATGAGTTTTTTATGATCCGCGTCGCATCTTTGAAAGATATGGTGAATGCGGGCTATAAGAAAACGGATATTGCCGGCTATACGCCGAAACAACAGCTTTCCTTATTAGAAGAAGAGACGCATGCGCTCGTCAAAGAGCAATATGCCGTCTACCGGCGTTCGCTCGTGCCGCAGCTAAAAGCAAACGGACTGCGCGTGATCGAGCATCATGAGGAATTGACCAAAAAAGAAGGGGAATATCTTGACCGCTACTTTGAGGACAATATTTATCCCGTACTCACGCCGATGGCGGTGGATTCCTCCCGGCCGTTCCCGCTGATCCGCAACAAATCGCTGAACATCGGCGCTCTTTTATTAAAGAAAGGAAAAGAGGAGGAGCCGGAATTTGCCACCGTGCAGGTGCCGAGCGTTCTGCCGCGCATCATCCCGCTGCCGGCGGGGGAAAACGGAATCAGTGTGATTCTGTTAGAAGAAGTCATTGAACGAAACATAAGGAAACTTTTCTTAAATTACGATATAATTTGTGCACATCCATTCCGGATCATGCGGAATGCAGACCTGACGATCGAGGAGGACGAGGCGGAAGATCTGTTAAAGGAGATTGAGAAGCAGTTAAAAAAACGTCAGTGGGGGCAGGCGATCCGCTTAGAGGTCGAGGCGGGAATGGATGAGCGGCTTCTAAAAGTAATTCAGCGGGAGCTGGCGATCAGCACGGAGGAAATTTATGAGATCAACGGGCCGCTCGATCTTACTTTTTTAATGAAAATGTACGGGCTGGAGGGCTTTGAACATTTGAAGCGGGAGGAATACTGCCCGCAGAATCATCCGAAACTGCCGCCCGATGCGGATATTTTTGAACAGATCAAAAAAGGAGATATTCTGCTGCACCATCCGTATCAGTCGTTTCTGCCGGTGGTCGATTTTATTAAGACGGCGGCAAAAGATCCCGATGTGCTCGCCATCAAGCAGACCCTGTACCGCGTCAGCGGCAATTCGCCGATCATTGCGGCATTGGCGCAGGCGGCGGACAACGGAAAGCAGGTTTCTGTGCTTGTGGAGCTGAAAGCGCGCTTCGATGAGGAACATAATATTGTGTGGGCAAAGAAGCTGGAGAAAGCGGGCTGTCACGTAATCTACGGTCTGGTCGGCTTGAAAACGCACAGTAAAATAACACTTGTTGTCAGACGGGAGGAAGACGGGATCCGCCGGTATGTACATCTTGGAACGGGCAATTACAACGACGCGACCGCGAAGATTTACACGGATACGGGACTGTTCACCTGCAATGAGGAGATCGGGGAGGATGCGACGGCGGTGTTCAATATGCTGTCCGGTTATTCCGAACCGCTTTCATGGAACAAGCTGGCGCTTGCGCCGCTTTGGTTAAAGCAGCGTTTTCTTTATCTGATCCGCAGGGAGACGGAGCAGGCAAGAAATGGAAATCAGGGGCGCATCATTGCCAAGGTCAATTCTCTCTGCGACCGTGATGTGATCGAGGCGTTGTACGAGGCGTCCTGCGCAGGCGTTACGGTGGAGCTGATCGTGCGCGGCATCTGCTGTCTGAAAGTGGGGATTCCCGGTGTGAGCGAGAACATTCATGTGCGTTCCATTGTCGGTAATTTTTTGGAGCATGCGCGGATTTTTTACTTTGAAAATGACGGGAAACCGGAGATTTACATGGGAAGCGCGGACTGGATGCCGAGAAACTTAGAGCGGCGCGTGGAAATTCTTTTTCCGATTGAGGATGAGGAATTGAAGGCGCAGGCGTATCACATTTTAGAGGTACAGCTAAAAGACAATGTCAAGGCGCACATCTGCCAGAGCGACGGAAGTTATGTCAAGGCGGAGCGCCGCGGCAGGGAAGCGCTCTGCTGTCAGGACAGTTTCTGCAAAGAGGCAAAGGCGGCCGCAAAGCAGAAGGATACGGCAGTCAACGAGCGGATATTCATTCCGGAGACGCATGTGTCCGAAGCGTAAGATGGAAGTGTCAAAAGCCCTGCAATCTGCCGGGAAACGTTTTATGAGCAGGTCTTTGACATCCGAATCAGGTAGGAGAGCGGGAAAAGGCGTGAAAATCGAGGAGATTAACAAAAAATACGAAATCATATTAGCGTCGGCGTCGCCGCGGCGAAAGGAGCTTTTGGCGCAGATCGGCATTGCATTCCGGGTGCTTGCGGGCGGCGGCGAGGAGAGGACGACACAGACTGCGCCGGAACGGATCGTTATGGAGCTTGCGAAAATGAAAGCGGATGCGGCGCTTGCGCGGTATCTGGCGGAGCGCAAGGCAGAGAGTTGTGTATTCAGCGAAGAGCGTGGTGCGGCGGAAGGTCATGCGGACATACAGCGGCGTGAATGCGGCGAAAAACCGTATCTTGTCCTTGCGGCGGATACGATCGTCGCCGTTGACGGTACGGTCTTGGGAAAGCCGAAGGATGCGCAGGACGCCGTGCGGATGCTCATGCGTCTGCAGGGACGGACGCATCAGGTCTATACCGGCGTAACCTTGCTGTCTCCATGCGGGCAAAGGTGTTTTTATGAATGTACGGAAGTGACGTTCGTGCCGATGACGCGGGAGCAGGTCGAGGAATATGTGCGCACGGGAGAGCCGCTTGACAAGGCGGGTGCCTATGGCATTCAAGGCTCTTTTGCGGCGTATGTGAGCCGGATCGCGGGGGACTATTGTAATGTGGTCGGTCTGCCGCTTGCGCGTCTTGTGCAGGAGATCGGCAGGCTGGGCGGACAGAGCGAGAGCGCAGGCAGGCGTGACCGTCTTGGCGGAGCGGATGCTGACGGCGGACCGGGCGGACCGGGCGGGCAGGGTGCAGGCGGGCGCAATTGTTCTGTCGCGGCGGGTGTTAACGGCGGACCGGACGGGCAGGGTGCAGGCGGGCGTATCCGTCTTGTCGCCACGGATATTGACGGCACGCTGGTGAAAGATTCGTCACCGGAAGTTTACCCGGAAATCGTTCAGATGCTCCGGCGGCTGACGGAGCAGGGAATTTTGTGCTGTGTGGCGAGCGGGCGGCAGTATCACAGCATCCACAGGATGTTTGCCGACGCCGGTGAACATCTGATCTATATCGCAGAAAACGGCGCGCATATCGTCTATCAGGGGAAGACGCTTTCCGTGACGGATATGCAAAGAGAGCAGGCGCATGAGATCATCCGCCAGATGCGCGCCTGCGGAGAAGGGTATGAGTTTGTGGTATCGACGCCGCAGGGAAGTCTCTTAGAGAGTCGGGACGAGCAGTTTATCGCGCTCATCCGGGACAGTTACCATAACAAGATGGAGGTCGTGCCGGATGTGTTAAAAAACGATCCGCAGATCATCAAATGCGCGATGCACCGTAACGGCAGTGTCCGCCGGGTGGCGGAGCAGGAAATGATTCCGCGCTGGAAGGAACATGTCAAGGTCTGCATGGCGGGAGAAGAGTGGATTGATTTCATGGATGCGGCAGTGGATAAGGGAAACGCCATCCGTTTTGTGCAGACATATTTTGACGTCAGTTACGAGGAGACGATGGCGTTCGGGGACAACGAGAACGACATCGGCATGATGAAGGCGGCGGGCATGAGCTATGCGGTGGAGAACGCCTGCGACGCAGTCAAACGGGCGGCAAACCACCGGTGCCCCGATTATACGCAAAAGGGTGTGTACCAGGTGCTGCGGGATACGTTTTGCGAAAGTTGAGAAAAAAGAAATATTGGGGCAGGAGAAACCGTTGTGTTTGAAAAAAAAGGGAGTAATAAAGGCGTGGATCACAATATGATTTTATATCACGGCAGCAGACAGCTTGTGGAATACCCGGAAATTCGTATTACAAAATTTCATAAGGATTTTTATTATGGTTTTTATTGCACGCTGTTAAAAGAACAGGCGAAGCGTTGGGCGGTACGCTATCAAAATACGGGAGTGATAAACGAGTATGCCTATACGCCGGATGAAACGCTGAAAATATTGAAGTTTTCAGAAATGACAGAAGAATGGTTGGATTTTATCGTCTCCTGCAGGCTGGGGAAAGCGCATTCTTATGATATTGTAGAGGGACCGATGGCAAATGATACCATTTTCAATTATGTGCAAAATTTTGTGGACGGAAAAATTTCGCGCGAGGCTTTTTGGGCATTGGCAAAATTTAAGAGACCAACGCACCAGATCAGCTTTCATACTGTGAAGGCGTTGTCAACTCTGACTTTTTTGAGAGGATGTGAAGTGAACATTGAAGAATGACAGTAACTTGTTTTTTTTGTGTAGTCTGATCGAATATATTGGCAGGCAGCAGCGGCAGAAGCGGGAAAATGTCGTTTTAGCGCTCGGCGAGAACGTATTACGCCGCATTTATCAATATGCGGATGTGCTGCATTGCGAGCCGATTGAGAAAACAGCGGATGAGTTTATCACGTCCTGCGGTATTTCAGTCGGAAGTTTTGATAATGAGGCAGAATGTAAGTATGAGGTGCCGGATTATTGGACAGTGGGCGAGGTTTATGAGAGATTGATTGAAGATTTATGTACGGATGATCCCATCAGAACGCTGATAGAGGTATATACGTCATGGATCGATCAGTCAATCTCAAATTACAACTCAGATTTTTATTATCAGCCGCGCGATTATATCAGAGAGTGTTATCGCGCAGGAGACGTGATATAGAAGCGGATGCGTTTCACAATTGCCAAAGAGGATGAAAGCAGAAAGGAGCACAGAGATGCAGATTTATGACAATGCCGTATTGGACGCGTTTTTGGAAAAGCAGGGGCAGCTTTTTCCAGAGCGCGTTGCGGAAACAAGAAAGGAAGCGGAGGAATTTTTGGAGGACTGCATGGCGGTCGTCGTGGATTCCGCAAAAGAAGTATGGGAATATTTTGATGAGGAAGGGATTGATGTGGATGGCGCTAAGGAGCAGGAAATTCTAGGCGCATCCGAGGTGTTTGCAATTGATGACGGGCGATATTTAATTGTGGAGGGCTGACTCTGTGAAGAAAATTTCCGGCAGAAAAAAGAAAGCGGCGATCGTATGCGGCATGATCCTTGCGCTCATTCTTCTCATTCCTGTTCCGCTCCGTTACAAGGACGGCGGAACGGTCGAGTACCGCGCGGTTTTGTATAGCGTCAAATTGGTACATACGATGGCGCCGGCTGAATCCGGATTGGAATATGTGGAAGGAACGGTTGTTACGATTTTGGGAATCGAAGTATTTGATAATGTGGCATGGTAGCGGTATTGCGGTATAGAATACTTTCATAAAAAAATAAAATCAAGTTTTAATTTTTCACAGATCTATATGTCTGCAAACCGAAAACTTCGCTAGCAGTCAACACCAAAAAAATACGCCAGCAGTTCGCAGATGCCGTCATGATTATTGTCGTTCTTCGTGATAAGATCAGCGTGTTCCCGGACGGCAGGCTTTGCGTTGGCGATTGCGCAGCCCAAGCCGGCGGCGTCGATCATGGAAATGTCGTTGGATTCGTCGCCGATTGCCGCGGAGTCGGAGAGCGGGATGTGAAGCGTATCGCAGAGACTCCTGACCGCATTTCCCTTGCCGGAGTCGATCGGGTAAAACTCCAGATAATGTTCGTTGGAAAAGACGGCGGTGATCCGCGCCGAGAGCTTTGCGAGCACCCGCGCCCTTAATTCTTCCAAAAGCGCATGATCCTCCAAATGAATGGCGATGAGCTTATACGGCTCCCTGCCAAGCGCCGACGCAATATCGGGAACCATGCGCGCGGGCAGATGAATGTGCGTGCGGTAGTAGGAAAGTTCCGTGCGGTCGCGCTCAAAAAGAATCGTATCGTTTTCGTATGTATGACAGTGGACGTCGAGCGCGTGCGTCTCCGCGAGAATGCTGCGCACGTCGTCCATGCAGATCGTATGTTCAATAACGGGTGTATTGGAATCGCAGTGCCAGATCAGACTGCCGTTATAGGCGATCATATAGGAATCGGGAAAGCACAGACCGAGCGCCGCGCGGGTCTCCAATACGCTTCCCAGAGGGCGTCCCGTCGTAAAAACGAGAATATGCCCCTGCTCATTCAGCGCATAGAGCGCTTTTTTTGTGCGCTCTGAGATTTGCTTTTTGTCGTCTAAGAGCGTGCCGTCCAGATCCGTGAACAGGATTTTTCGCTGCATGTGTTTCTGCTCCTAAAATTTTTATCTATTTTCGGTCATGCCTTTCAGGCGGTGCGGTGAATCAGTGGGAAGAATGCAGTGCATTCATTTAGAGGCGTTTCTTATACCGTACCAGTTCATCCAGTATCGTCTCCGGCACGAAAAGATGACCGTATCCCGTGCCCATTTCTAAGTTCGGCTTCGCCTTGCCGTGAAAATCCGAGCCGCCGCTGTATAAAAGACCGTGGCGGTCCGCAAGCCGTTTCATTTCGCGCTCCTCCGCGGGAGTAAACGTGCTGTAAACGCATTCCATGCCGACAAGTCCGGCTTCCTTTAAGAGCACAACCAGCTCCTCAAGATGCGCGTCGCTCATGTGATAGAGCGTCGGATGCGCGAGAATGGGAATGCCGTCCGCACGCAGGATGAGCTCGACTGCCTGCACCGGTGTGATCTTTTCCCGCGGAACAAAATAACGGGTGTGATCTCCCACATAGCGGTCAAACGCTTCCGGAAGCGACTGCACATAGCCGTGCGAGAGCAGGTAGCGGGCGTAGTGGGCGCGCGTGATGACGCTGCCCGCGTACTCAGCCTGCAATTTTTCAAACGTAATGTCAATGCCTGCCTCCCGCAGGTTATTGCACATTTTTTCATTCCGCGTTACGCGCGAATGCTGGAAAACATGGAGCTGCGCAAGAAAATCCTCATTGTGATAGTCGAGGTATAAGCCGACCACATGAATGTCCTTTCCGTGATATTCCGAGGAAAGTTCGATGCCGGGAATGACCTCCAGATCAGGATAGGACACGGCGGCAAAGATTGCTTCGTCAAGACCGTCGATCGTGTCGTGATCCGTTAAAGCGAATGCGCGCAGTTCTTTTTGCACGGCAAGCTCCACGAGCCCTGACGGGGACACGGAGCCGTCCGACTTATTGGAATGAACATGGAGATCCACAGCTTTCACAGAAAATTCCTCCTTTCCGCGGGTTACATCATACATATAGGAGCAGGGCTTTTGACACCGAATGGGATCAGTTCTCATCGTCCTCTTTCGACGCGTCGGCATTATATACCGTCCGTTTCCGCGCCATCTCGTCGCTCTCCAAGTACTCGTCATAAGTCGTGATCTTGTCGATGAGCGTGCCGTCCGGCAGGAATTCCATGATCCGGTTTGCAGTCGTCTGCACAAACTGATGATCGTGGCAGGAAAACAGCACCACGCCGCCAAACTTGATGAGTCCGTTGTTGAGCGCCGTGATCGACTCCATGTCCAGATGGTTCGTCGGTTCGTCAAGAATGAGGCAGTTTGCGCCGGAGATCATCATTTTACTTAACAGACAGCGTACTTTTTCGCCGCCGGAGAGGACGCGGACACGCTTGACGCCGTCGTCCCCTGCAAAAAGCATTCTGCCGAGGAAACCGCGCACATAAGTAACGTCCTTCACGGGAGAATAACCCGTCAACCAATCTGTAATTGTTAAATCGTTATTAAACTCTTGCGTATTATCCTTAGGGAAATATGCCTGAGACGTCGTGACGCCCCATTTATAACTGCCCTCATCCGGTTCCAGTTCGCCGGCGAGGATGCGGAACAGCGTGGTGATGGCAAGTTCGTTGCTGCCGACAAAGGCAACCTTATCGTCGTGATTTAAGATAAAAGAAACATGGTCGAGCACTTTCACCCCGTCGATGGTTTTGGAAAGATTGTCCACCGTGAGCACCTCGTTACCGATCTCGCGTTCGGGGCGGAAATCAATATACGGATATTTGCGGCTGGACGGGCGGATCGTTTCTAACTCGATCTTCTCCAGAGCGCGCTTTCTGGAAGTTGCCTGCTTGGATTTGCTCGCGTTTGCGGAAAAGCGGGAGATAAACTCCTGCAATTCCTTGATTTTTTCTTCTTTTTTCTTATTTGCCTCTTTCATCTGACGGATGAGAAGCTGGCTGGACTCGTACCAGAAATCATAGTTGCCGGAATAGAGCTGGATTTTGCCGTAGTCAATGTCCGCGATGTGCGTGCACACTTTATTAAGGAAATAACGGTCGTGCGAGACGACGATGACGGTGTTTTCGAAATTGATCAAAAATTCCTCAAGCCACGCGATCGCATCCAGATCGAGGTGGTTTGTCGGCTCGTCGAGCAGGAGCACGTCGGGATTGCCGAACAACGCTTTCGCGAGCAGAATTTTGACCTTTTCGCTGCCGTTTAAGTCGCTCATCTGCGCGGTGTGCAGCTCCGGCTCGATGCCGAGACCGTTTAAGAGCATGGAAGCGTTCGATTCCGCTTCCCAGCCGTCCATTTCGGCGAATTCCGCCTCCAGTTCACTGGCGCGGATACCGTCCTCATCGGAGAAATCCTCCTTTGCGTAAATGGCGTCTTTCTCTTTCATGACTTCATACAGGCGCGCGTTTCCCATAATCACGGTGTCCGTGACGGAATAGGAGTCATATTTGAAGTGATCCTGTTCCAAAAAAGAAAGACGCTGCCCCGGCGTGATGGAAATGTCGCCGTTCGTGGTCTCCAACTGCCCGGAAAGTATTTTTAAGAACGTGGATTTGCCCGCTCCGTTCGCACCGATCAGACCGTAACAGCAGCCTTCGGTGAATTTGATATTGACGTCTTCAAAAAGCGCTTTTTTGCCAACGCGGTACGTTACATTGTTTGCACTGATCATTTTGAAATCCTCTGTTTCTTTCTTGCTTGATTTTTTACACCGACGTTTTCATTATACATAAAAGAGGAAAAATTTCAATGAAAAAAGGATGACGACAGAAAACTCTTTTACGGCAATTGCGAAAACGTTTGAAAAAGATTGAAAAAATATACAAAAAATCTTCTATATTGCGAAGAAATGTGTTATAATTAACAAAATATTGTATACATGCGAAAAAATCAGACAACTAAACGGAGGACAACTTGAATGGAGGCAAACGCAACAGGCAGTAAGGTTCATTTTTTTCGATCATTAAAATTTAAGATTATGGTACTTGCGGAGATTTTCGTCATCATTGCGGTTACCGGATGTATTTTAATCGCATTGCCGAGAAGCCAGAAGCTGATTAAGGAACAGGCGCGTAACAGTATGATGTCGTTGACGATAGCCTATGCGGGAACATTGGAATATGAAATTTCTCTTGCGGGAGGAGAAATGCCGGTGGAGATGCTGGATGGGGTCCTGTCGGACGCAACGCTGGACGGAGTGGATTCTTCCTATTCTTATCTGGTGGCGCGTGACAGCACGATGTTGTACCATCCGACGCCGGACAAGATTGGTCAGCCGGTCGAGAATGCGGCGGTCAAGCAGATTCTTGCCGAACTGGATCGGGGCGTTGTGCCGGAGCCGGACGTAATTACATATGAATTTAAGGGCGTCATGAAATATGCCGCGTTCAGGGTTTTGGAGAATCAGAGCATTCTTGTTATGACGGCGGATGAGGACGATATTCTTCACGGTGTTTCGGATATGCAGCTTTATCTGGCCGTGGGGGGTGTGCTTCTGGTAGTTATTGGCATGGTGCTCAGTCTTTTTGCAGTCGGCTATATGCTGCGCGAACTTGGCGTGATTACGGAGATTATTCATGATACGAGTGAGTTTAACTTTACAAGGAATCCGGCGAGCGCCAAGATCGTCAAGAAAAAGGATGAGATCGGTATGATGGGGCGTGCGATCCGTGATATGCGCGCGAATCTGCGCACCATGGTCGGCAATATCGAAGATGTCAGCACGCAGATCACGGGCAATGTGAACGAGGTAAAAGCGATCTCCGCGGAGATCAACAGTAAGTGCACGGACAACTCTGCGACAACGCAGCAGATCGCGGCAGGCATGGAGGAGACGGCGGCGACGACGGAGACCATCAACGGCAATATCGGTCAGATGGAAGAAGGAGCTGAGCAGATTAAAACGCTTGCGACAGAAGGTGAGCGGCTTGCCAGCGAGGTCAAGAAGCGCGCCGAGGGACTGAAGGCGACAACGCTTGAGGCGACGGACCGCACAACAAAGATGTATCGGAGTATCAGTGAGAAGACGGAGCAGGCGATCGAAGAGTCCAAGGCGGTTGAGAAGATCAATGAGCTGACGGGCGCGATCATGGCGATTTCTTCGCAGACGAGTCTGCTTGCGCTGAACGCGTCTATTGAGGCGGCGAGAGCAGGAGAAGCGGGCAAGGGTTTTGCCGTTGTCGCAACAGAGATCGGTTCCCTTGCCAATCAGACGTCCGAGACCGTGGGAAGCATCAATATGATCGTGGCGGACGTCAACCATGCGGTATCCTCCTTAGCGGAATCGCTGCGGGATACGGTTGAGTTTCTTGAAAAAGTGGTTCTAAAAGATTACCAGCAGTTCTCGGAGGTAGGTGAACGCTATTATACGGATTCGGAAGGCTACTCTTCCGGTATGTCCACGATCGAGGAATCCGTATCAAAACTGGCGGATACAATCTCAGCGATCGCGGGTGCGCTTGCCGGTATCAGCTCGACGGTCAATGAATCGACGGTCGGCGTAACGGATATTGCAGATAAAACAACGCGTGTTGTTGAACAGACGGTCCAGAACAATGAGCTTGTGGAAAACTGTATTGAGACGGTTGATAAACTCAATCAGATTGTGGCAATGTTTCGGATCGATTAAGAGAAAAAACGGGAAATCCAGGGGCGGGTTATAAGAATTTCCGGAATGGAGCTTGTGATGGGGACAACGATCAAGAATATGCTGCGGTCATTTCGCAGAAAAATGAATGGTGACGAGGTCATCGAGACAAAGACGAAAATGCGTGTGCTGGTAATCATTGTGATGGCGGTGCATCTTTTGTATATGCAGCTGTTTACCATGTGCTCCGTATTTCCGCTTGTCATGTATAATTTAGTCATACTTTCGCTTTATATCCTGCTTCTGCTGGCAGTGAAGTCAGAGCAGGTGGTGCTGGTGTATTCGCTGACGTTTGTGGAATTGGTGTTTAATGCGGTTTTAAGCACGGTCATGATTGGCTGGAACAGTGGGTTTTTCTTATGCATCATCTGCGTAGTGCCGATCAGCTTTTACCTGGCGTTTTCCGCACTAAAGTCCAAGCTTAGGATCTTGCTGCCGCTCTTTTTGGCGGTGTTTGCATATGTCCTGTATGTTCTTTTATACCAGCACATGAAAAGGAATGCGCCGCTCATTCTGATTGATGAAGCGGATTTCCCGGTTTTGTTCATGGCGAATACGTTTGTTGTCTTTTTCCTGATGATGGTCGTTTCGTTCAATTTTATCATTGAAATGCAAGATTCCACGAATGCGCTCATGACGCAAAATGAGGATCTCGGACATGAGGCGAATGTGGATCCGCTGACAGGTCTATTGAACCGCAGAGGAATGGAAGTTCATCTGCAGGAGACGATGAACCGCGCGAAGGTAAAGGGAACGCTGTTCAGCGTTATCATTGGAGATATTGACAATTTCAAGCGGATCAATGACACATACAGCCATGAGTGCGGCGACCGTGCGCTGATCCATGTCGCGGACATTATGAAGAACGCGATCCGGCAGGGGGATGCCGTCTGCCGCTGGGGTGGAGAAGAGTTTCTGATCCTTGTGCAGGGAAACGGCGAGATCGCGCGTATGATCGGCGAACGGATCCGTCAGACGATCGAGAATCATTCTTTTATGTACAAAGAAGACGAGATCAAATTTACGATGACGTTCGGCGCGTCGGCATATGTGCCGGGCTTTGCGATGGCGACGATCATCAAACAGGCGGATGATAAGCTTTACGAAGGAAAGACGAGCGGCAAGAACAAAGTCGTATTATGAGAATGCGGAGGTGTTGTGCGGGGTATGGATTATCATAATCTTTCATTTGATGAGAGGATCAGCGAAAATATCAAGAATTACAGCTTGCAGAAATTATATGATATGGAGCGGATGACGGCATATCTTGCGCAGTTGTCCTCACTTTGCGGCGCAGAGTATCTGCTCACGGACAGACACGGCGAGCAGATGGCGCGCTCCGGCGGCTATACGGGGGAGATTCCGGACGTTGCCGCCTGTCCGGGCATGAAGATTCGTGTGGCGGACCGGACGGTGGCACATTTGTATGTGCAGGCACAGGGATCGGACGAAAAGGCAAAGGAGCGGATGGAGCGGTTGTTTGCGGACACGGCGGCGCTTTTTTCGGCATACGGGCAGGAGAGTTATCTGCATAAGGAGCTGGACGAGTACAGCAATGAATTGGAGCGTCGTCTTGAAAAAGAGAAATACCGCATGACACATGGGGACGAGGAGGATCTTCTGACCGGAACGCTCAACAAGTCTTATTTTGAGAAGCGCAGGCAGACGATCGACCGTTCCGAGGTCGTACCGGTAGCAGAGATCTGCCTGAATATCAATGACTGGAAATATGCGTATGATCATTTTGGCAATGAGGAGAGCGACCGGCTGATCCGCGTGATCGCGGAAATGGTCAAGCGCAACGCCAAGGAGGATTATGTGATCGGCAGAACGGACGGGGATGTGTTTACGGTACTCATTCCGATGGCGGAGCCGGACGAAGCGAAGGATTACTGTGAGCGCATTGCCAGAGAGTGCATGGAGTTCGAGGATGCCAAGCTCTCACCGTCAGTCGCATACGGGATCGTGATGAAGGACAATGTCGAGCAGAATCTTGACGAGCTTTATTCCGATGCCGAATATGAGATGTTTGACTTAAAATATCAGATCAAAAATGCGCCCGGCTATCAGGAGCGTTTGCAGCGCGCATGCAAATAGAGACGTCTGCATGCAGATGAAGCGTATGCATGCAAATGAAAGCGTCTACATGCAGATGAAGCGTACGCATGCAAATGAAGCGTACGCATGCAAATGAAGCGTATGCATGCAAATGAAGCGTATGCATGCAAATAGAGACGTCTGTATGCAGATGAAGCGTATACATGTAAATGAAAGCCTTTCCGTGAAAACGAAGCGCTCAGGCACAGGTTTCGAAAGAGTTCCGCGCAGGCGGGGCTCTTTTTTTGCGCGATAAGCAGAAAAGCAAAGTGTTTCCGGGGGCGTTGCCGTGCTGGCACGAGCAACGGCGCAGGAAATGCTTTGCGGCGAGCAACGCGAGCGGGGAATGCGAAGCATTTCCCGTCTGCTTGCGCGATAAGCAGAGAAGCGAAGTATTTCTAAAGAAAGTATGAAATATACTTTTTATGGTAAAAATGAGAAAACAGAAGAAAATAAAAGAAATAAAGAGAAAATAAGAGAATACAGTGTGCTATTTGCTTTTTTAACGGTTGCAAAGACCATGTAAAAAACATAATATATGCATTAGCAATTAGCACTCGAACGAAAAGAGTGCTAACAAACAAAATCAATCGACATAAGGAGGCTTTATCATGAAATTGGTACCGTTGGGCGACAGAGTCGTACTGAAACAGTTGGTTGCAGAAGAGACAACAAAATCCGGTATTGTTCTGCCGGGACAGAATAAGGAGAAGCCGCAGCAGGCGGAGGTTCTTGCAGTCGGACCGGGCGGCATGATCGACGGAAAAGAAGTGAAGATGGAAGTCAAGGTCGGCGATCAGGTCATCTATTCCAAGTATTCAGGAACAGAGGTCAAGATCGAGGAAGACGAGTATATCATTGTAAAGCAGAGCGATATTCTTGCAGTGATCGAGTAGGGTGTGCTGTGATCGGGCGGCATGGAGCGGCGCAGCATTGCAGCCGGAAGCGGTTTCACGAGACGGAACATTCGTGGATAGAGCATTCGTGAATGGAACATTCGCGGACGGCGGCGGTGAGAGGCGGACAGGGCAGTCTTCCCGGAATGGCGGCAACAATGAAATCGTAATAATCAGGAGGAGAGAACAATCATGGCAAAAGAGATCAAATATGGCGCAGAGGCGCGTAAAGCATTAGAGAACGGTGTCAATCAGCTTGCGGATACCGTGAGAGTGACATTAGGACCGAAAGGAAGAAACGTCGTACTTGACAAGTCTTACGGCGCTCCGCTTATTACAAACGACGGTGTGACGATCGCAAAGGAGATCGAGCTGGAGGACGCGTTCGAGAATATGGGCGCGCAGCTTGTCAAAGAAGTAGCGACAAAGACAAACGATGTTGCAGGTGACGGCACGACAACGGCAACCGTACTTGCGCAGGCGATGGTGAACGCCGGAATCAAGAATCTGGCGGCGGGCGCAAACCCGATCATCTTGAGAAAGGGTATGAAGAAGGCGACGGACTGCGCAGTAGAGGCGATCGCAAGAATGAGTTCGAAAGTCAACGGCAAGGATCATATCGCACGCGTGGCAGCGATCTCCGCAGGCGATGAGAATGTCGGCAACATGGTCGCAGACGCGATGGAGAAGGTATCCAACGACGGCGTGATCACGATCGAGGAGAGCAAGACAATGAAGACCGAACTCGACCTTGTAGAAGGTATGCAGTTCGACCGCGGTTATATTTCCGCTTATATGGCGACCGATATGGATAAAATGGAAGCGGTTCTTGACAATCCGTATATCCTGATTACCGACAAGAAGATTTCCAACATTCAGGAGATCCTTCCGCTCTTAGAGCAGATCGTACAGTCCGGCGCAAAGCTTTTAATTATTGCGGAGGACGTTGAGGGCGAAGCGCTGACGACCCTGATCGTCAACAAGCTGCGCGGCACGTTCAATGTCGTAGCGGTCAAGGCGCCGGGTTACGGCGACAGAAGAAAGGCAATGCTTGAGGATATTGCCATCCTGACAGGCGGTACGGTCATCAGCTCCGATTTAGGTCTGGAGTTAAAAGATACGACGATGGATCAGCTCGGTCACGCAAAGTCCGTCAAGGTACAGAAAGAAAATACCATTATCGTGGACGGCGAAGGCGACAAGGCGGCGATCCAGTCCCGTATTGCGCAGATCAAGAACCAGATCGACGAGACGACTTCTGATTTCGACAGAGAGAAGTTACAGGAGAGACTTGCGAAGATGGCAGGCGGCGTAGCAGTTATCCGCGTCGGCGCGGCAACCGAGACGGAAATGAAAGAAGCAAAACTCCGCATGGAGGATGCGCTTGCAGCGACGAGAGCAGCGGTAGAGGAAGGCATCATCTGCGGCGGCGGTTCCGCTTATATCCATGCGGCGAAGGATGTTGCGAAGATGGCGAAGGAGCTTTCCGGTGACGAGAAGACGGGCGCTGAGATCATCTTGAAGGCGTTGGAAGCACCGATGTACCACATCGCGGCAAACGCAGGTCTTGAGGGCAGCGTCATCATCAATAAGGTCAGCGAGTCCGAGGTTGGCGTCGGCTTTGATGTGTTAAAAGAGGAATACGTGGACATGGTTGCGGACGGCATTCTCGATCCGGCAAAGGTAACGAGAAGCGCATTGCAGAATGCATGCTCCGTTGCAAGCACACTCCTTACGACCGAGTCCGTTGTGGCGAATATCAAAGAGGATACGCCGGCAATGCCCGCAGGTGCAGGCGGCATGGGCGGCATGATGTAAGAAAAAGCGCCTGACATGAACTTCCGCAAAGCAAAATCATGGCGGTTCGCGTTAGAAAATGGGTTCAAGAGGAAGCGGTATGGCACCTGGGCGACAGGCGATGCCGCTTCCTTTTTTCATGACAATAGAATTTTCGCGAAGCATTTCCCGTCTGCTTGCACGATAAGCATCGCATTTTCCGTCCGCTTTGTCCAATATAGACAAAATATGAAAAATCTTTTTGGTGATTATAGAAATTGAAGTGTGCGCAAAAGTGTGCTATCATTTGCTTAACTGGTTAAGCAAATGCGCGGAACTATATTTTTTTACCTCGTTGCTTAACTGGTTAAGCACAACGGCGGCGGGCGAAAGAAAGGGTACGAAAAGAGCCGCGGAAAAAGTGCAAAAGGAGTGCAAAAAGAAGCACCGGAAGATTCAAAAGATTACTCAAAAAACGGAAGTGTCAAGAGCAGGAAAAGGAATGGAGGACGACAATGAAAAAACGAAACGGAAAGTGGAACGTGTTTGCGCTGTTACTGTGTCTGTTTGTTTTGGCAGGATGCGGGAAAGGCGCGGGAAATGCAGATGATGCACAGAACGGAACGCAGGATCAGAGCGGCGTGCAGCAGGATGAGACACAGGGAAACGTGCAGAATGAGACGGAGGGCACAGATGCGGCTGCCGATGCAGAACCCGCCGTCTATACGGTAACGTTTTACGATAATGATGGCACGACCGTGTTATCGACACAGGAGGTAGCGGACGGAGCGCTCGCGGAAGAGTATACGCCGGAGAAGGACGGTCTGATCTTTATGGGATGGTTTGGAACGCCTTCCCATACGCATACCTTTGATTTTTCCGCGCCGATCACGGCGGATGTCGGTGTCTATGCCGGATTTATGGAATATGTGGAGGATACCAGAACATTTGCCATTGTGGGGAGCGGCACAAGTCCGCTGCTTTCCGCGTCGAGCTGGGGCAAAGTCATCAATGAAGAGCATTATCTGGCGAAGAGCGCGGACGAGAACCTGTATACGATCACGCTTGACCTGTGCGCAGGCGACGAGTTCCAGTTTGCGATTGATTCCTCTTGGGCGAACCAGAGGGGCGGCGGTTACATGACGACGACCGAGGCGGACGGCACGGAATATTTTACCGTATCGGGCGGTCTTTCCGACAGCACGCTGAAAGCAAACATCAAATGCGCGGTATCGGGAAACTATACGCTGATGTTGTATACCTATCCGGGTGCGGATGTGTATGACACGGGCGCGAGCACCTATTCGGAGGAGACAAGAGAGATTTATAATTCCAATCCGTATGACCGGATTGAGTGGACGTACAACGGAGAAATGGCGGGCGGCGAGCAGGAAGCGGTGACGACGTATTATATCAAAGGCGCGGTCATTACGAACTGGGAGGACCGCTATGATGAGATGTACGGGTTCAAAGAGGAAAACGGCATCCACACGCTGACGATCGACCTGGAGGAAGGCGATGAATTCCTGCTTACAACGCTGGTGACCGTGGGTGAGAATTCCGGCGTGGGAAATGAGTATGTCCGCTATACGAACATCACGGATGAAGCGTCGCTCGCGCTTGTGGACGGGACGGAGAACGCCAATATCATCGTAAAGCAGACGGGAACCTATACGTTGACCTATGATCCTGCAAGCGGCGAATTGACGGTTGCGCTGGAACAATAGCATTCACGCTTTGCGAAAATGCGATTGTCATGAATAAAAAATCGTGCTGCGCACGCTTTTGAAGAAATGCCGTTAGCATTCCTTCACGGACTGCGAGACTGCCAATGTGAAAGAAAGAGTTTGCGCTGTGCGCAAACTCTTTCGAAGAATCGCTTCGCGATTCTTCCGGGCTGTGGAATTCCTATAAGTTAAAAAGACTTCCGCTTACGCGAAAGTCTCTTAGGGTCGGGAAAGTTCCTACACAAACACGACATGGTCGCAGTCGGGTACGCGGTTTAGGGCAAGTTCCATGCAGGCGTAAAGCCGCTCCATCTTGCGATGCAGGTCGAGGGGCAGGTAAAGGGCTGTGCTTCCTAAAAGGGGGCACAGACTGGTCTGACTGTAACAGAGATTTCCATCCGGAACAACCGATCCAGATTCAACAAAATGAACCTGCGCAAATGTCCTGAGAATGAGCTCGCGAACCGCATGGTTATTGGGTTCCAGACAGAAATAGGCGTAACGATCCGTGCCGAAATGCGCGTCAGCGGCATCTTTTAACGCCTGATAATCCGTACAGACCTGAAAGAAGATCTGTAGGGGCGTATCGGTCAGAAGATCCAATCCGATCAGGGGGATGAAGTTTTTGTCGCCGACCTCGCTGAAAAAATCGGCGGTATCGTCATAGCAGATAATGGCGTCGGCATAGTCGATCTTGTCGCGGTCATCGCGGTCTAAGACCAAAAGATGATAGCCGTGCTCCTTTAACACATGGGAGAGCGCCTCGATCATGGAGAGCTGCTCGCAGCGTTTGTAGAGGGAATCCTCGCGGGAAAGATACAGCGCGACATGGGAAGTCTTATTGGTCGCGAGCGACTTTGCCGAGGAATTCGGGCTGTAGCCGAGCAGATTGACGATCTGGAGGACCTTTTTTTTCGTTTCCGCGCTGATGCGCTGGTCCTCCCGGTTATTGATCACATAGGATACGGTTGCTGCCGACACGCCTGCCATTTTTGCAATGTCTCGAATGGTATATTTTGTATGCATAGTTTTATTATGGACTGCGGGAGAATTTTTGTCAATTGCGGCGGGGAAAAAAGACAGAGACGGCAGCAGGAACGCAGAACAGAGGCAGGAACGCAGAACAGAGGCAGGAACGCAGAACAGAGACGAGGAAGCGTGATGCAGGCAAAGGAGCGGATCGGCGCAGGGAGACAGGAAAGGACGGAAAAGGAAGCGGAACGAAAGTGTCGTAATGAGACGAAACAGGGAGTAAACAAAGATGAATGAACAGGCAATCTATCATATGCCGGATTCCGGATACTGCTTTTCGAAGAGCGGCAGGGAGCTTGTGCTGCGCCTGCGTTTGGACAGGCGGGATAAGGCGGACCGGATCGAGGTTTTATTGGAGTGTAAATATCGGTTTCAGGAGAAGCAGAATCATTTTCCCATGGAAAGAAAGTACGAGGACAGACTGTTTGCCTATTATGAGAGCGAGATCGCACTGTCCGATGTCAGGACCGCCTATGTGTTTCGCATCTGGCAGGGGGCGGACGCATGGTATTTTTCCGAGGACGGTCTGACAAAAGAGTATGATTTTTCACTCGGATATTTCAATTTTTTTCAGTTGCCCTATCTCAATGAAGCCGATCTGCACCGGGAGGTGCCATGGATGCGGCAGGCGGTTTTTTATCAGATTTTTGTGGATCGCTTTTACCGCGGCATCAAAGAGAAGGACGAGCGCTATATCAACCTGCCGTGGGGCGGAAAGCCGCTGCCGAAGAGCTTTGCCGGGGGCGACATTCCGGGCATTACGGCAAAACTGGATTACATCAAAGAATTGGGGGTAAATACCCTGTATCTGACGCCGGTGTTTCAGTCCGTCTCGAATCATAAATATGATATTTCCGATTATTATACGATCGACGAACAGTTTGGAAAAAATGAGGACTTGAAGGAGCTTGTGGAGCAGGCGCACAGGCGGGGCATGCGGATCGTTCTGGATGCGGTGTTCAACCATTGCAGCGACCGCATGAGGCAGTTCCAGGACGTTCTGAAAAAAGGAAGAGCGTCCGCTTATCATGACTGGTTTCTCATACGGGGAGACAAACCGGATCAGGATACGGTCAATTATGAAGTGTTTTCTTTTTGCAATTATATGCCGAAACTCAATACATCAAATCCGGAGGTACAGAAATTTTTAACGGATATTGCGGTGTATTGGATCAAAGAATATGGGATAGACGGATGGCGGCTGGACGTCTCCGACGAGGTTTCCCATGATTTCTGGCGGCTGTTCCGCAAGCGGGTGAAAGAAGCAAAGGAGGACTGCGTGATTATCGGAGAAAACTGGCATGACGCCAATTCGTTTTTGCGGGGGGACCAGTATGACAGCATCATGAATTACGCGTTTACCAAGGCGTGTCTGGATTATTATGCGTTTGACGCGTTTGATGCGCAGCAGTTCGCGTGGAGGCTGAACGGACTGCTCATGCGCAACACCGACACGGTCAACCGGATGATGCTGAACCTGCTGGATACCCATGACACGGACCGTTTTTATACGAGCGTCGGAAAAAACAAGAACCGGCTTTTATCCGCGCTGGCGGTCACCTGCATGTTTGAGGGGGCGCCCTGCGTTTATTACGGGACGGAAATTCCGACCGATGGCGGCTATGATCCCGATAACCGCAGATGTTTTGACTGGGACGAAACTCATTGGGACAGGGATGTACGGGCGCAGTTAAAGGCGCTGCTGTCGCTGCGCAGACAGCCGGTCATTCAGGGCGGAGAGATCAGAATCACTTCCGAGAACGGGCTGTTCTGCCTGCGGCGGTTTCTCTCAGAAGCCCCATATCGCGAGAGCGGGAGCGGGGGCGTGGAGAGCGCCGGAGCGGGACACACGGCAGAGAACACAGGGACGGCTGGAGCGGCGCTTGCCGCGGAGGAGTGGACGCTGTGGACGAATCAGACAGGCGCGGCGCTTCCCGTCAAGACGGAAGGCGTGGTCTTTGCGCAGAACCGTTACTGGGACGGCGTACTGGAAACCGACGGATATGTCATCATAAAAAAGATCAGGTAATTGCGAAACGCATCCTATAGGCTGTGCGATTGTGCAAAATATACATTCCAACGCAGGCACGCTCTCGCTGCTCTCCGCTCGCAACGGTACATAACATGCCAAAATACGGCATGTAAGTACCGGCGTCAAAATGAATTTCGAGAAATTCATTTCAAAGCACCTGCTTTTGGAAAGTATATTTTGCACAAGCATGAACGTAATTGATTGCGTTTCGCAAATGCTTGTAAAAAAGAGGATCGAGAGGAAGCAAAAAACAGGAAAGGTGTGTGAATCGGTATGAGACGAAAAGGATACAGACTGCTTGCAAAATACTTGGGCGTCGGACTGCTGTGCGTGGGGATCGGATTACTGTCCGGCTGCGGGGGCAGCGACGGCGGGAATGGCGGCGGAAACAGCGGGGGAAACGGCAGCGGCGGCGCAGGGACGTCGGAGGAAGGCGGCGGGGCGCAGAATGGCGGAAGCGGTGATGCAGCCGTGCCGGATTTAAGCAATATTTATACGGGTGAGCTGGAGCAGAATGTGACGATCCGTGTGCTGGAAAACGATACGGCGATCGAGCAGGGTTATTTTCAGGAGCTGATCGACGCGTTTAACGAGGCATATGCCGAATACGGCATCGTGGCGGTGGACGCCAACATGGATCAGTACAGCAATCTGGCGGACGACGGACCTTACGGATACGGACCGGACGTGTTGTATCAGGCAAACGATGTGTTGATGAAATATGTGGACGGAAAGCATATTTATCCGATCCCGGTACAGGAGCTGGATTGTTATGCGCAGATTCCCGAACGTGCATGGGAAGCGTACCGCAGGGAAATTGACGGCGTGACCTACTATATGGCAGTGCCGGTCAACGTGCAGACGTCCATGCTGTATTATCGGAAAGATCTGCTGCCGGATGATTGGGAGACGGCGTGGGACGACGACGCGGACGGGATTCCGGACATGATCGAGAACTGGAATGATATGTACCGCTTCTCCGAGCAGCGGATGGCGGAGAATGAGGGACAGTTCGGATACATGCGTTCCCTGTATGACGTATATTTCTCGTCAAGCTTCCTTTTTTCCTATGGAGGCTATGTATTCGGAAACAATAACACCGATCCGTCCGACGTCGGTTTCTCGGCGGGGGATTCGTGGATGGGCGCATCCGTCCTGCTGCAGCAGGCGTCTTTGATGAACGAGGGCTGCATTGACGATACCATCACGGTGAACGCCTACAGCAAACTGGCGGACGGCACCTATTTTGCAACGATGACGACGCCTGACGTGTATACGCTGTTCTTAAAAGAGCTGATCCTTGCATATCAGGGGCAGGGGATGAGCGAGGAGGAGGCGCGCGCGCTTGCCGAAGAAAATCTTGTCATGACGCAGGTGCCGATGCTTCCCGCGAGCGCGGACTTAACCGAGGAGAACCCGGAACTCATTCCGCTGCGTACCATGGGCGGCGTAAACGGCTACGGGATCAGCGCGTACACGAAAGCGCCGAACGCCTGCCTTGCGTTTGTCGAATTTGCCACAAGCTATGATATGGTTATGAGAAGATGTGAACTGCTGGGGATCGCGCCCGCCAGAAACGACGTGGCAGTGCAGCGGGGCGGTATATCGGAAATGATTTATCAGAGTCTGGAGGAGGGCAATGTCGTGCTCATGCCTTCCGTTACGGAAGTCGATCAGATCTGGACGCCGGCACAGTCGTTTTTCTCCGACCTTGCCAAGGACGCGTTCCGCTTACCGGGCGAGAAAAAATACGACGATCCGGAGAAGCTGAAAGCCGGGCTTGCGCAGGTGGACACGCAGATTCATGACGCGATCTTTACGCTTTCCGGCAACTAGTGCGGGCGGAATTGCACGGAACTTCAAAGGAGGGATCAGGTTTGCAGAAGAAAAAGAAAAAGCTGCGGGCGGGCGGTGCGCGCGACCTGTTGAAAAACGGCAAAAAGAACGTGAAGGCGAGCATGTGTCTGATGGGGCTTGGACAGCTCCTGTACGGACAGATCGGCAAAGGGCTTCTTTATCTTTTGGTTCTTGCGCTGGCGGCGTTTTATTTTATCAAACGAGGATTTGCGGATATTGCAGGACTTTTCACGCTCGGAACGAAAGAGGCGGATACCTGGCTCGGCATCGAGGGGGACAATTCCGTCGTCATGCTGCTCATGGGAATCCTTTCGGTGATTGCCGCGCTCTGCCTGCTCTTATGTTATTTGTCCAATATCCGGGACGCTTACGAGACGCAGAAGATCTGCGAAAGGGGTGGGAAGCCCGCAACGTTTCGCGAGGATCTGCGGCAGTTCTTAGACAGAAAATTTTATAAGACAGTGTTGTTTCTGCCGATTCTGGGCGTGTGCGTTTTTAATATTCTCCCGATCATCTTTATGATCGCGATCGCCTTTACAAACTATGGCGGGACGATCGTGCCGCCGAAGCTGGTGGACTGGATCGGGCTGGATAATTTTGTGAAGCTGGCAACGCTTTCGCAGTTCTCGCCGACGTTCCTGAAAATATTGAGCTGGAATATCGTCTGGGCGGTTTTCTCGACGGCGCTCAATTATTTTGCGGGGCTGGGACTTGCTCTTTTATTAAATAAGGACTGTGTAAAGGGAAAAGCGCTTTGGCGCGCGTTTCCCGTGCTTGCCTATGCGGTTCCGGGCTTTATCACGCTGCTCGGTTTCAAATTCATGTTTTCTTACGGCGGACCGGTCAATCAGATCATCACGGGAATGGGGCATAAAGCGGTCGGATTTCTCGATATTGACGCAAAGTGGATCGCAAGGCTGATCGGGCTTTTCGTCAACGCGTGGATCAGCGTGCCGTCGATCATGCTTTTGGCGACGGGGCTGTTGTCTAACCGGGATGCGAGTCAGATGGAGTCGGCGAAGATCGACGGGGCGAATGCGTTTCAGCAGTTCCGGCATATCACGCTGCCCTTCGTGCTTTTTTCCACCACGCCGGTTCTGATCTCGCAGTTTATCGGCAACTTTAATAATTTCGGCATTTTCTTCTTTTTGCGGGGCGGATTATACATAGACGGTTATTTCCTTGCCAGCGATACCGATTTGCTCATCAACTGGCTGTATAATCTTTCCATCAACAATAACTATTACAGCATCGGCGCAACGATCAGCTTAGTCATTTTTGTCATCACATCGCTGATTTCCCTGTCGATCTATACGGGCAGCGCGTCATACAGAGAGGAGGATACGTTCCGATGAAAAGTAGAAAGACCTTACGGATCATGGATACGCTCGTGACACATATCGTTTTGATCGCAGTCTGCTTTGTGTTTCTCTTTCCGTGCCTTTGGCTGATCCTGGCTTCTTTCAGCAAGTCGGGATCCATCTATTCGTTTGACGGCTTTTTTCCGAGCGAGTACAGCCTGAACACGTTTCGGATGCTGTTTACGGACACGGAAATGTATAACTATCCGAGATGGTTCCGCAATACGCTCTTTATCGCGACGATGAGCTGCCTGATCGGTACGTTTTTAGTCATACTGACGGCGTACACGATGTCCCGTTTTCAGTTCCGCGGCAGAAAAGCGATCATGAAGACGACGCTCGTGCTCGGCATGTTCCCCTCTTTTATGGGTATGATCGCGGTCTACATCATCATGACGCAGTTCGGACTCATCAATAAAATGTGGGGACTCATCCTGATCTACAGCTCCGGCGCGCCGATGGGCTACCTGACGCAGAAAGGATTTTTCGACACGATACCGGGTTCCATCGACGAGGCGGCGCGGATCGACGGCGCCACGAATTTTCAGGTGTTCCTAAAGATCAACCTGCCGATCTCCATGCCGATCATTGTGTACACGGCGCTCACGAGCTTTGTGTTCCCGTGGAGCGATTTTATCCTGCCGAAGCTTTTGTTAAAGGAGAAAGACCTGTATACGGTGGCGGTCGGCTTAATGAGCCTCGGCGAGACGGAATTTGCCCGGTTCGCGGCGGGCTCCGTGTTCATCGCGGTACCTATCGTTATCCTGTATTTCTGCCTGATGCGCTTTTTGGTGGACGGCATGACGGCAGGAGCGGTGAAGGGGTAAAAAAGACTTCCGCTTGCGCGGAAGTCTTTCGAAGAATCGCTTTGCGATTCTTCACAGGTCACGAGAGTGCCGATAGGTTAAAAAGACTTCCGCTTGCGCGAAAGTCTTTCGAAGAATCGCTTTGCGATTCTTCACAGGTCACGAGAGTGCCGATAGGTTAAAAAGACTTCCGCTTGCGCGAAAGTCTTTCGAAGAATCGCTTTGCGATTCTTCACAGGTCACGAGAGTGCCTATAGATCAAAAATCGCGCTTCGCGCGCTTTCAAAGAAGCCGCCTGTGGCGGATTCTTTTGAGTTGCGCAGAGAAGGAATTGTGTGGGCGCATCTGTGATATTCTGATTGCATCAAATATCGGAAAACCGTATAATGATTTTATCAACCTGCTTTCTGCTGCTTTCTGCGGGCGTTGCTGGGATATTGGGTATCTGTATGGGTTATTGGAGAGAGGAAGAGAATGAGAAAAGGAAAGTTCTTATGTGCGGTCATGATCATGACGATCGTACTCACAGCCTGCGGTTTAAGTGGGAATAAAGGATCGGAAACGCAGACAGGGCATGAGGGGGATGCAGGCACTTTATCGTCTGAAAATGAGAATGAAAACGGGGACATGGAGGAATATAAGAATCCGGAAGACGGTACAGTGCCGACAGTATATGAATATGAAGCAGACATTATCCGCTACAGGGAACCGGTGCTTGGAGAGTTTACGTTCCGTAAGGATGTGAAAAAGACGGAGACCGCTCATGCGGTCTATTATTTTGAAACCGTGATCAGCGAGCAGGAGCGGCAGGCGTGTATCGCGGCGGCGGAGAGAGCGTTTGGCTGTATGGACGGCGTTCTGCCAAAGATAGAGATTGTGGTGCTCACGCCGGAAAGCTATGACGGTGTTTCCGTGGTGGAGCATCGGCTGTATACCTCACTGCAAGCGGGAGATTTTGCAGACTTTGTTGCGGCGTGCCTGCTTACGGCGTATGGCGAGTGGGGAAATTACGGGATGGCGTACGGATATGCGGATCATCTGTGCAGAGAAGCGAGGATCGGCGCTGGCGAAGAGGCAGGGATCGACGGCGAAGAGGCAGGAATCGGTGACGGAGAAGCGGGGACCGGCGGCGGAGAAGCAGGGATCGGCGGCGGAGAAGCGGGGATCGACGGCGAAGAGGCGGGGATCGGTGACGGAGAGGCAGGAACCGGCGGCTGGGAGGCAGAGACCGATGGCGGAGAAGCGGTCCCAGCAGACAGAGACGGAAGCGTTTTTTGGCGGATGAGCAGCCCGGAGCTGTACGACTTAAACCTGCTGTGCTTTGATGAGCGGTTTGCCACGCCGGAAGACGTGGAGGCGGCAAAGAAGAACGCCTGCTGTTTTGTCGAGACGTATCTGTCCGCGCATACGGAGCAGGAGTTCTTAAACCTGTTGTCCGATTCGGGAACCGCGGAGGGAATCGGGCGCGCGAAGGAAGCGCTGGAGGCGTTCTACACAGAAAACGGCGTGGAATGCAGCTTAACGGAAATCCGTTATCAATACGGCGGCGTGGTGTTTGATTATGCGGCGGCATGTGAATATGCTTCTTTTTACATAGAAAAGGACTGGCAGGACCGTAATTGGGAGGCAAATCCTAAAGTATCGGAACATTTTCTGCACGAAGATTATGGTGAAGTGAAAGCGTTTTTTGAGTGCAACGTCCGTCAGATGGGGCAGTATCGGGAGTTGTTTGATTTTGACCGTTATGAAAATGATCTTACGGTTTTCTTTTCCAATGGCACAGGCATGTCGGATGCATCCTTTTACCAGACGGGAAAGCATACGATCTACTTAAAAAGTGTGGTTTCCCTGATGCATGAGTATATTCATGCGCTTATGGACGGACGTGACGACCCGGATCAGCTCTGGGCGTGCGAGGGATTTGCCAGAAATTATGACTGCCTGTATAATGAATATGCCTATGATTTTTGGAATGATGATTATAATCATCCCGTGGAGGGGGACGATTTTCAGGAAATAGAGTTGTATCGAACCGAATATATCCGGCATATCGGACGCCCGATCGATATAAGAATCGATTACCGCGATTTTGGAGATTTTATGACCTATGCGTGCGGATGGGATGATCCGAATGCGACCTATCAGAGCGGGGCTTCTTTTGTTGCTTATCTTGCGGACTGTTACGGTGAACAGGCGGTGATCCGGTACGTCGGTGCGGATAAGTCGTACCATGCGGAGTGGGGCAAGTCTTACGAGGAACTGGTACAGGACTGGCAGGACTATATCTGTGAGACTTATTCGTGGTACGGAACGGAATAGGTTGAAAAATCGCAGATGTTTTTCAAAACGGGCTTGCTCGTTTCAGGGTGCCTGGATTGGAGGGATGGAGCAGATCGGATTTCATTCTTTTTTTCCCTGGTACTTGATTCTGCATGGTCATTTATACTATAATAATGATAATTGTTTGAAAACAGGATTCGTACGATCGGATGATAAGTTTGACCGTTTTATTCTGACAGGGAGGGATTGGTATGAAAAAACTGGAAGAGTATGTAGTGAGCATTCCGGATTTCCCGGAGGAGGGGATCATCTTCCGCGATGTCACGAGCGTGCTGCAGGACGCGGAAGGATTACAGCTTGCGATTGACACCATGCAGGGGCTGGTGAAGGATCTGGAGTATGACGTGGTCGTCGGCGCGGAGTCGCGCGGCTTTATTTTTGGAACGCCGATCGCTTATAATCAAAGGAAGCCGTTTATTTTAATCCGTAAAAAGGGAAAACTTCCGAGAGAGACCGTTTCCATGAGCTATGAGCTGGAATATGGAACCGCAACGATCGAGATGCATAAGGATTCGATCAAAAAAGGACAGAAAGTGCTGATCGTGGACGATCTGATCGCGACGGGCGGCACGACGGAGGCGATGATCAAGCTTGTGGAGCAGCTTGGCGGCGAGGTCGTCGGCGTAGTTGTTCTGATGGAGCTTGCCGGATTAAAAGGCAGGGAGCGGATCAGCGGCTATCGTCTGGATTCCGCGATCCGGTATGAGGGCAAATAAGTTTTGCATAGCAAAACTTATTCAAAGAATCCGCGGGTGCGGATTCTTTCGGATAGTGAAAAGGATGACAGGCAAATAAGTTTCGCATAACAGGTGTGAGAATGACGGAAGAAAATAAGCAGGCAGTACAGCAAAAGGAAGATTTGGTGCGTGTCGGCACGGTATCTTTAGAAGGGTACGCCGACATGGAGAAAAAACCGGAACTGGTGATCGACGACGGGCGCATTGAGGCGATGCAGGAGTTTCAAAGCCCGGAGACGCTATATCAGAGCCTTCTTGATCGCATCTTAAAATACCATCCGACAACGGACTGTTCCATGATCGAACACGCTTACAAGGTGGCGTACGAGGCGCATAAAGATCAGGTAAGAAAGTCGGGTGAGCCGTATATCATCCACCCGCTCTGTGTCGCGATTATTCTTGCGGATCTGGAAATGGACAAGGAGACGATTGCGGCGGGGCTTTTACACGACGTAATCGAGGATACGGATTATACTTACGAGGATATAGAGCGGCTGTTCGGAGGGGACGTCGCGCTGCTCGTGGACGGCGTGACGAAACTCGATAAGCTCAAGTACAAAGAAGGCAGCGGGGATAAGATTGACCTGCAGGTGGAAAATCTGCGCAAGATGTTTCTGGCGATGGCAAAGGACATCCGCGTCATCATCATTAAGCTTGCCGACCGCCTGCATAATATGCGTACATTAGAGTATCAAAAGCCGGACAGGCAGCAGGCGATCGCGCGCGAGACGCTGGATATTTATGCGCCGATCGCACAGCGTCTCGGCATTTCCAAAGTAAAAGTCGAGTTAGACGACCTTTCCCTAAAATATCTGGAGCCGGATGTCTATTACGATCTGGTGGATAAGATCGCCATTCGCAAGAATGTGCGGGAAAAATATATCCAGACCATCGTTGACGAGGTCAGCGAACATATCCGCAACGCCGGCATCAAAGCGCAGATCGACGGGCGCGTCAAGCATTTCTTCAGTATTTACAAAAAAATGAAAAATCAAAATAAGACGATCGATCAGATCTACGACCTGTTTGCAGTCCGGATCATCGTCGATTCCGTAAAGGATTGTTACGCGGCGCTCGGCGTCATCCATGAAATGTATAAGCCGATACCGGGGCGTTTCAAAGACTATATTGCGGTGCCGAAAGGAAATATGTATCAGTCGCTTCACACGACGCTGATCGGAAAGAGCGGAACGCCGTTTGAGATCCAGATCCGCACGTTTGAGATGCATAAGGCGGCGGAGTACGGTATCGCGGCGCATTGGAAATATAAGGTTGCCTCGGACGGCAAGCAGATCGACGATTCCGAGCAGGAAAAGCTGACATGGTTAAGGCAGATTCTGGAATGGCAGCGCGATATGTCCGACAACAAGGAATTTATCAAGCTGTTAAAGAGTGATCTTGATCTTTTTTCGGATAATGTGTACTGCTTTACGCCGACAGGGGATGTGAAGAGCCTGCCGGCAGGTTCCACGCCGATCGACTTTGCCTACAGCGTTCACAGCGCGGTCGGCAACCGGATGATCGGCGCGCGTGTCAACGAGCAGCTGGTCACGATCGACTACGAGTTAAAAAACGGCGACCGTGTGGAAATCCTGACGTCGCAGAATTCCAAGGGACCGAGCCGGGACTGGCTGAATATCGTCAAGAGCACGCAGGCGAAGACGAAGATCAACCAGTGGTTCAAGAGTCAGTTAAAAGACGACAATATCATCAAAGGCAAGGAACTGATTACGAACTACTGCAAGGCGCGCGCCTTAAATACAAGCAATCTGATGCGGCCGGAATATATGGAGCGCATCATGCGCAAATACGGATTCCAGGATTGGGATTCCGTGCTTGCGGCGATCGGGCACGGCGGCTTAAAGGAAGGTCATATCGCCAACCGGATGCAGGAAATGTACGAGGCGGATCACAAAAGGACGCAGAGCGATGAGGAAATTTTAAGCGAGATCCGTGCGAACAATGAGCAGAGCGCGGCAAGGGCGCAGATTCAGAGCAAAGGAAAGAGCGCGATCGTTGTGAAAGGCATTCATGACGTCGCCGTTCGTTTTTCCAAATGCTGTTCTCCGGTGCCGGGCGACGAGATCGTCGGGTTTGTCACGAGGGGACGCGGAGTGTCCATCCACCGGACGGACTGCGTGAATGTGCTCAATCTTCCAGAGATCGAGCGGCAGAGGCTGATTGACGCGGAGTGGCAGGGAACGGAGGATCATGGCGGCTCTTATCTGGTGGAGATCGTGATCTATGCGACAAACCGGAGCGGATTTTTGGCGGACGTTTCGCGCGCGCTGACGGAGCGCAATATTGACATCCGCTCGCTCAATACGCGGACAAGCAAGACGGACAAGGTGACAATGGAAATCTCGTTTGACGTTTCCAGCCGCGAGGAGTTGAACCGGATCACGGACAAACTGCGGACGATTCCGAGCGTGATAGATGTAGAAAGGACAAGATCATGACAATCAAAATCGGCAGGATGGTAATCGGCGCCGTCCAGACAAATTGCTATTTTGTATATGACGAGGAGCAGGAGGGTGCGGAGAAGGACGCGATTGTTTTTGACGCGGCGGATCAGGGAGCAGCGATATACGAGCGCCTCAAATCGAAGGGATTCCGCGTGGCGGGCATCCTGCTGACGCACGCGCATTTCGATCATATCTGGGGCGTGCAGGAGCTGCGCGCGAGATCGGGCGCGAAGGTGTATGCCTATGAGGGGGAACGTCCCTTGTGCGAGAGCGCGGACTTAAACGTATCTGCGGACGCAGGCAGAGCATGTACGGTAAAACCGAATCAATATGTAAAGGACGGCGAGGAGATCACGATCGCAGGCATGACCTGCCGGGTGATCGCGACGCCGGGTCATACGGTGGGAAGCTGCTGCTATTATTTCGCGGAGGCGGACATTCTCATCAGCGGCGATACGCTGTTTGCGGAATCCGTCGGCAGGAGCGATCTGCCGACCGGAAGCGCGGGCGAGCTTGTGCGCTCCGTAAAAGAAAAACTGTTTGTGCTGCCGGATGAGACCAAGGTGTATCCGGGGCACGGGGACGTGACGACGATCGGACATGAGAAGCAGTATAATCCGTTTTGTGTGTAAGGCAGGGAGTTGCGTTTTGCAATCGCCCGTGTTAAGGAGAGGGAAGATTCGTATGAAAAAATCGGTCAGGACGGTCGTGGCAGCATTATCGGCGGCTGTGGTTCTTGTGCTGTCGGCAGCAGGCTTATCCGCCTGCGGAAGCGCTGAAAAAAATACAGAAACCAAATCTTTATATGAACAGGGACTGGAAATCGTCGGATTGATGTCGGAAATGACACGATCCGAAGAATATGTGCAGCTTTATACCGGAAGCAGCGAGATTCAGGAGATTGTTCAAAATATCAACGTCGGCGGCGATACGGCGCCGAAAGCGGTGTATGCGATTTCCGTTGACGAAGACGGAATTAACGCAATGTTGGAAATGGGCGGACTGAATCATGTTTCCGAGGGATTGCGGGATCTTCTTGTGCAGAAACCCCTGACTTCTCTGGTGACGCAGATTAACGCCATGAGCGGCGTCGAGGGGCTGGCGGCATCCAGTTCCTGTATGGTCACGAAGACGTTTGTGAATGAAGAGGTGAAGGAAAACGTCATTTATCTTTATACCTATGAAGACGCCGTTCCGGCAGCCGTCACATTCCTTGTCGGTGAAGATCATGCGGTTTTCGCAAGCGGTTTGTTTGTGTTAAACGACGGGTTTTCCTGCGGATCGGCGGAGGAGATTCAGGCGTTCTTCAGCTATATCGGTGTTGAAGTGACGGAGGTTTTTCCGGAATAAGAACCGATAAGAGGTAATTGCGTTCCGCAAATGCCTAAAACCAATCAAAACGAAAGGAGCCGGCGGTCATGCGGCGGGTATTAGCGGTTTCCTGCAACAGGGAAAATTATGAATATGATCTTCATGCGCTGGCGCAGTCGTTTTATCCGACAACGCAGGTGAAGGTGTTACTGCCGGAAAAATGGGAGGAGCAGGGCGTTTCGGCGGACATTGTCGTCAGGGTCTCAGACGATGAGGCGCGGATTGTGTTTTTCAATCATGCCCCGCACGAATACACGACACCTCTGCCGCCGGAAAAAGAGAAGGCGAAAGCCGTTTTCAAGCGCTTCCTTTATGAGACGCTCTGCGCGGAGACGAAAACCACGCTGCCGTGGGGCAATCTGACAGGCATCCGCCCGACGAAACTTGCAATGGAACTGATCGAGCAGGGGGCATCCGGAGAGGATGTCATTCTTTTTTTACAAAAAGAACATTTCGTGAGCAGGGAGAAGGCGGCGCTCTGCTTGGACATTGCCGTCCGTGAAAAAACTATTTTGGAGCAGCTCGATCAAAAGGACGGCTACAGCCTGTATCTCGGGATTCCGTTTTGCCCGACGACCTGCCTGTACTGCTCGTTTACCTCCTATCCGGTCAGTGTCTGGGAAAAACGGATGGACGACTATCTGGACTGCCTGTTTCGAGAAATTGATTATGTGCGTGAGGCGTTTTCCGGCAGAGCGCCGGAGACCATTTACATCGGCGGCGGTACGCCGACCAGCCTGTCCCCGGAGCGGCTGGAACGTCTGCTGCAGAAGCTTGCGGAATCGTTTCCGTTAGAAAAAATAAAAGAGTTCACCGTGGAGGCGGGGCGCGCCGACAGCATCACGAGGGAAAAGCTGCGCGTGATCAGACGTTATCCCGTGACGAGAATTTCCGTCAATCCGCAGACGATGAAGGAGGAGACGCTGCGCATGATCGGCAGAAGGCATACGCCCGGGCAGGTGCGCGAGGCGTTTTTGACGGCGCGGGAAGAAGGATTCGACAATATCAATATGGATCTGATCCTCGGTCTGCCGGGAGAAACTGCGGAGGACGTGAGGCGGACGATCGAGGCGGTAAAAGAATTGGCGCCGGACAGTCTGACGGTGCATTCGCTTGCGCTAAAGCGGGCGTCGCGGCTTGGAAAATGGATTGAGGAAAACGGGATCGAGACGCTTTGCAACACGGACGAGACCATGGCGGTCGCGGCAGCAGGCGCAAAAGAAATGGGAATGCAGCCTTACTATCTGTACCGCCAGAAAAATATGTCCGGCAATTTTGAGAATACCGGATACGCGAAGCCCGGCAAAAACGGAATCTATAATATTTTGATTATGGAGGAGAAACAGACCATTGTGGCATTAGGCGCAGGCTCCATCACGAAACGGGTGTACCCCGACGGGCGGATTGAGCGGTGCGAGAATGTCAAGGATGTGGCGCTCTACATAGAGAAGATTGACGAAATGATCGAGCGGAAGCGGAGGCTGCTTGCGGAAATTCCGGGAGAAG
Source organism: bacterium (assembly GCA_023667365.1). GTDB lineage: Bacteria > Bacillota > Clostridia > Lachnospirales > Lachnospiraceae > DLAJ01. Next base: position 7,152 of record JAMPAG010000014.1, on the reverse strand, counting down.
GATACGGGATGAAAAGAGAAGACGAAGCGATCAATTATTTGTAAAGGATGAATCAATGTACCATGTATTGAAATTTGTGAGCAAAACAAATCAAAAATATTTTATGATCATTTCACTGTGCTATCTACTGATGTCCGCACTTCCGTATATTCAGATCCGTCTGGTACAGAGTCTGATCGACCATAATGATGTGGAACAGAAGTATTTGCCTTATGCTGTCATAATCGGTCTGGTTTTACAACAGATTGCTATGGGGGTAACAAAAGGGCTGATCAAGTACGTTTCATTAAAATTGAAGTACGCTGCCAGCCTTGATCTGAATGAAAATTTTTACGGCAAGTGTGACAGATTACCATATACCGCTTATGAAAATCCTACAATAGTTAAAAATATCAATATCGTAAGAAACCATTATGAAAACATGTGCCGAAGCAGTATCGATGGATTTTTTAGTATACTCAGCACATCCTTGACACTCATTTTGATTCTGGGGATCATTCGAAAAGCCGGATTCGTTGTTTTGCTAATCTCTGTAGTCACTTTGGTGCCGGTATGTATTTTTTCCGTCAAATACAGCATGAAGGAAATGAAAGGCTGGGATGAGTCGGGCGGACTGTGGGAAAAAGCCTGTTATTATTCTCATGTCATAACAAGTCGTGAGTATGCAAAAGAATCACATGTTTTTCAGACGAACAGCTTTATGCAGAAAAAGTGGAAAGCGTCTTTTCATGAATATCATTCCCAAATACTGAAGATGACAGGCAGCGTCCGATTAAAAAAAGCATTTTTTGTTTTTGTTCAGTGCCTGGCTATCGGGGTAGTGATAAGCGTCCTTTTACCATCCTTAAAAAATAAGTCGATTACGATCGGATGTCTGGTGGGAACGGTAGAAGGACTTTATCAGTTGACGAAAAATATCGGATGGGATATGGCGGCAGCTATATCAAACTGCGCCTATAGTAAAAAAGTATATGAAATATATCAAAGCGTTATTGATGCAGGTGAGCAGCAATATGATGAAAATCATGTTAACTGGGATGCGGCATATGAAGAAATAAAACGCAATCCTGTTTTGGAAGTAAAGGATGTCTGGTTTCGATACGATCTGGAAAAGGATTACGTCTTAAAAGGAGTAAACTTTAGGATTGATCTTGGAAAGAAAGTGCTCCTTGTCGGTGAAAATGGTTCTGGAAAGACTACACTCATAAAACTAATTCTTGGTTTTTATAAACCTGAGAAAGGTTATATAAAAATTGGCGGCTATGATATAGCAAAGATTCCCCCGGATATAAGATATAAAATATTTTCTGCGGTATTTCAGGATTATGCGAAATTTGAGATAAGTTTAAGTGACAATCTGGAAATCGGCAGTCATGAAAAATATGACGAAAAAGAGCTGTTGGCTTTATTTGAAAAGGTGGATGGAACAAGCATTTTTAACACGATCAGCAGTATCAACGATACGCTGGGTAAAAAATACGAAGACGGTAAAGATTTATCAAACGGTCAATGGCAGAAAATAGCGCTGATCCGCGCCATAGCAAAAGAATACAGCCTGTTGATCATGGATGAACCGACGGCGGCACAGGATCCCATGGCGGAAGTTGCCATTTACAGAAATCTGATTGGACATATGATAAACAAAAGCGGACTTCTGATAACCCACAGACTTGGAGCGGCAAAGTATTGCGACAGTATTCTGGTTCTGAAAGAAGGAAAAATCAGTGAATCCGGAACACATGCGGAATTGATGAATAACCGGCAGGATTATTGGAAAATGTATCATGTTCAAAAGGAGTGGTACAATGAAAGTATTGATTAGAAATATTATTTTTACGCTAAAGAAATCGTTCGTGCCGTTTGCGGTGAATATTGTAATCCATAGTATGTATGGGATACTGCCGGTCTTAGCCGCCTATCTGTGGAAGGTTCTGATTGATTATATCCAGAGATATACAGACGGCAGCGAAGCAGATACCAATAAAGTGCTTCTGTATGTGCTGATCTATTGTACAAGTTACGGAGTGTCGGTAGCCTTGCCGGTTGCCTTTGAAGTGATCGATACGTTATTAAGAAATAGCATAAAAAGGGTGGCGCAGACGCAAATACATAATAAAATGGATAAGATACCGTATCAGCAGTTTGAAGACGCAAAAATAAACGATTATATCGTGAACTCTTCACAAACAATGGTAAACGGTATTTTCATGTATTTTTCACTGAATGTTACTTACTTTATAAGCAATATGATCAGCCTGATCAGTTCCATGATTCTGCTGTATTCCTATTCTGCAGAATTATTATTTGTATATCCGATCCTGATTTTACCCGTATTAGGATATAGCAAGGTAACGAAGCTCCATACACAGACGAAGCTTGATCTGACTCCTTTCAGAAGAAAGATGAGCGGTTACGAGGAGTATGTCACGAACCTGCAATATGTAAAGGATACAAGAATACTCCATTGCGCAGATTATTTTTTGAAAAAAAGAACGGAAATATTGAACTCTTTCATAGAGAAGGAGTTAAAGTCTGAAAAAAGAGTGATGCTCTTACAGCTTATCACGTCCGCAGCAAATGCGCTGGCATATGGCGCAGTGCTTGGAATGGGAATATTCTTAATGCATACAGGAAGGATAACGGTTGCAGAATATGCTTCCATGATTTCCCTGGTTGGAGTGGTAAATCATGTATTTAATAAAATATTGGATGAAATAAAAAATATCCCGGCCGAAAAGCTTGAAATAGAATCCGGATTTAAGCTTTTAGACATGGAGGAAGGAAACTATCATGTGTCCGGTATGTCCGCGGACAAGGAGTTATCCGTAGATCATGTCAGCTTTCGGTATCCGCTGGGCGACAAAGATATTTTGAGCAATATCAATCTAACGATCCGTAAGGGTCAAATTGCGGCTTTCGTTGGAGAAAATGGCGCGGGCAAAACCACCCTTGCGAAGGTAATCCTCGGATTATATGAGCCGACACAGGGAAAAGTCTGCTATGATCAAAAAGACATCAGCGGGGGAGTAAGAGAGGAAGTATTTGCACTAGTCTCGGCGACATTCGAGGACTATAACAAATATGCGCTTACGATGGAAGAAAATATCGCATTATCGGACCAAATCAATAACGAGAACTTACAAAAAGCGGTTCAGCTGACCGGGGCGGATAAAATTATACTTAAATTTGATGCAAAAGAAAAGGCTTTCTTAGGTAAAAAGTATGGCGGGGCTGATCTGTCGGGAGGTGAGTGGCAGAAACTTGCGCTTGCAAGAGGATATTACAAGGAAAGCGGGATTGTGATTCTTGACGAGCCGACCGCGTCATTAGATCCGATAGCCGAGTACAATATGTATCAGCAATTTAAGGAAATATGTAAGGACAAAATCGGTATCATCATTACACATAGATTGCCAACAGCATCCATAGCCGATTACATTTGTTATATAAACGGTGGTAAAATAATGGAAGAAGGTACTCACGCATCGTTAATTGATCAAAATGGCGAATATGCAAAAATATATGCGGCGCAGAAGGAATTGTTTGTATAGTTTCGTGGTGGGCGTTTTTACTACATAGAGAAAATTGATGAAATGATCAAGAAGCTTGAAATTGCGCTTAACCATTTGAATTTGTAGGAATATATGTTGCAATGTAGTTTGCGGCGTGATATGTTATAGAAGCAAACCAGCATTTTGCAAGCCATGGATGGCATATGATATATTTCATAAAGTTGTCCATGGCTTTCTATGTAGTAGGGAGGATATAAATCATGTCGTTGACAGGGGTAAATAATAATAACACTAGCGTACCTTACTATAACAATGGGACATCAGACGCAAAGACAGATGAGTCCTTTTCTTTAGAAATGCAAGAAGAATCTGAAGAAATGAACCAAAAGGAGCAGGGGAAAGGATCACGTACATTTTTAGAAATATCATTTGCAGATTTAATGTACAATAGTGAAATAAAAAGAAATCAGATACCGGTTGTTAATCAAATCGTCTCATCAAGAAACCCTAAGACTGGGGAAATATATGTAACCTGTTTTACGGACAAAAAGATCACCTGCTGTCAGGCAGATGGTAAAATAGCCTGGGAAGTTGAAGTAAAAGAGGATCAGCAACAAAAGGTGAAAGATTATTTTAAGGGAATGACTCCTTATAAATGGGCAAAGGAATTATATTCCGGCGATAATATGGCGATGGCGTCAGTGAAAGATTTTTGGCTGGAACTTTTTGAAAAGAAATGATTTTGGGTCTGGGATTCTTCCTGTAATATAGGTTGTGGAGAGCGGATAGACCCTGTTGCGTATGATTCCGTTTCTCAACAGAGAAACGGAATCATACGAAGTGGATGTGTAAATATCACATCGTCCTCACTTCAAAATATAGCCGGAAAGTAATCTATTTTAGCATTTTTTTTAGCCCCTTGAATAAATGACCGTTAAAAATTTCCACCAGGCCATAAATCACCTTTCGTGTTCCACCGCCCATGCTGAGACCGCGGATTGGCATGGATTCCATGGTTTCTCTTGCCATCCTTACAGCCTGTGGCGTGCCGCCCATTTCCTTGGCAGCAGTTTTGCTGCTGATAGGCAGTATCAATTTGCCGAGCAAAGAGTCCGTTGTGTGGAGCAGCAGGGAATCCTTGGTAAAGGGACGCCGGGGTGTATCTTTCGGAACCGGATGCCCCAAAAGCTTTTCAAATTCTTCTTGTCCGGCAGTGCCTGCGGCATAGGATAATGTTTCCGGTGTTACCCCATCGTCTATGTGAATTTCTCCAGACAGCCGAATGTCACGACTTGAGGAGCCGATCAGAATCTGATAAGTTCCGGGTTCCACGCACCATGACTTTTTTCTGGGATCGAACCAGGAGAATGCATTTTCCGTCAGTTCAAAGGTGACGCGAATTTCTTCATTTGGTGTGAGACGTACCTTTCTAAAGGCTTTCAATTCTTTTTCTGCGCGGAATACTTTTGAATCCGGTAGAGAAAGGTATACCTGCACCGTTTCTCCGCCGAAATATTCTCCGGTATTTTTTACGGTACAGCTTATGGTTTTTCCGATGATCTGCAAATCCCGGTAGGCAAAGGTTGTATAGGAAAGCCCGTAGCCAAAAGGATACGCGACATTTTTGCGGATGGAATCATAGTACCGGTAGCCGACATAGATGCTTTCCCGGTAACAAACATGTTCCTCTCCGGATGCAAAAGTACTATGATTGGGTGTATCTTCTATGGAGAGAGGCCAGGTTTCTGCCAGCCTGCCCTCCGGGCATACCCTCCCGGAGAGCAGATCCCATGCGGCATGTCCGCCTTGCTGGCCGGACAAGTACATCAGGAGAATGCTTTTTACTTTTTCTCTCCAGGGAAGAACCATCGGACTGCCACCTTGCAGAATGACCACGATATTGGGGTTTACATCTGCAACCGCATCAATCAATGCGTTATGTGCCGGCGGAAGCTCCATATGTTCACGATCGTAGCCCTCGCTTTCGGAAATATCCGGTAAGCCGGCAAAGATCAGTACGACATCCTTACCGCGAGCAGTTTCAATCGCTGAGTGGATCATTGATGCATCAGGTTCCACAGAATCCTGACGATACCCTTCCGTATAGTCGAAGGACACACCGGTTTCTTCCAATACCTGACAGAAGTTGTCCAGTCTATGGGGATTGATTTTACTGGAACCGGCGCCCTGATACCTTGGGTGTTTCGCCATTGCGCCGATGACCGTCAGCTTTGCATCCGGTTTGAGCGGCAGGAGTCCATTGTTTTTCAGAAGTACAGCGGATCGCTGTGCGACTTCTCTTGCCAGCTCATTGTGCGCATCCATATCACAGGTAAAAGGAATGCTGTTTCGCTGCGCAGATCGTTCTAAAAGTTTCAGTACATTGGAAGCGGCTCTGTCAATTTCGGCTTCTGTCAATACGCCATCCTGCACGGACTGGATTAGTTCTCTGTCTGTTCCTTTGCAGGTTCCCGGCATTTCCAGATCCAGACCGTTGTGGAAAGACTTCACCGGGTCGCTCATTGCGCCCCAGTCTGTAACAAACAATCCGTCAAATCCCCACTCTCCTCTGGCAACATCTTCCATAAGCCACTTGTTTTCGGAGCAGTATGTACCGTTCAGGCGATTGTAGGCAGTCATAATTGTCCAAGGCTGCGCTTCCTTTACGGCAATCTCAAACGCTTTCAGATAGATTTCACGCAGAGCCCGCTCATCAACAACAGAGTCTTCCCACATACGCTGCTTTTCCTGATTGTTTGCAGCGAAGTGCTTGATACTGGTTCCTACCCCCTGACTCTGGACGCCGCGGATAAATGCGGCGGCCAGCTTGCCGGCAAGAAACGGATCTTCTGAAAAATATTCGAAGTTGCGTCCGCAGAGCGGATTTCTTTTGATGTTGACACCGGGACCAAGGAGTACCGCAACGTCCTCCTTTCGGCACTCCTCACCCAATGCTTTTCCCATCCGCTCTATGAGATCGGGGTCAAAGGAGCAGGCAGAAGCAGAAGCGGTAGGAAAACAGGTTGCGGGTATTGATGCCGCAATACCGAGATGGTCACCGGCAACCCCTTGTTTACGGAGACCGTGAGGACCGTCGCTGAGCATGATGCCGGGAAGTTTAAGGTGCTCACACTCCTCTGTATGCCAGAAATCCCGTCCGGAAAGCAGCTTTGCCTTTTCCGCCAGGCTCAGCGTTGAAAGAATCGCGTCTTTTTTCATTGTTATACCTCTTTGCGTGTTTTGGCACGCATACCAATCAATATTTGAAAATTTGTTTTCACACTTCCCGTCATGCCATTACCGGCAGCACAAACAATATGTAAGAAGAATGCTCAATTCAAATAAATTATTTCTTAACGGTCAGACCGCTAACCAGATTGCTCACTCCATTAACGGTAAGACCGAGTCCCATGATAAAAATCTGAGAGAGCGCAGCGCCAAACGGCTCAATAACCATGAGAATCCCGATAATAGCAGTCACAAAGCCTACAATCAGCGAAATGATCCATTTGCTGTTTTGTTTTCTGTTCAGGATGGCTTGAATTATGTTTACTGCACTATTGACAATGATAAGTATTCCAATAATAAAAGGTAAAATGGAAACGATGGTTTTCATTTTTGCGAGCAAAACAATGCCTAC
>JAMPAG010000013.1 GCA_023667365.1 bacterium | reverse complement strand
TAATTTTGGAGAAACAAGGCAGGATATAATGGAATTTACCTTTCAAGGCTGGCGGCGGCTTGCAAAACTTGTATTTACCTGTGAGACATGATATAATGAGCGCAAGTGAGAAGAATGCATTTGTGCATTCGGCGAATGTTATCATGAATCGAAGATTCATAATATAATGCCGGAAACTGATGGAACTATGTTCCGGCAGACAATAGGAGTGGAAAACATATGGCGGACATGCGGATTCCTTTTAATAAGCCCCCGTATACGGGCAGGGAGATTGAATACATTACCGAGGCGGTGACAAAGAACCGCAAGATCTGTGGAGACGGCCCTTTCACCAAGAAGTGCGACCGGTGGATTGAGGAGCGCACGGGTACGGCTAAAAGTCTTTTGACGACGTCCTGTACGCACGCGACGGAGCTTGCCGCGCTTCTGTGCGATATTAAGCCGGGCGACGAGGTTATCATGCCGTCCTATACGTTTGTCTCAACGGCAAACGCGTTTGTGCTGCGCGGCGCGAAGCCGGTGTTTGTCGATATTCGCCCGGATACGATGAATATTGACGAGACGCTCATCGAGGCGGCGGTGACGGAAAAAACCAAAGCGATCGCTCCGGTGCACTATGCAGGGGTTGCCTGCGAGATGGATACGATCATGGAGATTGCGGCGCGGCATAAACTGTATGTCATTGAGGACGCGGCGCAGGCGGTACTCTCGACGTATAAGGGACGCGCGCTGGGAACGATCGGAGATTTCGGCTGCTACAGCTTCCATGAGACGAAGAATTACAGCATGGGGGAGGGCGGCGCGCTGCTCATCAAGAACCGCAGATTCATTGAAGAAGCGGAAATCCTGCGCGAAAAAGGGACGGACCGCGCGAAATATTATCGCGGACAGGTGGATAAATATACATGGAAGAATTTTGGCTCCTCCTATCTGCCGGGCGACATGAATGCGGCGTATCTGTGGGCGCAGCTGGAAATGGCGGACGAGATCAATGAGAAACGGCTTTCCCTGTACCGTCTGTATGAGGAAGAGCTTGCTCCGCTTGCGGACAGGGGGCTGATCGAACGCCCGTATATTCCCGACGGATGCGTGAGCAACGGACATATGTACTATATCAAGACGAAGGATATTGAGGAGCGCACGGAATTGATCCGTTTTCTGGGAGAAAACGGGATAATGGCGGTATTCCATTATGTGCCGCTCCATACGGCGCCGGCGGGAAAGCGGTTCGGAACCTTTTTCGGGGAGGACCGCTATACGACAAGAGAAAGCGAGCGTCTGGTGCGTCTGCCGATGTATTATGAGCTTGCGCCGGAGGAAGTAATCGAGATCGCAGGCAGGGTGAAGGAGTTCTACCGCGTATGAAAGAGGAGCAGAAATTAAGGGCAATCCGCGATATGCTCTTTGCGCTTGTGGTGACGCTGCTATGCGCGATCGCCGTAGGTTATTTTTACGACTGCTATTATGACCTCAACGACGATGTTCTGATCAAGGATATTCTGGCGGGAACCTATACGGGGACGCCGGAGGGAAGAAACATTCAGATGCTGTATCCGGCGGGCTTTCTGATCAGCGTTTTGTACCGCTTTTCGCCGACGCTGCCATGGTACGGCATTTTTTTGTGCGCCTGTCATGCGCTGTGCTTTTTCCTGATCGGAAAGCGTATGATGTCTTTTGCAGGCGGGATCATAAAAAAAAGTATCCTGCTTTTATTTCAAATTCTTCTATGCGTGGGATTGCTGCTGTGGGAGTTTGTTTATGTGCAGTATTCCGTTACCTGCGCGCTGCTTGTGGCGACGGGCATTTTTCTTTTTTATACGACGGACGACGAGCTTTCCGCCGGCCGGTTTATCCGTAAAAACATCATCAGTATGATCCTTGTGATTCTGGGATTTTATGTGCGGACGGAGATGATGCTGCTGCTTTGCCCTCTCATCGGGGCGGCAGGGATCGCGAAATGGTCGCGCGGCGCGAAACATACGCGTACGGCGATGTTCGGCATTCAGAATCTGTTTAAGTATTTGACAACGCCTGTCGTTGTCGCCGCGGGGATGGGGATCGGTCTGCTTTTGAATGCGGCGGCTTACAGCGGGGCTGATTGGGAGGAATTTAACCGCTTTTTTGACTACCGGACGGAACTGTATGATTTTCAGGAGAAAGCGCCCGATTATGCGCAAAACAGGGCATACTATAGGCAGCTTGGTCTGGATGAGGCACAAGTGGAACTGCTCGCCAATTATAATTTTGCGCTGGATGAGTCGCTGGATGCGGATGTATTGCTCAGTCTGGTGGATTATAACCGCACGGAGCTTGGTAAACCCTATTTTAAGCACGGTCTTTATGAGGGGATCCGCGAGTATCTGTATCGGCTGATCCATGCCGGGGACGGCGTGTGGACGTACCTTGTCATAGCGATGTATATTCTGATCTTTCTGACCGCCATGATGCAGTGGGATTATTCCGTGCCATGGAAACTGGCGCTTTTGGCATTCATGCGCACGGTCAGCTGGATGTATCTGATTATGCGGGGACGTGCGCCGGAACGGATCACGGTTTCCCTCTATCTTTGTGAGGTTTTGATCCTGTCAGCCATGTTGGTGTGCCAGATGGATGCATATTATGCAGAGTACCGGAGAAAGCTTTCTCAAAGAAGAACGGACGATCATGCCGGGAGTGCGGAAGGTTCCGGGAGCGGCGCGCTCCGAAAGAAAGCGCGTGCGCCCTATCTGCCGATGTACCGCAGGTACTGGCGTGCGACGGTATTGCTTATTCTGACTGCGCTTGTCCTCGTACCCGCGCTTCAAAATATTCGGGAAGTGGGGGAGGAGCAGCGCCGCAGGGAGCGTGTCAATGCGGAATGGGAGCAGATGCGGTCCTATTTTGCAGCCCATGAGGAAAATTTTTATCTGCTGGACGTCTATTCCACCGTGGCGTACTCCGAGCGGATGTTTCCGGCGGATAACAGCTACCGTAATTATGAATTGTGCGGCGGCTGGGCGGCAAAAAGTCCGATCTATGCGGAAAAACTGAGCCGTTACGGCATCGGAAATATCGAGTCGGATCTGCTGCATATGAATAATCTGTATTTTGTAACGCGTGCGGATCGTGGAACGGATTGGATAGCGGCATATTACCGTTCTAAGGGGTATGATGTCAGGGCAGCGCGGGAGGATGTCGTGGAAGTGGACGGACAGCGGCGTTTTTATGTTTGTAAACTGTATTTTGATTATGAGGCCGGGCACGGTGATGTTTCGTGCATGCAGCGGACCTCGCAGAAAGTGTACGGGAATTGAGAACGGATGCCGGAAAGCGTATGCGTCAGGGCAGCGCAGGGGCGTATGCGTTAAGGCAGCGTACAGAAAGGCGGATACAGAAAAAAGGGTATCCGGGATCATTGGGGGACTGGCGGTGGATAAGCAATGGATTCGCAGAGGCAGGAAGGTCTGCCTCAGGATGATGACAAAAGAGGATACGGATCGGATCGTTGCATGGAGAAATGAGGACTTTGTGCGTAAACGGTTTATCTATCAGAAGCCGTTTACGCGCGAGGGACATCTGGAATGGATCAAAACGCAGGTGGAGACCGGACGCGTCGTGCAGATGATAATCTGTCTTGCGCAGGACGGGCGTGCGGTCGGAAGTGTTTATTTCAGGGATATTGACAGGGAGCACCGCAGGGCGGAATATGGGATCTTTATCGGGGAAGAGACGGCGCTTGGCAAAGGACTTGGGACGGAAGCAGCGCATCTTGCGCTCGATTACGCGTTTCATGAACTGGCGCTGCACCGTGTGATGCTGCGCGTGCTGGCGGATAATGAGAGGGCGCGGAAAAGTTATGCGCGTGCGGGGTTCGTCGAGGAAGCGTGTCTGCACGACGAGGTGTTTTTGCAGGGCAGTTTCCGGGACGTCGTTCTGATGGCTGTGATTAATCCTGAAGAAAGAAGATAAGGGCGCGCGGTGCCGTTTGCGGCGTGACCCGCTGCCTATGCAGCATGACAGAAGGTGGAAAATACGATGAAAGATGAGAAAAAGACGACCGTGAGTTTTGTGATACCCTGTTACCGTTCGGCGCAGACACTGCCGGGCGTTGTGCAGGAGATCCATGAGACGATGGAGCAGCTTTCCAGATACGCATATGAGATTGTGCTTGTCAACGATGCTTCGCCGGACGATACGATGGAGGTAATCCGGCGGATCGTGAACGAGGCGCCCTGCCGCGTGACGGGCATTGGTCTTGCCAGAAATTTCGGTCAGCATGCGGCATTGATGGCGGGCTTTCACGAGGTGCGGGGGGACGTTATCGTCTGTCTGGATGACGACGGGCAGACGCCGGCAGCAGAGGTTGGAAAGCTTCTTTCCGGGATCGAAGAAGGAAGCGATGTCGTGTATGCGCGTTATACGCAGAAAAAACATTCGACATTCCGCAATTTCGGCAGTAAGGTCAACGAGTGGATGACGCGGATTATGTTAGGGAAGCCGAAGGAGCTGTATATTTCCAGCTATTTTGCGGCAAAACGCTTTATTGTGGAGGATATGCTGCATTACGAGAACTGCTATCCCTACGTGATCGGACTGGTGCTGCGTGCGACCAAAAATATTTCTAATGTGGATGTAACGCACAGGGAGCGCGAGGTGGGAAGCTCCGGCTATACGATGAAAAAGCTGCTGGCGCTCTGGTTTAACGGATTTACCGCATTCTCGATCAAGCCGCTGCGTATCGCTACCGTGATTGGCGTGCTGACCGCCGCGGCAGGATTTCTGTATGGCGTCTATACGGTCATTAAAAAGTTTGTGAATCCGATTGTTCCGCTCGGTTTCAGCTCCTTAATGTCAGCGCTTGTATTTATTGGCGGGATGATCATGCTGATGCTCGGTCTGATCGGGGAATATATCGGAAGAATGTACATCAGCATGAACCGTTCACCGCAGTTTGTGATCAGGGAGAAGGTAACGAGTGAAGAAAGGGAAGCGGATCAGTAGAAGAAGTATTTTGTATGCGATGGTATATGCAGCGCTCTTTTCAACCGCCATGATAATCGGAGGACAGCTTGAAAAGCAGGGCAGTGTCCAGTATGTCTCCGCGCGGACCTGGGGCGGGATCTTTCTGTTTTTTCTTTTTGCGTTTCCGGCGGTATGCGGGATATTCTACCTGTTACAGGCCGACAAAAGCTGTTATGGCAGGCTTACTTCTGTATGGGAAAAAGAGGAACAGGACGGCGGGCTGGGCGGAAGCAGGCGATGCGCCATCCGAAAATTTTATAAAAAGCGGGAATTTTGGATCATTGCGGCAGAACTGTTGCTATGCTGGCTGCCGTACTTCTTGGCATCCTATCCCGGTTACTTTCTCTATGATGCGCAGGAGGAGCTGAATATGGTTCTTACCGCGCAGTATACGACGCATCATCCGCTTGCGCATGTGCTGCTGCTCGGCTGGACGATAAAGGTGATCCATAAGATCACGGGAAGCTATAATGCCGGAATCGCGGTATATACAGCCTGTCAGGCCGTCTTTACGGCGATGTCCTTTAGTTATATTTTATGCAAAATGAAAAAATGGGGCGTCCGGCGCTGGCTCCGTATACTGGGCAGGGTGTATCTGTGTCTGTTCCCGGTGATTCCGATGTATGCGCTGTGCACGACAAAGGATGTGCTTTTTACCGTCTTTCTGCTCCTTTTTCTGGTCAATTGGATCGATCTTGCGCAATTTAATACGGGGAGCAGGAAGGCGCTTGTAATCAATGGACTGCTGATGCTTCTCATGAGAAAGAACGGGATTTATGCGCTGGTGCCGGCAGCCCCGTTTCTGATCGGCGCATTGCGCCGCGATCGTAAAAAGATGGCGCTGTCCCTGCTCGCGGTGCTGGCCGCGTATTTGCTGTGTTCGTTCGGACTAAAGTGCGTAACGGATGCCGATAATCAGGAAAAGCAGGAACTGTTGGCCATTCCGATCCAGCAGTTAGCCAGAGTCTATTGCTATAAGGAAGAGGTGCTCAGTGAGGAGCAGAAAGAGACGCTTTACCGGTTTCTGCCTCGCGAGGCATTGCTCCGATACAGACCGACATTGGCGGATCCTGTCAAGGTGTCTTTTGACAATGAGGCTTATTCGGCTGAAGGGCGGGATTTTTGGAGGTTGTGGATGCAGGTAGGAAAGGAGAATTCCGCATCGTACCTGAACGCATTTTTGGTCAATAACTATGGTTTTTGGTATCCCTATGCTTCGCTGAACTGCTATAAAGGAAATCAGACCGCTACATTCGTCTATGAGGACAGCTCCTATTTCGGGTACGAAACGGAAGCGCCGGGAAAGCGCGTGAGCCTGTTTCATGCGTTGGACGCGTTTGTGCGCAGGCTGTCTCTGGAGATTTCGTGGCAGAAGATCGCGGGAATCAGGGTTCTGTTTCACCCCGCATGTTATTTTTGGCTGTTTCTTCTGGGGATGTGCGTGCATCTGTCCATGAGGCGGTACCGGCGGGCGGCTTATGGCATGTTGGTGTTTTTATTGTTTTTGACGGTTTTGCCGGGACCTGCGGCGCTTGTCAGGTATGTATTGTACTTCTATTTTGGGTTTCCACTGTTGCTCGCGTTTGTATTCCCGCGGGCAATGAGCCGGGCGGCTGCGCAGGAGCAGACATCCAGCGAATGCCGCGAGGCGGAAAGGATCATTGTTTCATAGATGACTGGGTTGATCAGTAAAAAAACGCTATTACGGTATGTGGGATTGCAGATCATTTTAGGGACGGTGGTGGCTGTGTTATGTTTCATGATATGGCCGCTGCGGTATTTTTATCGTTCTGTGTATTCTGCGTATGAGGAGACGCCGCCTTCCTATACAGAGGCTGTGACTATGGATGAGATCGTGCTTCAGGAGTTTATGCCGCAGGAAGGTCATCTTCAGGAGATTCATGCAGCCTGCGAGGTTACGGACGTGCATTCCATGGACCGGGTATTTGTGACGCTGTATGATGCGGAATATCAGATCGTGTATCAGGAGGTGCTTCATTTTTTTGAGATACAGACGTATGGGGAGATCCTTATAACCCCGGATCTGGACGTGACGCCCGGCGGCACCTATTATCTTGGACTCAATGTGCATTTTGACAGTATCGGCACACTGAAAGCGGCATATGCGGACCGCGATCTGCTTAAGCTGGATGAGTGCGGCGCTTTTTCCTATGCCGGGACATGGTATGAGGATCGGGCGATGCTGATCCGTTTTCATTATACGGCGCAGTATTCCGGCGGATTTCTCGCCTTATGTATCGCAGGGGTGATCGCCTGCGGGAGCATTCTCTATGTCGGCATCGTTTTTGCGATCGAGCTGCTAAAAAAGAAAAACTGCATCCCGCAGTTTTTGCGGGGCTGCCTGATCGGGCTGCTCGCAGCGGGCGTGCTTTTCATTGGATTTTGCTTTTATCAGCTCTGCATCGCGCGCTTTTTCGGCGGAGAGATCTGGGATATGCTTGTATACGCCGCGGCCTGTCTGGGTGCGCTTGGTGTTCTTTTGTATGTCTGTCATAAGGGCGCGCAGCGGATTGCGGACATGCAAAAAAGACAAAACGAAAGAGGCAGAGAGGAAAAAGAGAGCGGCAAGAAGCGCTGGATCAACTATTTGCAGATTTTATGTCTGACCGGTTTGTTTTATGAGGGCACAGCTTACGTCAATGCGTCGATCCAGTGGAAGCAGGATCTGGCCAGAAACGCAGTATTTCTGCTGTTTGGTCTTTTTGTGATCCTGACGTTAAAGCTTCGTCAGGTTGTCAATGTATTTTCTGTATTATGGTGTCTGTTTCTCATTCCTGCCGGCATGGTATATTGCAGGCTGTACGGCGGGGGAGAGCATGGTACGGAGGTCGCGCGGCTCTTTGTTGCGGCGGCGGCTTTGTGGGGGATCGTGCTCATTCATACGATACGGAATATCAAAAAGCTGCGGGAACAGAGGCTGAATATTCCGCTGGTGGTGTGTTTCGGTCTTATGTGCATCTGTATGATGGCCAATAGCCTTGGGAAGATGTGGCCGTTTATGATGACGGTAACGTTCACGCTTTTTTATATGCAGGACTATACGGAGGAACAAAAGGATCAGATCGTGCATCATATGTTGAGCGCCCTGCTTTTGCATTTCTGTCTGATGATCGTGATGTGCTGTCTGCACAGACCGTATCATTATTATCGGTTTAACCGGTATCCGATGTGGTTTCATACGGTGGCAAGCACGGGAATCTATCTTTCTGCAGTGGCGGCAGCGGCACTGCTGCGTCTGTTTTTGACGATCAGGGACTCTGGCACCGTGTTTCGGAAAGCATGGACACGGTGGGCGGCTTATGGCGTCGTGCTTGCCTATATCACGCTGGCAATGCCAAGGACGGCGCTGATGGCAGTGGCTGGCACTGCCGCTGCGCTGGCAATTGGCGCGGCGATCGTATACCGACCGAAACTCCGGTCTTACCTGCAGGTGGCGGGCATGATGCTGGCATCCCTTTTGATCAGTCTGCCTGTGGTCTATACGGTGACCAGATGCGTTCCTGCCGTTGTAAACGAGCCGGTCTACCTGAATGGAGATGAGGACTTTGACGAAGCGGTCAGGGTGGGCGAGGCGCCGGATTCCGGCAGATATATGAATGTCAGGGCGCTTGTGAGACTGTGGGCGGGCAGGCTGTGGGTTCCGCAGGAATTTATTGAGAAATATTTAGAGGATCACGCGTCAGGAAATCCGCCGCTCCGCGTATTGACGGAGCTGGCGTCCGGGCAGATTACAGGTCTGCCGGAGGTAACGGATGAGAAGGAGGAAGATTTTATCCTGAATGAAATGTCGAACGGCAGACTTGCGATATTTCTGGATTATCTGGAACATCTGACGTGGACGGGACATGCGCAGATGGGATTTGACGGCGAGTATGAAATGTTATCCGGCCACGCGCACAACTCGTTTATTCAAAACGCGTTTGATTTTGGGATCCCGGCGGGAGTACTGTCTCTCCTGCTGATCCTGCTGATGATCTTTCTTGCCGTTTACCGGATCTGGACGGGAAAAGAGAGAAGTGAAAAACAATTTGCGGTATTTTTGACAGGCTGCGCATTCCTGCTCGTAAGCCTGACGGAATATGTGTCGAATCCGTGTATGCCGCTATGCTTTTCTACATTGTTTTTGCTGATAACTATGCGTACGGAAAAAATTGTGGTAAAATAAAATATTGTAATTGTCACAGAAATCGAAAAAGATGGCAATAATGCAGTAAAAAAGGTGTAGCCATGGGACAGATGCGGAAGATGGAGAAAAAAATATTAAACACGAAATTACTGGTGCGGCGTATCTTTCTGATCGCTTACGACATTGTTGCGGTGGTGCTTTCCAGCTATATTCCGCTTGTGATGCGCTATGAGTTTCATATTTCGGAGATCCCGCAGCACTTTGTCGATAATGTGAAGTGGTTTCTTCCGATCGGCATCATCACGACGCTTTTGATTTTTTATCTTTTAAGACTGTATCACAGCTTATGGGCGTATGCGGGCGTGACCGAGATGCAGAACATGGTGGCGGCCTGTTCGCTGAGCGCGCTCTGTCAGTGTATCGGACTGCATTTCACGAAGCATTATGTGCCGAGAACGTATTATTTTATCTATCTGCTCGTACTGCTGGCATTCACGCTGTTAAGCCGCTTCTCCTACCGCTTTTTAAGGGAAGCGAAGCACCGGATGGTTAACAGCAAAAACGGAACGGCGGTCATGATCATCGGCGCGGGGGACGCCGGAAACGTGATCATCAAGGAGATCATCGGAAGCTATTATTCCACCATGACGATCAAGTGCGTCATTGATGATGATAAAAATAAATGGGGGCGTTATGTGCAGGGCGTTAAGGTGGTCGGCGGAAGAGGCGAGATCATCCGGGCGGCAAAAGAGTATGGGATCGACGAGATCATCATCGCGCTGCCGTCCGTGCCGAAGCACATGATCCGGGATATTATCGATATTTGTAAGGAGACGGACTGCAAACTCCGCACGCTGCCGGGCATGTACCAGCTCGTGAACGGAGAGGTCAATGTCAGCAAGATCCGGGATGTGGACGTGGAGGATCTGCTCGGCAGGGAGCCGATCAAGGTGGACTTAAATTCCATTTTGGAATATGTCAAGGGAAAGGTGGTGCTTGTGACGGGCGGCGGCGGCTCCATCGGCAGCGAGCTGTGCCGCCAGATCGCGACGCATCAGCCCAGGCAGCTCATCATCGTGGATATTTATGAAAACAGCGCCTATGACATCCAGCAGGAGCTTCTTGCAGCGCATCCGCGCATGAACCTGCTTGTGCTGATCGCGTCGGTACGGAATACGGCGCGCATGAGCAGCATTTTTGAGACGTACCGGCCGGATATTGTCTATCATGCGGCAGCGCATAAGCATGTGCCGCTCATGGAGGTCAGCCCGAACGAGGCGGTCAAGAACAATGTGTTCGGAACATGGAAGACCGCGCAGGCGGCGGCGATGAACGGGGTAAAGAAATTTGTCATGATCTCGACGGATAAGGCGGTGAACCCGACGAATGTCATGGGAGCGACCAAGCGCATCTGCGAGATGATCATTCAGACGTTTAACCGGCATTATGACACGGAATTTGTGGCGGTGCGTTTCGGCAACGTATTAGGGAGCAACGGGAGTGTGATCCCGCTTTTCAGGAAGCAGATCGAAGCGGGCGGACCGGTGACGGTGACGCATCCCGACATCATCCGCTATTTTATGACGATCCCGGAAGCGGTGTCCCTCGTCTTACAGGCAGGGGTTTACGCGAAAGGCGGAGAGATTTTTGTGCTGGATATGGGGGAGCCGGTAAGGATTTTAGATCTGGCGAAGAACCTGATCCGGCTGTCGGGCTATAAGGTGGATGAGGACATTAAGATCAAGTTCACGGGCTTACGTCCGGGGGAAAAGCTCTACGAAGAGCTTCTGATGAATGAGGAAGGCATGACGGATACCGCCAATAAACTGATTCATATCGGAAAACCGATCGAGTTTGACGAGATGGTCTTTTTTAAGCAGTTAAAGCGTCTAAAAGATGCGGCGAACGAGGAGTCGGAGGATATTCGGGAGCTGGTAAGGGAGATTGTGCCGACGTTTACGCCCAAAGAAGAAGAGGAGCATGAGAGCGTGTAGGGCGCAGCCTGAGAAGGAAGCGGTGTGCGGGCGGATCATAGAGGCGGGGAGTACAAGTCAGTGCAGGGAGCGGCTCTAAGCGGAAACGGGAATCAGGGTGATCAGGGAGGATAATGGTCTATGAGCAGCAAAGAGGAATATAAGAGAATTTATTTGTCGAGTCCTACTACGCATGGGGATGAGCAGCGTTTTGTCATGGAGGCGTTCGATACGAACTGGGTGGCGCCGCTCGGACCGAATGTGGACGCATTTGAAAAAGAAATCTGCGCATATACGAAAGCGGGCTATGCGGCGGCATTGGATTCGGGAACGGCGGCGATTCATCTTGCGCTGAAACTGGCGGGCGTCAAAGAGGGAGATATTGTCTTTGCGCCGTCTCTGACATTTTCCGCGACCTGTAATCCGATCATCTATGAGAAGGCGGTTCCGGTATTTATCGACTGCGAGCCGGACACATGGAATATGTCGCCGCAGGCGCTTATACGGGCGTTTGAGAAATATCCGCAGGTCAAAGCGGTCATTGCCGTCTATCTGTACGGGACGCCCGCGAAGATCGACGAGCTTATGGAAATCTGTGCACAGCATGGCGTTCCCTATATCGAGGATGCGGCGGAATCGCTCGGCGCGCAGTATAAAGGGAAGCAGACGGGAACGTTCGGTAAATTCGGCATATATTCTTTTAACGGAAATAAGATCATCACAACGTCCGGGGGCGGTATGCTTGTATCGGACGATCAGGAAGCGATCGCGCGCGCGCGCTTTTTTGCGACGCAGGCGCGCGATAAGGCAAGGCACTATCAGCATTCGCAGATCGGCTACAATTACCGCATGAGCAATATCACGGCGGGTGTCGGCAGGGGGCAGCTTCTGCATTTGGATGAACATATCGCCTTGAAAAAAGCGATCTATGAGCGGTATCGGGAGGCGTTTGCGGACATGGAAGAGATTGAAATGAACCCGCTGAATGTGCAGGGAGAGGCAAATTACTGGCTCTCGTGCATGACGATCAGGGAGAAAAGCGGCGTGACGCCGGATATGGTGATGGACCGGCTGGATGAATACAATATCGAATCGCGTCCGATCTGGAAACCGATGCATTTGCAGCCTGTGTTTGCGGAAAATGATTTCTTTACGCATGACGGCGGGAAGGAAAGCGTATCGCAGCAGATTTTTGAACGCGGTCTTTGTCTGCCGAGCGATATTAAAAACACGCCGGAGGATATGGAACGGATCATCGGGCTGGTGCGCGGGGTGTTTGGAAAATAAGGATCGCGGGGCGTGATGGATTCGTTTCGCAATTGGGTGAATAGGGATAAAAAAGAGGTATCGCGCGTGTATCGGAAGGTTATCAAGCGTTTTTTAGATATGATGGTTTCGGGGATCGGGATGATCGTGCTCAGTCCGGTGTATCTGGTCGTGGCGGTTCTGGTGCGTGTGAAGCTCGGTTCGCCCGTGATCTTTCATCAGGAGCGGCCCGGATACCGGGAAAAGATTTTTACGCTCTGTAAGTTCCGCACGATGACGGATGAGCGGGATGAGAACGGCGAACTTTTGCCGGATTCCGTGCGGCTGACAAAATTCGGGAAGCTGCTCCGCAAGACGAGTCTTGACGAGCTTCCGGAGCTTTGGAATATTTTTAAGGGCGATATGAGTCTGGTCGGACCGCGGCCGCTGCTCGTCTCCTATCTGCCGTGGTACACGGAGCGGGAGAGAAAACGTCACAGCGTCCGTCCGGGACTGACGGGTCTGGCGCAGGTGAGCGGCAGAAATTTTATCGAGTGGGATAAACGTCTTGAGAAAGACGTGGAATATGTAGAACATATGAGCTTTCTGAACGATCTGCGCATTTTGCGGCGTACCGTGGCGGTCGTGTTTGCCGACAGTGACGAGGTCGCCGAGGTGACGGACGACGTGGAGGGAAATCTGGCGGAAATCCGCGCGGCGAAAGAAAATGAAGATGTTCTAAGACCGGAAAGTACCCGGTCTAAGAACGTCTAAATCGTTTTCTGAAGTGTAACAGTGTTGTAAACGGCAGAAACAGGAGCAGGAACGGTATGGCGGGAATAAAGGTCATTGATTTAGAGCAGGAAGATGAATGGAACCGCGTGATTGCGCAGTTTCCGCAGCACGACGTGTATTTTACGGCGGGATATGTCAAAGCGTTCGGGAAAAACGGGGACGGAGAGCCGCTTCTGCTTTTTTATAACGGAAAAAAAATGCAGGCTGTGAATGTCGTCATGAAGCGTCCCGTGCCGGTGCGGCAGATCAAGGACGAAGCGGACGAGGCGTTGAGAAACTGCTATGACTTTGTGACGCCGTACGGTTACGGCGGTTTTCTTTTGCGGGGGGACACCTGTGAGGAAGAAAAGCAGGCGCTCGCGCATGCGTACCGCGATTTTTGCAGGGACTATCGGATCGTGGCGGAATTTAATCGCTATCATCCCGTGATCGGCAACGCGCATGATATGGAGTGTCTCTATGAGGTCGCCGATCTGGGGCACACGGTCTGCATGGATCTTTCTTCCAAAGAAGCGATCTGGGACGGGCTTACGAGCAAGAACCGGAATTTGATCCGCAAGGCGGTAAAAAACGGCGTGCGTGTGTACTGGGGCAGGGATGAGAGCCTGTTCGCGGAGTTTGCGCAGATTTACAATACGACGATGGATAAGGTCGGGGCGGACGGTTATTACTATTTTCATAAGGAATTTTACGACAGCATTCTGTATGATATGAGGGATCAGGCGCTTGTTTTTTCGGCGAAGCTTGCGGGGGAGACGATCGCTATGTCCATCATTTTATATGGCGGCGGGCAGCTTCATTATCATTTGTCCGCATCCCGGAAGGAGTATCAGTCCTATGCGCCGACGAACCTGCTGCTCTACGAGGCGGCGTGCTTCGGGAACAGTATCGGCATGAAAACCTTTCATCTGGGCGGCGGTCTGGGAAGCCATGAGGATTCGCTCTATCATTTCAAAAAGCAGTTTAACCGATATGAGGATACGCAGTTTTCCATCGGCAGGGTGATTTTTGACAGGCAGGCATACGAGCGTCTGCGCCTGTTAAATAATGATGCAAAAGAGACCGGATTTTTCCCGGCGTACCGGGGATAACGGTCTGGGGTCATGAGGGCGGATATGAAAAAAATACTGATTCTTGCCAATTTAGACGTGGGGTTGTACAATTTTCGCAGGGAGCTTTTGGAAGCCCTGCTTGCCGTGCCTTACGAGGTGCATATTGCGCTTCCTGAGGGCGAGTTCATTCCGAAGCTTGTGCGGATGGGATGTATCTTTCATGAGACGAAAATGGAGCGGCGCGGGATGAATCCCCTGCATGAGGTAAAGCTTATGCGGCGTTATCGTCAGATTATCGAAGAAGTGAGACCGGATGCGGCGTTGACCTATACAATCAAGCCGAATATTTATGGCGGTTCTGCGCTGGCTTCGGCAGGCATTCCCTATATAACGAATATCACGGGTCTCGGTACGGCGGTCGAGGGAGATGGACTGCTTCAAAAGGTCACAATTCGTATGTACCGCCATGCCATGCGCGGTGTGAGCTGTCTGTTTTTCCAGAATCAGAAGAATGAGCAGTATTTTACGAAACGCGGCATCGCGGCCGGAAAGCACAGGTTGCTGCCGGGTTCCGGCGTCAATCTGGAACGCTTTTCCTATCTGCCGTATCCAAAGGAGGACGAGCCGGTGTCCATGCTTTTTATTTCCCGTGTGTTAAAAGAGAAGGGCATCGATCAATATATGGAAATGGCAAAAGTCATTCACAAGGAGTATCCGCAGACGCGGTTCTCCATTCTCGGATTTTGCGAGGATGATGAAGAGAAACCGGATTCCTACAGGAAGCGGATCGCAGAGTTAGAAGCGCAGGGTATTTTGAAGTTTGAGGGGATGCAGGAGGATGTGCGTCCGTTTCTTGCCCAAAGTCAGTGCACGGTTCATCCGTCCTTTTATCCGGAGGGAATGTCTAATGTCTGCTTAGAGAGCGCGGCGAGCGGCAGGCCGGTTATCACGACGGACCGCGCGGGATGCCGGGATACGGTCGAGGACGGGAAGACGGGACTGCTGGTCAAAGAGCGCGATACGGAGGATTTAATCCGCGGCGTGCGGCAGTTTCTTGCGATGTCCTACGAACAGCGCAGGCAGATGGGACTGGAGGCAAGAAAAAAAATGGAACGTGAGTTTGACAGGCGTTTTGTGGTGGAAAGCTATCTGAAAGAGTTAAAGAGGATTCTGGGCTGAGATCCTGCGGTTTCAACTGCAATCATAAATGCCCGTCAATGCAATTGCATGAAAGTCGTTAAAAGCGGCCGTGAGCGCCTTCACAGATAACGGGGCGATATAAAACGTGAGGAGGAACGTAACATGGGCTTATATGAGAAAATTGTAAAAGGGGAAGAAAAGATTGCGCTGGTCGGACTTGGCTACGTCGGTATGCCGATCGCGGTTGCATTTTCCAAAAAAGTGTCGGTCATCGGTTTTGACCTGAACAAAGAAAAGATCGCGAAATACCGGAACGGCATCGATCCGACCTGTGAGGTGGGGGATAAGGCGATCAGGTCATGCAGCGTGGAATTCACGTCGGATGAGACGAAACTGCGCGAGGCGAAATTCTATATCGTGGCGGTGCCGACGCCGGTCAATGCGGATCACACGCCGGATTTAACACCGATCGAGGGCGCAAGCCGGATTCTCGGAAGAAATCTCGCCAAAGGCTCCATTGTCGTTTACGAGTCTACGGTCTATCCGGGCGTGACTGAGGAGGTTGCCGTGCCGATCTTAGAGAAGGAGTCGGGACTGAAATGCGGCGTGGATTTCAAGGTCGGTTATTCGCCGGAGCGCATCAATCCGGGAGATAAGGTACACCGCTTAGAGACGATCACGAAGATCGTATCCGGCATGGATGAGGAGACGCTGGATACCGTGGCACAGGTTTACGAGCTTGTCGTGGATGCGGGTGTGCACCGCGCGGAGTCGATCAAGGTCGCGGAGGCGGCGAAAGTCATTGAGAACAGCCAGCGTGACATTAATATTGCGTTCATGAACGAGTTGTCCATTATTTTTAATAAAATGAATATTGATACGAAAGCGGTTCTCACGGCAGCAGGCACGAAATGGAACTTCTTAAAATTCGCGCCGGGACTTGTCGGCGGGCATTGTATCGGCGTAGATCCGTACTATCTGACCTATAAGGCGGAGCAGCTGGGGTATCATTCCCAGATCATCTTATCCGGCAGAAGGATCAATGACGATATGGGAAAGTATGTGGCGGAAAGCCTTGTCAAAAATCTGATCAGGGCGGATATTGCCGTGAAAGGCGCGCGTGTGGCGATTCTTGGATTTACGTTTAAGGAAAATTGTCCCGATACGCGCAACAGTAAAGTCATTGACATCGTGCGGGAACTGCGCGAATATGGGATCGAGCCGCTCATTACCGATCCGGTCGCGGACAGAGCGGAAGCGGAGCGCGAATATGGCATCACGATGACGGAATTATCCGAAATCCGCGACATGGACGCAGTGGTCTTAGCGGTCGCTCATACGCAGTACCAGGAGCTGACGATGAAGGACATCGGCGCAATGTACGCACAAAAGCATGAGAAAAAAGTATTCTCTGATATTAAGGGGATGTTTGACAGGAAGGCGTATGAGGCAGCGGGATATTTGTATTGGAGGCTGTAAAACATCACATACTAAGAGCAGAGGAAAACGGAATGACAGATGTTAGGAGTGAGAGCAAAAATAAAAAGTCTGAAATACTGTTTTCGATTATGGCGCCTTGTGTCATAGGCGCCTTTTTCTGCTTTTTGTTCTTGTACTACGGCGTGGGGCAGTATCCCGACTCGACGACATACCTCAGTTACAATACGGCAAGGGAACCGCTCTATCCGCTGTTTTTAAGGGTGTGCCGGCTTCTTGCAGGGGAAACGCATTTCCTCCGGCTGGCGATACTGCTGCAAAATGTGCTGGCATTTTTGGTAAACTGGTACCTGTATCGTTTTATTGTGGGAAAATTCCGCTTCAATCTGCTGTTTCGCATCACGGCGCTGCTTGTGATCCTTGCACCTCATCTTTTGACAAGCGTGTTTACGCCGTCCGGCATTGTCCTGACAAACGCGGTGTTAAGCGAGGGGCTGACTGTGTCGCTCTACCCGCTGTTTGCCGTGCTCCTGCTGGAGGCGTTCTATCGGGAACAAAAAGGATGGTTTCTCGCGGCGTCTTATGGGACTGCGCTGCTGCTCTCCCTTGCGCGGGGACAGCTTATGACGATGCTGTTGGTGTGGCTGGCCGTATCGGCGGTAGCGGTCGTGCGCGGGACGATGCATGGGCGAGCGGTGCATTCGGAAAACGGGCAGGCACAGGAAGATGGAGAAGTGTTGGTGCCGGGAGACAGGAAGGCGGCGGAGCAGGTGTCAGGCAATCGGACGGCGGAAGCGCAGGCGCCGAAAGAACATGCGGAATGGGCGCATGCGAAAAGAGTCTGCGCTGGGACCGTGCTTGCGCTGTTTATAGTGACGGCGCTTGGTTTTGTGTTGCGGCAGGCGGCAATCTGCGGCTATCATGAAGCTATGACGGACGGCGTAGTGAGGACGAATACGGGGGGAAATGTCACACTGCTGACAAATGCGCTGTATTCCGCCGATGAGGAGGCGGTCGCGGCGGCGACGCGGGAGCTCTCCGAACGGGACGCCGCCTGTCTCCGCAATATCTATGCGCAGATGAAAGCGCAGAGGCTTTGCGCATCGGACGCGGGCAGGGGGTTTCATGAACGGATCCTGCATCATGAGGACAGCCATGACAAGATTAAATTTGATATATTGGGAGGATTGCTTTCGGCGGGTGTGCGGGAAGAATGGGACGCACTGCCGCAGGAGCTGCGTCCGGACGGGCGGGTGATGCCTGTGGAGGAAGACCGCGTGGCAGGACGACTCATGAAAGCGGTACTGCCGCATAGTATCGGCGGATTTTTGAAAACCTATGTCTATGTGGCGGCGGGCGGTTTTGTGCGGACGGTATCTCTGCTGTCGCCTCCGTTCAGTATCTACGCGATGCTGATTTATGTTGTGGCGGCGGCGCTGATGTGTTATCTTTTTAAGAGAAAAGAAAAACGGGACGGCGCGTGGTTCATGGCAGCAGTATTCCTTATGATCACGGCAAATGTCTGTGCGACGGCGCTCACGATCATGTGCCTGTCGCGCTATATGATTTATAACATGACGCTGTTCTATCTTGCGGGGCTCGTGTGCGTATGGGAGACCGTCGGGAGGAAGAGTCCGCATAAGGCGCGTCTTGTACCGCCGGCGGAAGAATCGCCGGAGTCGGACGGCTCTGTGCGGAGGGCGGAAGACGGAGCATGAGGAGTCGGACGGCTTTGTGCGGAGGACGGAAGACGGAGCATGAAGAGTCGGGCGGCTCCGTGCAGAGGGCGGAGGATGCATAAAGAGCGGTAAGGGTATGGGAAGCAGAAGAAAGAATGAGGGACTTCTATGGGGTATCGTGATTTGAAATTTGATCAGGACAGTATATTTCTTGTGACGGGAGGTGCGGGCTTTATCGGCTCGAATCTCTGCGAGGCATTGACAGATATGGGGTATACGGTACGATGTCTGGATAATCTTTCTACCGGAAAACAGGAGAATGTGGATTTTCTTTTAGATCGGGATAATTATACCTTTCTGAAAGGAGACATCCGTGATTCGGACACCTGCATGAAGGCGTGTGAGGGCGCGGATTATGTATTAAATCAGGCGGCGTGGGGCAGTGTGCCGCGCAGTATCGAAATGCCTCTTTTATATGAGGAGATCAATATCCGCGGGACCTTAAACATGATGGAGGCGGCAAGACAGAGCGGCGTGAAGAAGTTTGTGTTTGCGTCGAGTTCTTCCGTGTACGGCGATCATCCGGTACTGCCCAAGGTCGAGGGGCAGGAGGGAAATCTGCTCTCGCCCTATGCGCTGACGAAGCGCGTGGACGAAGAATACGGGAAACTGTACCATAAGCTGTATGGGCTTGACACATATGCGCTGCGCTACTTTAACGTGTTCGGGCGCAGGCAGGATCCCGACGGCGCGTATGCCGCCGTGATTCCGAAGTTCATCCGCCAGCTTCTTCATGACGAGGCGCCGACGATCAACGGGGATGGAAAGCAGTCCCGTGATTTCACCTATATCGACAATGTGATCGAAGCGAACTTAAAAGCGTGTTTGGCGCCGGGCGAGGCGGCGGGCAATGCGTTTAATATCGCGTACGGGGGCAGGGAATATCTGATCGACATTTATGACGATCTCTGCAAAGCGCTCGGAAAACAGATCGAGCCGAAGTTCGGTCCCGACCGCGCGGGCGACATTAAGCACTCCAACGCGGACATCAGCAAGGCAAGAAAGCTCTTAGGTTATGATCCGGAGTATGATTTTGAGAAAGGGATCGCACTCGCGATCGACTGGTATCGGGAGAATCTGTGGTAAGGAGAGACATTCCGCGGGCTTGCGCAAGCACAGATTTCGCAGGTTTGCTTATGGAAACGAGGAATCATTATGGAACAATATCCGGTCAGGGTTCTGCATGTCGTAGGTTCCATGCATCCTGGGGGAATGGAAAATTTTATCATGAATCTGTATCGGAATATCGACCGGAACAGGGTGCAGTTTGATTTTGTCGTTCATGCAGACGGAGACGCTGCCTACGAGCGGGAGATTAGGGAAATGGGCGGGACGATGTACCGGCTGCCGCGCCTGACCAGTCATCCCGCCGCAAACCTAAAAGGACTTTACCGGATCGTGAAGAATGGGCATTACAAAGTGGTGATCCGGCATACGCCGAATGCGCTGGTCGCGCCGCAGGTTTATGCGGCGGCGCGGGCGGGAGCCTTTTCTATTTGTCATTCCCATAATACGACGGATCCGAAAAAGCTGCTCCATCATATTGGAAAAGTGCTGATGAAGCATGGTAAGATTGGCAGATTTGCCTGCTCGAAAGATGCGGGAACATGGATGTTTGGAAATCGGGATTGCGTGGTCGTCCATAATGCTATTGATATTGACAGATTTTGTTTCAGTCAGGAAAAGCGGGTTCGTATCCGGACGGAATTTGAATGGAAGGACAGGCACATATACGGTCATGTCGGCAACTTTATCGGTTCCAAAAACCATGCCTT
This sequence comes from bacterium, assembly GCA_023667365.1. Classification (GTDB taxonomy): domain Bacteria; phylum Bacillota; class Clostridia; order Lachnospirales; family Lachnospiraceae; genus DLAJ01. Next base: position 27,581 of record JAMPAG010000013.1, on the reverse strand, counting down.
TTTATTAGCTGTTTATCGGGAGATCGCGCGCATAGATGACTGTGCTGCGTTTGTCTGCATCGGGGATGGAGAATTAAAGGAGCAGATCTGTCAAGAGGCGGAGCGGATGGAAATCCGTGATCGGATATTTTTTACGGGAATCCGTCATGATGTGGATGCTTTTTTATCGGCGATGGATGTGTTGGTGTTTCCCTCCCTGTTTGAGGGACTGCCGCTGACACTGATCGAGGCGCAGGCAGCAGGCTTGCCGTGTCTGGTGTCGGAAGCGGTGGATAAGGGCGTGGAAGTGGCAAACGGACTGGTGTCATGGAAATCACTGGATGAGACGCCGCAGGCGTGGGCAGAAAAAGCGGTGTCGCTTGCAGGGGGCGATGCGGGCGACGGGAATGCAGCCGGGCAGACAGGCGTTTGTCAACAGGATGCATTGACACCGGGACGCATCTGCCGGCGGGACGCGATCGCCGGGGCGGGATATGACATCCGGACGCTGGCGAAATGGTATGAAGAGTATCTGACCGGGAAAGCGAAAGGAAAAATGAAACAGGAAACATGACGGAAAAAAGAAATAAGAAAAAAATCATATTTCATATACACAATTTAGCACGGGGCGGGGCAGAACGGGTGGTTGTTAATCTTTCCGCACGCTTTGCCGAGGATGGGTATCGGGTAAAAATTGTCACGGTGGAGACCGCGGAGGTGGAATATGCTGTGCCGGATGGTGTAGAGCGGATTGATGCCGGTCTGCAGAACACGGCGGAGGGAAGCGCGGACTCGAAAAATACTGCCCAGAGCAAAACAGGGATATTTTTACGTTTGAAGCGGATTCGCGAACGGAGGGACCGGTTAAGGGAAGTGCTTGTGAACGAATCCCCCGATCTTGTGATCGCATTTGGGAAAAGCGCTAATTACCGTGCGGTTCCGGCGGCGAGGGGAATCTGCCCCGTGCTGGTATCTGTAAGGAACGATCCGAAGGTAGACTATGCAGGCGGGATAAACGCATTGTTCTGCAGGCGTTACCTGTATCATGCAGATGGGTGTGTGTTCCAGACAAAGGAGGCGCAGCAGTTCTTTTCACAAAAGCTGCAAAAAAAATCGAAGATCATATTAAATCCGATCAATGAAAAGTACTTTCATGTTGCCATGCCCGCGGTAAGAAGGAAAGTCATTGTTAATGTAGGCAGGATAGCGGCACAAAAAAACCAGGCGCTTTTACTTCGGGCATTTGCCGGACTAACGGAGCGGTTTCCGGAATATGAACTTCACATTTATGGCAGCGACAGCGGCGATGGAACGATGGATATATTAACGCAGATCATACGGGAAGAAAAGCTTGGGGAAAAAGTGCGCTTTTGTGGAAATAGCGACAGTCTGGAAAAGGAGATCGCAGATTGTGCGCTGTTCGCCCTGACTTCTGATTATGAGGGACTTCCGAACGCCTTAATGGAAGCGATGGCAATGCAGATGCCTGTGATCGCCACAGACTGCCCCTGCGGCGGAGCGGCAATGTTGATCAAGGATGGCGAGAACGGTATTCTTGTTCCGGCAGGTGAGTGTGCGCCGCTGATGAAGGCGATGGAAAAGATTTTAAGGGAGCCGGAATATGCGGACAGAATCGGAGCGGAGGCAGGCAAAATCAGGGAGATCGCAAACGGTGATAGGATTTACGGACAATGGAAAGACTATGCAGGGGAGCTGATAGGGGAGTGAAAACCGGGGGCGGAAAAAGGGTATGGAACAGTTAGTATTTTTGACACTCTCTCTGACAAAAGGCGGAGCGGAGCGGGTGATCTGCAATATGTGTAATGATCATTTTGTAAAACAATATCGTGTGACGGTGATCAGCCTGATGGCGGCGAAGCCGGAATATGACTTAAATCCGACGGTACGGGTATTTTATGTGGATGAAGATGCGCAGCAGTATACACAAAATATGGGGATGCGGTTCCTAAGACGGAGAAAAAGATTGTCAGCGCTCTTAAAAAAACTGGAGCGGGAGAAAGAGCCAATCAGTGTGATGATTAGTTTTATGCCGGAGCCTAATTTTTTGATCACGTCCCTGTCGCCGCGGCATGGTTATCCTGTGATCATCAGTGTGCGGAATGATCCAAAGCGGGAATATGCATCCAGAGTTCGGCATCTGTTAATGAGAGTGTTGTACAGGCGTGCTGACGGGTATGTATTTCAGACAGAGGAAGCGCGGAATTATTTTTCTTTTTCTAAACATATTACAGATAACAGCGCGGTGATTCCGAATCCATTGGGAGTAGAATTTCTGGATGTTCAAGGAAGGACGTCTGTGAGAAAAGAGATTGTCACAGTTGGACGTCTGGAACCCCAGAAGGCGCCGCTTTTGCTCATTCGGGCGTTTGCCCGGATCCATGCGGCGTTTCCGGGATACAGACTGTTGTTTTATGGGGAGGGCAGTTTGGAGGGCGTCATGCGGGACGAAATTCAAAAGGCCGGATTGGAGCAGAAAGTCATTCTAAAGGGAAATACTGACAACATTAAAAATGATGTCGGAGAGGCGTCATTATTTATACTTCCTTCCGTCTATGAGGGTATGCCGAATGCCTTGATGGAGGCGATGGCGCTTGGCGTCCCGTGTATTGCCACAGATTGTCCGTGTGGAGGACCACGTTCGTTGATTCAGGCGGGCGAAAACGGACTTTTGGTACCGGTGGGGGAGGAACGGGAGCTGGGAAAAGCAATGGAATGTATGCTCAAAGATTCGGATTATGCTGCGCGTATGGGACAGGAGGCGCGCAAAATCACAGAAAGGTTTGCGCCTGCGCGAATTTATAGTCAGTGGGATGAACTGATAGAGGCAAAAAGGCGAAAAACGCCGGCGGGGAATGAGGGTGATGACTGAATATGTGCGGGATAGCGGGATTTGTCAATCAAAGAGTGGATGCAGATATGGTAATCCACAATATGCTGGATAAAATGACATACCGGGGACCGGACAGCGAAGGATACTGGCATGATGCGCATACCGGAGTAACCCTCGGACACCGCAGGCTTTCCATTGTCGATCTGTCTGAAAACGGGGCCCAGCCGATGGTATCTGCCGATGGCCGTTTTGTTATGACTTATAATGGGGAAATCTATAATGCATCGGAAGTGAAAGAACAGCTTATGCAGGCACGCCCGGACTTGCATTTTAGAGGGACATCGGATACAGAGGTCATGCTGGAGGCTTTTGGAGAATATGGAATCATGCCGGCTTTGGAAAAGATGAAGGGGATGTTTGCGGCGGCGCTTTATGACCGACAGGAGAAAACGATCACTCTCGTAAGGGACAGGGTGGGAGAAAAACCGCTGTATTACGGATTTATCAATGGGGATTTTGTGTTTTTTTCCGATCCGGCGGCGTTACAGGCATATCCCGGTTTTTCGGCTGAGACCGACAGGAATGCGTTGGCACTGTATATGCGTTATGGGTTTATTCCGGCGCCTTTTTCTGTTTATGAGGGGATTTATAAGCTGGAAGCTGGATGTATCCTGACAATCCGAATGCCATTTGGGCGGGATAATGTCACATGTGAACGCTATTGGTCGATGGAAGAGGCAGCGGAGAAAGGAGCCAGAGATCCATTTCAAGACTCTGAGGAGGAGGCGGCGGATCGGCTGGAAGAATTGCTTACGGACGCGATCCGCGGGCAATTGATCTCCGACGTACCGGTGGGAGCATTCCTGTCGGGGGGAACGGATAGTCCGCTGGTCGTGGCGCTGATGCAAAAGATCAGCAAGGCGCCCGTCAAGACATTTACGATTGGCTTTGAGGAAAAAAAGTATAATGAAGCGCAGTTCGCAAAGGAGATTGCACAGCATCTGCACACGGAGCATACCCAGTTGTATGTTACGGAAAAAGAATTGTTAGAAGTGATTCCGAAGCTTTCGGAAATTTTTACGGAGCCGTTTGCGGATTCTTCTCAAATACCGACTTATTTAGTGAGCCGGCTTGCAAAGAGTAAAGTTACGGTTGCGCTGTCGGGGGATGCGGGGGATGAATTGTTTTGCGGTTACAATACGTATCCTAAGATCGCTGCTCTTTATGGGAAAATCAATAGACTGCCGGCATGGCTTCGAAAAGCGGGGGCGGCAGTCATGGGAACGCCGGGAATCCGAATGGGAAAGGATGCCTATCGGATCGCCTGCTGTTTAAGGGCGGAGACACCGGAGGAACTTCATGAGGCGGTCTGCTATCACACAGATTATAAAGCGGAACAGCTTGTCGTAAGGGAGGAAAAAAGGACAGGCGGCATTCTGCCGGAGTGGCTGGGACACCGCAGCAGAGCGGATCGGAATGAGCATGTCTTCGGGGTAATGGAAAAAATGATGTATAAGGATATGCTCACGTATCATCCCGACGATATTCTGGTGAAGGTAGATCGTGCCGGAATGGCTGTTTCACTGGAAAATCGCGTCCCCATGCTTGACCGGGATGTGGTAGAATTTTCATATCGGATACCAATTTCTTACAAATATGACGCGCAGGGCGTATCGAAAAAGATATTAAAAACCATTCTTTACCGCTATGTGCCCAAAGAAATGCTGGACAGGCCCAAAAAGGGATTTTCTGTACCGCTTACGCGATGGCTGACATGCGGGGATACGGCGGAGTGGGCGGCGGAGAGCATTGCCCATAGTAAACTGGCGGAGGATGGATATTTTGATCAGAAGGTACTGGCAGGAATATGGAAAGATTTCCAGAGGGAACATAAGAATGCGCAGACCGTGTGGGAAATTCTGATGGCGGAGCAATGGTATCAAAGGAAAGGGTAGGAGTTTCGTGAATACGGGAGAAAAAAGGATTGCTTTTTATATATCCACGCTGCAGATGGGCGGGGCGGAAAGAGTTATCAGTAATCTTGCAAACGGTTTTTGTGAGGACGGATATGAGGTCTATATGATTACCGAGAATCCGGACAGAAAGGAGAGTTATCCGCTTCATCCGGGAGTAGAACGGATTATGCTGTCGAAACCGGATAAAAAGAGTCGCTTATCCAATGCAGTGGAACGGATCATAAACGTAAGAAAGATTGTGAAAAAACTTCGGATATGCATGTTGGTTTCATTTATCGGAAAGGCAAATATCAGAGCGATTCTGGCAACGCGATTTATGAATACCAAATGCATTGTGTCGGTGCGCAGTGCGCCGGCACGGGAGTATCCGACAGGGATGATGCGTTTGCTCGCAAAATTTCTGTTTCGCTTTGCGGAAGGAATTGTTTTTCAGACGGAGGAGGCGCGGGAGTTTTTTGCTCCGACAGTCAGGAGAAAGGCGGCTGTCCTCATGAGCCCGCTTCATCCGGATTTTATCAGACCACGGTATGAAGGGAAGCGCAGGCATGAGATTGTGACAGTGGGGCGGCTGCATAGTGTAAAGAATCATGAGATGCTCATACGGGCGTTTGCGGCGCTGGCGGCGGATTATCCTGATTATACGCTCAAATTGTATGGGGATGGAGAAAGAAAAGAGAAGCTTATAGAACTTATCTCTGAAACCGGTCTGAATGACAGAGTGATTCTTGCAGGGAATTGCAGTCATGTAGCGGACGCTGTTTGGGAGGCGGAGGTCTTTGTCCTTTCCTCCAATGTCGAGGGGATGCCAAACGCGCTGTTGGAAGCGATGGCGTTAGGACTTGCCTGTATTTCAACGGACTGCCCGTGCGGCGGGCCGCGCGCGGTCATCCGCGACGGGGAAAACGGGCTGCTCGTGCCGGTCGGGGATACCGCGGCGCTTACGCAGGCAATCCGGCGTATTCTGGACGATCCTAAGCTGGAGGAACGGCTGGGCGTGAATGCATCTGCGATCAGGCAGGATCTGGCGCCGGAAAAGGTCAATCAAATGTGGATGGATTATATTACGCGGGAGGAATTATGCTGATCGTATCGAAGAAAAATAAAGGAATTCCGATCATCGACTGTTGGTATGCGGAACATGCGCTTGCCATGGATGGGGTGATCCGGTACCAGGAGGCGGAAAAGCCGATCGGCGCCATGCCACAGAAATTTGAAACCTTACTCAGCGACTTAAAGGAAGATGAGGAGACGATTTTGTCGCATTATTCCAAGAACTGCCGCTATGAGGTGCGCCGTGCGCCCAAAGAGGGCGTCGTGTGTGCGGCAAAGTGCGGAAAGGAGCTGACGGAGCAGGACATCGCCGCCTTTACGGATTTTTTTGAACAGTTCTGGGCGAGCAAGGGGATTTCCTACAACGAAAAGGAAAAGTGCCGCGTGATGATGCGCCAATACGCTTCGGCGGGCGCAATGGCGGTCACGACGGCGTCCCTCGGCGAAAAACTGCTCGTATATCATACCTATATATTGGACGAAAAGCGGGTGCGCCTGTACCAATCTGCGTCTCAGTTTCGGACGGATGAGAGCATTACGACCAAACTTGTGGGGTTTGCCAATCGGTATCTTCATTATCAGGATATGCTCTTTTTTAAGAAGAAGGGAAAAGAGCAATATGACTGGGGCGGCGCAGGCAGGACGGAAGATGTGGAGAGCATCACGAAGTTTAAGGAGTCGTTCGGAGGCAAACCCGCCGTATTTTATAACGGAGAGGAAGCGCGCGGCGCGGCGCCGAAATTGTACCATGCCGCGGCAGGATTCATTGGCAGGCTGACGAGCGGGAAGGAATGACCGTGAAAAATTCTGCGGGCGGCAAAAGAGAAGGCGGCAGAGCGGGAACATGCTGTCACTGGCGGATGAAAAACAGCAGACGCGGCGAGAGGGAAACAACATGTGCGGGATAGCGGGCATCATCGGATACCGGGGAGACGGAGCCGGTGAGATACAAAAAATGAATGAGCGGATGTTCCACAGGGGACCGGACGCAGGGGGATTTTGGCTGGATGAAAACCGCCGCGTGGCGCTCGGACACCGCAGGCTTGCGATCGTTGATTTGAGTGAGAACGGCGCGCAGCCGATGCGCTCCGCCGACGAGCGGTATGTGCTTGTGTATAACGGAGAAGTGTACAATTTCCGGGAGCTGCGCAGACAGCTGGAACGGGACGGGGAGCGTGGCGCGTGGCGCGGCGGCTCCGATACGGAAGTGATCTTACGGGCGTTTGCGCGCTACGGTGTGGAGCGGACGCTTTGCAGGATGAAAGGCATGTTTGCGCTTGCGCTGTATGACCGGGAAGCGGGCATTGTGACGCTTGCGCGTGACCGGATGGGAGAAAAACCGCTTTATTACGGTATGGTGAACGGCAGCTTTGTCTTTGCCTCCGAGATTGCCGCGATGAAGGAACTGTCGGACTTTCCTAACGGGATCGACGCGAAGGTGCTTCCGCTTTATTTTCAATATGGATATATCCCGGCGCCTTATTCCATTTATGAGGGGATTTATAAACTGATGCCCGGCACGTGGCTTTCCGTGAATGTGTCAACGCTTAAGCAGGAGCAGCACACCTATTGGGACTTAAAACAGGTGGCGAAAGAAGGGGAAGCGCATCCGTTTCAGGGAACGCAAAAAGAGGCGGCAGACAGGCTGGAAGAACTGCTGAAGGAAGCGGTCAGAGGACAGATGATCTCCGATGTGCCGCTCGGTGCTTTTTTGTCGGGGGGAATTGATTCTGCGCTGGTCGTCAGCATCATGCAGGCGGTGAGCGACATTCCCGTGCGCACGTTTACGATCGGATTTGAGGCGGAAAACTATAACGAGGCGGAATTTGCGAAGGCGATCGCCGCGCATCTTAAGACGGCGCACACGGAACTTTATGTCGGGAAGCGGGAGGCGTGCGAGACGATCCGGCAGATGACGGAATGTTTCGGCGAACCGTTTGCGGATTCCTCCCAGATCCCGACCATGCTCGTGAGCAGGATGACGCGCGAATATGTGACGGTATCGCTGTCGGGAGACGCGGGCGACGAGCTGTTTTGCGGCTACAATACGTACCGCGTTGCCGAGGAAGAACTACGAAAGTTAAAAAAGAAATATCACCGTCTGCCAAGAGGGTTCCGACATGCCGTCGGCGGTCTGTGCAGTCATTTGGCGGGCAGAAACGAACTGCTCTACAAGGCGGGCACCTATCTGACGATGGAGACGTTGGAGGAGGCGCACCGTTATATCGGGCTGGAAGAGGCGCGCACGGCTTATCTGTCAAAAGAGCGGCGGCGTTTTTCGGACGCTTATATGGATTATCAGCCCGGCTTTTTGCGGGAAGGAGTGGCAAATCTGATGCTGATGGATGCGCTGCACTACCTTCCTGATGACATTTTAGTCAAAGTGGATCGTTCTGGGATGCAATATTCTTTGGAAACGAGAATGCCACTTTTGGATCGTGACATCATAGAATTTGCATGGACACTGCCCATGGAGGATAAATTCAGCGAGGGTGTTACCAAGCGCGTCATGCGTGACGTGCTGTACCGCTATGTGCCGAAGGAACTGATGGAACGCCCCAAAAAGGGATTCAGTATTCCGCTTCATGAATGGCTGAAAGAAGGGGAACTCCGCGAGTGGGCGCAAGATCTCTTGAACGACGGCAGAACGCACTGCGCGGATGTGATCGACGTCCGCGTGGCGGATTCTTACTGGAAGGACTATACCGAAAAGGGGAAATTCAGCGAAAAGCTCTGGTACATCCTGATGCTGGAGCAGTGGATGATGAAGAATCAATAGGACAAGGATTCATGAAAAAATCAAAAATTGCCATATTGACATTTGTATGGACTGCATATAATATGAATGTAGGAGCAGAAGCTTCTTTCCGAGGCGTTTGTCAGAGGTGCCTGTCTCAATAAAAACTGAAAAAATTGTGAGGGGTTCGTCAGATGTACCTGTCTAAAAAAAGCTGAAGATATTGTAGGTAAGGGGGACAGTTTTGTTCCCCTTTTTACGTTGATACGGAGAAGAAGATGGAGCTAAAATTGTGCTTTATTAAAAAAGAATATTTCGAGAAACACTCCTCGTTTGTAAAAATGCTTGATACGGAAAATGTGGATAAGCAGTCAAAAAGGACGCATCTTTGCGTAATGGTCTGTCAGGATGAGAATCATTATTATATTCCGTTAAGGAATCATTTAGGCGCTGAAATAAGAAAATACGGAAGAATCGGACATGCGGTTCCTTCAGAAAAAAGAGAGAGTGCAGGTCTCGATTATCGCTATGCGTTGATTGTGAATGAGGATACATATATAGAGTGGCAAACGGAGAAGAGGATACCAAAGTCGCAGTATCGGAAAATAGAAAAGGACTATGATGTGATCCAAGCGGAGTTTGCAGTATATCTAAATGGATTTATCAGAGCGGTGAAAAAGAAGCGATATGAAAGGGAACCCTTATACAGGGAGTCCAGTTTAGTAAATTTTATATCTGAATTGAATATCCAGTTACGCAATCAGAAAAAATAAAATGGAAAAACACAATCAGGAGGGCGGCATGCAGCAGTTACTCATTCGTCTGGACGATATTACGCCTGATATGGATTGGGAAAAATTTGAACGGCTGGAGGCGTTATTCGAACAATATGGGATTCATCCGATCATCGGCGTTGTGCCGGATAATCGGGATGAGACGCTTCATAAGCAGGAGCCGGCGGAAGATTTCTGGGAGCGGATCCGTGCGCTTGCAGACGCAGGCTGGGTGGTTGCGCAGCACGGTTTCACGCACGTCTATGTGAATCGAAACACAGGGCTTTTGGGTATCAATCCATTCAGTGAATTTGCGGGACTGCCCTATCAGGAGCAGTATGAAAAGCTGAAGGCAGGGCAGGAGATCCTGCGGAAGAACGGCATTAGCGCCTCGATGTTTATGGCGCCCGGACATACCTTTGATAAGCGGACGCTCAAAGCGCTGAGAGCGCTGGGATTTGTGTCGGTCACGGACGGGTATGACGACAGACCGTATCGGCGCGGCGGACTGCTTTTTTTTCCATGTACGCTTTCCGAACCGCGCCTGCCGAAACGCTTCGACACGCTCTGCCTGCACAGCAATGAGATGGGACAGGCACAGTTTGACGCGCTGGCGGAGTTTATCGGCAGAAACCGGAAGGTGATCGGAAACGCGGATGAAATCTGCGCCTGCGCGGCGTGCGGCGCGCGGTTTTATGTGCCCATGGGATGGCTTTGGGAGCACAAAAATCTGTTTTTGCGCAGGGTGAAGCGGTTTACGGCGGAAAACGGAACCGTACAGGCATATTTTCAAAGGACGGATGCGGATGATCCGGCGGAGAAAAGAAAAAAGCGCCTCCGCGGTCTGCCGGGACTGCTGTTCCGGCTGCTGTCTGGCAAATCCTATTAAGGAAGCTGTCTATTTTTTGCAATTGCAGGAAATATGTGGTAAAATAAAAAGAATTGTGCAATTATGTGTGATTGTGCATATGGGACAGGAATTTTCAGAAGAACGGAACGCCATGAAAGAGATTATTACGAAATTTCGCAAAGTATTAAACAAAAAACAGAAACAGCGCGTGGTGCTGCTGGTCTTGATGATTATCCTCGGCGCGCTTCTGGAGACCCTAAGCGTTTCCATGATCCTGCCGTTAGCGCAGCTGATCGTCAGCGAGGACGCGCTGAACAGCACATGGTATATGCGGGCGATCTGCGATTTTCTGCATGTGCAGACGACAAAACAGCTTCTGTATGTCATATTGGCGGCGCTGATTGTGCTTTTTGCGGGAAAAAATCTGTACATGCTGCTATTGTATTATGTACAGCATACCTTTATCGCCAATTGTCAGTACCGGATTTCGCGGGACCTTTTGCAGATTTATCTGCATAAGCCATATGAGTATTATCTGAATGTGAACAGCGGCGACATCCTGCGGACGGTTTACAGCGATACGACCGGCGTGTTCAGCCTGCTGTTACAGTGTATGCAGCTTTTGACCGAGCTTGTTGTCGCGATGTTTCTGGGCGTGACGGTGCTCATCACGGATTTTAAGATGACGCTGGTGATCGGCGCGCTGTTGATCGTTACAATGCTGTTAGTCAACCGCTTCCTGAAGCCGCGTGCAGGCGCGATCGGTCAGGAATCCCGTGTAAAACAGGGACTGATGTATAAGAGCATTATCCAGTCCATCAACAGCATCAAGGACGTCAAGGTATACGACAAAGAACAGTCCTTTTTGAATGCTTATATCAAATACGGGAAACGATACTATCAACTGGTGCGTGATAATAACCTGCTCGGTTCCGTGCCGAAGCTGCTGATCGAGTCGGTCTGTATCTGCGGCGTGCTGATCTATATGCTTGCGGCGGTCGCGATGGGGGGCAGCGTGGCGGACATTGCGCCGCAGCTGATGGCGTTTGCGGTTGCCGCCATGCGTCTGATGCCCTGCGCGAGCCGTATGAGCACGTATCTTGCCAATATTGCTTATTACAAGCCGACGCTTGATTTTGTTTATGACAATGTGGAAATGCCGGACGAGGACGGTTATCGCAAAAGCGTGGAGCAGAATGTGCGCAACACGGATATAGCGCATAAGCTGCCGCTCACGGACAGCATTCTCTGCAGGGGAATTACCTATCGCTATCCGAACTCGGAGGTCTACATTTTCAAAGATGCGGATATGACGGTCCCGCTCGGAAAATCCGTCGGGATCATGGGCGCCTCCGGCGCGGGTAAATCAACGATCGTGGATGTGATGCTGGGACTCCTGAAGCCGGAAGCGGGTGAAATCACCTGCGGCGGCGTCAATGTGTTTTCCGATTATGGCGGCTGGCTGCATGACATCGGATACATCCCGCAGTTTATCGGACTGGTGGATGATACGATCGCGGCGAATGTCGCTTTTGGCATCGATGTGGAAGAGGTAGATGAGACGCGCGTGTGGGAGGTCTTGGAGGAAGCGCAGCTAAAGGAATTTGTCGAGGGGCTTCCCGAAGGACTGCATACGAAGATCGGCGAGCGCGGCGTGCGCATTTCCGGCGGTCAGCGTCAGCGCATCGGTATCGCGAGAGCGCTGTACCACAACCCGGACATTCTCGTGCTTGACGAGGCGACTTCCGCGCTGGACAATGATACGGAGGCGGCGATCATGGAAGCCATCAACCATTTCCATGGAAAAAAGACGATGCTCATTATCGCGCACCGCCTGAAAACGATAGAAAACTGCGATCTTGTGTACCGTGTGGAAAACGGAAAGATTTTGTTAAACGAGCATGGCGTACAGGGGTAGAGGAAGCGCGGGCTTGGCAGAGCAGAAATAATCAGAAGAAAGGGACGGCGCTAGGAAAGCAGGAATAATCAGGGGAAAAGCCGGGTCTGGCAAGGCGGGAACGGTCGGAGGACAGAACCGGATTTGAAAGGGAGCAGAGGTCACTAAGAATGGAACTGAACTTATTTTTTGAAGGCGTGGATTCCTGCCATGGTTTTCAGTCGGAAATGCTTCGCAGGGTGGATGAGATTCTGCCGATTCATACCTGTGTGATTACGACAAAGTGCAGCGACGGAAAAGACGTCTATGACGAGAAGTATACCTGCGTAAATTATGATATTTGCGAGCATAACCGGTACGGGGAACTGTATGATCTCAATGAGTTCCTGCCGCTTTCAAGGCAGCTGTTGGAGGCAATGGTCCCCTATGAGTCCACGGCGATGCAGATGCTCGTGCGTAATTTTGAGCGTCACCTCTATACGATGGATGAGAGCAAGCACTTTTATCTGGATCATCTTCGTTTTTGGAATCACATGATCGTTACGAAACGGATCAATTATATTTGTTTTTCCAATATTCCGCACCACTGCCATGACTATGTGATCTATGCGCTGGGAAAAGTGTACGGCATTCCCATGAGCTTCTGCTCGGATACGAGTATTCCGCCGCGTCTGGCATATTGCACGGATATGGAAAACATGTGGGAAAATACGTATGAGAAATATTGCGCTTACCGCAGGGAAAAGGAGATCACGCTCCCGGAGGACTTAGAGCACTATTATCAGGCGCTCCTACACAAAAATCAGGGACTGGATGATAAAGCGGTGCACCGGGGTATGACAAAAAAAGACCATATCGCCGTCCGCAGGAAATTTTTTATGTCCTATTTTCAACGGAAAAACGTGTGGAGCAGGCATTTTTCCTGGCTCAAACACGGATTGAAAGTATCTCTGACCGAAAAGAACATGGATGGGTTTCGCGGCGGGTTAAAGAAGCTGCGGCAGGATAACGACTATCTGAAGCGGGGACGCATCAAGTTAAAGAGCATGCGGGATGTGCATTATTATGATAATCTGGCGGACAGACCTTCGGAGAACGAGACGGAGGCGTTTGTGATCTTTTTCCTGCATTTGCAGCCGGAGGCGACCACTTTGCCGAAGGGCGGTGTCTTTGTTGAACAGGAGCTGATGATCGAGATTCTGGCGGCGGCGCTTGCCCGGTTTTCGATCAGGCTGTATGTCAAGGAACATTTTGTCCAGCCCTACCGCAATAAAGATTTTTATGACAGACTGGCGGGGATTCCCAATGTGCGTCTGATTCGGAGCGATGTGGATTCGCGGGATCTCGTGAAACGGTGTATGGCAACGGCGTCCTGCAACGGTACGGTGCTGCTAGAATCCATGTTTAACGGGATTCCGACCTTTATTTTTGGCGACACGCCGTTTCGGGGCGGTCCGGGCGTGTTCTATGTTGGCTCGGTGGAGGAATGTGAACAGGTGATACAGGAGATTCTGGACGGGAAAGTATCCATATCGGCGCATGATGTGAGAGCGGAGCTGAAAGCGTTTGGGGACAGCTCGTTCCTCGGTTATTTTGACGCGTCGAACTATGAAAAACAAGGCGTGCTCACCGAGGAAGAGGGCCTTGCCGGGTATGTGGATTATGTGACGCGGTGTGTGAACGGGCAGTTTGCCGCGGTACAACGCTGCGACTGGAACGTGAAGCCGGATGCGGTGTGACGGCAGACAGGGAGGATTTCTATGATACAATATCAAAAACCGCGGATGATCGCGGAAATCGGGTGCAACCATAAGGGTGAGATGGAAATTGCCAAAGAGATGATTAAGATGGCGGCGATCTATTGCAAGGCGGACGTTGTGAAATTCCAAAAACGCTGTGTGAAGGAACTGCTGACGCCGGAGCAGTACAACGCGCCCCACCCGAATCCGGCATTTGCCTATGGAAAAACATACGGGGAGCACCGGGAATATCTGGAATTTGACGTAGAGCAGCATGCGCAGTTAAAAACATGGTGCGAAGAGTTTGGCATCACCTACAGTACGTCGGTGTGGGATTTGACTTCGGCAAAGGAGATCACGACCTTAAAACCGGCGTTGATCAAGATTCCCTCCGCCTGCAACAATCATACGGAAATGTTAAACTGGCTCTGCGAGCATTACGAGGGAGAAATCCATGTATCGCTCGGCATGACGACGCATGAGGAGGAGGAGGCGCTGATCGCGCTGTTTGAGAAAAAAGGAAGGGCAAAGGATGTGGTGCTTTATGTCTGCACATCCGGCTATCCGGTGCCGTTCGAGGATGTCTGCCTGTTGGAGATCAACCGCGTGCGCGATGCGTACGCGGACAGAGTCAAAGAAATCGGATTCTCCGGACACCATTTGGGAATCGCGGTCGATATTGCCGCTTACACGCTCGGCGCATCGACGATCGAGCGTCACTATACGCTGGACCGTACCTGGAAGGGGACGGATCACGCCGCGTCTTTGGAGCCGGAGGGCGTCAGAAAGCTGAAGCGTGATCTGGAAGCCGCATATAGAGCGCTGCATGCAAAACCGCAGGAAATCCTGCCCATTGAGGCGGTACAGAGGGAGAAACTGAAATACCGTAAACATTAGGAGCGGAAGGGGAGGAATGGTAAGTGACGGCAGCGGACAGGCTTCAAATTTTTTTACAAAAACACAAAGACCGGGTGTGGGTATTTTTATCGACGTTCCTATGCGGCTTTTTTGTGCACTTCTACATGTTTTCCAATAAGCTGATCAACTATTTTGAAATGAATAATATCCTGACGCCGATGTCCATAGAGAAAGGGGACACATTGGCGATGGGGCGCTGGTTTCTGCCGCTTGTCAGCAGATTGAGCTCCGTCTACAGTATGCCTGCGGTCAATGGGATGATCTGTCTGATCTGCCTGTCCCTGACCGCCTGCATGATCGTGGATGTGTTTGGGTTCAAACGGCGGGTGCTCATCGTGCTCTGCGAGGGCGTGATTGTTTCCTTTCCGGGAGTTGCGAGCTATTTATCCTACGGCGTGAATACGGATGTGTTCTGTGTAGCGCTGTTGTTGTCCGTGGCAGCCGGATGGGTATTGCATCAAAGCGCGTGCAGTATCAGGGGGATGGCGGGTTCCGCAGTGCTTTTGTGCTTTAGTATCGGCGTGTATCAGCCGTTTATGTCCGTGACGATCGCGATCATCTTTTGTATGTTGTATCTTGCGGTTTGGCAGGAGGGGAAGGGTTTTTTCACGATCTTAAAACAGGTGATCCGCTATGTGCTTACGCTGGCAGTGGGATTTATTTTGTATTATCTTATTTTGCAGATCGTGACTGCCGTGACGGGGATTTCGATGGGCGACTATCACGGGATCAATGATATGACGTCCTTTACCTTAAAAGGGATCGCGAAGGGCGGCGTGTATACGTATTTTTATTTTTTATATTACCTGTTCAGCATGGAATATGCGAATTTTCCGGTGGTGATCGCGTTTGACGGATTGGCGGCGCTGCTGTTTTTTTATTACACGATTGCGGGCTATCGCGCGCATCGGAAGGGAATGCGGGAAAAAGGCAGTCCGGTCTGTCAGATCCTGCTGGTAATCTTTTTGCCGATCGGCGTGAACGCCGCGCCGTTCCTGATGGCGGACCGCGTCGGGAACGGCGTGGACCGTTATATGACGGTTTCGATGATGTTGTTGTTTGTACTGCTTGTAAAGCTGATGGATGTGATGTCGGAGAAAGAGAGCGGCGGAACCGAAGAAGCGCAGTTGACGGAACGCGACGGAAAAAGCACCGTAAAAGCGCGTGCAGAGCGCGTGCCTCAGTGGCTTGTGATTGCATGTCTGATCGCCGTGATCTGGGGGAACTATTATATGTGCAACCAGGGCTATTATCGCGCGGAGGCGATGACGAAGAGCACGGATTCCCTTCTTACCCGTCTGGCATACCGGATCGAGAGCGTGGAGGGCTGGAATCCTGATATGCCCGTTTATCTGGCGAATTGCAGGGCGTTGTTTAACGAGAACTGCGATACGGATATTGCGGCGTTCCAAGGTTTGGGCAGGGTGGACGGCACCGAAATTAAGCCTTGGTATAATGAGGGCGCTGTGGTAAAATATATGCAGGTATACTTGAATTTTCCGATCAGGCAGGTATCCGAAGCACAGCAGGAAGCGATTCTTGCCACGGAGGAATTTGCACAGATGGAGATTTATCCGTTGGAGGGCTCGATGCGGATGATCGACGGCGTGCTGGTCGTTAAGTTCGGAGAGGCGCAGGAATAGAGAACCGGGTACGGCGTTGCAATGAATCATTTGCAGGATCGCGCAGCGGACAGGATGCGTTTCGCAATTACCGGATAAAGAAGAATAGGCGGATGCGTTTGTAATTATCGGATAAAGACGGATAGGCGATTGCGTTTCGCAAACGCAAGTGGAGACAGACAGGGAAAGGAGAACGGGGATGAGCCGGAAGGAACGTCAGACAGATGTGGTGGAAATGTATGTGCTGCTGATCGCGGACATCGTATGCCTGCTCCTTTCTTATTTGCTGGGACTGTATCTTCGGTTTCGTTCGGTCGCGAAGATTGACGAACCGAATCTGCACTGGACGGTGTTCTGGGGCATTCTCGTCTATGCGCTTCTCTATGATTCCGCCGTGGATTATAATAGAAACTTTACGAAACGGGGATACTTTGTGGAGGCGAAGGCGATCATCAAGCGCAATGCGATCATGGCGGCAGGGATCGGTGTGGTTCTTTTTTCGTTCAAGCAGGCGGAGAACTATTCCCGCCTTGTGTACGGTTACTTTATGGTCGCGGATACGGCTCTGACTTACGGCGTGCATGTCGGATTAAAGAAGTACCTGCGCGCGCGCCTGCAAAAAGAACGCAACAAGGTTAAGATTATGGTGATTACCGACCGGGCGAACGCTCCCGAATTGATGAAAAAACTCTTAAAAAAGGCGGAGCTGTACTGGGATATTACGTCGATTGCGGTGATGGACGGAACGGATGACGAGGCGGTTGAGGGAATCCCGGTGGTCGCGGATGCACATGATCTTTTAGATGTGGCGAAACAGATGCCGGTTGACGAAATGTTTTTATATCTGCCGGATGCAAGCCGCAAGCAGATTGATCAACTCATCATGGATTTTGAGACGATGGGCGTTGTCTGTCATTACAATATCGACGTGGCAGGACTGGATGCAAAAAACAGCATGGTCGAGGAGTTCGGCGGTTTTACGGTCATTACCTACGCGGAGAACCGGATCGACTATAAGCGCCGCATGATCAAGCGCCTGATTGATATTGTGGGAAGTCTGGCCGGGCTTCTCATCACGGCGGTGCTCTTGCCGTTTGTGGCGATTGCGATCAAGCTGGATTCCAAGGGACCTGTTTTTTTCGCCCAGACGAGGATCGGCAAGAACGGAAGGCGGTTCAAAATCTATAAGTTCCGCTCAATGTATACGGACGCGGAGGAGCGGAAAAAGGAACTGGAGGCACAGAACGAGGTGCAGGGGCTCATGTTCAAGATGGAAAACGATCCGCGCATCACAAAGGTCGGTCGTTTTTTACGGAAAACGAGCATTGACGAGCTACCGCAGTTTTATAATATTCTGATCGGCGATATGAGTCTTGTCGGGACGAGACCGCCGACGGAGGATGAGTTTGAGCAGTATACGCCTTATTATCGCAGGCGGCTTTGCATGACGCCGGGACTGACCGGATTGTGGCAGGTCAGCGGGCGCAGCGATGTACAGAACTTTGATGATGTGGTAAAATATGATTTACATTATATTGATTATTGGTCTTTGAGTCTGGATTTTAAGATTCTTGTGCAGACGATCGGCGTCGTGTTGTTTGGCAGGGGCGCAAAGTAAAGCCGCAGAGTGGCGCGGCGGGCATGGAAAGAGGAAGGGTATGACATCGGTTACAGTGATCTTTACCTGTTATAACAGAAAAGAGAAGACGGCGGCGTTTGTGAAGTCCATCCAGGATGACAGACTAAAGATTTCCTGTGTTGTTACGGATGACGGCAGTACGGACGGAACGGCGGCGGATTTGAGTAAGCTTGCGGCGCGCGGGTATGACATTACGGTCGTGCATGGGGACGGGAAGCTATACTGGTGCGGCGGGATGCGTAAGGCGATCTCGTATCTTCTGGAGAATGGGGAGAAAACCGACTATTATGTGTTTGCCAACGACGATGTCGTCGTGTTTGACAATGCCCTGTATGAAATGATCGTACAGAGCGGGAAACACGGGGATGCGGTAGTCGTCGGGACGACCTGTGACCATGACGGGAATCTGACTTACGGAGGCATCCGTTATCATAAGCATGGGATCAGATATGATATGGTCGATGTGACAAACGAAGACCTGACATGCGATTCTTTCAACTGCAATTTGGTGCTGCTTCCCGCCGGCATATTCGAAAAGATGGGAAATTTTGACGCGCATTTTACGCATGCAATGGGGGACTTTGACTATGGACTGCGGATCAAGCGATCCGGTCATCCGATCGAATCCACGAGGCGCTATGTCGGGATCTGCGAGAGAAATCCGCTAAAGAAGACATGGTCGGACACGGATCTTTCGCGCCGTGAGCGTTTCCGGCTGAAAGAATCGCCGAAGGGACTGCCGTTTGGGGAATGGTTTTATTTCCTGCGCAAAAATTTTGGGTTAGGGACGGCGATTGTGCGGTCGTTGACGCCATACTTGAAAATTTTGACGGGGAGATAGGCCGAAAGGAGAAAATGCATAAAAGCGGAAAACGGATAGAAAATCGTCCGGCGATGCGGAGAAGGGCAGATGGAGTAAGGAATGGCAGAATACGCAGGCAAAGAGAATAGTATAAAAAAGAACATACGGAAGCAATTATTGTTTTTTCTGGTATCTGCGGTCTATCTGCTGTTTTTTTCTGCATATACGAGCCCGCTGTTTCCCAAATTTTTGAATTATGACTCGGCGATCTTTATGATGGTCGGGAAGGGGATACTTGCGGGGAAAGAGTTGTATGTGGACATTTTCGATCATAAGGGTCCCCTCTTGTTCTGGTTGGAAGCAGTGGGTATGGCAGGGGGGAGAACGGGGATCTATTTCCTTCAAGTCATGTTTTTATGGGCGGATCTGTTCCTGCTTGACCGGATCATGGGGCTGTTTTTCGGCAAAGCGGAACAAGATCGGAGGATAACGGTCTGGGAGCAGGCGGCTGTGGCGGAGAAAAACCGTAACGCAAAAAGGTGTTTTGTGATCGGTATGACGCTGCTCATGCTTTCCTATCCGCTCGCGAACGGGAATTTGTCAGAGGAATATAGTCTGCCGTTTATTTTTTTGCCGTTATACTTGTTTCTTAGGGATTATGTCGAACGGGAGAAACCGCTCTTACGGAGCAGTTATGTGTACGGATTGTGTTTTGGGGTATTGGCGTTTATCCGGCTGAACAATGCGGTGACGATCGCTGCGATCATTCTTTATTGGGTGATCGTGTTGGTCATGAGGCGTAAGGGTATGGAGCTTTTACGTCATCTTGGGATCGGTATGCTCGGCATTCTGACGGTTGCAGCGCCGATTGCGGGATGGTTTGTACTGCGCGGATCATTCTATGACATGATCTATGCATCGTTTTTGTTTAATTTCCGTTACAGCGCGCATATGAGCTTTTTGCAGAATCTGACGAATCTGAACACACTGACGCATATGGTCATTTTGTTTACACCGCTTTTTTTGGCAATGCTTGTGTTTGCGGTGCGGGTGAAGGACGGGAGGCTGCTGGCGGCTCTTGAGCTGATCATAGCGGTGAATATCGCTTCTCTTTTTATGGGACACGGGTACAATCATTATTTTACGATCACCGTGCCGATAGAGGCGCTCATGTGTCTGTGCATGGTCTGTACGGAGAAAACGATCCGGAAAGACTCCATGCGGGGTATGGAACAAGTGGCAGCATTGCTTGCGCATATCGGGTTTGTCTGTGTACTTGCGGCATATGGGATTCTTGCGGCGCGTATCGTGGCGCTGAATGTCAGGGATTATTATATTCAAGAAGATGTTGTGAAAGAATATGAGACGGTGCAGGAATGTCTGAATCAGATCCCAGAGGCGGACCGCGCGTATGTATTGGGCTATAATGCGCCGGCGAAATATTATTTGATGGGGGAGCTTCTTCCGTGTTTTCGTTATGGGATTCTGCAGGAAAACTGGAGTAGGAGCGATGCGGTGGTCATGGAAGAGGTCATACAGTATCTTGCCGGGGGCGATGCCAGATGGGTGATGGCGGAGACAGAATGCAGTCAGGCGGAAGTCGCCGCCGTGCTGTCGGAGCGGTATGAACTTGTAGAGAAAAATGAATACATTGCATTATATCGGATGAAATAAACAGAGGTATGGAAAAATGGCAGCACAGAAAGAGAAGATGAAGAAGGCGGCAGAAAAACTGACCGGCATGGCAGGGAAGTTTGTTGAAATATGGAAGGATACGGACAGGCATGGAAAAGCAGAGTGGTTTGTACTTGGCGCGATCTTGCTGTATTGTTATCTGACGATGTGCTATCAAGACGTCGTAGTGACAATGTATGATGCCTATCATATGTGGGATTTTATTTTTTCGGAGGATATTTTTTACCTGAAATATTGGCTTTCCAGTACGGCGTATGGGTTCAGTTTCTTTTTGATATTCGGTGTGGGAATGTTTCCGGTATGGCTGCTCGGAAAGCTTCTTCCGCTACAGGTTCTTGCGCAATTTGTGGAACTCAGCAATGAGACGGGAAGGCAGAATATTGTGGCAACGATGGGTGCGCTTTTATGGATCAAGCTGTATCTGGTTGGGTTTGTCATACTTGCCTGCCGGGAAATCAAGATCATAGCGGGACTGATCGGTATTGACAAAAAAAGGCAGGGGTGGCTGGTCTTTTGCTATCTGAGTTCACTGTGTGTGGTGCTACCGGTCTTTCAGATTGCGCAGTATGATATTATTCATTCCTTTTTTGCGCTGCTGGGCGTCCGCTGTTTTTTGAAGGATGATCAAAAAGGCTTTTTTGCCGCATTTGCGATCGCGATACCGATGAAATTTTTTGCACTGTTTTTATTTTTGCCGCTGGTGCTCATTCGCTATAAAAATGTATTTAGGATCGGGTTTTCCTGCCTGATCGGCGGCTGCGGGATCTTGTTTGACAAGATCGTGATAGGAAGGATTCTGCCAATGATCGGTCACGCGTTTGGAATTGGGGACGGGACGATGCATTGGGCACTGTATTATCCACACTTTGCAGGCATGTCGGAGCTGCTTGCTTCTAATGGATCGGAGGCTTCTGTGCTGGAGGCACTGCAGGAGTCCATGACGTGGCAGGAGTCGTATCTGATGAGAAATATGATCCAGATTGGGGAATTTCATGCATCCGTTACTATTCTGGTTCTTGTCCTGCCTTGCGTTGCCGCTTATTTGATGAAACGCGGAGAGGGTGAAAAAGAGAATCGAAAAATCGTGTATCTGTTGTTTTTGATCCTGTTATCCTTTTTCCTGTTTTCTTATTCATGGAACAGCTATTGGCTCGTCATTCTTGCGCCGTATCTTGTGTTGTGCGTATTTATGAATGAGAGACTGCTTGCCGTCAACTGTGTTTTGGAGCTTGTTTTTTCGGTAGGAATGGTGATCCGGAAAATGATCGTTCAGCACTGGGTATTCGGAGGCGGTTTTACTTATACCTATTTGATCTTCAAGCACATGCGGCAGCGCACGATGGACACTTATTATCTGCTTGATAAGTTTGGATTTGTCAGGTATCGGACCGTGATTTATGCGATTGCCGTTGCCAGCGGTGTGGCACTCGCAGTGATCAATCTTCCGGCGCTTCGTATGAATGAGCGTGCGCCGGAGATTCGTTTCGGACGTGGGCTGTTGTGGGCAAGGATCGCTGTGCTGCTTATTTTTATCGCGGCTGGCATTGATTGTGTGTTTTTTGAATAACAGCGTATGAGCGGAAAGCGATGAGGGTTTCTTATGATCAAATTATTGGACTGCACGCTGCGGGACGGCGGCTATATCAATGACTGGGAATTCGGAAACAGTAATCTGGTCAATATTTTTGAGCGTCTGGTCAGCGCGGGAATTGATATTGTGGAAGTGGGGTTCCTTGATGAGCGCCGCGCGTATGACGCGAACCGCTCCATCTTTCCGGATACCGGAGCGGTGGCAAAGACCTATGGCCTGTTGGGCAAGGGGCAGTCATTGATCGTTGGCATGATTGATTACGGAACATGTGGGATCGCGCATGTGCAGCCGTGCAGCGAGAGCTTTCTTGACGGGATCCGGGTCATTTTCAAAAAACAGAAAATGCACGAGGCGATCGCATTCTGTCATCAGATCAAGCAGCTCGGTTACAAAGTATTCGCACAGGCGGTTTCCATTACCAGTTATGATGACGGGGAATTTCAGGAGCTGCTTACGCTGATCAATGAACTTACGCCATATGCGTTTTCCCTGGTTGATACGTATGGACTGCTTCATAAGCATAAGCTGATGCATTATTATAATGCGGCGGAGCAGGGGCTGAAAAAAGAAATCGGGATCGGCTATCATGCGCACAATAATTTCCAGCTTGCCTATGCAAATTGTATTGAACTGTTAGAAAATCCGCCGAAGGACAGGCTGCTTCTGGTGGACGGCAGTCTATACGGCATGGGAAAGAGCGCCGGAAACACGCCGATCGAGCTGCTTGCGATGTATATGAACGAGAACGGGGAAAAACAGTATCACAGCAGTCAGCTGTTAGAGGCGATTGATGTGACGATTCTGGACATTTACCGCCGGAGTCCGTGGGGCTATAATTTCAAATTTTTTATCGCCGCATCCCATGACTGCCACCCAAGCTATGTCAGTTATCTGATGGACAAACAGAAGTTATCCGTAAAGTCCGTTCATGAGATTCTGGATATGCTGGAGGGAGAAAAAAAGCTTCTCTATGACGGGGCGTATGCGGAAGCGCTGTATGTAGAGTACCAGAAGCGCGTGAGCGGTCTGGAGCAGGATATGACGGAGCGTCTGGGCGAGCTGCTCAGAGGGAAAAAGGTGCTCATGCTCGGACCGGGCAGGAATGCCATCGAGGAAGATGATAAGGTATATGAGTATATGGGACGGAACCGTCCGGTGGTGATCGCAGTCAATTGTATGCCCGCAGATTATCCGGTCGATTACCTGTTTATCAGCAGTGCAAGGCGCTATGTCCAGCTCTCCTATATCATATCGCGTCTTCCGAAAGCGGTCCGGCTGATTGCAACCTCGAATGTGACAAAGACAAACGGCTCGTTCGATTATACGCTTTCCTACAATGACCTGCTTGACGAGGAAGCATGGATCGTGGACAATCCGATGATCATGATGATCCGACTGCTCAGCCGTTACGGTGTGGAGCAGATCGCGCTTGCAGGGTTTGACGGCTATACGACTTCGCCGACCTCGGATTATGCGAATCCCAACAGGGAGCATTCGCTTAGTACGGAAAAGGCGCAAAGCTTAAATGCCGACGTGGAGAGCGCGCTTGCAAGGATTCCCGACCGGGCGAAGCTGTATTTTGTGACGACAACCTGTTATCATGTCGAGGAGAAGTGATGACATGCGGGCAGTGTGAGTTACGCCTGCAGCGAAACGCGCGGGAAACGCGGGATTTGTGCCTGCGTAGGAACTTGCAGGCCTGCAGAAAGGGCATGGTTATTTTTTATGGAACAATGGCGTGCAGTTATATTTGATGTGGACGGAACCTTGTTAGACACCTCGGAAGGGGTGCTGTCGTCCGTCCGCTATACGATAGAGGCGCACGGGCTCGCGCCGTTATCCGACCGGGAGCTGCGCCGTTTTATCGGACCGCCGATCCAGGATTCCTTTGCGAGGGAATACGGTCTTAGCGGCAGTATTTTACAGGAACTTGCGACAACATTCCGTGACCGGTATAAAGGCGACGATCTGTTTAAGGCGGTTCCCTACGACGGTATTTTTGAGGTATTTGCGGAATTGAAACAATGCGGGATCCCCATAGCGGTCGCGACATACAAACGGGAAGATTATGCAAGGCGGATCATGCAGCATTTCGGATTTGACCGTTATACGGACATCATATACGGTGCGGATCATGAGAACCGTTTGAAAAAAGCCGATATTATCCGGAAATGCTTAACGCACGCGGGCGTGACAGAGCCGAAGCAGGCTGTTATGGTCGGCGACAGCGATCAAGATGCGGCAGGCGCGCAGGCGATCGGGCTTTCATTTCTCGGCGTGACGTATGGATTTGGTTTCCGGAAAGCGGAAGAAGTTTTGCGTTATGAGAATGCGGTCGGATACGCTGCGGTTCCCGCAGAGTTGATCCCGTATCTGAAAGGGCAGGGTTATTTTTTATGAAAATGAAAGTGGCGGCGTATGTGGAGCAGTTTCTTGCAAAACAGGGCGTGGAGCATCTTTTTACCGTGACGGGCGGGGGCGCGATGCACTTAAATGATGCGTTCGGGCACAGTGAGCGCCTGCGGTGCGTCTATAACCATCACGAGCAGGCGTGCGCGATTGCGGCGGAGGGCTATGCGCGGCTGACCGGAAACGTTGCGGCCGTCTGTGTGACGAGCGGACCGGGAGGGACGAACGCGTTGACCGGCGTGCTGGGAGGCTGGCAGGATTCCGTTCCGATGTTCATCATATCGGGGCAGGTGAAAAGAGAAACGACAACGCTGTATACCGGAACGCCGGTCAGACAGCTCGGCGATCAAGAGTTCCAGATCGTTGAATGTGCAAAAACGATGACGAAGTATGCGGTCATGATCACGGAACCGAAAGAAATCCGGTATCATTTGGAAAAAGCATGGTATCTGTGTATGCACGGCAGGAAAGGTCCCGTATGGATTGACATTCCGCTTGACGTGCAGGCGGCGGTCGTTGAGGAGGACGAGCTTTGCGGATTTGACGGGGAACGGCCGGAATATGCGTCCATTGTCCGGGATGAGAATCCTGTCTATGATGAGGAAGAAACAGCGAAGATCTTAGAAAAGATCCGGCAGGCGGAAAGGCCGGTGGTCTTTGCGGGAACCGGGATCCGTTTGGGAGACGCTTATCAGGAGTTTCTGGATTGTGTGGAAGCATTGCAGATCCCGGTCGTGACGGCGTGGAACGCACATGATCTTTTAAGCGACGGGTATCCGCTTTATTGCGGGCGGCCCGGAACCGTGGGAACGCGGGGCGGCAATTTTGTCGTGCAGAACTGTGATCTGCTGCTGGTGCTCGGCTCGCGCCTAAATATCCGCCTGATCAGCTATAATTATCAGCAATTTGCAAAAAATGCATATAAGATCATTGTGGATATTGATGAAAAAGAACTGCATAAACCGACGGTTAAGGCGGATATGCCTGTTCATGCGGATGTAAAGGATGTGATGAGGGCGCTTGCGCAGGCAGCAGGGACGAAGCATGAGAGTGTCGGGGACCGCATGGTATCGGGGACGGACAACGGCGGTGCAGGGCGGGTACCGGTCACAGGCGATCATACAGAATGGCTGTCCCGGTGCAGGGAAGTCAACCGGATGTATCCCGCCGTGTTACCGGAATATTATCTTGGCAGCGGGCTGAATCCTTATGTGTTTGTGAAAGAATTTACGCAGAGATTGTCTGAGGACGATACGGTCATATGCGGAAACGGGAGCGCCTGTGTCATGACGTTTCAGGCGGCGGTCGTGAAGGAGGGGCAGCGTTTATTTACCAATTCCGGCTGCGCCGCCATGGGATATGGTTTTCCGGCCGCCATAGGCGCGTGCTTTGCCAGAAAAGGGAGACGTGTGATCTGCATTGACGGGGATGGCAGCTTTCAGATGAACCTGCAGGAGCTTCAGACCGTTGTACATCATCAGCTCAATCTGCTGATCGTGATCTTAAACAATAACGGTTATCATTCCATCCGGCAGACACAGAGCAATTTGTTCAAGCCGCCGCTGGTCGGCGTGTGCGCCGAGAACGGTATCAGTTTTCCTGATATGGAAAAGCTGGCATACGCGTATGGGATCGCTTATCGCAGAGTCGGTGCGGCGGAGGACCTGGCGGAAAAGCTGGATGAAATACTGGCGCAGGAGGGACCGCTGCTCGTGGAAGCGGTCGTGGACCCGGAGCAGAATTTCGAGCCGAAGCTTTCTTCGAAAGCGATGCCGGACGGGACAATGGTATCGCCCGAACCGGATGATATGTATCCTTTTTTAACGAAGGAGGAATATGAAGGCGTGAGAAAGTGGATGCGGTTCGGGGTGAAGGAGTAAAGCACCTTGTATGAAATAAGGATCGTAACTTCCAGGGCGGAGGAATGGATATGGAACGGATTCTGATTGACGGGCCGACCGGCGTGATCGGCATGTCGCTCATTCAATACTGCATAGCGAATCACACGCAGGTTGTCGCGCTCTGCCATAAAAATTCCGGGAGGACGGCGCAGATTCCGAAGCATCCGCTTGTGACGGTCGTGGAGACGGATTTATCCGATTACCGGGAAATGGCGGATATTTTCAAACGCCGAAAGGCGGGGAAAGGAAGCGAAGATGTGGGAACGGAAGGATCGTGCAGACATTCGGATCCTGCCGCGCGGGAAACACTGAAGCCGGGCTATGACGCGTTTTATCATTTTGCGTGGAACGGGACATTTGGCGATACGCGCAATGATATGGCATTACAGGTGCAGAACATCCAGTATAGTCTGGACGCTGTGGAATTGGCGGAGGCGCTGGACTGCAAATGTTTTATCGGCGCAGGCTCGCAGGCGGAGTATGGCCGTGTGGAGGGAGTGCTGCGGCCCGACACCCCGCCGTTCCCCGAAAACGGCTATGGAATGGCAAAACTCTGTGCCGGCGCCATGACGAGGCAGATGTGCGAGAGCCGCGGCATCCGCCATGTCTGGACGCGTATCCTGTCCGTTTACGGCTGTTATGACGGGGCGTATACGATGATCATGAGCGCGCTTGATCGGATGAGCAGGGGCGAAGAGACGGCGTTTACGCCGGGAGAGCAGCAGTGGGATTACTTAAACGGCCGCGATGCGGCGCGGGCGATGTATCTGATCGGAGAGCGCGGCGTTTCGGGAAAGACGTATGTGCTGGGGAGCGGGAAGGCAAGACCGCTTCGGGAATATCTGGAGATTCTTGTGCGGGAGACACATTATGAGCGCCGGCCCGGTTTTGGCAGACTGCCTTACGCGCCAAAGCAGGTCATGCATTTGTGCGCTGATCTGACGGATTTAACGAGGGATACGGGGTTTGTACCGGAAGTGTCGTTTGAGGAGGGGATCAAGGAGCTGATCGCGTGGAAGCGCGGGCAGGAAGGCCGGATGCTTCTTTGAACAGAATGTCGTATTTTATGCGATTGAATGAGGACTGCAGCTCTGTTTTTTCAGCCTTGAAAGGAAAAAATAATTCGCACTAATTCCATAGAAGGAGAGCCTC
>JAMPAG010000012.1 GCA_023667365.1 bacterium | reverse complement strand
ATTGTATCCGTAATTTCCCAATCGCCATATTCATAGCCCTATCTCAAACCGCAAAAAAGAGGAGCCCACCAGCAACCCCGGTGAACCCCTCTACGCTCAAAATCCCTTGATTTCAAGCCATTTCTATACACTTTCGCCAAATCGTACCAAAGTTCCTATGGCATCAATTATTTATAGCCGCCTGTGCCGCTACAATACTTTGATGACTTTTACCCCACCTGTTGGGAATTTACCCCACCCAATTTGACATTCGACAAATTGCGCTTTTGCCAAACAATCCTACTTTACCCGGTACTGCTCGGCTTCCTCATCCGTGAGCGGTCTGCCTAACGCTTTCACTGCATCTATCATCTTGCGCCATTCATACCGTTTCCCGTCTGACGGTTCCGTTAATCTGCCGTCTTTCGCATAGTCCGCAATATCCTCAAACAAACTGTTTCTCTTTCTTTCCATCGTCAACATACCACCACCTACTTTCTAATATATTTCTCTATGAGTATGTCCGCTGCCGCTTCATCTATATACATACGCTGTCCTCTTGCCACTTGTGCATTCAGAACCCTTTGGTAATATGCGATCAAATCACTCTTCGCCGTGAATGCCACAAAACCGTCACACCCGGCCTCCATACTGACCTGACAGGCAATCGCAAATAAATGGCCGCCCACGCCTTGGTATTTCCCATTGTGTCCATAGTTATGCGGTGCAGTTTCAACGATATCCACATCCGCAACGCCACCATCTATCCTAAGTGAAATCCGCCCTTGCACCGTATCATCATCCGCTAAAAACAATTCATAGATATTGTAACCGTTTTTCTCTGTCCTACTCCAATCGAACTTCCAGCCTTTATAATCTTTCGGCTTAATTGGTGTTGAACGCAACTGGTACTCTGTTTCTACCTGCTCTCCGGTTTTTCTTTCCACCAAACAGTCCGTAAATTCATCTATCAGAATATCTACTTCCATATCATTTTCTTCCTTTCAACTAAATTATAACATAATCCCCTGTGAATTGCTAACAAAATTCTATATTTGCAATTTTCTTTTTTCCGCTTGCTAATCCTCTGATTCAGAGGTAATATCTGACACCACGGAAGGAGGGATTTCATGGAAAAGGATTCTGCACTGTACCAGCTCATGGGCATCCGTATGAACGGCGTCATGAATGGCATCACAAACGGTGACAGGGAATATCAGGAGATCATCCGGAAATCGGACGGGTATTCCGGCAGGCTGGATCAAATGGAACTGCCGGAGGAAGTCCGGCTGCTGATTGACCGCTACGTCAGCGAACAAAATGCCCTTGGCTCCCGGTATGGGATGCTCGCCTACCTGCTCGGCTTCTCTGACTGCAAAGAGATGCTTTTGGGGAAATGCCTGTTCACAGAGCCGCAACAGATGTCCTAAAAAAGTAAAAATCACGAAAAAAGGGCTTGAAATGCAGGCTCTTTTTTCGTTTCCTCACTCGTAGTAAAACCGTAGTACCCCACCGTCTCAAAAGCCGCGATTTGCCCCGTTTTGCCCCACAAGTACCGCCAATTCCCGGCTATCCGCCGTGTTGCCGTGGCACACGAATAATATTTTAATCATATCTGTTATATCCCTTCACAAGCCTACAAACCTTGATTTTTCAGGCTTTTTGGCACTTTTTTCATTTTTAGCTTTTTATCCTTAATCTGCGTATTTCGTTATAAATCTATGCAGATTTATGAGCAAATGGTGTAGTAAAAAGGCCAAAGAAAAACTGAACAATAAATCAATATTTTCCTTTACCATCACCTGTTATGCGTTCTGTAATCTCAAGCTCATACATCCTGCCAATCAGGGTTGTTGCCGGTCGTTCGATGATACCTAACACTGCCATACCCCCTCGTCCGAATAGGCTAATTCCTTCTACACAATATGAAGGTACCTGTTCTACAACTCATATGATTCTCCCACAAGCAACTTCCGAAGGAAATTCTCAAGATAAGTCAAATCTCATTTAATTTTTACGGAAACAAATATACCGCAAAGCGCTTAACTCTATTATTCGTTCATCGCATGTATTTTCTGAACGATATCTTTCTCCAACAACTCCAACAATGCCTCCTGATACCCAGCCATTCCTTCGTGCTTCACCTTCGATGCCGTCTCAATAAGTCCATCATTTTTAAGATTTTTTAGTTTCACCATACTTCTCGCATCAATAGGTTTATTAGATATGCAACTGTAATAATCCTCCGGGGACATTCTCCATAAAATCACATTTTCCTTGTAATTCTGCCAAAGCCTATCTGCAATATCCATTCCTTCCGGATCCAAATC
The DNA here is from genome assembly GCA_023667365.1 of bacterium. Lineage (GTDB taxonomy): Bacteria > Bacillota > Clostridia > Lachnospirales > Lachnospiraceae > DLAJ01. Next base: position 47,828 of record JAMPAG010000012.1, on the reverse strand, counting down.
TCCGCTATAGTAAACTTTCGCTCCAGACTCTATCAGCATATCTATCAAAACAAATGCCGCCGTCCTAAGCTGTCCTGACGTGCACAGCAAAGTAACCGGGAGTTCACGGATCTTGTCCAACAGATGACTGAATACCATTTCGTTTTCAACAATAAATATTTCTTTTCCCTGTCCAAAGGCACGCTTAACACGCACCAGATTTTCCATAGTGATAACACAGGACTCCTTCTCGTTAAGAAATCCCTCATAAGCCGGATGCAGCCCATTCTCCGTCTCCAAATGCAGTCCAAAAGCAGTCACTGTACTGGATATATCGTCCAGCCAAACACCTTTTTTCAGATATATTGCATTCAATCCCCTAGCATTTTCGGGATAATCCTGTTTCATAACCCAGCATAAAGCGTGCACTAACAGAGTACCTGCCACTTCGCCACGATCAAAATAATGGGGGTTACCCGAAACCAGAGTTGCCAATACCGCCAGATAAATTTTTTCTCCCCCCAGCCCCTCCAGGATGCACAAAGCCCGGCCTGCAGAGCATATAAGCTCCTTTGCTTTTTCCCTGTCTTTATCAAATTCGCGCATCAATAACCTATAACCATACCTTTGGTCCTCTTCCATCTGCCTGATCCAGTTTCGGGCAACAGTGTCGCTCTGCCCCCCAAAGCCAGAAACACACTCTGCAAAGAATTCCTGTCTTAATCGTTCTCTCTCATTTCTCTTTTCCTGATTTGTAGACAAACTGCTGCCATAATATGCCTCCAGCAGTTCCTCCAATGTAATGGGTGCAAAACGAGTATTTTGCAAAGCTTCCTGAAAATCTGCCATAGAAAAGCTGACATTTTTATCCTTGAATTCTTTTCCAAAGACTTTTGTTAGCGCTGACCTCTCTGCGTCCGTGCAATTTTTTAGGACAATTTTTCCCGCTGGTCTGCCGTAAGACTCCCACTTTTTTCGCATCAGGGAGAAACATCTGGAAAATGCGGGCTGAGTTTTAAAATAATCTGCGCAAAGCTCCTTATTGCTCATCTAATTTCCTCTCATGTCCATTCCATGTATAGTGAATCACAGTAATTGTCTGTGAATTGACCGGATGCAAAAGTTCTGAAATCCGCAGCGCCGGTACCGTCTGATAACACCCCCACAATGCCTGAGAATTCATGATATAGTCAAACTTCAAGCGTTCTACCAATTCAAACATAGTGCTGATATTTTTATCATCCACCCCGGCAAAGGCTTCATCCATGGCAACGATCCTGGGACAATCCTTTTCTTCTGCCTTTTGGTACTGGGCGTTGACTGCTGCGAACAACGGCACATACATGGCCATTGCCTTCTCCCCGCCGCTGAATCGATTAAACGCCGCATTGGTCAATAGCTTCCTGTTCTCTCCACTCCGGGTATAGGACATTTGAAACTCAAACCATCTTCGATAATCCAAGGCATCGCGGACCAGATCCATATAGTTGACCATACCGCCAGACTCTTCCGCCTTGCGCTTTTCCTCTCTGATCTTACTGCGGAAATGGAGCGCCATCTTCTCCACGTCTTCTATGGTAAGAAGCTCCTTATCCCTAAGGAGCAGCTTCTCCAGCTCTGTGGTGTCCAGTTCCTGATCATTTTCCGCCGTCTTAGGCTTCCAGTCTAAAGCGAAATGCAGACCCATAGAGGTATCCATCTGTTTCATCAGCTTTGACATATCCTCCACCCAGCTTCGGCTCTCACTGATTCGGTCTGTAAGCTGCTGGCTCAGGGTCTTTGACAGAATATCCTCAAAAATCTCCCTGTCTTTCTCCTGAATTAAGAGCTCCGTCTCCTCGATCGTCTCCTTTACGGTATTGTAAAATTCTTCCAAATATAGTTTTTTTCCATTCCAGACAGAGAAAATCCTCTGCCGTCTCCTCGTTACCGCCTCGATTTCCGGCTCCTCATCAAAACAATCCTCCAAAGTTGTGCCATAATTGACCAGACTGCTGTTATGCTGCTGAAAAACCTTTAAAAGAGAGGTCGTCAGATCCTCCGGATTTCTTCCTTTGTCACTATCGCGCAGGACGCCCAAAGCCTCACGAGCACATTCTTCCACTGTCTTGGTCTCTCTTGAAAGCACTAATCCCAAAGAGAGTTCTTCCTCAAAATATTTGCGCAGGTAGGTTTCCTCGCTGATTACTGACGTTAAACGATTCTCCAGTCCTTCTTTTTCTCCCTTCATTTCTAATAGCTTCTCTTCCAACCAGTACAGCCTGTTTTCCAGTTTGCCCGACTCGTCCCGAATATCGTTCTGCCGCTTTTTCAGCTTTTCAAGCTTTTCCGCCCTTTCCTTATTTTGCGGATCGTTCAGAAACTCCTCCGCCTGACGTATGCTTACCTCTAAACTCTTGACCCTGTTCAGCTCTCTCTTTTTCTGCTCATAGGCACGATCAATATTTTCTTCCTCGCGGTTAATTTTATCCTGCTCATTTTGTCTCTGCGAGCGATACTGCACAAGCAGGCGCCCCTTATCCCGCATGCTTCCCCGTATATCTCCATATTCCTCCAGATTGTCCTGTACTTCCATATAAGCCTTGATCGTCCTCTCATAAGGAAGCCGTTTACAAATCTGCAGCATGCGCTGATAGCAATCGTTTTTGCAGTTTGCTTTGTTCTTTGTTTCTCTTTCCTCCTCTTTATATTGATTCTCGGTCTGCTCTAAATACCATCGACATTGTTTAAGTTTCTCTATACAGCTCTCAAGTCCGTCAAATACCGGCACTTCTTTGTACTCCTGCTTCAGGATCAGAAACCTCTCATCTGTCTGCGCTTCCTGTTTCATAATTTCTTCCAGAAGCAGCTCCAACTGCCGGATTTCCTCGCTTAAATCAGCAATCATCTTCTCCCGACGCCTTTGGCGTGCCAACCGTCCTACAAACTGAGCTCTCTCCTCTGCCATACTGTTCCCTAACAAAATACCATTCTGAAACCCACCGGCTTCTCCCAGATAAAAAACACTTCCTTCCTTTTTTTCGCAGATATGCCTTAAAATCCGATGAGTTTCCTTCTGAAGCTCTTCCTCCATCTCGGAATTTACCGTCAGTTTTGAATACTCCTGCTTCTCTTCGCCCTCTACACTGATTACAATATCCGCCAGTTCCGGCAATTCCTTTTGCAGCCTAACTCTGTCCTTCTGCACCACCACCAGCGCATCCAGCACGCCTGCATCCTTCAGCTGTGCTTCCAGAATATCACATTGCTCTTCTGTCAGCTGTGGGGCAAATTCCACAGCTTTGAAAAAGGGTGTGAAACACACTCCCAGTTCCGTCAATTTTCTTCTTGCCTCTTCCTTCAAGGCGCTCCTCGCCGGTTCTATCTCCTGTTTACTCCGCAGCTGCTCCAATTCTTCTCTTTTAACGGAAAGACTACCCTCACATTCGAGCCTTTCTTGTTTCTGCTGCTGCTTCCTCTCCTGCAGTTCCTTTTCCAAAGTGCGGTAGTTCTCATCCAACAGGCGCTGAATCGGTCCTGCGTCCTGCCTTCCCCGGTACTCCGTCACCATTTTTTCCAAAGTCTGCAGATTTTCTGTTGAAAGTTTCAACTCCCGACACTGCTTCGCCATACGGTAATAGGACTCTATCAACTCATCCCGACACTGTTCCTCTTCCGTCAGAGCATCCTCCAATTCATCTGCCCGCCTGTCTCTGTCCGCTTTCGTTCTCTCCAGCCTTTCTGCCGCCAAATCATATTCTTTCGTTGCTTCCGCCAAGGTTTTTAACGCCTCTGTCCCATCGGAAACTGCTTTTTTGAGTGACTTCCACTTTTCCTGTATATATTCTGTCTCCTCAGCACATTGTCTTAGCAGCCCCAGCATCTCTTTATGTCCATTCCAGAGCACAATCTGCTGTATTTCCTCCAGCTCCTGTGCATCTTTCTCAATCTTCCCCTCCAATGCCTCTATCTCACCGCCCAGCTTGTGAATAGTGCCGTCGCATTCTCTGATTCTTTCTCTGCCTCTTTCGATATCCTGAGCCCATTTCCCTGCAAGCTCTGTTGCCTCTGCCTGTTCTTTCCTGTTTCTTGACAGGCTGTCCTGAACACTTTCCAGATCCGTCTCATGGATCCCTTCCAGTTCAATTTCAACCTCTCTTCCTCTCTGCTTCAACTGCTCGCAGACTTTCTGCTTCTCTGACTGTTCCTGTCTGAAATCCTGATACTGCTGCTCCTGGGCATCAAATCTTCCCCGAATATTTTCTACTTCCTTCTTGCAATTCAAATAAGCCTGCGCCTTCCTCGCAAGCATGAATTGATTATATCTCGTGTATTCGTTTCGAATGACGCGTATATCTGAAAAAGCACTGTTCAGCTGTTCCAAATTTCCCTGAATGGAATCCATCTTCTCCATGGCGTCCACCATGGCTCTCAAATCTTCATCAGTAAGCGTTTGCAGAGATTCGTTCAGTATTTCATATACCTTTGTAGGCTTAAACTCCTTTGACAGCTTTGGCGCTCGTACCTTTACCAGCAAACGAATAAACTGATCATACTGATCAATCCGTCTGAATCCAAAGAGATACCTATTCACCAGTTTTTTGTACTCACCCGGTACGTCGGTAAAAGGTGTCTGTTCCCCCAAAAGCTTCTTCATTTCTCCCTTGTCATAAGGAATTTTGGTACTGCCCACTTCTTTGTAAAGCCAAATATCATAACCGATACGTCTGCCATCCAACAATACAAATCCCCAGAATGTCATGGGCTTTCCCCGACGTGCACGCTGTCCTATGGCAACCGTCCTGTACTGTTCGGTATCTTCTTTTTTAAATTCCAGAAATAGGTAACCAGTAGATTCTTCTTTCCCTTCCTCTCCCAGAAAATAATAATCCATTTTCCTGTCACCGGAACCAAAGGGATCTAATCGGCTGGGTGTCCTGTCTCCATCTAAAATGAACGGAATAAAGCTCTGGGTAGTAATGGATTTACCTGATCCATTCTGGCCTCTCAAAAGCAGTTTGCCGTCTTCAAATGAAAATATTTCTTCGTCGTATAGCCAGAAATTAATAAATCCCATTCTGTTCATTTTCCATCGATTGTCCATTATCATTCCTCTTTCGGCTCATAATCTGCAGGATAAAACCCGGTAAGCTTCCCAACTGCCGGATATACACACAGTTGTTTACCCTCCCGTCTAAGCAGCATCCAGTTTTCCATATATCCTTCTATCGTCTGTACCAGCTTTTCCCATTCCATTTCCCGGTACTCTTTACTCCACGCAGTCTGCCATCTGTTACGGCACTCCCTTATCCAGTCAAAGAACTGTGTTTCTTCTATCCAAAAACACTCGTCCTCTTCCCGTTTGAATTCTCCCTGTCTGACCGCCTCCGAAATCTGGGTACACAGCAACAGCACAAGCTCTGACAACATAGCATCTCTCGGATGAACCAGTCCATAGGTATCCTCCTCGTCCAACATCCAAAATGCCGCATTTTTATGGATATCCAGTCGTCCGCCTAAATTTTCCTCCATGTACCTTGACACCCATTGTCTCTGATTCTTCAGATATAGCGAATCGGAATCTTCCGCGCTGCTCCAATAGTATGCAGGACAAACAGCCAGCTGGCGATATACCCGGTTGACCCGAAAATGTCCCCGATCCGTTTCTATTTCCGCTATCTGCTCCTGCTCGAAATCGCGGTAGGATTTATAGCCGGAAATGTCAAAAGGAAAGCTGGTGGCAAAATATCTGGAATAGCCTGTATTTTCGTACAGAACTTCCTGTCCTTCCTCCTGCCCGAATGCCTCACTACTTCCCTCATAAACCTGAAGCATATGTAAGTTTTCCATATACTGAAGCACGCGAACCAAAGATTTTCTCTGGGAAAAAGAGGTCCAGTCCACCTCAAGCACGCCCTTAAGCTGTATTCCCACAAAATCAATCAACTCCGACAACAGGAACTGCTCCTGCTCTTCCTTATCTTCCAGGAACATCAGTACCGTACAGAGTATACAATAATCCCGAATCTCACCAAATTCCCGTATTCCCATAAAGCTTTCTGCCCGAGCAGGTATTTTTTCCAGCTTTAGCAGTCTCTCATTATTAATCAGCTTCCATCCTAACTGCTCCCTGACAAAGCGCTGAAATTTGGGGATGTCCCTCTTCACTTTGTAATAGACTTCTTTGTCCGAAGACTTGCATATCCAATATTTCTCTAAAAGTGTTCTAATCTCATTCATTTTGAAACTCCAATACATAGCAGGGCATCACCAGATTGCCGTCCTCACACTTCAACACACAGGTACCTTCCTGCTTCACCAGCCTATATTCCTGTCCATACTCTGTTATTCCTGTCTGAGAGGAACTTAAATTTGCCAGCGATATCCATTGCAGCAGTGTCCTTCTCACAATTTCCGGCACGGTTTCAGTAATCTCTGACAGTTTTAATCTGCCATTTTGAATATATCGAAGCACCAGTTCTCTCTCTTGTTCAACCTGCTTCAAATATTGCGTCCTCTGCAGTAGTTTCTCAATAGATTTATCTGCAAAACCCTGCTTATCCTTTCTTTGGCGATATGTCCTTGTATGAGGCTTTAGCATATATTCCAATGGTTCCTCATCGTAGACGCTGCCGGTAACACTATCTGTCTCCCTCTGGGCATTTTGTTTGAAATGTGCCACATTCTGCACTCCAAAAACATGAGCGGACAATTTATGCGCCTCTTCCATGCTCTCACATTCCAAAAAAAGCTGCAAAAACTTGCGGTAATCATCCTTTCTGCTGACACCCCAATTCTGTAACTGGACGATCAGCGCAGCATTTTGAATCATGCTGCGGATAATATCATTCGTAATGGTCAATACCTTACTGCTTTCGCTCTCCCGTCCCTCAAAAGGTAAAAACCAGTTCTTCAAAGCCATCCACTTCCCCCACACATTGTCACGAATACTCTCTCGCATATCATTCCGCTGTTCTGATAATGCGTGTGGTATCTCCAGTTCACTTGCCACAACTTTTTCCAATATCCGACCTTCAATCACTTCCGTCCTTCGTTCCAAAATACCGGAGATTTGAGCGGAATATTTTTGCATTTCCTGTACAAATTCACGTAAATAGGTAATGAACCTGTCCTTATGAACAATAAATTCCATAGATTTAAGCAGATGATCCGCCTTCCCGGTATAGAATTCCCGCAGATAGTCCTGATAATTTTGATTTAATCGCTTAAAATCTTCCTGAAGATTACTCCACCACTCATTGATTTCTTTTAAGCTTTTCAGATTTATTCTCTCTGCATCTTCCAGATTCTCTGCAAGCCGCACAAATAGATTTGTTGACAGATTTCCTGATTCCAAAAACAAGTTTTCTAATTTAACGGTAAGTCTCTCTATCTCCACCGCATATTCAGACATCGTATAACGGTACTGTCTGTTTTTGTAATCTGCAATCGTGTATACTCTCTTTGGATCCTGCAAAGGTGTCAGGTTCTTCCAATTCACCAGAGCTTCCAAATCCGATTTCAGTTGATCCATGGTATAATCCGCATATTCCGGTTCCTTATGCAGCAATTCCAGCACATCTTCTTTATAAAGCTGAAATTGCATTTTTTCATATTGCAGATAAAAAATCCTCATGATTTTCCGATACTGCAATGCGTTCTGCGCAGAGAGATATGATGTTTCTGTAATTGGAGTTAAGTATCTCATCTTTTATTACTTCCTCAGTATTCTTTTGCGAATCCCATTCGCTTTATAGTTATATATGTATCATTTCAAGGCTCTTTCAAAAATGGTGCAGTAGCGATACAGCAAGTGCCATTTTGAGCCATGGAATTATTGATTTTACAGGCTTTTTCGGAACATTTCAAGATTCTGCCGTGGCAGATAAAAAGTATTTTTATCATAATTTTATTCCCTTTCGTTTCCTGGCATCTTTTACAGCTCCAAACTATTCTCATTCAACAAAAAATCATAAATACTCATTGTTGTAATTCCGTCCTCGTCCCTCGTCACATTCATAACATCCTTAACCAAAATAATTTTCTTAAAAGAATCATTTACATTTACAAGCGAAGCCTTCTCCTGCATATGTTTCTCTTCCGTAGGCATACTAAATGCAGACTGAATGTAGTATCTCTTACTTCCCAGATTCGCAATAAAATCAATTTCCAAATAAGCTCTCTCCGTTTTACCTGCTGAATTTAAGCCTCTCTTTTCCACAACACCTACGTCAACCGAATATCCCCTGCCGCGCAATTCGTTATAGACAATATTCTCCATAATATGTGTTTCTTCTATTTGCCTGAAACCTAATCTGGCATTTCTAAGGCCGACATCCTCGAAATAGTATTTCAACGGAGTGCCAATGTACTTTCTCCCCTTTACGTTATAGCGATTTACTTTATGAATAACGAAAGCATCTTCCAAATAATCAATATACTGACGAATTGTATTTGCACTGATATTGGATCCTATTACACGCTTAAAAGTTGCCTCTATCTTAGGCACATTGGTAAGGGAGCCAATTGCCGAGGCCAAAACATTAACCAGCTCTTCTAGTTCCTGCGGTTTTTCTATATGATGTCTCTCAATAATATCTCTTAAATATGTCTCTTCAAAAAGTTTAGTTAAATATTTAATCTTTTGTTCTTCCGTCTTCATTGTCACAGTAAGAGGCAGGCCCCCGTATATGACATACTCCGCCCATCCATGGTACATATCCCCTTCATACACCTGCATAAACTCTTTAAAGGTCAGTGGATAAATGTGAATCTCATCGCCCCTTTCACGGAATTCTGTAATAACATCCTTTGAGAGAAATTTGGAATTACTGCCAGTCACATACACATCCACATTTTTTATGTGTAGTAATGAATTCAATACATCTTCAAATTCCTCTAGTAATTGAACCTCATCTAATAAAATGTAATACTGTTCTTCGCCTACAATACGTGACTCGATATAATCCAAAATAGTATCCGGATCCCTATACTTCTTATCCTTTCTTTGGTCCAATTCAATAGTAATTATATGTTGTTCATCAATACCATACCCTAATAAATAATTTTTGAAGATAGTAAAAATCAGATATGATTTTCCACATCTTCGAATACCAGTTACAACCTTGATCATACCGTTATGCATTCTGTTTATTAAATCATTCAAATACTTGTCTCTATTAATGGTCATCAGAATCCCCTTATTGAATAATTTTGACATATATGACACTTTTATTCAAAATCATTATACGCCTTTATTGTTAAAACAGCAATGATGTATTGAATATTTTTGACACATATGACAAAATTATTTATACAAATGTCCTCCGTTCACTAGCAAAACGATAAACTCTTCATGCCTTCCTCTCGCTCGATCATGACAAACAGCCTGTCCAGTCGTCTGGCGCTTTTCCTCTGCGCTCTTCTCTTCGCCGTTCTGTAATATGCTTTCTGCTTCTTGGTATCCCGCGGCATCTGGCGGTAATCCGCAGGCTTGTTACGCTTAAATTCATCATGATCCTTGATATACCGCAGATATTTCATGATACTTTCTGCCTCCGGTACATCCCACTGGCGATGAAACGGCACGCGCTCTGTCTCGTCCAGACCGATACGTCCGTTCACATGATTTCTATGTAATAACAGAAATCTCTGGGATCCCCGCCTGTATACGATCTTCCAGCACCCGACATCGGTTCTGACATAAATTTTATGATCCTTCATGTCCACATCCAAATCGAATTGCTCCGCAAACCGCTCGATCTTCTCCCGCTCTATGCGATACAAAAATTCCGCTCCGTTGCAGCATTTACACGGTCGATACCCTTTCCATTCCGCTGTTTCCCTGTCCATCTGCCGCCGATTTCTTTTGCGGATTTTCTGCACATATCTGCATTCCGGCCGGTGATATACCATACTTGTTGATACACTGCTCATCATTCTCATATCCATTGTTTTTCCCATCCTTTCCCTTTTCAGAGGCATTCTTTGGTGATGACTTCTAATGATGCAACTATATCAAAGCATGTGTCCAATATAGCGGACTTGTTTCCATCAATTGAATTCGTTACCTGTATGCTGAAAAGATTAGGGAAAAAACAGATATGCAACGCTTCATGATGCCTTATCCGGCATGTCGCGGAATGATGACGGCGCTGCCAGTCTCATGTCCGCCAATCGCATTACACGCCTTAGCATACTCCGCCGACTGTGATTTACCATAATTACACATTAGCCGACGTACATAAAAAAATCAAGCATGTTTTAGCCAATGTTGCATTCTGCTTCCTTTTGGCTAAAATATGCTTGAAAATCTTCAAAAACTTTTCTCAAAAAGCATCACAATGAAGCACACCACAGATCAATGACAAGTCGAACCCGGCTGCCGGATTCATTCAGCCGCCCGAAACATTTTAATCTCCACGCGGATCCCCGCTTCTACCGCTTTCTGAAATACCTCTGCGTCTTCCGGTTTTCCCACGATGCTCCCATAATGAGTCGGGATCGCCACCGCCGGTCTGATTCGATTGATTAACTCGGCTGCTTTTTTCGCAGTCATCGTATAAGTACCGCCGATCGGCACCAGCGCAATATCACACACCACGCTTTGGTTGTCCGGCGTCACATCCGTGTCCCCTGCGATATAAACGCGGGTATCTTCGATCGTCAGAATATATCCTACCCATCCTTTCTTTTTTGGATGAAACAGCTTGTGATGATTGTAGGCAGGTATGGTTTCTATTGCGATTTCACACTCGCAAAGTTTCTGATTCGGCTTTACCGCCACAACCCGGTTGTCCTTGAACATGTCGCCACACCTTCCTGCAAGAAGCTCTGGCACGACAAGTACGGTATCGGCATTGACTACTTTTTCCAGATCGTCCGGCGAAAAATGATCCCCATGGTCATGGGTAATCAATACGATGTCCGCATCGTGATCTTCCTTTTGCATTTGAAACGGATCGATATAAAGGACCTTATCGCCGCCAATGCGGATACTGCTGTGGGTTAGTACTTCGATTTGATCTAAAATTTTTGTGTTGAACATGTGGTTGCTCCTTTCTGTTAGGGGCTTGCGGCTCACAAGCCGAATTACCTTTCATAAAGATAGCGTCCGAACACTCCTGAGGCTTTCCGACTATCTAGCGCTTTGAATATCTAAGTATAGCAGAAAATATTGACAAAAGCAAAAAATCCTCCACACAACTATGATATACAATTGACTAACTGATATATCAATTCTTCATTCAGATGATATTTAAGAATAACATTTCGGTAAACATCAACTCTCTCTTTTCTCTATTAACTTCAAGATAAACTTTTCTACATGTTCAGCAACCATCCTGTCTCCTCTCTTACCAAACATTCGTTAGAATTTTATAACTACCAATAATTTATTTTTTCTTGCACCCAACCATCCATTCTCTCATTCACTACCCCGTTCAAGAAATGCTGTATCAAATTCAGGCCAGTGAGTCTTAAAATGTTCTAAAGCACCGTTCAAGTTAAAACAATCACAAAAGATATAAACTATATCCATTTTGCTTTTCCCGCATAAATCCGCTTCAAGATCATCAATCGAATGTGAATTAACATTAAATAGCTTCATCGCGCCACTCTTCTTTTCGCAAAACGCATTATGCCCTATTACATTAAACTTAGTATAAGTTTCAATTATCCTTCTCATCGGATTGAGCAACATACTTGAAGATGCGCCTGCATTATTATATAAGAAAATCAACTCTTTCCATAATGCTTGATAACTTGTGCAAAAATCTTCCTCCGCCTTGGTTAAAAACTTAAACACCGTTTTTCTTCCATTTGATTGTAGGCGCAAAAACATATCATCTTTATAATTATGTGAATATTTCACATTCAAATAAAAGTGATTATTATGTGTTAATAGTAAAAATCTCTCGTTTGCTTTAATTTGTTTCATTAAATGTTGCAATTCCTCCACAATAAGGTATTGCATATTATCGTCATTTGAATTCATCGGATCATCAAACACAATAAACTTTGCCTTTTGATCCCCTGTCCTAATCTCACTCAGCTTTTCCATGAAATAAAGAAATGCGATTATATTCTTCTCGCCGGTAGAAAGTTGCGTAATATCTCTCGTCTCATTTGTTTGAATATTTTTAACTAAATAATATCCTTTTCCACTTTCGTCTTCGCAATGCTCAAGTTGAAAGGAAACCATATACCGTAACTTTTCATTAATATGTTGAGCTAAAATTTTTTCGTTTCTTGTTTTATCCAATAGTTCCACGGCCTTTTCACGCAAATCAGTAATCTGTGAATTTATTCCATTCTCGCCCCAGATCTTACTCTGCGCTGCTACAAGTTCTCCCTGCATATCATCCTTCTGCTTTTCTAAAAGATTCAATTCACTCATTTTAGATGAATAACCAAACTTATCTAGTTTCTCCCTGACAAAATGGTGTCGCAGGCCTTCCCTTGCCTTTTCTTGTTTCTTATTCAAATCGTTCCCATTATTTTGTGCTTTTAGTTCATTATATCGAGTGGAAATATTCGAAAAGTCTTCTGGCAATTCTACTTCCATAGTTTCAACGCATTCAAATAAATATGCAAGCTTGTTTTTTAATGCACTCCCTAGGTCATTCAAAATATTGATATATTCTCTCTTCCGCTCTACGACTAATTGCTTAAGCTGCAATATATCATCCACAAATTCTGGATAGAAATCTCTTTCATCAATTTCCAGTTGTTCTACCGATTCTTTTATTGCTAATACCGCCTCACCCTTTCTGATTATTTGCTCTCGAAACTCCTTTACTTCATCCACAGAGAAATATTTTTCTAGTTCTTCAAAAACCGAATCCTTTATTGGGGCGCCACAAAAAGCACATACTTCTCCTCTTTTATGAATTCTCCGTCCCATATCCGCAAAATTCCTCTTTTCTGAATCATTCTCCAATCGGGCAATTTTTGTCTTTTCCTCCACCTTATGCTGTATAATAGCATTCACCTCTGCCACGAGCTTAGAAAAATCTATATTCGGAAAAGCAATTGTTTTCGCCATTTTAGGGTCTGACTTCAAAAGCTCTATATACTGTTTCTTTTCTTTATCATTTAGTAGTACCGCATGACGTATATCCTTTTTGAACGCTCTCTTGTCATAACTCGTACTTGATATTTGAGGATTCTTTTGATTTTTTATATACACTGCCGCTTTTTGGCAAAAAGTATCTATCTCCTTTTCCTTCTTCTCATATGCTTTTTTTGCATTTTGACTTCTGGTCCAATAGTTTGATACTCTACTATCCTCTGGTTGTTCAATTTCTGCTGTTATAATAGCTTTTTGCTCATTTAAGATTTGGATTTGACCTTCTAATTCCGCAACTTGATGTGCAATTGCCACATTTTCTTCTCCTAGCACTACTGCATTTAGTCGCTTATTTGCATCAATTATATTCTCAAACCCTTGAAAAACCTGAACATCATATTCTTTGCATTGTTCCTTAATAATTTGTGCAAGTGTTGATTTTCCTGTCCCGTTTTTTCCATATATAAACGTTATTCTTTTGTTCAGATTAAGCTCATCATCTTCAAATAACGGTTCTGCATGCAAATCTAATAACATAATATTTTCTTCCTCTTTTGTTTGCTTTTGCGCGTGTAGTTGGTGTTATACTTGACTACAATATTTTCCCCACAATAACCGTATCACTAAATCAAATATTTTTCGTAGTCCAACGCAGTCATGCTGCTTTGTTATTTGATATTATAGCACCTTGTATTCAACTACACAAGTATCCCATTCCTCACCCCCTCAATCACCGTCACATCCGCCGGCAACCATTCCACCGAATCCAACTCATCCTTCGTCAGCCACCTCGCCGCTTCATGCTCTTTTAGAACCAAGTCGCCTGATACAACTTCCGCCCAAAAGCAATCCATGGAAAGATGAAAGGTCGGATAATCATACTCGATCGTATCGATCAATTCGCCGACCTTGATTTCCGCACTTAATTCTTCCTGTATCTCTCTTTTCAACGCTTCCTGCGGCGTCTCACCCTCTTCTATTTTTCCGCCCGGAAACTCCCAGCCGCCCTTGAAATCTCCGTACCCTCTCTGCGTTGCAAAAATCATCGGTTCTCCACTTTTATTTTTTCCCTTAATCACAGCCGCAACAACACGCACTATTTTCATCCCGCTTTTTCCTCCGTTTTTTCTTTGATACTGCTCTGTAAATAACGCAGCAGATCATCCCGCACCGCATGACGCATTTTCATTTTCACTTTTGTAATATCACGTTCTCTGTCATTATTATCTTTCTTTTTATCCGCTCTCGCCTCTATAACATCAAACAATCCCATATAATAAAAACTTGTTTCCGCATCACTCTTTTTTACCAATAAATGCTTGCGCGGCGCCGTTAATACTTCTTCCATATATGAGCTGTCAATCCCTCTGCCAATTTGCGAATCCCAACGGAATATCATATTATCTTCAAATATGTCCGCATAATCAGGTTTCCCATCTACATAATTTTTTGCATCGTCTTCGCTCTCTTCTTTATGATAAGTAACAAAAATGAACACATCCTCACCAATGCGTTTCATCCCATACATAGTGGAAGACAGATCTTTTCCGCAATTCATCAATAAGCTGACATCCCTTCTCGAATACTTTTCATATAATACAAACGGACTCTCCGCAGTTTGTTCCGATGCAAACTTGTCCCGGTATCTACGCAGTCCTACTTCGATCATATCATCTACCTGTTTGAAAAACTCCCTATGTTGTAAATGTTTTGTAAATCCTCCCATTCTATAGAGCATTTGCAACCCGTCCGAATGGACGATTTCCATGTGACAATAGCGTTGGTATTCTTCCTCTTTACTCACAAAATGTCCCTGCAAAACACTTATCGCATTTTCAAAAGACTTCATATCAAATGCATATCTATATTTCCCCTTAAACTCGTTTTTGATATGTTCTACATGAATTACTTCATTGTGCAAAAAATGTTTCAGGATTTCAAGCTCGTAAGGTCTTACGCCGGAAAGAATTGTTTTTGCCAAATACTCTAATGTTACTATCTCCTGCTCTGATATTTTCCCCATATACAATTCTTTTTCAACCGATTCCAAAAACGCCTGATATGTCTTATACTCACGAATAATTACCAACGGATCTACCTCACCGTTTTCGTAAAAATCAAGAAGATAAGGCACTCTGCCAAGACGATTTTTTAACGCAGCATAACTCTCTCGGATAATGGACTTCATCCCTTTGATTCGATCAATCGACTTAAAAATCTGTTCTTTCGCCACTTCGTCAAAATGCACCGTGGACGCACCAGGAATGGTGCTGTTTCCGCTAATCACATATTTGCGAATCGTATCCGGGTTATAGGTTCTGTCCCCCGATAGGGCAATCGGAATCATAAAGTTGTTGTTATAATTTCCGATAAAATCCAATACAACAACATATTCCTTTCCCTCTGCCTTACGCAGCCCTCTGCCAAGCTGTTGAATAAACACGATCGGCGATTCTGTCGGGCGGAGCATGATCACTTGATTCACCTCGACAATATCAACACCCTCATTCAATATTTCCACAGAAAAAATATAATCCAGCGGTTGCATTTCTTCCGTTGCATCCGCTTCATCCATTGCCAAACGCTCAAACGCATTCGATCGTTCATCCTCTGTTGCACTTCCGTTTAGCGCAACCGTTCGAAATCCGGCCGCATTGAATTTTGCAGAAAGTTCTTCAGATTCATCAATTCTGCTACAAAAAATAAGCCCTTTTACGCGATCCCCGCTATATCCATAATAGTTTGCCTGCTCTATAATATGTCGTACGCGCTCGTCACCGGTCAAAAGACCAAAATCTCTTTCCGTTATTTTTTTCGCCTTAATCTGCTTCTCATCAATCAGGGAAATGTCACTGATTCCAAAGTAATGAAACGGGCATAATAAATTCTCTTCCATTGCCTGTTGCAATCGAATCTCATATGCAATCTGATAATGAAAAATCTCATAGATATTTCTCCCCGCTATCTCATCATCCCTCTTATCCGGTGTCGCCGTCATTCCCAGCCATAACTTTGGTCGAAAATACTGCATGACCTTCTGATAAGTATTTGCCGCACTATGATGCGCCTCATCTAAAATAATGCAGTCAAATTCATCCGGTCTGTATTTTTGTAAATGCTCGTCACGATTCAATGTTTGAACCATGGCAAATACATAATCTTTTTCATATTCATAAAACCCTGCACCCACCAGTCCCATAGAAACAGTTTTATCAAATACCTTTTCATAAGACTTTTTCGTCTGTCGCGCTAATTGTCCTCTATGAACCAAAAATAAAACCCTTTTGAATCCAAGTTCTCGCATCGCAAACGCGGATGCATAGGTTTTTCCCGTACCTGTCGCTGAGATTAAGAGCGCTCTTTCTTTTCCCGCGCCAAGAATGCTTCTTAAATTTGTAATAAATCTGATCTGCATGGTATTAGGCTGTAACCGATATTTTTCAATTGCCGTAATATCATCCTGCTTTGCGATTTCACGCTGACGCTTTATAACCCGGTATTTTTCTTTATAATGCTCATAAAAGTCATCAAATTTCAACGCATGTTTTGAATTCCAAAGTTCCTTAAATTCCGCCACAATATTTTGCGCCATTTCACCCTGCTCAGTGGATATAACTTTGGTATTCCACTCTCGATTACTGGTAAGTGCGGCACTTGTAATATTGGAGCTTCCGATAATAATTCGATAGATTTCCTCACTTTTGAAAATATAACCCTTGGTGTGAAAGCCCTCGTCCGCCGCTTCTACATCATACATTTTCAATGTGATGTTCGATAAACTATTTAATTTTTCTAACGCGCGCGGCTCGCTGAAATTCAGATAATTTGTCGTTAAGATTTCCCCCGGAACGCCCCGCCTCTCCAACTCCTTTAACGTCTGTAACAGCGGTGTAATTCCGCCCATTGTAATAAAGGCAACGCTGATTTGAAACTGGTCGCATGCCAAAAGTTCGTCCTCAACAGATGAAATTACTTTCTTTCCTTCTTTATAATTGTTAGATATAAATTGTGGCTTGTATGCAAGGTTCGATGCATAGGTGCCGTCTATGTACGCCGTTTCAAAACCGGCACGTAACTCTGATAAATTCTCTTTTGTCATCTCTTTGTCCTATTCCTTCTATTTTTACTTTTCACCCAACATCTTTATGCACTATCATACCATATCCTTCCACTCGCTTCTATAGCTATCTCCACATTATCAACCTACTTTTTATTAAAAAAAGCAGACATGCCTCTGGTCCTATCACTGCTCTGACCGCCTGCACATCTGCCTTTCTGATTTCTCATTTTTATTTTTGTTCTTATTCCCGTTTCCCCTCTATTCCACGATCCTCCCGTCCTGCATCCGGATCAGGCGGTCCGTCTGCCCCGCCAGTTCGAGATCATGCGTCACCATCACGATGGTAAGCCCTTCCTTATTTAGCCGTCTGAGCAGATCCATAATCTGCTTTCCGTTTTCGTGGTCCAGATTTCCGGTCGGCTCGTCGGCAAGCAGTACGCTCGGCGAATTAGAGATTGCACGCGCAATCGCCACGCGCTGCTGCTCCCCGCCGGACAGCTGGGACGGCTTGCTTTTTAATTTTCCCTCCAGCCCTACTTCCGCCAGCAGCTGGGCCGCCCTTTGTCTGCGCTGCGCCGCGCGGACGCCTCCGTATCCCATCGGCAGCGCGACATTGTGCGCCGCATCCATTTCTCCCGCCAGATAAAAAGATTGAAAAACGAAGCCGATCTTTTTATTGCGGAAATTTGCCAGCGCCTTATTTTTCATGGTGCTGACGTCCGCATCCTCAAACAGATAGCGCCCCTGCGTCTGCCGGTCCATTCCGCCAAGAATATTGAGCAGGGTGCTCTTGCCGCAGCCGGACTTTCCCGTGATCGCGACAAATTCTCCCTTCTCTATCTGAAAAGAAACACCATGCAGCGCTTGATAATCTTTTTTCCCGCTCTGATAAATTTTCGTCAAGCCTTCCGCCTGTATAAACGCCATTCCTGCTCCTCCTACTCCTACAACTCTTTCAGCGTCCCCGCCACGTTCTCGCTCCCCACAACGCCAAGCGCGATCCCGCTGATCCCAAGCGTCTCCAGCAGCGTAATCCCCACCGCACCAAGCGCCGTCAGACCGTGCCACGCGCCCGTAAGGTAAAGTCCGCTGATCTGAAGCCGCGGCGTCACATACCATGCCGCTGCGCCCGCCAGCAGGTCACCGATGGCAAAGCAGAGAAAGACCTCTGCCAACACCTCCATAAAGACCTGGCTTCTGGTCGCGCCATACGCGAGCGATACTGCCTGCTCCTTTTTTCTGCGGTGCAATATCAAAATGAAGATCCCGATCATGCCCGTCATGATGATGAGCAGCATGGACGCCGCCGCAAGCAAAAGCGACCGATAGGGAATCATCAGATCCGCCGCAGACTTCTCCAATTTTAGGATACGGTCAGAAATTCCGTATTGGATCCGCGGATGCCGCTCTGTCAAAAAACGGATAAATGCCAGCAATTCGAAAACGCTCTCATCATTTCTCTCCCCCTGATAAGCAGCGATCACGCTCCTGCTGTACAACCCTTCCTCCTGTATCCCATCAAGCGCTTCCAGACTCTCCATCGGCAGGAACAGACAGTCCGACATACGGATCTGATCGTTCCCCAGCGACAGCAGCGACGTGGAAGTATTCAGGCAGAGATTCCCCTGCTCCTCGCTGATAAGCTGCACCGCCGACAGATCAGCCACCATCTGTTCTCCGATATACGCCGTATCCGCCTCAAAATGATAGTAGATATAATCGTGCGCATCCTGCAGAGCGCTGCGCGCTTTGAGCCGGTTCAATGTATCATAGGCGTCTCTGCCAATATAAACCGCTCCTGTCTCCCGCTCCATACCGAACAGCTTCTCAAAAGCAGCGTCGCTTACGAAGCAGCAATAGTAGCAATACTCATTTCCGTCCCGATCGCTCACACTACTGTCCCGGTAGGGAAAATAAAACAGCTTCTCTTTGATTGACGGGTAATCCTCAATATCCTGCGGGGTAATCGGGTACCCTAACCCGATCGCTCCGGAGAAGCTCAATTCAATATTCTCGTTTTTTACCCGCCCTTTGATGTCCCGCAGCTGCGCCGCGCAGGATAAGGACAGATTCAGGCAGCTCATAAAAATCGTCATACTGACCGCATAGATCGCGATCAACACGCTGTATTTCCCCTTATTATGGATAAAATGGAACCACGCTTTCTCAACCGAATATCGCATTAACTCTCCTTTAAGATCTCACATACCTGTTTTTTTCCCACGAGCGCCGTCACGGTCGCTATACTGATCAACGCTGTAACCGCAGCCCCGGACAGCAAAAACAACACCGTCAACATCACGCCGGGATAGATGCGGATCAGTGTAGAGATCCGTTTCACCGGAATAAACAGCACCATGTCCACAACAAACGCCGCGATAAATAAAAAGAAATTTTCCAAAAAGATTTCCAGAACCGTCTGCGCCTTAGAAGCGCCCAGCGCCATCCGCAGTCCGATCTGATATTTCTGTTCCATCACTTTCCCGAAAAGGATCGCCACCATGCTGCAGATCGCGGGGAGCAGCACCATCAGGCTCGAATACAACCGCTTTCCGACCTGCTTGTCGATGGACTCGTAATACTCCGCATAGATTTCTTCGCCCTGTGTGACGTCGCGGATCTCGCCAAGCCAAAGGTTTCTTCTTATCCCGCTCTGTGTGATCTCTCCAAAGCCGTCCGGCGCATAGATGCTCAGCCGATACTGGATCAGGCTGCTTCCGAGCACCCGGTACAGCCAGTTCTGCGACACCATGGTCCCGCCGTACATCATGGGGCATTGCACGATACCGACGACCTCAAGCTCATGCCCCATCACATTGATGATGTCGCCGATCCGTCTCTCTCCTCCCCACATGCATACGCAGTAAGGTGCGCCTTGCTCCTGTTCTTCCTCCGTCAGCAGCCGTCCCTCGACAAGCCGATAGCCCTCCTGCTCCAGATAAGTATCCGTATAGGAAGAAAAACCTGCCATCTGGAAGCTTCCGTCCACATAGACCGTGGTGCTGTAATAGGTGATGCTTCCATACTGTAACCCGTTTTCCTCAAGCCATGACATCTGTTCCCGGTACTCGTCCAACGGCACAAGCGCATCAAAGTAATCGATGATCATATGTTGATCCGCATTCTCATATCTGCAAAGATCCCGGTCATCAATGATCTCCTTGATGATCGTCGCCATACCAAGCGGGTACAACATCCCGATCGCCAGCGTAAGCACGACGATCAGGTTGATCACTTTATGATATTGCAGGCTTTCTTTGATATTACGAAAATAAAACACGTTCTATTCCCCTTCCATGCGGGAACCTTTATAAATCTGTCCCTCTGCGCCTGTCACAAAAAGAGTATTTTCATCCGGCATACACAAATAGATCTCCTGATCTCCGTTCAGCTGCTTCTCCGTGAAGATTCCTTCCGTCACTTCTCCCTCCATTGAGATACAGCTCAGCCGCCCATAAATTGTTGATACGGTATACAGATGATCATCTTCCACGACAAAATCTGCCGGCGCATACCCATAGGGAAGCTCACAAACCTGCTCGATACCCGTCCTTTCCACGCGATAAAGCCAGTTCTCCCCCATGCTGCATCCGCGCCTGTCGTGGTCCTCTTCCGGATAATACATAAATCTCTTTCGATCCGCCGCATATACGATCCCATCCTGCTGCTCCAGATGTCCGGTAAACCACCCCGTAATGATGCAGAGCCTGCCATCCTCCCCGATATAATAAATACCCGCCTTCTGTCTTTCTAAAGGATCCATGGTATTGGTAGAAAGATAGATCGTACCGTCTCCGGCGATCGCCATATCATTATACCTGCCGCCTCGTAAAGAAGCGCCCTCGAACAAGATTTCTCGGACATAATTCATATCCGTATCAAACACCTGGATACGCAGATTTCCCGAATCAAGCACATAAATCTCGTTTTCATGGAGCAGGATCGCGGTCGGCATTGCAAAGTTTCCTGATTCGTGACCGTGTTCCCCGTAACGCTCCACAAAATCGCCATCCGCGGTCAGACGCACAATGCAATGATTTCCCATATCGCAGACCAGCAGCTCCTCCCCGACAGACAAAATACCCGCCGGATTTTTGATCTGCGTTTTCTCCTCCTCCCATGTCTCATAGGCAAACACATCCTCGACATTTAAGGGTTCCGCACTGGGAAATCTGCCGTTTGGAAGATCATCCACCAGCACAACCGCCAGCTCCCTCTCGCTTCCCGGCACATCCTCCTCGTCATCCTGCTGCGCGCTCTGCGAATGCATGCCTTCTTGCGTCTGCCCGTCGTCCTCCGACTGCATACCTTCCTGCGTCTGCATGCCTTCTTGCGAATTTATGCCTCCTTCCGAAGGCATGCCTTCCTGCGACGATCCGTTCCCCTCCGGCGTTCCCGTCTCTTTTTGCGCACAGCCCATACAGCCTATCGCCACAACGGCTGCCAATATCGCGGCAATCGTTCCGCAAGATCTTCTTCTCATGGTTCCTTCCCCTTTCATGATCGTTTCCTATCCCAACAATCCCTCTAATTCCGACACGGATTCTCCGAACAGCTTCAGCGCGTCCTTTACCGGCTCCGGTCTGCTCATATCGATTCCCGCCATCCTTAACAGGTCCAGCGGATCTTTCGAGCAGCCGCCCTTTAAGAAGCTCTTATAAGCCTCCACCGCAGGTTCCCCTTCCCGCAGGATCTTGTCCGAGAGCGCGATCGCAGCCGCAAAGCCCGTCGCATACTGATACACATAAAATTCGGTGTAAAAATGCGGGATCCTCGCCCATTCTAACGCGATCTGCGGATCGGATACCATGTCATCGCCGAAATATTTCTTATTTAATTCCAGATAAATCTCGCAGATGCGCTCCGCCGTCAGCGCTTCTCCCTGCGCGTACATGCGGTGCATGATCATCTCAAACTCCGCAAACATCGTCTGCCGGAACAGCGTTCCCTTAAACTGATCCAGAAAATGATTGAGCAGATAGCATTTCTCCTGCTTATCCTTGCTCTGTGCAAGCAGATAACGGATCAGCAGCGACTCGTTGCAGATGGACGCCACTTCCGCCACGAACAGCCGGTATCCCGAATACACATGCGGCTGCGCCGCGTTCGAATAATAGGTATGCAGCGCGTGTCCCATCTCGTGTGCGAGCGTGAACACATCATCCAGCTTTCCCTGATAGTTCAAAAGAACATACGGGTGCACGCCGTACGCCCCCCAGGAGTAAGCGCCGCCGCGCTTGTTTTTGTTTTCATATACGTCGATCCAGCGGTTGGAAAAGCCTTCCCGCAAATGGGATAAATATTCTTCACCCATCGGCGCGAGTCCCTTTAAGACAAGCTCCTTTGCCTCCTCAAATGTGACGTTCATGTCATAATCCTTTACGATCGGCACATAGACGTCGTACATATGCAGCTCGTCCACGCCAAGCACGCGCTTGCGCAGTGCCACATAACGGTACATATCCGGCAGCGCGGAATGCACCGCCTCGATCAGACTCTCATACACGCTGACCGGGATCCTGCTGCCGTCAAGCGACATTTCAATGGAAGAAGCATAGTTTCTCACGTTGGCGTAAAAACGCGCCTTCTTCACATTTGCCTGAAACAGCGCGGCAATACTGTTCTTATACTGTCCGTATACCCGGTACAGCGCCTCGAACGCATCTTTTCTGACACGCCTGTCGGTACTTTGCAGCATACTTACATAATTGATGTCAGTCAGCTCCGTCTCGTTCCCGTTCTCGTCCTTGATCGTGCCGAAAGAAAGATCAACGTCCGTGAGCAGCGAATACACATCTTCCGGCGCGGAGGACAATTCGTGCGTCTGCGCGAGGATCGCCTCCTCCTTCGGTGAGAGCGTGTGCTCTTTTGCATATAAAATACGATCGATCAGGAGCCGGTAATGCTCCAGTTTCGGGCAGCTCTCAAAAAAGCCTTTTAACGTCTCCTCCGGAATGGCAAGAATTTCCGGCTCCGCAAACGAGCAGGCGCCGCCAAACTGCACGACAAGCGACTGTACCCGCGTCGTATACCCTTGATATTTCGACACGCTCATGTCCTGATGCAGCTTCTCATTCGCATAGACATACAGCCTGTCCAAAACGCATTCCATATCATCCTGTAACCGTAAAAAAGCAAGCAGCTCCTCCGCGGAACCGCCGAGCTTTCCCGCGTAAGCGGAAAGCTTTCCCATGCTTTCTTCCATCTCTTTGATCTGCGCTTCCCACGCCTCATCTGTCTCATACAGATCCTCCAGCGCCCATGTATCACGCACATTGATTTCCTCTCTTGCCGGTATCGTCCGAACCTCTCCCATATTCTTCTTTCTCCTATCCATTTTGATTCTGACAATTGCGAAACGCAATTAAAAACCATTCATGATCGTGTAAAATATATCATGCGTTTCGCAATCACCCATATTATTTTTAATTAAGCGCGATTTTTCAGATTTCTTTTTCCAACATATAAAAAGAAAACTCCGCCGTATCTAACAGCAGTCCCTCGTCGTTGGTCAGGCGCGCCTCATAGACGGACACCTGCCTCCCCTGCCGCAGCTCATGCGCCTCGCAGAGGACATAGCGCGTATTGAGTGCCGGGCGGACATAATGCATACTCCCCTCAATTGTTGAAGAATAATACCCGTAGGTACATGCCGCCAGCCCGCAGATAATATCCGCCAGTGAATAGAGCACGCCGCCGTGCAGTGAGCCGTACGGATTCGCGCTCTCCAGACGGTACGGCATCCGTCCGCGCGCATAACCCTGCCGCAGCTCCAAAAGCTCTATGCCCACCGCCTCGGCATAAATATTATGCGTTATCATCTTTTTTAGTTCCTGCTTTACTCTGTCGTCCATGGCAGCCTCCTTTTTTGCCGCTCATCCGTTCCTCATGCCAAATAGAAAGTCATCCATCTCGCCTTTTTCAAAATAAAGCCCCTGTTCCATTTTCTCCTCGTCGCGCACCGGCAGAAACACCACCAGTTTGACCGCCCGATGCCCG
The DNA here is from genome assembly GCA_023667365.1 of bacterium. Taxonomy (GTDB): domain Bacteria; phylum Bacillota; class Clostridia; order Lachnospirales; family Lachnospiraceae; genus DLAJ01. The sequence continues at coordinate 23,742 of JAMPAG010000012.1, read as the reverse complement.
CACTGCGGACACTGATAAGCGGTCGCCCGGCAGGCGTACATTCCTGCCGGGACCTGTGATTTCTGTACGATCGGAACAAGATGCTTCTTATAATATTCCGCATCCTCATGCCGTATGTAATGCCCGACGCTTAGATCCGGCAGCGCATAGAGCCTCTCCGCCGCCACATTCAATTCGCTCTGACACCTACTGCAATACTTGTCGAGAATTTTTGATTTCAGCTTACCGATCAGTCCCATGATCTCCCCCGTGTTCCTGTTAATTCTCCCGTTCTGCTGATATTATCGTTTCTTCCGATATTACCGCACCGCGCCGCCAATTCCGCCGCGCTTATCTTCCTCAGCGCACGGTGACGCTCCGCTTCGTCGTCCCGCGTCGTTTCCCCGCGGCGTCGCTTTATTGCCCCATCGGCTGTCCCTGCTTTGCGCTGTTAATGACATTCACCATCATATCCGCCTTGGAAATACCGGTCAGAATATAATTGCTGTCCATGCGCCACCGCTTGTTGGACGTGAACGTATTCACCTTCACTGTCACGCCGTCGATCTCAAAACAGAACCGGACATAGCTTGACCCTCTCATAATTCCCGATCCATGCGCGCCGTCATCCACCCATGCGCGCGTAATCTTCTGCATGGAAGCGATCTGGATCACAGACGGATTAAAGCAGAACAGCAGCGCCATATCCCCGTGCTGCGCGTCGATCACGATCGTGGATTTATCCCCGTTAAACGTATGATTTCTGACAAACCCCTGCGCATCCAGCTGTTTCTCCATTCCCTTCCGCTTCATCTTCAACACGAGCTGCCACCCCATGCACCACCATAAAAACGCGAGGAACAATAACATCATCGCCGACGCGGCGAACGGTCCCTCCTTCTCCGGCACCAGTAAAGACAGCAGGATCAGGACCGCGCCCGGTATGACCGGCACGATAAAGTAAAGCAATAAATAAACTCCGTTCACTTTCTGAATTTTCTGATTGTACTGCATTGTTTCTTCCTCCTTTTTTTGTGCGATATGCAGCGCGCTCTTATTTGCGAAGCTGTTTTTCTATCTCATAATATTCCTTTTGCGGTATGATTCTGCCGTCCGCCGTATCGATACCGGGATTTTTCTGCAAAAGCAGTTCCTGAACCTTCTTTATCGTATCCTCTTTCGCCTGTACGACCGCCTTGATCTGATGCTTGGCGATCACCGCAATATATGTATCCCACATCGCCTTCATTTTGCCGTTTACATTGACCGTACTCGACAGGCTCACCGCATAGACGCTTTCAATATCTTCGATCTTCATCACATTCTGTAAAAAGAAATAGTCCCTTGTCAGGACCCCTTTTATGCCGCTCGACCAGAATGTGATCTGCATACTTCCGTTTTCCATTACCTGATTGGCAAAATCCCGTACCTCGCTTTCCGAATAGCCGCTTCCCTTGATCAGTTTCTGGAGCACTCCATTTTCTCCACGGCGTATGCTGCGAATGCCAAACCGAAGCAGGAAAATCCCTGTCAACAAAAAGAACAGTCCCAGACCGGCCACAATGACGATCTCCACCATAGAGCTTCCCGATGCCAGCGCTATGATCAGCCCAAGAAGTCCCAAACCTAGAAGTGTCAGGATCACGCCGAAAACGAGCGCTACAATCCCGCCGCTTCTCTCCGCCTTGGCGGTAGCCGCCAAAAAACCTTTCGGATAATGCTTCTGGCGATATACGCCGTCCATTGCAATGATTTTGTCCGCCATATTCAATCCTCCTCTTTTTACACGATAAAACGAGCTGTTTTTCTGCGGAATGTTTTTTATTCCATAACATAGTATATTTCCAACACCTGCTTTTTTCAAGTCAAAAAAAGATTCTATTGTTTGACATCGCAGAACTCACGCCAGCAGCATCACCGCAAGCGGAATCTCCACCACGGCGCACACGCAGACGATCGCGGTGATACTGCTTTTGACTTTCCGCTCCACCAAATACGAAAACGCCATCAAAACGAGCAGCCGCAAATACCGCGCCGCGCACACCATGCCCAAATAGACCGCAATGGAAATGCCGCCCCACACCCACGAAAGATGCGGCAGACTGTAGGCGGGCGCAAAAATATAATCCACGCCGTATCCGCCCAGCATGCGGTACATGAGCTGCACCCAGAACAGAAGCAGAAGCGCCAGCGAAATGAGCATCCCGACAACGATCTTCGCCCGCGCGTAATGCCATCTTCCCTTCCTCGTCGAATGAATCAGTCGGTTTTCACCCCGCTGGTAATCTATCGACATGGTAAGCACAAAGCAGACGATGGCAAACGCGTCCGTCAGCATGGCGGTCATGATATTTTCCCTGTTTTGATCCGCATTCCCGCCCGTCAGCCTCGTATAGGCAGGATTGTCAATATAGTAACTGTTTTCCCGTTCGGAAAGATACGCCGCGTATTCCGACACGCGGGAAAGCGCCGCCTGCATGGCGATATAACCCGCCTGCTCCCCCGCCTGCATATCCGGACGGGATGCGTTTGCCGTAAGTTCCTCCTGATTCCTGCGGATATACGCCGGGATCTCCTCCGTATACGCCCCTGTAATATAGTAGGAGTAGACAAAATAAAAATGATCTTCCATCGTATTTCTGCTGCCCGTATTGGTTGTCCGCACATAGGGAACCGAGACAACCGCCGCGATGAGCAGAACCAGGATCAGCTTCTGGGAAACAAACGCCTTATAACATTCCTGCGCAGTCAGACTCACGCTCCACCGCTTCTTTTTGTCATAGATCGAGCGCCGGTTCGTCAGAATATTTTTTTCGCCCGATACGGCATAGATCCACACTGCCGCCGCCAAAAACAGGATGATGCCTGCGCCGAGCAGAATCGCCGCGAGAAACAGCCGGTTCACCGCCGCGCCGAACAGATTGACGCATTGATAGCGCTCCAACAGTTCTCCCGCCTGCCCGAGCGCAATCGGATGAAAAGTCCGAAGCGGCGCAAGATAGGACGTCTCCGGAATCGCCGTGTACAGAACGGTCAGCAGTCCGCCGCCGCCGAGAATCACAAGAAGAATCGGAATGACCTTGCGCAGTAGACAGCAGACCAGATAAAACAGGGTGGCACACAAGCCGTAAAATAATATCTTCCATAACAGGTACAGACCGAAAAATCCGCCCAGACTGATTTTCAAAGTACAGTAGGAATACACCGACTGGACCGGAACGGAAAACGACGGAAGCGGATAGATCCGCCCGACAATCAGAATCCCTTCCAACAGCAGAAGCAGCGCGGCAAGCACGCACACGCCCCCTGACACAGCCGCCTTCACAAGCCCGTGAACGTACCGCCCGCGGACGGTCGTTTTCGATAACACGATCAGCTCATTCTGTCTCTCCACCGTCAGAAGCTGAAACACCGCGAACAGGAGAATCGCCAGACAACAGAAATCCGTCACGGGATTGTCCACAAGCGCCCTGACCCCTCTGGCATGCGCGGATACCGGCGCAACATCCGCAAGACGCCCGTAAGCTTCCTTTGTCTTCCGCATCCGGTTTTCCAGAAAACGCCGCTCCATCGGTTCGTAATTCCCCTTGTCCAGACGCCGTTCCTGCCTCTCTATGTTGGTCAGGACAGCGGCGCGGATCTCCTGATAATGCACCGCCCGGTTTACTTCGTCCCACACTTCCTCATAAACAAGCAAGGTCATATCAAATTGAACGGAACTGAAACGAACGATGCTCCCTTCCAGTTCCTCCATTTGTCCGCGCCGCTCCAAAAGCAGCGCTTCCTTTTCTTCATCCGTGAGGGCGGACAGCTCCTGCGTCAGTTCCTGATAGCAGGATGCCGGCGCCTGCCGGACGAGTCCGACGGGTTGATACAGAATCAGCGACCAATACAGATAAAACCCGTAAAACACAAATACGGCCGCGAAAAAAACAAGGAACACACGGTTCCTGAATAACTTGATCCATTCATTTTTTATCATGTTCCTTCCACTCCTGCCGCGTCTTTATTCAAATAACCTGATATACTGCTCCTCCAGACTTTCTCCGGGAAGCCTGTCCGCTTCCAGCGGCTGTTTTTCTAACAGACGGCCCTTCCGCAGCATCAGAATCTCCTTGGCGATCGCCTCAATATCCGCAATGACATGCGTGGAAATGATAACGATCCGATCCTGCGCCAGATTCCGGATCATTTCGCGCACGCTCCGCCGCTGGATCGGATCTAAACCGGCCGTCGGCTCGTCTAAAATGATAATTTCCGGTTCCCCCAAAAGCGCCTGCACAATCAGCGCCCTCTGCTTCATTCCCCCGGAAAATCCGCCCAGATACCTGCTGCGCTCCTCCCACAGTCCGACCTCATGTAAAAGCCGCTCGATCTGCGCGCCGGCTTCTTTTTTCTTTAATCCTTTCAGCGCCGCAATATAATATAAAAAACGCATCAGCGTCAGATTCTCATACAGCGCCTGCTGCTGCGGCATATATCCGATATGCGCGATATAGCCCTGCTTTAATTTCCGCGCCTCCACGCCGTTTAACAGAATTTTCCCGCCGTCACATTTCAGGTTCTGGGTGATAATATTCATCAGCGTAGATTTCCCTGCCCCGTTCGGTCCGAGCAGACCGTAGATTCCCGCGTCAAACCGATAAGAAAAATGATCGAGCGCCAGTTTATCTTTATAATATTTTGTAATATCTATCAGCTCCAGTTGACACTGCATTGTCGTCCCTCCTGCATGCCTGTTCTTCCGCATTTATGCATTTGCCCCCGGCGGCGGATACACTCTGTTGCTCATCCGCTGCGGATGGTTCACTTATCCGCATGGCGCCATGCCTGTTCCATTTTGCAGCGTATCCAGCCAGCTTCCCACAAACGGTCCGATCTCCACACCCCTTTCGGTCAGTCCCGCAAGATCCGCGCTGTCCGTCCATTCCGCCCACCATTCGGAATCCTTTTCGTAATACAGGATCTTATTCCCAATCACATCGGCAAACGTCACATATGCCTCATAACGAACCGTATCCAGAAGATTCCCGTCCGGGTCAAGCACCGCATACTCCGTCATGCAATCGTCCTCCTCCAGCCGGCGGTCTGTCTGGAGCAGAATCTTCCCATCTACAACAAAGGCGATCACGCCCATGTTCTCTCCCTCCACCGTCATGATCTCCCGTTCCTCTGCTCCCGCCGTGAGATCCCGCGCATAGAGCGTGTTTCCAAAGTCGTTATCATAATGATAATACACCGTATTCCCGATCGCCCCGCAGAATCTTGCGGCATCCGTTTCAAAACGCAGGATTTCTTCGCATTCGCCCGCCGCGGGATCAATCCGGTACCATACCGCGCAGTCTTCCGAATAGCTGCTGACCGTGACATAGACCATCCCGTCGTACGCATCGAGCCCGTACTGATACCCTGTTCCCTCCCGCTCCTCTGTAACGGCAAAGGTCTCCAGCGTATAGTCTTTCAAATTCAAACAGTAAACTGCGTCGCTTCTCCACTCTGAAAAAGCCTCCTCCTCTGTTTCCCAGCGGTTGTACACTTCCGTCGGACCGCCGAAATAAAGCTTCCCGTCAAGCAGGATCGCGGCATTCGGCGCATTCGGATAGTCAATCGCTCCAGAAAAAACCGCCTTCTTTTGGCGATTGCCGCCATCCAGATCCGCCTCATAAACTTCCGTAGAAAAAACATAATGCGTGTCCATAACGGTGGTCTCTGTTTCTTCACTGACCGGTTTTGAATCGTTTTTCAGTTCGCTCACTGCATGTACTATGATGAGCCGGTTCTGATAAACCAAGCTGAAATCATTTTCCATCTCTCCTTCGCGGGAAAGCGTGCGCGCACTGCATCCCGCCGTCAGATGACTGCACGTTGGATCCATACAAATATACGCAAACTCCACCGGCTCCCAGTCAGAATACAAAAAGCGCTCTCCCGAACACAGGGAAATGCCTTCTTCTCCTTGAAAATACCCGTACTGCAATACGCCTTCCTTGACCGGCATTTCCGTCCGCCTGGTCTCCTCCGCGCCGGGCGGCGTTTCCCCGTCTCCTGTCCGTCCGCCGCCGCATCCGGTTCCGGCAAGCAGCAGAATCAGCAGCAGTCCTGCCGCGGCGCAGACCCGTTTTCCCAAAAAAAATTCTTTTTTCACCTTTTCCCTCCATAGCAAAGCGTTCCGCTGACGCAGGCTTTTTATTGTGAAATTTCCTATAAGAAAAGCAGGGCATCCCCACACAGACATGTCCTACATGTCCTGCTTCCCTTCGCTTACTCCACCGGTATAAAGTAAATTTCCTCACCCCGTTCCATGATCCGGATTCCCGCCACCTCATCAAGATCGACCACTTCCTTAAACAATTGGGAAATCCAATAATCGTACGTTTCATCCTTCTCACGTCTTCCCACTTCACCGGTATCTCTTTGTCCTCCCACCATGGTTCCGTCTTTTAATACGAGCCATGTATTTTGGGAGACTCTCGGATAGCCCGGCTGGTTTTTGTCTCCGGTCCCGTACATATATAACGCCAGCGGCGTAATGGTGATCCTTTCCACTTCCATGCCGTATGGAAGATGCAGATCTTCCGCAGGAATTTCCAGCTTCGGCATCTCTCCGCTTTCAAGCGGAATTTCCAAAAGCACCTCGTCTTCAGGGCTTAAATCTACCATTTGCACGATTTCTCCGTCTATTTCCACGTCATAAACCGTGAGTCCTTCCGTACTCTCGCCCTCTTCCAACAGTCTGCTCCACGGCTCGCCATCCGCCTGCAGCACTCTCCTTACCCATTGCACGACGTCTCCCTGACTGATTCCTTCATCGTCCTTCCATATATAGTGTAATGCATAACTTCCCGTCATCGTTCCGTCTTCCAGTACGGCCGGATCAATCTGGGTAATTTGGGCAAAGTCTTCATACGGATGTCCTGCGAGCCTAAAAGTGCACTCCCTGCCCTGGGTATCCTCACAGATGCCATCCACAATATCGGAAAGCATTCTCCTTGATGCAAGATCCTGCATCAGATCCGTTCCCGGTTCCACCGCCGCCTTCGGATGCAGGGTAAACGGAATAAAAACGTAACCGTCATCATACAGAACCGCCTCCATTTCAATCTTTCCCGCCGCCGTATCCAGGATATACGCAGCCTCCGTGCCGTACGTGGTATACAGCTCGCTCTCCGCCTGCGTCATTTCCCCGCTTCTCCCGGTAAAATAACGAAGCGTATCCGCGATCCTGTCCACATAAGAGGGGTTTGCCGCGAGTACGGTAATGCAGGACGCCGCCACGACCGCACAGACACAGGCTGCGGTGCGCAGGGTAAACCGCGCTTTTCTTCTGCCGCCTGCCGCGCCCGCATTCTCCGTCTCGCCGATGCCGGCACGGATCCTGTTTTTTTGCTCGTTATTCAAACTGATCTGACGATACATGGACCGATAAATGTTCTCTTTCATTCGCCAATTCCTCCTTTTCCCTGCTCATTTTCTTTTTTATCATCTCTTTTGCGCGCCGTAAGCGTGCCGACACTAAATTCGGCGTGATCCGCAGCATGTCCGCGATCTCCCCGACCTGATATTCCTCATAGTAACGCAGATATAATACGATCCGGTATTTCGGCGGCAAAAGGGACAGCAGCTCATACAGTCCGCTTTCCTCTTCCCCTGAAAAGGACGGCGCTTCCTGCTCCCCGCATTCCTCCAGGGGACGTCTCCGTTTCATCCACGCGCTTGACAGCATACTCTTAGAGCAGTTTGCCGCCACCCGGATAAACCACGCCTTCTCATGCTCGTCGGATGCAAAGCAGGGATGCTTCCTCAAATATCGCACAAACACTTCCTGCACCACATCTTCCGCCCATTGTCCGACTCCTCCGTAGGACACCGCGACGCGGTATACCGTATCGGCGTAGCGTTCAAACAGTTCTTCCGTTCGAAACGAATCTCCCGTTTGGGACGGTTCTCCCGTTCGGGACGGATCTCCCGTTCGGGACGAGTCTCCCGTTCGGGACGAGTCTCCCGTTCGGAACGAGTCTCTCGTTCGGAACGAGTCTCTCGTTCTATCGTCCGCATCCATGCATTCTCACCTCCTTTGCACGACAGTCTGATATGCGCTTTCTTCTTTCTTCGTCATGACGATCCCGCACTTTCACTTTATATACTTTTCAACTTCCCGAAATCTGACAACTCAGGCGGATTTTTTTAGAAAAACCGGTGGAATTTTTTAGCCGATTATTTTTAGAAAAAAAGAATTGACACAGAGGGGATTCTTTGTTAAAATGAGTATCGTTCTTGAGTCTACGGGGATCGTTTGCAGAATCGGTTTTCGTCCCTCTGGATTTGGAATTTCATAATTTTCGCAGGTGTAGTTCAATGGTAGAACACCAGCCTTCCAAGCTGGATACGTGGGTTCGATTCCCATCACCTGCTCTGATGCGCGAGTGGCTCAGTTGGTGGAGCGCGACCTTGCCAAGGTCGAGGCCGCGGGTTCGAGTCCCGTCTCGCGCTCTTTTTTTGCCGAAAGTCCGTGTTGATGCGGGCTTTTGGCATTTTTTAACCGATAGGAAATTTCAAATCAAAGAGTTTCGCTGCATCACGGATACCGGAATCCTGCAATGCCCCTGCCGTCAACGGGCGGGTTTCCCGCCGCCGGTTTCCCACATGACTAAGAGCGTCCCGTCAGCCACCGTAATCTCCGCCGTTTCACCGATAAATTCGTTGCTCACGCCGATTGGCGTATCGTTGGTCAGAACCGCGTCCGATAGCGGATATTTTAAGCCTTTCAGCGTGACGCCCTCCGCGCGCTCTCCCATGCAGAAAAGAGACACCAGACCGCCCTTGTAGGCGGGCAGGCGCAGCGTATCGCTGTCGATGGCGGTCACCTGCACGTTCATGGAACGCAGGATGCCGCAGGCGCGCTGATGCGCCAGATACACGAGCGTCTGGTAATTGGCCATCGTGTGTCCTTCCCTGCCGCCTGTCGCGCCGTAAATCTCAAACATCCGATAGCCCCGCTCCAGTCCTTTTTTCACCGCGTAGTGCAGATCCGTATCGTCCTTTTCCTGCGGCAGCCGGATCACATTCGGGTGTTCGGGAATGCAGCATAGCGAATCAAAATCGCCGATCAGCGCATCCACACGGATCCCGCAGCGCTCACAGATCGTATAGCCGCCGTCCGCCGCAATCAGATAATCCTTCTCTTTCGGTCTCACCTGTCTGCGGAACCAGCCCGGATTCCCGATTTCGCCCGCGCCGATGATAAAACAGACGCCGTCCTTTGCATTTTTTCGGATACTCCCCATTGTCACATGCATCGTTCTTCCTCCGCCACCTTCCACACCGCACACACAGGTCCGCCCTCAAATTCCTTAAAAAGAGTCTCCCCGCACGCAGTTCTTTTTCATTTTAGCGGAATTTCTCTCTATTGAAAAGTAGTTTTCTTATATCTTTTTTTCGAAAATGATTTGACGCTCCGCTCATTTATGTTAGAATAGAAATAGTTTCACTTATTTTACATAAAGGGGGATAAGATCATGTCCAAAAAACAAATTTCCGACGTTCTTGTTGATGTGCCGCGCGGCAACTCATCCGCAGAAATGACGATCGCGAACCGGGTTGCCTGCATCGCGTTAAATGCGATCGTTGTAGTTATCTGCGCCGCTTACACGGTGGAGATTGTCAAGGGAAACCGCACAGCCGGCTACGTTATCGCAACCTACGTTCTGGCGTTTATTCCGGTGATCCTTTCATGGATATGCTATTGTCGGAAACGCGACACCACAATGATCAAGCATATTGTTTCTTACGGTTATGCCATTTTGTATACCTTTTTACTTTTTACGGCGCAGAACAGCCTGGTCTTTACTTATGTCTTTCCGATGCTGATCGTGATCACGCTGTATAATGACTTCCGCTACACCACGATCATCGGTGCGGGCGTTGTGGCGGAGAATGTCGGCTATATTGTTTTTTCCGCTCTCACAAAACAGCTCGGTCCGCAGGACATCGTCGCTTTGGAGATTCAGGGATTCCTCACCATCATCATGACGGTCAATTTCCTTCTTGTTTCCTATGAGAATTCCCGGTTCCAGAACATGAAGCTGGCAAGGATCGATGAGGAAAAAGGAAAAATTTCCGGGCTTTTTGAACATACAATCCAGATTTCCAAACATATGACGGAGAACGTGACCGCCATCGCCTCGCAGATGAACACGCTGCAAAGCTCCGTGGAGCAGACGATGAACTCCATGTCCGAGGTCACGTCCGGCACAAACGAATCTGCGGAGGCCATTCAGCACCAGCTTGTCAAAACAGAGGAGATCCAGACACATATTTCCACCGTAGAGCAGTCGGCGGACAAGATTCATGAGGGCGTCAGTGCCGCCGCAGAAGCGGTCCGCACCGGACAGGAGCATGTTTCCTCGCTGATTCGTCTGACCGAACAGTCCGACAAGGCGAGCGCCGACGTTGCTTCCGCATTGGCATCCTTCCGTGAATATACCGATCAGATGAACTCTATTACGGATCTGATCACCAACGTCGCTTCCCAGACAAGTCTTTTGGCGCTCAACGCAAGTATTGAGGCGGCGCGTGCAGGGGACGCAGGACGCGGTTTTGCGGTCGTTGCATCTGAGATTTCCGGTCTTGCCGGACAGACGACCTCCGCAACGGAAAATATCACCGGTCTCATCAATAATATTTCCGATCAGCTCCAGATTATGATCGACACGATCAATCATCTGATCGAAAGCAATAAAAAGCAAAACGTTTCTGCCGGAAAGACCGCGGAATCCTTTGATACGATCGCAGACAGTACTTCCCATATTCAGGAGCAGTCCGCGGCGCTCGCATCCATCGTTTCCGAGCTTGCTTCCGCAAACAAGGTCATTGTGGACAGCATTCAGACGATTTCGGCAATCACCGAAGAAGTTTCCGCGCACTCCAACGAAACCTACACCGGCAGCGAACAGAATCAGCAGATTGTCACGGAGGTGGGCGGTCTTGTGCAGAGTCTGAGCGAAGACGCCAATCAATTGGCCGCGATCCAGAACTCATAAAAAATCGTGCTTCGCACGCTTTCGAAGAATCGCTTTGCGATTCTTCTGGGTTTACGAAATTTCCTATAAGTGAGAAAAGAAGACCCCCAGCGGCACCGCCGAGGGTCTTCTTTTTTTATCATCCGTTACCTCTTTATTCCCAACAATTACCGCTGAGGACAAAAAACATACGCCGCCTGTACCGCGGGAAGCAGTCTACTCCTCCTCCGTCTCATCGGACGCGCCTTTCGACTCTAAGATCTCAAGCACATCCTTTAACGCCTCTTCCAGGCTCTGTTCCGACGTATTCACCCGCGTCATGGTATTTAAGATGGAATTCTGCTCCGAGTTGTTCGTTCCGAACACGATGGACGCCATTGCATTATCCGCCAGTGCGCCGATCGCCTCCCGCCCGCTCTCGGTCTTTAACATTTCCGAGACATTGCTTAAGTCCGCTGTCGTACCGACCAGAGAAGAACCTGCAAGCGCTCTCCCAAGCTCATTACGCTGCTGCAGATTGTCAAGCTCCTCTCTCAATGCCTCCGCAAACGCTACGGTCTTATCTTCCGTCTCCGCACCTTCCGCCGCTTTCGCCGCATTGCTGACCGCCTTCCATGCAGAAGCGGTATTCTGTGTCTGCACCTGACCAATCTGCTGATAATCTGTCACAATATCCATCATATCCATTGCGTTTCTCCTCCTCTATCCGAACACACCCGACCATTACAAAATGCGTTTTTCTCATCAACGATCATGCAGTATCTATCGTTTGACTGCATGATATGCATTTTTTATAAATTCCGTATTCAGTATAGCTTATTTTTCTTTTTTTGTATATAATATCGACATAAAAATACTAAAAAAGAGTTCCGCTGATGCGAAACTCTTTCGAAGAATCACTCCGCGATTCTTCCATGTTACAAAATTTTCTATAATATAAAAAGATCCCGCAACGGATCATCCTACACAGGAGCCTATACCTATGCAGATTTTAGCCTCTTTCCATAAAAAGAACACCGCCAGAAAACATATTGTGCCTGCCGCGCGGCGCATCACGCTGTCCGCCCTGTTTTTATTGCTTGCCTTTTTTGCAGCGTCATGCGGACAGCGCGCAGCACAGACTTCCTCGGACGCGCAAGCCCCGGAAGCTCCGCTTGCCGCTGTGCGGATCAACCGGGAAGCCGCGGGCATCGCAGGTATCACGTCCCACACAGCGGACAGTGCGGACGCATCCGCTTCCGGCGTGTTTGGCATGTTTCCGGGCATCGGTGCAGGCACAGGCCGCACGGACGACCTGTTCGCTGACGCTTCTCCATCGGAGGGCTCCGACAATCCGACAGACGTTACCTCATCGTCGGACGGCACAGACACTCCGGCAGATGACATCACGTCGCCGGGCGGCGCCAATCCCCCGGATGAAGGCGCAACGTCGCCGGGCGGTACCGATGACCCGGCGGACGGCGTCACGCCCTCCGCGCCAAGCGCAGAGCCGCAGCCCGGCGATCCCGATTTCCGCGTCCACGGTATTTACGTCACAGCCGCCGTCGCGGGGATCGACCGCATCCACGATCTGATCGCGCTTGCCGACGAGACCGAGATCAACGCTTTTGTCATTGACATCAAGGATGATTTAGGGCGCGTCACCTATCCGATGGACACGCCGCTTGTGCAGCAGATCGGCTCATCCGCTACTTATATTCCCGATATAGAATCGCTGGTTGCGGAATGTAAAGAGCACGGCATTTATCTGATCGCGCGCATCGTGACATTCAAGGATCCTTACCTCGCAAAAGCCATGCCGGAATATGCGCTCCACGAAGCGGACGGCACGGTTTTCTACGACAACAGCGGACTGGCATGGGTAAATCCTTATGAACAAGGCGTGTGGGATTATATGCTGGAGATCGCGGCGGAAGCCGCGCGCATCGGATTCGATGAGATTCAGTTTGACTATATCCGTTTTTCCACGGACAGCGGCATGGAGCGCGTCGTGTTCGGGGAAAATGCAGGAGATCTTACCAAAACGGATATTATCAATGCCTTTACCGATTATGCCTATGAGACGCTTTCCCCCTATGCCGTCTCCGTTTCCGCCGACGTATACGGCACGATCATCGACAACCCGATCGACCGCCGCATTGTCGGGCAGGACTACGCCGCCATGGCGTCCCAGTTAGACGTGATCTGCCCGATGGTCTACCCGTCACACTACGGTGCGGGCGTATACCGCATCGACATACCGGACGCCGAACCGTACCGCACCGTCTCATCCGCCCTGAACGCCTCCCGCGCCGAGCTTGACCAGTATGGACGCGACACCATTTATGCCGTATCCGAAAACGGGATGCCGTCGATCTGCCGCGTACGCCCATGGCTCCAGGCATTTACCGCCACATGGGTGCGCGGTCATATCGAATACGGCAGGGAACAGATTCAGGCGCAGCTTGACGCCGTCCGCGACGCAGGCTACGACGAATGGCTGCTTTGGAATGCCACCGTAAGATATGACGCAGGGTGGTTTTGAGAAAAACCTCCTGCGCCATAAAATTTCTTTGAAGCTTTTTACATTTCCCTGTTCTTATGCTTCAACACAATCGCCGAATGCGGCGGAAGCGTAAAGAGCATCTTGCCATTCACGACATGATAGCTTTCCTCCCCCGTATCGTACCCGCCTTCTGTCGTGTAAATGAGCCGCTTCATCGTTGTCTCCTTCGGAATGCCGAATTCCCAAACGGAAAGCTCCTTAGAAAACTCATGATCATTATTGTTGACCACCACGACCGTCTGCTCCGCATGATTAAAACGTCCGTAACCGATCACATTATACTCTCCCACAAGGAATTTCAGCGAACCGGTCTTTAACTCCTGATTCTCCTTGTGAATGCGGATAATCGCCTTATGAAACGCGATCATTTCCAAATCCTCGCGCCCCCACGGGTATGTCCGCCGGTTGTCGGGATCGGTAAATCCGCACACACCCGCCTCATCCCCGTAATAGATCGTCGGCGCGCCCGGCCATGTCATCTGGATCACGACCGCCTCCCGCATGACCGCCTTATTGATACCGTGGTTCGCTGCCTCATGCCCTAAATTATTCATACGTCCGACCACATGATTCGTCCTCGTAAGGAAACGGGAATGATCGTGATTGGAAAGCTCATTCATCGACACATACAAAGACGGCATCGTAAAGCTGACCGCATGATAGCGCATCGCCCCAAAAAAAGAATCCGCGTTTCCGAGCATATCCTGCCTAAAATCATCGCTATGCTTCTGCATACCGGTCAAAAACCATGTGACCGGCTCCATGAACGCGTCATAATTCATGACGCTGTCCCACTGCTCCCCGTCTAACCAGTTAAGCGGCGCGCCATAATGTTCGGCAAGCACGAGCGCATCCGGATTCGCCTGCTTGACCGCCTTTCTGAAATCCCGCCAAAACTGATGGTTTATCTCTGGGGAATGCCCTAAATCCGCTGCCACGTCCAAGCGCCATCCATCGCAGTTATACGGCGGGGATACCCATTTCCGCGCAACGGAAAGAATATAATCATACAGTGCCTTCGACCCCTCGTAATTCAGCTTCGGAAGCGTATCATGCCCCCACCATCCGTCATAGGAACCGTTATACGGCCACCTCTCCTTATCCGTAAAATCAAAATAATCACGGTACGGGCTGTCAGCGGCAACATAAGCGCCTTTTTCATATCCCTCCGCATTCTCATAAATGCGCTCGCGGTCCATCCATTTATTAAAAGAACCGCAGTGATTGAACACGCCGTCTAAGATCACGCGCATCCCGCGCCGGTGCGCCTCCTCCACGACCTTGACAAAAAAAGCATTGCTCGCTTCCAGATTCTTTTTATTGGTCACACGATCGATATAGCGCGTCGCATGGGTATTGTCATGCTGACCGTCTCCTAACAGTTCCCCCTCGTCATGGACGATCTTCCCGAAATGCGGATCAATATAATCGTAGTCCTGAATATCATATTTGTGATTGGACGGCGAGACAAACAGCGGATTGAAATAGATCACATCCACGCCAAGCTGCTGCAGATAGTCCATCTTATCCAGCACGCCCTGCAGATCGCCTCCGTAAAAACGGTGTACGTCCATCCTGTCCGGATAGGAATACCAGTCCTCCACACGCTGCGTTTTATTGCCGATATAGACATACTCATTTGTCAGAACATCATTGCCGGGATCGCCGTTGCAGAAACGATCCACATAAATCTGATACATCACGGCTCCCTTTGCCCAGTCCGGCGTCGAAAAACCCGGAATGATCGAAAACCGATAATAGTCATCCGGATGCTTCTGTACGCCGCGCGTATCATAATAACAGGTAATCCTGCCGACCTGCACCTCAAAATAATAATAAATGCGCTCGTTCTCCAACTGATACTCTGTCTCATAAAAATCAAAAAGCTCATCCGAAAAAGCCTTGGTCATCAGCGTCCTGATACCGTTGCAGACAAAATACACCCTGTCGATATTGTCCACACCCGCCCGAAAGCGGATCCGCACCATATCATACTTTCTCGGCTGAGACGGCGTTACATAATCCTCCGTTGTATCGGAAAAGAGCGCCCTTTTCCGAAGCAGGGGCCGCATATCCGTAATGTACTGCAGTTGCTCCTCCGCCCTTATCATTTTCCGGTAATCCATTTTCAGCCTCCATGCGCCAGTTTCCGACGCGCACTATTGCCGCGTCGTTCTACTCTTCCCTATTTTATATGAAAAAAATACGATATTCAATACCTCATTCACAAATCGCACATTAACCGCCCTCTTTTGCATTGATTACAGTATTTCCCTCCAGACGGTAAAAAAGACAGTTGCCGAAGCAATTGCCTTTTTTAGAGAAGGTATTTCTTACTTATGGGGTATAGCAAAAAACTATAAAATGTATTGGGGGGTTACAAGTAGTATCATAGCAGATGTCACCCTGTAAATCTATTCTTGAAATTCACAAATATTACAAATTCGTCGATATTTTTTTGTGCACTTTTTACAATGTAGTAAAGAGTGCCTCAAATTCATCCTTACTGATGCGCTCTTTTTCCAGCAACAACTCCGCGCATCGATGCAGCACGCCTATATGCTCCTCGATAATCGCCTTCGCCTTGCGGTAGCAGTCGTCCACGATCTCCTTGACTTCGCGGTCGATCTCGCCCGCCATCACCTCACTGTAGCCCTTGGTATGCCCGAAATCACGGCCAATGAACACCTCGTCATCCTGCGAGTAACTGATCACGCCGATCTTCTCCGACATGCCATAACGCGTCACCATGTTCCGCGCTTCCTCGGTTGCTTTTTTAATATCGCTGGAAGCGCCCGTCGTAATATCGTCAAAAATAATCTCCTCGGCGATTCTCCCGCCGAGCGATACCATAATATCCTGCAGCATTCTCCCCTTTGTCAGGAACATTTCGTCCTTTTCGGGGAGCGGCATCGTATAGCCCGCCGCACCGACGCCCGTCGGAATGATGGATACGGTATACACCGGACCGACGTCGGGAAGCACATGAAACAGGATCGCGTGCCCCGCTTCATGGTACGCCGTGATTTTCTTTTCCTTTTCCGTGATGATACGGCTCTTTTTCTCCGCACCGATCCCGACCTTGATGAATGCTTTCCGAATATCGCTCTGCATGATATAGGAGCGGTCTTCCCTTGCTGCGACAATCGCCGCCTCGTTGAGCAGGTTCTCCAGATCCGCGCCCGTAAAACCTGCCGTCGTCTGCGCGATCTGCTTTAAGTCCACATCCTCTGCAAGCGGCTTGTTTTCCGCATGAACAGCCAGGATCTCCTCTCTGCCCCTTACGTCAGGCCTGCCAACCGCGATCTTGCGGTCAAACCGCCCCGGACGCAGGATTGCCGGGTCCAGAATATCCACGCGGTTCGTTGCCGCCATGACAATGATTCCCTCATTGACGCCGAAACCGTCCATTTCCACCAGCATCTGGTTCAATGTCTGTTCCCGTTCATCATGACCGCCGCCCATGCCCGCTCCGCGGCGTCTCGCAACCGCGTCGATCTCGTCAATAAAAACGATGCATGGCGCGCTTCTCTTTGCATCGGCAAACAGATCGCGTACACGCGAAGCGCCGACGCCGACAAACATTTCCACGAAATCCGATCCGGAAATACTGAAAAACGGCACGCCCGCCTCTCCTGCCACCGCCTTTGCAAGCAGCGTCTTACCGGTTCCGGGCGGTCCCTCTAACAAAACGCCCTTCGGGATCCTTGCGCCGACTCTTGTATATTTGGAAGGATCTTTCAAAAAATCAATGATCTCCTCCAGTTCTTCCTTTTCCTCCAAAAGCCCCGCGACATTCTTTAACGTCGTCTTCGTATCCGTCGCCATGCGCGCGCGGCTTCTTCCGAAATTCATCATTTTGCTGTTGCTGCTGCCCGCGCTATTGTTCTGTGCATTCATCATCACAAAAATGAACACGATGACGATCAGCGCGATCATGATCGGCAGAACATAATTCAGAAACCAGCTTTCCTGCGGCACATTCTCCAGCGTGACCTGAATATCCTCGTACTCTCTTAAAAACTTCTCCGCCTCGACGACATCCGCCACATAGATCGTGCGATTTTCCCCGCTTTTCAGCGTCACATGCAAAGCTCCCGTCGGCACCTGCTCGTTTTGGGCGATCTCAATCTCATCGATTCTGCCATTCTCCAGATCTTTCATAAAGCTTTTATAGGAATAATTGCTCGGCAGACTACGCATCTGGCTGATCCAGACTGCTGCCAGGAGCAGCAGCAGAATGATGGAAAAGTAAATGCCGCTGCCTTTTTTTGTTGTTCTCACTTTGTTATCTCCTTTTTTAATCGTCCAGATGCACGATACCGATGTAGGGCAGATTGCGATAGCGCTGGTCATAGTCCAGCCCATACCCGACAACAAATTCATCCGGGATCACGAATCCCGTATAATCCACCTTTACATCCGTGACTCTCCGGTCCGGCTTGTCAAGCAGCGTACAGATCCGGATGCTTGCCGGTTCTCTCTTTCCAAGCATCTCGACCAGATAACTCAGGGTTCTCCCTGAATCCACGATGTCCTCCACCACAATGACATGCTTGTCCTTGATCGGATCGTCCAGATCCTTTACGATCTTCACAAAACCGCTCGACGTCGTGTTTTTCCCGTAGCTTGACACCGACATGAAATCAAGCGACACAGGAACCGTGATGCGCTTTGCAAGCTCGCACAGGAACATACTGCCTCCTTTTAATACGCAGATCAGGTGCACCTGCTTTCCCTCATAATCCTTACTGATCTGTTCGCCGAGCTCCTGAATCCTCCCGTCCACCTGCTGCTCAGTGAGAAGCACGCTGACTCTTTCAGACATTCTCTTTTCCTCCTGACATGTATATTTCCATGATTCTTTTGGTATCCGCGGTCACCCTGTAAGCTTCGCTGGCGCGGTAGCCCGCCACCCATAAAATATGATCTTCCTGCGCGATAAGCGGAATATGCTGCCGTTTATCCGCCGGAATCTTCGCATCGATCATATATTTTTTAAGGCTCTTCGTGCCGCCTGCCGCATTGATCGCCAGATGATCTCCCGTCCTGCGGTAACGGATCACGACGGGTTTCTTTATTCTATCATAATCGAACCATTTGTTACAATTGTTTTTCGGAATTGCCTGAAAAATGTCCTCATTCCCTTCACAGGAAAACACACGGAACCGGAACAGGCGCCCTCCAAAACGGACCTCTCCGCACTCTCCGGTCAGCTCGACCTGCCTGTCCGTCCACGGTTCCCGCCCATCCGTCCCTTCCGGCTTGTCCGCGCAGAACTTCTCTCCGTCAGCTTCCGTATTTCCTCTCCGTCCCAGACGCACACCCTGATACGTCCGCTCCGCAGTCAGTCCGTATGGCAGAGACAGCATGCGTCCGGTCTGCTTATCAAATAATGCACAGACGCTTTCCACATGCACACCCGTTATATCCTTCGCCGCCGGCGTCAGTTCCCCTAAGCAGCGGTGGACCAGACTCCCCTGCAGGTACGGGTGCAGCCGCGCAAACGCCGCCGCGGACAAAAGCAGGCTCCCGGCGTATGCCGTGCTCCCGCCTGCCTCTTCTGCATCCGTCGCGTGCTCCCGGCTTGCTTTCCCTGTCTCACACTCCCGGCACAGCTCTCCCGTCACGCACGCCCGGTATGTCTCTTCCTCCGCGTGCTCCCGGCACGGCTCTTTCTCCACGCACGCCCGGTACGCCTCCTCGGTCTTCGCGTCCAGATACGCCGCCGCCTGCGTCAGCATGTCCGCCGTCCGGTTGATATGCTCCGTGCTGCCCCGGCAGATTTCCTGCTCCGCATACCCTAAAATATGATGACGGATGCGGTTTCTCGCATATTCATCCGCCCCGTTTGTGGCATCCGTGCGGTACGATAACCCTCTCCCTGCAAGATAAGCCTCTATTTCCTCTCTTGTCACACCCAAAAGCGGGCGGATCACATTACCCTGCACCGGTTTTATCCCGCACATGCCATGCAGCCCGCTCCCCCGGAACAATTGAAACAGTACGGTTTCCGCGCGGTCGTTCCGGTTATGTGCCACGGCGATCTTCGCCCTGCCCCCGTACATATGCTCATTTACCCGCGCAAATGCCCGATAGCGCAATCTGCGCCCCGCCTCCTCCTCGCCGATCCGGTGTTCCGCGGCATAAGCGGGCACATTCTCCTCAACAAGCGTAAATCCGATCCCATTTTCCAGACACAGCCGCCTCACATATTCTGCATCTTCGCCCGCATCCCCGCGGATGCCGTGATTGACATGGACGACGGAAAAAGAAAACGGTATCTCCTCCTTTAACGCAAGCAGCAGATCAAACAGGCACACAGAATCTGCGCCGCCCGATACGCCTGCGATTACGGCTTCGCCCGGCTCGATCATATGAAATTCAGACACCCATGCCCTGATCTTCTGTAACATTGCGGCACTCTCCATCACCCCGCCCGGCGGGATCTCAGACCTATCTGCTGTATTTTCCCTCATACACATGATATTCCCTTTCACAGGAAAATGTCAACATTGCCATCCCCCATTCTCCCACAGTCCAAGCACGAGCACGGTCATATCATCGGCGATCCTGCCCTCACTCTGATAGATCGCCTGACGCAGAATCGTGTTCGCCATCTCGCCCGGCTCCCGGATCTCAAGCCTTGCCAGCATGTCCTCAAACAAAGCTTCCGCACCCGGACGCGTAAAACAATCACTCACACCGTCCGAAAGCATGATCAGGTATTCCCCGTGCATCAGCTCGCAGCGCAGCTCCGTCGCCTCCAATTGTCCGAATACGCCGAGCGGCAGTCCGGCAGCGTCAAGCTTCTCTATCCGGTTATCCCTTTTGATATAGGTCGCAGCCGCCCCCGCCTTCATCATGCGGCACGTTCCCGTATAACGGTTCACGCAGCACGCATCCAGCGTCGATACATCCGTCTCCTGCGCGGATGCAAGCAGCGCGCCGTTGATCATCTGCGCCGCCCCGTTCGTCGAAAAACCCGACTCCAAAAACTGTTCAAACAGCTCCACGACAAGCTCGCTCGCGCGGCATGCCTGTTCGCCGGAGCCCATTCCGTCCGCGAGCACGGCTGCAAAACGCCCCTGCTCCATCTCGCAAAACGTATAATTATCCCCGGAAATCTGCTCCCCCTCTTTTGCCACGCGCGCCACGCCCGTTAAAATATGATAGCGCGTCTCCTCCTCAAACACCACCGTGGAAAGCTCCGCCGCAAGAAGGCTGGTACTGCCCGCCGCCGGATTTAAGCGTACGCCGAGGCTCACGGACAAAAGACCTGCAATGTCCGCGACCGTATATTCTTCTTCCCCCGGCTCCGGCAGCCGCGCGCGCATCGTGGCGGCAACCTCCAGTTTTCCATTCTCATTCATCATGCTGAGCAGGCGGTACAGCCGGATCCCCCTCTTTTTCAATTCTTTGGCGATATGATAACGCGTCCGGTCTCCCATCGGCTTCATATGATAGGATTCCTGTGCAATTCCTGTCATGATGCGGGACATTTCGCATAAGTGATCGGCAAGCATCTCGCGATTCTCCATGAGCCGCTTCTGCCACAGATAGGTCTCTCTTGAAGTCTTGATCTCCACGTTCTCCGGCGTCCGTCCGCCCTCCATCCCGTAAAAGCTTTTTGCAAGCCTCATAAAAGAATCCGCGTAGGTTAAAAGTCTCTTTCGTCCATACTCAGGCAACAGTGTTGTCTCCTGCGTCTCCCTCTCCGGCAACTGCTTTTTCATATTCCATCCATACCCTTTCCATAGCCTGCAAGGCTCCGTGCCGCAGCACAGACTTGTCTGTAAGGGTATATTATAGAGGACATACGGCGTATTTTTTTGTCAAACCCTGCCTGCGCGCTGCCTAACTTTCTGACAAAAAAAGAGTTTGCTGGCGCAAACTCTTTCGAAGAATCCGCAAGGCGGATTCTTCCGGGCTGTGGTAGTTCTTCTGGGTTGCAGCATATGACAAGGCGGATTTGTCTAAAGGCAGGGTGCTTTGACGCCGTCGGTACTTACATGCCGTATTTTGGCATGTTATGTACCGCTACGAGCGGAGAGCAGCGAGAGCGTGCCCTGCATTTAGACAAATCTGCCTTCTTCATGCTTGCGCAAAAAAACAGACCGAAAACGCTGCGCATTCCCGGTCTGTTTAATCGTCTGCCCGAAATATGATCTCACCCTCGTACACAAGTCCGAGTTTGTTCTTCGCCACTTCCTCAATATAGGCATCCGTCTTTATGTATTTTTCATATTCCTCAAGCTGCCGTGTTCTTTCGTGCTCCTGCTCAATCTGCTCTGTCAAAATCCGCTCACGTTCCGCATAGGTCCTCTGTTTTGCCTTGAGATCTATACTACTGACGCTGACTACGATCAGCAGCATCACGATACACATCATCACCAAAAGCATACCGAGCCGGTTATGCCGTTTTTTACGGTATGCCGGTCTCCTTCTTGCCATAGGATACTCCTTTTCTGATTACTGTTTACATAATACATATGTTACCTAATTTTATGCAAACCGTCAACTACCTATCCGCTTCTTTTTTCTTTTTTGTGAAAAAGTGACAGATTTTTGTCCATCCCTTGCGAAGCCCCAAAAACAGCATCTTGAAGGGGAACATCAGTTTCCCCAAAATCCAGGACACCATATCTATGGTCTTTTTCAGAACTGTTGACATAAAGTGCACAATATATAGACTGAATAATTTTTTATAAAGCTCCATGCCCACAACGGCGCCCGCAACGCAGTACCAGCGCAGGATTCCGTCATTTTCACAATATAACACTAAAAATATAAAAATTGCACAAACAACCCAAAACAGAAAATCCTCTACGGAAACCATAAAGCGGCTGTGTCTGACACAGATCCGGCATACGCGCAACAGATCGTACACAAACGTGATCAGCACGCCCACGCTGATACAGTGCAGCGAAAACACCGCCTCCCTGATGATACTCTCACTCATGGCACGCCCTCTTTGGGATCACTTGAACAGTCTCGAAAACAGGGATTCCTGCTTTTTGCCGTACGCGGGCGCATCCGAATACGTCAGGCTGTCGATCCTGCCGTCTACGTCAACCTCCCCTTTGTCCAGCGTCAGCCTGCTGACATGCAGATTATTCCCCCGTATCATCAGCATCCCCTGGGAGGTCTCCAACAGGATCTCATGAATATCAAACGCGAGCACATCGGTCACACCTGTGAGCGCGATCGTCTTGCGGTTTCCCACCACCATTTTGTGAGGCATTTTCTGTATCTGATTCAAATCCTCCATAAAAAAAGAACCTCCCTTCCTATTTCTTATATCCGTAAGCGCCCTCGTACGAGCCCTCCACCTGCCTATATAAGAAAATATATTCGGGAGATTCCTGTTTATGCCTGCAGTCATGCTTTGATTTCCTGCATTTTCCTATATATATTTGAACAACCCCGCCGCATCGTCCTTGCGCACCGTCTCCTGTACGGCAAGTACCTCCACACGGACTTCTTTATCACCGAATTTGATCGCAATGACATCGCCCGCCTTCACCTCGGCGGACGCCTTTGCCGGTCTGTCGTTGATCGTTACCCTTCCCGCATCGCAGGCCTCG
Source organism: bacterium (assembly GCA_023667365.1). GTDB lineage: Bacteria > Bacillota > Clostridia > Lachnospirales > Lachnospiraceae > DLAJ01. The sequence goes on along the minus strand of JAMPAG010000012.1, from coordinate 613 downwards.
TTTGCAACCGTCCTGCGCTTAATGAGCCTGGATACTTTCAAATATTTATCGAGCCGCATTGATCTCTCCTCCCTGACTTCCTGTAAGCCAAAAAGACGGCTAATGGAGTTTCCCTCATCAGCCGTCTTCTGTCCTCAAGTCATCTCAAAAGAAATGAAACGCTTTTATGCGTTTACCATATCCTTTAATGCCTTACCTGCCTTGAACTTCGGAGCCTTGGAAGCTGCGATCGGCATAACCGCGCCAGTCTGCGGGTTTCTACCTTCTCTTGCTGCTCTCTCGGCAACTTCAAACGTACCAAAGCCTACTAACTGGATCTTATCGCCCTTCTTAAGCTGTGCGGATACAACATCCGTGAAAGCCTTTAATGCTGCTTCTGCATCTTTCTTAGATAAGCCTGCCTGCTCAGCCATTGCTGCTACTAACTCTGTTTTGTTCATTGACGAACTCCTTCCTCTTACTGACCTTTGTTTTGATAGTATTATGGCATCCCACAAAATGCCTATACATATATATATATCTTTTTTACCAACATTTGTCAAGGAAATTTGAAGATTTCCAGCCTTGAAAGGTAAATTCCATTATATCCTGCCTTGTTTCTCCAAAATTACTT
>JAMPAG010000128.1 GCA_023667365.1 bacterium | reverse complement strand
AGAAAATGCGGGATAAATTGTGCGGTTTGCGAATAAAATGCGCTTTGTCGCGCCGATGGAGAGGTTTTGGTGAGAAAATGAATGTCATTTGACGCAAAAAGACAGAGCTATTTTGCACAAATACAGAAAATGGGAGAACAGGTTATGCGCATGGCACTTTATCAGCTATTGGTGAACCGAAAAAACGGGATAAGGGAGCGTTATCACCGGATGCATGATGGCAGTACGGGAATCAGAAGAATTGTTTCGTGGGGCTGGCTTTTATGGCTCAATCTTTGTTATTATCTACTCTTTTGCCGTTTTTTGGGAAAATCAGCCAAAGCGGCTATATATGAGGAAAAGAGGATTCCGCTGAAAAAAAGCGAATCGGAAATTGCCTGTGAGAAATGTGATGCGGACGGTTACGCGGCACGCCTGATGCAGTATGACCTGATTTCGTTCGACCTTTTTGATACGCTGATATTTCGTCCGTTTTCCGCGCCGGGGGATCTGTTTTTTTTGCTGGGAGAAAAATTAAATTTCCCGGATTTCAAACGGATACGCATGGAGTCAGAGACACTGGCGAGAGCGGAAAAGCATGAGGAGAGCGGGTCTTGGGAGGTGAATCTGGATGAGATATGGAGCGTGATAGAGCGGGAGACAGGACTTTCAGCCGCAGCGGGCGCGCGTTTGGAATGTGAGCTGGAGCTGGAATTGGATTATGCAAATCCGTTCATGCGTGATGTGTTCGGGCGGCTGTGTGAAAACGGGAAGCCGATCGTCATATTGTCCGATATGTATCTGCCGGAGCAATTTCTTGAACGGCTGCTGATAAAAAACGGGTATCACAATGTGATTAAGGTTTTTGTTTCAAGCAGCTATCGGAAAAGCAAATGGGACGGAACGCTGTTTTCTGTTGCAAAAGAAGAACTTCAAAAGAAGTTCGGAGAGGAAATCCGCCTGATCCATGTCGGAGATCATCTGCACAGCGATGTGAAAATGGCAAAAAAGCACGGTTTTGCGGCATTGCATTATCCGAATGCGGATTCGTCAGGGATGATATATCGCGCGCAGGATATGTCGGCGCTGATCGGGGGAGCATACCGGGGGATTGTTGATCATCATCTGCATACGGGATGGAAGCGTTATCCGATGGAATATGAATACGGTTATGTTTACGGCGGAATCTTTGCGCTTGGATACTGTACTTTCCTGCATGAGTATGTAAAAAAGAACCGGATTGACAGATTATTGTTTTTTTCCCGCGACGGTGATGTTCTGAAGAAGGTTTATGACATGCTTTATCCGGGCGGACAAACCTGTTATGTGTACTGGTCGAGGGCAGCGGCACTGAAATTGACGGCGGACGAGAATCGCTACGATTTCTTCCGGCGTTTTTTGTATCATAAGGTGAACAAAAAGAAAAGCATAAGGCAGATTCTGTGCGAGATGGAGCTGGAGCCGCTGCTTATGGGGGACGGAGAAAGAGCACAAGAGTTCTTAACAGATCAGAATGTCGGAGAATTGAAACGCTTTCTTCTGCGGCATTGGGATGAGGTTTTGGCGGTATATCAGGGGCAGCGGGAGGCGGCAAAACGCTATTATGCGCAGATCCTTGACGGATGCGGCAGGGCGGCGGCAGTGGATATTGGTTGGGCGGGCAGCGGGTATATGGCGCTGCGCACGCTTGTAGAGGATGTGTGGAAGTTTCCGTGCAGGCTCACGGGAATTCTTGCGGGCACGAATACCTTACAGAATGCGGAGCCGGATATTGCCGAGCCGCAGATACAGTCGGGCAGGCTGGCGAGCTATTTGTTTTCGCAGGCGCATAACCGGGATTTGCTGAAAAAGCATGATCCGGGTAAAGGCGACAATGTTTACTGGGAGCTCTTAACGGCTTCTCCGACAAGACCGTTTTTAGGATTTGCGCTTTCTGCAAACGGCGGGCGCGGGGGCGGCGGGGAGCAGGGGCTGGGAATCGCTCTGCGTTTCGGCAATGCGCCTGTAAACCAGGCGGGATGCGTACAGATTCAAAACGGCATTATGGATTTTGTAAAAGAATATCAACAGCGTTTTTCAGCGTATCCGTACATGTATGCGGTCAGCGGCAGGGACGCATATGCGCCGATGCTGGCGGCGGAGAGGAATCACGGACGATACCTGCTGCAGATCGCGGGGCGTTTCGGGATGGAGATTGAGGTTTCGTGTGAGGGTGAGATTGTATGCCGGAGTATGTAATCTTATTTATAAAAGAATTATCTGGATACATAGAGCATTATGGTTTGACTGCGGTGGTCATTGGCGTGACCGGCGGCGTTATCTTTGTATCTGCCTCGATTTTGTATGGGTATCGGCGCGGCAGAAGAGCGGCGGGAAAGCGTTTATTTGTGCAGGGGCTGTTGATCGCTCTGTTCTTGTCATATTTGACGATGCTTTTGGCGATCACGATCTTTTCGAGAGAACCGGGGAGCATTACGGCGGTGAATTTAAGTTTATTTGATACGTTTCATTATAAGCGCTTCACCCTGGAAAATGTGCTGCTGTTTGTACCGTTTGGTTTTCTTTATTATTTTTTATTCCATGGAAAATGGAGACGCGTATATCTTGCAGGAATGACGGGGATGCTTGTGAGCGTCGCGATTGAAATCACACAATATATGACAAGCCGCGGCGGAGCGGAGCTGGATGATATTTTGACCAATACGGCGGGAATGCTCTGCGGATATGCCTTTGCGGCACTGATGCGCTATGCGTGGGGGAAGGAAGCGGACGGGTAGAATTTGTGTATTATTCCCAAAATGGTCTTGACGTGTTGGTTGGATTTTTGTATAATCAGCACAAAGCATATATTCTTTGACGGAGTTGTTCAAGGCTGTCTTATGCGCATTGGGTTTATGCGGCATCCGGTAGGGATACCGTGCTCCGAATGCGGTCAGCCAATCTTCGGGCAATCCGTGTCAGACGGCATTCTGCCGTTTCTTAAATGCTTATTCAAACAGGCATTCTTTTGTAATCTATGCTTTTATCCACAACAAATTAAAAAGGCAT
>JAMPAG010000127.1 GCA_023667365.1 bacterium | reverse complement strand
TAACTGGTTTAACTTTCCCCTATTTTCAAGGCTTTGCGGTATGCCAAACCTCAAATGATGTATCCTTTTCCCTTATTTTGTCCTTATGGCAGGTTACAAGGGAAAATTTTTCTTATTCAGTTTTAATTCGTTCCAACAACCTTACTCTTTATAAAAACTTGCACCTTGACAAAACAAGTTCTATATAGTACTATTTTGTTGTGAAAAGGAGACGTCCTTTTTTATGCTGTACAGCAAGACTGCCGCTTTTATCCTTGCAAAGCGGTGAGCAAGGAAGGTGTAATAAGGATTGGAAACACGAACAGGTTTTTTGATTTCTCATATTAAACAGGTTCAGGGGAGAGTGTTTGACCGGCTTTTGCAGACATGTGGCGTAGAGGAGTTTAATGGACCACAAGGGCATATTCTTTATGTGTTATGGAAAAGTGAAGGCATTCCTATTGTGGAACTTGCACAAAAGACTGGATTGGCAAAAAATACGCTTACCGTAATGCTTTGCAGAATGGAGGAAAATGGATTGATCTGTCGGGAAGTTTCATCTTCTGATCGGCGTCAAAGTTTGATCAGTCTGACACCCAAAGCGCGTGCATTGGAGGAACGTTATCATCATGTCTCCCAGCAAATGAACAGCTTGTTTTTTAAGGATTTTGAAAAAGCGGAAATCGAGGAATTAGAACAGTATCTTGACCGTATCGTTTCCAACTTGGAACGAGCGGAACAGGCGTTAAAAAAAGGAAAGGATGTATACAATGGCAAAGATAAAAACTGAGATCGGCAATGATTTTTGTCCGCAGGCGCTGTTTCTTTATGGAACAAAGCAGGAAGACGGGCAGCCCCATTTTGGTCTTTTCAACTGGTTTGGATATTATCATTCCTCAGAGGGGCTCGGAGTGATGGTTTGTATCGGCGAGGAAAAGCAGACCAAGGACTTGATACGTGAGAATGGCGTGTTTTCAGCGAATCTTGTATCTGAACAGATGCTGCCTCTGGCGGATTATTATGGCTGTACCTATGGCAGAACCACACCTGATAAGATGAAGTGTCTGCCTGCTGTAGAGTGGGGGCAAGTGTTGGATGTGCCGACTATTGCAGAGAGTCCTGTCAGTTTTGAACTGGAAGTAAAAAGGTCTATCCCGATGGGCGACGGATCGGATATTTTTCTCTGTTTAATCCGTAATGTGACTAAGGATGAAAAACTGTTGGATACAGCGGTTCCCTTTACGGAAAGACTGATACAGGCGGCTCCGGTATTAGTTCCGGGCGAAGAGACATATGCCTCCATCGATGGAAGGTATCTCGGAAAATGGGGAGAACCTATGAAAAATATGGATAATACCAAAGAATAAATTGTCAAGGTAAAATATAACAGCTAATGTTTCCCTTAAAAATCATCAAATCACAATCTGGATTTGTAAGAGGTTGTTGCAATGAAAATTAAGAGCATATTATTATTGGGTGCGAGCGGAACGGTTGGTACTGCGGTATTCAAACTTCTTTCCTGCGATAAGAATTTTAATGTCGTTGGAACCTATTATTCAGCATCGCGGGAAAACACGTCCTCTTGGATACGCTTTTCTGTTGAGTTTCCCAATGATATTCGCTCAATTTTAGAAGGTGTCCACCCGGATGTTGTTATATCTTCTCTGCGCGGAGATTTCGATAAGCAATTGATTGCCCATGAGAATATAGGGAAATATCTAATGGCTAACGGCGGGAGATTGATATATCTCTCCACCGCAAACGTATTTGACGGCAGTTGGAATCAGCCGCACTATGAAGATGATGCACAAGTCTCAAATAGTGATTATGGGCAGTTTAAGATGCAATGCGAGGCTTTATTGCGAAATCGAATGGGTAACAACGCCATAGTGATTAGACTTCCATTCGTTTGGGGAAGAACCTCGCCAAGACTCCAAGAAGTGAAAGCAGGATGCGAAAAAGGACAACTAGGAGTTTACACAGATTTTTTTAGCAATCATGTGTCAGATATGCAGATTGCTCAAACGATTCAATGGATCATCAAAGAGGACAAGGACGGGATTTTTCACGTTGGAACCTCGGACGTGATAAACTATCAGTGTTTTATAGAGCAGTTGATTGCGACAATGGGTATGAAGCGGCCTGCGTTCGTATTTCAGAAAACGTCAAAGACAATGGCAGTATTGAGCAACCGAAAAGACATACCTATTGAGTTGAAGTGGACCACTGGGAAGTTGATTCAGTATCTTTGCGGCAGCAGAAAGCAATCGGTGTCGTCGCAACAATCCGATTAGATTAAATAAAATCCCGTTTGTTAGAGAATTTGCCGAAGAGAAAGATTGTTAGGCGCTTATCGACATGAAAGGAAACAGCATGGTTACGAAACTATTATTTGATCTGGACGGAACCTTGACGGATCCGAAGGAGGGGATCTGCAAATCCGTGCAGTATGCGTTGCGCGCGTTTGGCATTGAGGAGCCGGACATAGACAAGCTGGAGCCGTTTATCGGACCGCCGCTCACGGACAGCTTCATGGAATTTTACGGGATGACAAAGGAGCGCGCGCTGGAGGCAGTCGAAAAATACCGCGAGCGTTTTTCCGTCACAGGCTGGGCGGAGAATTTTGTGTATGAGGGCATTCCCCACATGTTGAAAGGCTTGCGGGAAGCGGGCTATGTGCTGGCGGTCGCGTCGAGCAAACCGACGGTGTTCGTGGAGCGGATCTTAACGCATTTTGATCTGCGGGAGGCGTTTTCAGTCGTGGTCGGCAGTGAGTTGGACGGCAGACGCGTCAGTAAGGACGAGGTGATTAAAGAGGCGCTGCGGCAGCTCTTTGCGGAGCAGGACGGCACAGAGACAGCATTGTGCATGAACGGACAGGAAGACGGACAATTCCGCGGCTTGGACGCATGGAAAGAAACGGTCCGCCGCGACGAGCTTCTTATGATCGGGGACCGCAAGTTTGACGTGGAGGGCGCGCATGCGCTCGGAATCCGGTGTGTCGGCGTGACGTACGGCTATGCGCCGCCGGGAGAGCTTGCGGAAGCACAGGCGGATTTTCTTGCGGATTCGCCGGATGAGCTGCTGGAACTGCTGCTTGGGCTGCGCGGGAGCGGAACATGAGAAACGAAAGGGCGGTGCACACCATGAATCCTACACAGAAAACAACCATTTCCTATGTGGCTGACGTCTGCTTGCCGATTGCGCTTTATTATGTTGTCAGCAATTTTGCCCTGTACGGGCTGAATCTGCTCGTGCAGTATGCGGCGCAGTATCTGATCGCGGATGGCGCGGCGTGGGTGGTCCGGCATGCGTCTGCGCTGCAGGTGGCGGACAA
>JAMPAG010000126.1 GCA_023667365.1 bacterium | reverse complement strand
TTCCCTATCTCCAGTTTACTAAAAAACCATGTCTGCCGCAACCGAAATTCACCGAAATAGGACGAATTTCTCACTCCTTTGAGGAAACGATGATCAACTCAGCGTTTCTGATAAAACGGCTCGTTCAGCGCCTCACAGCCCGGAAGCACGAATCTGCCGTTCTCAATGATGATAACCTCGCTGCCGTCTGCGCGCACACCCGCCAGTCTTCCCAGCTCGTCATAGGGAATCGTCACATCCGTATGACAGTTAAAATACGCTTTGGACGCATCCTCTTTTCGGAGGAGGGACACCTCGTTATCGCGCGCGATAATCTCCTTGCCGTCGGGATTGAACACCGCGACATCCTCCGATTGTGAATAACAGGTGTCACCTAATGCAAAATGCGGTCCCATCTTCTCCGCAATCAGGATCGGCAGCTTATCGGCAATCTGATATTTGCGCGCCGCAACATAAGCGGTCGTGTTCGTGCCAATCGCAAATTCACCGAGCGGAAGGCGCTCGTGATGATACAGCACATTATCACGGATATAGCGTTTGTCCGCTTCCTCGTCCTCATAATTCGTGCAGTTATAGGCGCCCGTAAAACCGTCCGTAAACGCTACCTCAAAATTCTCATAATACAATTCGTTCAGATAGACGCCCTTCACATGCAGGAGTCCGTTTGTTCCCTTTAAGACAGGGGACGTAAATACCTCGCCAACCGGAATGTTCACATCCGCCACGCAGTTCTCGAATTTTGTCTGCTTCGCCGGGTTTTCAAGTTTACATAACTGCACTTTCAGGTCGGTGCGGTTGCCGTTCATGCCGACAACATGCACGTATTCCGCCTCGTCAAGCGCGTCGATCAGTTTTTGCTGAATGTCGGAATACAACTGATAGTCTAACGTATTGATGCGGATGATCTCGTCAAAGATTTCTTCATAGCGCTCCCCGATCTCCGGCACGGGAAATGCAATGATCGTAAAACTCCGTTCCTCCTCCGGAATATAGCGGTTCGACAGCTCCCCCGCCGCCTGCGCATATTCCACCTTGAGCTTTTGCTGCGCCTCGCTCAGACGGAGCGCCTCCGGACAATCCTTCGGGGCGAACGGCTTTTCGCCGAATATTTCCATAACCGCGGGACCTGCATGTCTGCGCGCCTTTTCTTTTACCTGCTCATACGCCGCATGCAGCGTTTCTAATCTGCGCGTCTTATAGTTCCCGTCGTAAATGAGCGCGTCATCCTCGCGGTGGTCGTAATCATACTGCTTATTGGCGATCGCGCCGTAAAAACCGGATTTTCTCGCCCCTCTTCGGTTAAAAATGCTGTCCGAAGAACGATAGATCACGGTCTGTAAACCCATGGCTTCAAAATTTTGGACTGCCCGCCGGATAACACGCTCAAATCCCGCGCAGTAGTGAATGTTCACCGTTTCTTTTTTGGAGAGATCGACACGCATCTGGATAAAGCCCTTGCGGTACCCCTCCGTGTAGGTGTCCGCCATCAGCGCCAGCTTTTCTTCGGAAAGTTCCCCGATATGCTTCGCCGTGCGCAGCTCATTCTCTGTAATATAACACCCGTAACGATATAAATACCGCGGATCGCTCAAATCCGATTCCATAATGATCTCCCGGAATCTGCGGCTCTCCTCACAGTCCGCATCCACCTGCTTACGGACCTTTTTTTCATTCTCCACATCCGAATAATCGCTGGCGTACCAATATAGGATGTCCCTGACCGTCTCCGCCTTTGGAACCTCCCCGGTCTCGGAAACCGCCGCCGTAAACGCACCGTAAATTTCAAGCAGCAGCTCTTCCCGGATCAGAAGTTCCCACGCGTCGCCAAAAAAGGCATCCGGGATCACGCTATGGATCTCCGCCTGCAAAAAGCTCATACAGCGCCCCATGCCCTCCCCCATCACGGACACGGCATAGACCGGATTCGCAAAGCTCTCCGCATAATGCTCCGGCAGCACGTCCGCATACAGATCGCGGTTCATCAGCTGTAATTCTTCCAAAGAACGCTCCGCAAGCACATCGCCCGCCTCGCAGATCGTGTTAAGTTTACATAATTCTTCTGCCGTCCGGTAAAAAAAGCAGGCATAACTTTCAGGCAGTCCGCTGTCTCCGTTTTCCAGCTCCTCCAATACTTCTTCTATGCGCGACGACGCAAGAATGCGCCGCTCTTTCAGCTCCTTCGCCTGCATCCTGTCCGCTCCTTTCGCGCTATCCACTGCCTGCACGCCGCTCATTCCTTCCGTTTTGTTCTCAGTCTGCGTCTTTCCTTCCTGCTCTTTCATACTCTGATCTGGCTCCTTCGCTATTTTTCTATCTGTTTTCGCGGACATTCGCGCCGTTATGGATCACAGCCCATACGCGCCCGCATACAAAATGAAACTGATCGTGCCGAGTGCGAGCAGATTAAGAAAAATGCCAAGGTAGCAGAAAAAATAAAATTTATCTTTTTCCGACTTGGCAAGCGCGCCGAGCACCACGCCGACAAGCGCAAAGACCGTCGCCAGAAACAGACCGGCGCCGTACCCGCTCTTTGCCGCTCCTTTTGCCTGAAAAGTCAGCACCGTCACGATCACGACCGCGCCGAGCGCGATCACGCCCAATATGGAGGACATGATCGCCCGCGGCGGATTTTTTTTGTTCGTAAAAATAAAATGCTTCTTCTTATTTGCCATCACAAAAAATCCTACAGTTCCAAAAAGATGGGGTGCTACCGCAGCAACACCCCCCGTTTCTAAAATATCAGCTTTTTTCTGGAGCCGAGCAGTTTCGCTCCATGAATGATCAACATGACTCCCGCCGTGATTCCTGCAACCAGCATACAGATTCCAAGCACCAGATTAAACGCGCCGGTCTTTCCCATTGTCTTATAGGCCCTCTCTTCCATTTTCCGATTCTCCTTTCGCGCGGGTAAACAGCTTCCGTATCCCGCCATTGTCCACCAAAAACAGCCCAGCCCCTTCCTGCGGCGGCATGTCCGCATAGGAAAGTCCTTCTTTATCCCTATTTTGCACCGTACTGCTCATAATAAGCATCGATTGCCTGCTTTAATGTATCATTGATGTATATTTCACCCTTATAAGGCCGATTATACAAATGCCCGGTCACTTCTGCCATCGTGACGATCGCATGTGCGTCAAAACCGTATTTTTCTTTGATTTCCTCCAAGGCGCTCTGTTCGCCCTTCCCCTTCTCCATGCGGTTTAAGGAGACCATCAGCCCGACGATCTGAATATTTCCCTGCTCCCGCAGGATCGGAACCGTTTCTTCTATGGATTTCCCGGAAGTCGTGACGTCCTCGATAATGACAACCTTATCGCCGTCTTTTAAGCTGCTGCCCAACAGGATTCCCGTATCTCCGTGGTCTTTTATCTCCTTGCGGTTCGAACAGTAACGGATCTCCTTTCCGTACAGCTGCGAAAACGCGATCACCGTCGCAACGCTTAACGGAATCCCTTTGTATGCGGGACCAAACAGCACATCGAAGTCCTCGCCGTAGTTGTCATGGATCGCCTTTGCATAATATTCACCCAGTTTCCTTAGCTGCGCGCCGGTCACATAAGCCCCCGCATTCATGAAAAAAGGAGATTTTCTGCCGCTTTTTAAGGTAAAATCCCCAAACTTCAGCACGCCGCTGTCAACCATGAACTCGATGAACTCCTGCTTGTACGCTTCCATGTTAATCTAAAAACCTCCGATTCCTTCCGTCCGCCGGCATATCTTTCCTTATCTGGCGGGAACGATTTCCCGTTACAGGAAAGGATTCCCAATATCTTTTTTATAGTACCATAAAAGATTCAAATATTCAATCGGTTTTGCGCCTTGAGTTTCCGCAGTTTTATCCACAGGAACCCATTTTCACCAACACCACTATG
>JAMPAG010000125.1 GCA_023667365.1 bacterium | reverse complement strand
CGTTCAAAATGCGGATCGCCGCGTCGGTAAACTCCTCCCAGCCGATGCCCCGGTGCGAATTTGCCTGATGCGCCCGCACGGTCAACACCGTGTTCAGCATCAAGACGCCCTGCTGTGCCCATTTGACAAGATAGCCGTTATTCGGGATCTCACAGCCGAGATCGTCATGGAGTTCCTGAAAAATATTCACCAAAGAGGGCGGTATCTCCACATCGGGCTTCACGGAAAAACAAAGCCCGTGCGCCTGTCCGACATTATGATACGGGTCCTGCCCCAAAATAACCACTTTTACCTCGTGAAGCGGCGTCAGATGAAACGCATTAAAAATATCATCCGACGGCGGAAAGATCGGCCTCGTCTGATATTCCTCCACGATCGTCTGATGTAATTTACGATAATACGGCTTGCGAAACTCCGGGCTCAGCGGAGCAAGCCAATCATTACTGATCGCCGCCATGGTTTCCTCTCCCTCTTTTTATGCCTCGGTTCGCCGACCTACAATCGAACGGGAACGCCCCGCTTACGCAGATAACGTTTGACCTCACAGATCTCCAATTCCTTAAAATGAAACAAAGATGCTGCCAGCAGCGCGTCCGCCCCGCCGTCCGTCACGGCGTCATAAAAATGCGAAAGCGCGCCCGCTCCGCCCGATGCAATCACCGGAATGGAAACCGCGCCGCTCACCGCTCTCGTCAAAGCAATGTCGTAGCCTTCCTTCGTCCCGTCGCAGTCCATACTCGTGAGCAGAATTTCTCCCGCGCCCAGCCTCTCAGCCTGCACCGCCCACTCCACGGCGTCAATCCCCATATCCACTCTGCCGCCGTTTTTATAAATGTTCCAGCCGCCGTCCGCTCTCTTTTTGGCGTCGATCGCAACCACAACGCACTGCGAACCGAACTTATCCGCCGCCTCGCTGATCAGCTGCGGGTTCATGATCGCCGCACTGTTGACGCCGACCTTATCCGCGCCCTCGCGCAGAATCGCCCGAAAATCCTCCACCGTGCGGATGCCGCCGCCGACCGTAAACGGAATAAATACGTTTTCCGCCACCTTCCGCACCATGTCAACGACCGTCGCCCGGTTGTCCGACGACGCCGTAATATCCAAAAAAACAAGTTCGTCCGCTCCCGCCTTATCATATGCCTCCGCGATCGCGACCGGATCTCCCGCATCCGTCAGATTAACAAAATTGACGCCTTTCACGACGCGCCCGTTCTTGACGTCCAGACAGGGAATGATTCTTTTGGTATGCAGATTTTTCGGCTGGTTTTCTCCGCTGTTCAAGCCCAGATCCTCCATGTATACTTCCTATCATATTTCGACGCGCATAAAGTTTTCCAAAATCCGCAGCCCGACATCCGAGCTTTTTTCGGGATGAAACTGACAGGCAAACACGTTGTTCTTTTCAACCGCGGCATGAATATGCGTCCCATACTCTGTCGCCGCCGCGACCATGCGCTCATCTTCTGCCTTCAAATAATAAGAATGCACAAAATAGACAAAACTGCCCTCCGGGATTCCCGTAAACAGCCGGCTCTCATTCGGAAACGAAAGCGCGTTCCAGCCGATATGGGGCACTTTTAATCCCTGCGAATCCGGGATACGCAGAATCTCGCCTTTCAGGATTCCCAAACCGTCCACGCCCACGCTCTCAGCGCTTCGCTCAAATAAGAGCTGCATACCGAGACAGATTCCCAAAAACGGCGTTTCCTTTTCAACCACGCGACGAATGACTTCCACCAGTTGATACTGATGCAGTCTGCGCATGGCATCGCCAAACGCGCCGACGCCGGGAAGCACCACTTTTTCGGCTGACATAATCACATCCGCATCCCTCGTGACGCAGACCTCCGCTCCCAAAAAACAAAGTGCTTTTTCCACGCTCCTAATGTTTCCTGCATCATAATCAATGATTGCTACCATACCGCTCCTTATTGTAATACCGCGTTTCCGTTCTGCACTTCGCCGCTGTACAAAACATCCCCGTTGCCCTGCGAGAGCGACTCGCCCGGTGTATTCTGCGTCTGACCTTCACTGCCTGTATCCGATGCCAAATTTCCACCGTCGTCCGATGCTGAATCTCCGCCACTTCCATCCGGCACTGCTTCCCCGCTGACTCCACCGGACTGATTTCCGTCATCTGTTCCCGCATACTGCCCATCGGACAGATCTGTGCCAAACTCTCCTGCTCCATTGTCCGTTGACATGGTCCCGTCTCCAATATTCACCTGCCAATCGGTCGGTGTTCCTGCGCCTTCCGTGCCAGCTCCATTCTCCGGTACCCCATTGACCGCATCCTGCGGCTGGTCGTCCGTGATCATTTCACTTTCTTCCGGTAACATATCATCAAGTATCCCACTCTCGGAATCATTTCCCGTGCTGCCATTCCAGTCATCCCCGATTCCGCTCTGCGGTACGCCCGGCGCCACAAACTCCGTGCCATGCACGAGATAATAAAGCCGCTCATTATAACTCAGGTCATCCAAAGCAAAAATCTCAACGGCATCCGCTTCACTCAGCTGATACTGCTGTGAAAGTACGGAAAGCACCTGCTCATAAACCGTGTTCATTTCTTCAAGCGCGCCGTATCCCTCCGCCGCCGCACGGTTGGTCTGATAATAATGGACTGCCAGCATCAGTTCGTTTAACGCCGCCATTTCCTTGTCCATACCCAGATAAACCAGATAATTATCCAGCTTTCCCTGCATATTTAAGACCATTCTGCTGCGCATATACAAAATATAGTCACTGTCGCTTAAATTTTTCCCATCCATATTCTGGTATACGGTCAAATAATCATGATCATAATAAGCCTCGCGTGCAGTTTTCAGATCCCTCTGCTGCGGAAGCACGATACAAAGAATCACGACCACGACAAGAATTGTCAGGCAGAATGCAAAAATGGAAAATACTTTCCCTTTTGGCAGTTTCTTTGCCGCCGCCTTTTCTTCCTGCTCTTTTTCCTGTTTTTCTTTCCGTTTCTGTTCTTTCTTCTCTTTCTTTTCCTTTTTCTTCTTCTCTTTTTGGGCTTTTTTCTCGTCTACGGGAGCTTCCTCGTCACCGTCTGCATCTTCCTCCTGCTTTGCGTCCGCCTTTCCCTTTTTCCCCTTCTTCGCTTTCTTTGCTTTCTTGGAATCAGGCTTCTTATTGTCGATCTTTTCGTTCTCCATCATCGCCATAATCTCACGATTTTCATCGGACACTTCCAATTCCTGCGGCTGTTCTTCCTCCTCATCCACTTCCTCGAAAAGTCCATTGAGCATCCTGGCAAAAAATCCCGGCTCCTTCTGCCCGTTCTCTGAATCCGCTGTCTTTTGCTTCTTCGTCTTTTCCCGCTTCTCTTTTGTCTTCTCTTTTTTCGCCTTTGTTTTCTTCTGTTTTCCATCCGCAGGCGCTTCCGCTCCCTGCCCGGAGTCCTGCAAAGCATCTGCCATCATTTCATCATCGGACATATCCATCGAAATGTGGTCGCTCTCATTGATCTGTCCGATACTTCCCATGTCCGCGGACGCACTTTCCTCCGCATCGCCCGGCGCAGACTCCGCAGTGCCTTTCTTCCTATTTCCAAAAAGCTTTTTCTTTTTCTTCTTTTCTTTTTTGTGAGGAGTATCCTCTACACCGTTTACAGATTCCGGGATGCTTTCGCCCGCCGCACCGTCATTCACGGCGGACTCCTCTTCCGGACCGTCCGTCAATCCGAGCAATTCATCAATTTCCTTTTGAATCGCAGCGTCATCCTCTGCCGTCGATCCAAAGTCCATATTTTCTTCGCCCTGCAGGCTATCCAGCGACAGGAAATCCTCTTCCTCCTGTGTTTCTTCTAACGGCTGTGGTTCTTCCTCCGTCTGCAGTCCGTCCAATGACAAAAAATCCTCTCCTGCGGGAACGTCTTCCATCGGCGCGGGCTCTTCCTCCGTCTGTAAGCTGTCCAGCGACAGGAAATCTTCTCCCGCCGTCTCTTCCTGTGGCTGCGGCTCTTCCTCCATCTGCAGTCCGTCCAGTG
>JAMPAG010000124.1 GCA_023667365.1 bacterium | reverse complement strand
CTGTCTGTCTGTCTGTCTGTCTGTCTGTCTGTCTGTCTGTCTGTCTGTAAAGATTATCTGTCATATGCATCTTTTGTCAACCTTTTACTTGTATTTTTTACGGTTTTCTTTTGAACTATCAGTTAAATTATAAAGTCACTTCATAATAGTGTCAAGCATAACTCAAAATTGCGTTTTCATTCTGTTTAGTCCGTCTTCCCCATCAACCAATCCAATGTGTTGATACGGCGTATTCCGTCATAATCTGCTTCCGGGTCTTCGTCAAGCGTCAGAATCAGTTTGGGGTAATGGTCGGCTATTTTCTGAACCACATAATACTTTTCAAGAGTTTTCAGGTATTGCTTACCCCTGATACGGTATCTGTTTGCCTGATACACGACATAGCCTTGTCGTATATCCCAAAACAGCAAAAAAGTCACTACTTATTGGATTGCGTTCCAAAAACTTTGATCATTCGGCAAGTATTTGGATGCACACAAAAAGGCGAGAGTGATACACTCTCGCCCAGCTTTGTAAACTAAAATTATCTCTTCGAGAACTGCGGTGCACGGCGTGCCGCCTTGAGACCGTACTTCTTTCTCTCCTTCATACGAGGATCTCTCGTGAGGAAACCTGCTTTCTTTAAGGTCGGTCTAAAATCTGCGTCCACATGGAGCAGCGCTCTTGCGATACCATGTCTGATCGCACCCGCCTGACCTGTCGTACCGCCGCCGCGGACTGTGATAACCGCATCATATTTCTCCACCGTATCGGTTGCCACAAGAGGCTGACGAACGATGAGCTTTAACGTATCTAATCCGAAATAATCATCTATGTCTCTTTTATTGATCGTGATCTGACCTTTTCCCGGCATCAGATAGACTCTTGCGATGGATTTTTTTCTTCTACCGGTTCCGTAGTATTTTGCTGTTGCTTTCGCCATTTCTATGTCCTCCTTCTAAGTTTCCTGATTAAACCGTTAATACTTCGGGTTTCTGTGCAGCGTGCTTGTGCTCCGGTCCTGCATACACATGCAGCTTCGTATACATCTCTCTGCCGAGAGGTCCCTTCGGGAGCATTCCCTTGACCGCAAGCTCGATGACTCTTTCAGGTTTCTTAGCTAACATTTCCCGCAGCGTGGTCTCTTTCATACCGCCCACATAATCGGAATGATGGTAATAAACTTTCTGATCCAGCTTCTTACCCGTAACCTTTACCTTTTCCGCATTGATAACGATCACATAATCGCCTGTGTCAATGTGCGGCGTATAAATCGGCTTATTCTTGCCGCGCAGCACATTGGCAACCGCAGATGCCAACCGTCCTAACGTCATGTCTGTCGCATCCACTACATACCATTTTCTATCAATTGTAGCCGGACTAGCCATAAATGTATTCATCGTTTTCCCTCCGTAAAAAATCATACTTACTGAATCTATTCTCAAAACATCCGTTCCGGGGCTTTGGTCCGGACGTTTTCAAATATAACCACATTGAGATATTATATTATACGCATCCGAGCGTGTCAACACATTTTTTTCATTAAAAGCAATGATTTCGCGGATTTTCCACCGCGGAACAGCAGCTGCAGATTGATCGCAAACCGGCTTTCCCGTTTTGTAACGGATTTCACATTTTGAAGGCAGCCTTCCAATACAAACTGCTTATCATTCATACACGCCCTCCTGCCCGGCAGCGGTGGTAAAATGCCAGCTTCCGGCTTCCACCTGCGCTGTCTGCCCGTCCGGAAGAACCACATCCGCTTCCGCGTTCGCCGGGACGGTAATGTCATATTCGATCGCAGAATCGCAATAACGCCAGCCGGAACGGATTTCCCCAAAGGGGGACAGATAACGGACGGAAACGCTGCCTAAACGCCGGTCGGGATACGGACGGATCAGAATCTGTCCGTCTTCCACGCGGATTCCTCCCACCCGGTCAAACAGCCATCCCACCACGGCGCCGTAGGCATAATGATTCATGGAATTATACGGATTCCCCTGCTCGTCAATCCCGTCCCAGGATTCCCAGATGGTCGTGGCTCCTTTTTTCACCGCATAAAGCCAGCCGGGATGCGTCTCCTGAAGCAGAAGCCCGTAAGCCGTCCCGCTATGTCCGTGATCCGTCAATACCCTGCACAGTTCATGCGTGGTAAGAAAGCCTGTGTTCAGATGCATTCCGTTTTCCTGTATTCTTTTTGCAAGCGCGTCGGCAATGGGCTTTTGTTCCGCCTCCTCCAGCAGTCCCATCGCAAGCGGACGGACATAACGGCACTGGCGCCGGCTTTTTTGGATCCGTCCATATTTGACATAGCGGAAGCGGTAGGCGGCTCTTGCTTTTTCGGATGCCTCCCTAAAAAATGCCTCATCCTCCCGCCGCCCTAATTTTCCCGCCATGGCGCTGACAATCCGGCAGCCATAGCAGAGAAAGGCGGTCGCCTCCTCCGGCATTCCCTCTTCAAACATTTTTTTTGAATAGCGTTCCTTGCGTTTTCCTTTCATGCCCGGCTCCAGCCATTCGCCCCAGTGAATCCCCTGATCGGCAAAATAGGGCTGCAGCTCCGCAGGCATCGTCCGGTTCTGCTCTCTGGTCTCTTTCTGCCGGTTTAAGCAAAACAACATGTACTTCCGGATCGCCTCATACTGCTCCGCAATGAGCGCATCATCCCCGTACCGCTTCGCGAGCAGCCACGGAACGATCTCAAAAGAGTCGCACCAGCCCGCTCCGCCGTCCCAGAAGCACCGCGGACGGTTTTCCGGCGCGATCTGTCTCACACAGCCGTCTTCAAACTGCGTCGCCGCCTGCTCCCTGATGAAACGGCGCAGCACCGGATAACAGTCCATCAGATACATTGCCGTATGCGCAAATACCTGACAGTCCCCGGAATAGCCGCTTTTCTCCCGCGTCGGGCAATCCGTCGGGACGTCCACAAAATTTCCTTTCATGCTCCACAATGCGTTTTGAAACAGCCGGTTTACCTCCTCATTTCCGCAGGTGAAAAATCCGGTCTGCTCCATGTCCGAATAGATCGCATGGGCGATAAACGCATCGCTGTTGATGTCGCAGTCTCCCTCGATCTTCACATAGCGGAAGCCAAAATAGCATTTGGTCGGACGGTAGTGATTTTCCCCGTCCCGGCATAGATATTCGATACGCTGGTCGCATTCTTTTTTATCGGGATTCTGAAAATTCTCCGTCGTAAAATTGCCCTCCGCATCCAAAACCTCCCCATGCGTCAAGATCAGTTTTTGACCGGCATATGCCAAGAGACGGAACTCGACAAATCCTGCGATATTCTGCCCGAAATCCAGCACGCGCTCCCCCTTCGGTGTCAAAAAATACTTTGCCGAAAACCGCTCGTGCGCCGTAACCGGAGCCGTATCCGTTCCCGTCAGGTTTTCCAGCCCGAAATCACGGATTTTCACCGCATGCCAGTCCTGAACCTGCTCCTTTCGCGCGTCATAGCATTCGCCCTTCATCGGATCGTTCGTCCTTAACGGACCGTTCTGGCTGGCAAGCCAGCTTTCATCCGAGACCGCCGCGACCGTCTGATCAACCTCCAGCTGCAAAAGCAGCGCGACATCATCCCCGAAGGTGTTCGTATCCATCGCATAGGCGACGCTGCCCCGATACCAGCCGTCGCCCAGCGTAACGAGCAATTCATTTTTTCCTCTTTTCAAAAGAGCAGTCACATCATAGGTCTGCACCTGCAGCCGCTTTGCCGTCTGACAATTGCCGGGCGCGAGCAGATAACCGTCCACATGAACGCCGTTGATCCATACGTCATACATGCCGTGCGCCGTAACGTAAAGCCGCGCGTCCCCGATCTTTGTTTCGATCTCGACCTGCTTTTTCAGATAGCTTGCAGGCTGCCGCGCACCCTTCTCACGAGACAGCTCCGGATCGATCCATACCGCTTTCCAGTCCGCCGGCGAAAGCAGCCCAAGCTCAAAGCGGCTCTCCCCGCTTACCTCTCCCGCCCGGTCTTCCTCATCCCATAGCTGCACCTGCCAGTTCACACGGCTGCGGCTGTGCAACGGCTTGCCGCCATAGC
>JAMPAG010000123.1 GCA_023667365.1 bacterium | reverse complement strand
CTTCTATTATACAGCAGACGGCATCTGGAAGCACTAATTAAATCAGTGTTTCCCTTAGTCTATTGTAAAGAACCGAAAAGCAAGAAGGAGATTATGGCTTTTGCCGGCTTGCTATTTTCCAGCGTGTCGCTTATAATACAGGCAGGGCGGCGCGAAGTACGGGCGGGCGCCCGAATATCAAAAAAGAAGAAGGAGGATGTTTGTATGAGTAAGACAATTGCAGGGGATGGCGGGGGCTATTCAAATATCCGATAATAATCAGGAGTAGCTCTTGCATATCCAAAATCGGTACGGCGGATTGCCGTAAGATCGGGAGGCAGGTATGAGCTATATCAGGGCGGAAGAATTATTGCCGCGGGAGATGGTCGAGCTGCTCTGGCAGTACGCGGAAGGACAGACCATCTATATTCCGAGAAGACCCGGACAGAGAGCCGTCTGGGGAGAAAAAACAAAGCTCCGTGGAGAATTAAGGAAGCGCAACCGGCAGATTTACCGGCGTTATTTGCAAGGCGCTGCCGTCGGAGAATTGGCAGATGAGTATTATCTTTCTGTCAAAAGTATTCAAAGAATTATTCGTGAGGAAAAGTCACAAAACCGCGATAAACAGCGGAAAAATGGAACCCTGCGATAATCGGGAACAGGGGAACGATTTGGACAGGCGCCCTGACCGCAGGAAGGAACGGAAAACAGACGGAAGCCGGTATCGTGCACACAGTTAAGATGCACGGTACCGGCTTATATTTTTGTAAAAAAAAGTTTGAGGTTGCAGAGGAGGCGGGAGGGACAGTATCATAAAGGCATAGCCGGCTGTAAAAGAGGAAAGGAGGATTTTTGTATGTTAAAAAATAGAAAGAATAAGAAGGAGACCGTTCGCTGACCGGGAGGTTTGCGAAAAAGCATTCCTCTCAAAGATGTCAGGTTGAAAAATCAAAAATTTGCACTGACGAATCGCAGCATTGCTTGTGCGGAATTCGCAGATTTGCTGTAAGTTCACAGCATCTTTTGGAGGAAAAAATGAATAGAGAAAATAAAAAAAGACAGTACGAAAAGGGATACTACAAAACACATCCGGGTGACGAGCAGTTTATCTGTAAATGCTGCGGGAGACCGGTCATTGCGGCGGGCGGCGGAACGGATCACAGAAATCACTGTCCAAACTGCCTGTCCAGTATGCATCTGGATATAGAACCGGGCGACCGCGAAGCGGACTGCGGCGGCATGATGGAGCCGATCGCGGCGTGGGTGCGGAAAAACGGCGAATGGGCGATCATTCATCGCTGTAAATGGTGCGGAACGCTTTCATCCAATCGGATCGCGGCGGACGACAACCCGATGAAGCTGATGAGCATTGCATTAAAGCCGCTTTGCCTGCCGCCGTTTCCGCTGGAACGCATTGAAGAAATGACAAGGATGATGGGCGGAAGCGGATCAACGGGCATGTGATTCCGCAAGTCCCCTTACGGCGCGGACAAACGCGGCGACCTTTTGCGGATCTTTCCCGATGCGTCCGGTGTACTCGACGGCGGAGGAGACGTCCACGCCGTCGGGATGGATCCGCTCGATGGCGGAGCGGACGTTTTCGGGTGTGAGTCCGCCCGCGAGCAGGAACAGCTTGCCGTCGCGGGGGAGCGCGTCAAGAACGGTAAGGTCGAACGTCTTTCCGCTGCCCGGACTTGGCGCGTCAAACACGTACCCGGCAATGCCGTCACGATCGCGAAACCGCGTAAACTGTTCCAAGTCGTTCCCGTTGAACGCCTTTAAGATCGGCAGTTTCGCGGCGCGCAGCACCTCGTCGGAGAGCCCGCCGTGTATCTGAATATAATCAAAACCCAGCGCTTCTATTTCGGCAATCTGCGCGGCGGACGGCGAAACGACGACCGCAACTTTTTTGATCTCCGGTTTCAGCGCGTGCAGAATGTCCCGCGCTTCCCGGGTCGTCCGGTTCCGCTTGCTCTTGGGATAAAAAAGCACGATCCCGGCAAAATCAACCGCAGATTCATTGATGAGCGCGGCGTCGTCCGTTGAGACGAGACCGCATATTTTAATTTTGACAGACATCGCGTTGTTCCTCCTGTTTTCTAAAAAGATCACATCCTATGTTGCAATGATCCGAAAATCATGATAGCATAATCTGACAACATAATAAATCGAAATCTACTATTTTTATCGCGAAATATGCTATTCTCACAAGCGGCGGTTGGGTATAGTAAAGAGAATCTGACGGCGCAGAACAGCGGCGGCATATCATACAGGAGGAGATACCATGCAGACAACCGTGATCCCGGTCAATCCGAACGCGCAGGAAGAAGGAAAGCGCGTCCTTTCTTATTTGAAATCCATCGAGGGTAAAAAAGTCGTTTTGGGTCAGCATACACAGACCATGGGACAGGAGGAGCTTGCCTATATTTATGAAGCGACGGGGGAGCTGCCTGCGCTCTGCGGCTTTGAACTGCTGGCGTATTCGCCGAACATTTCTCCGCAAAGCGATGAGGAGTGCTTAAATGAGGTGCGCGCCGCGGCGGGAACGCTCAAAAAAGCGTGGGACTGGGCGCGGAAGGGCGGGTTGATTACCTTTACGTGGCACTGGTTTTCACCGCTTGGCGGCTGTCATAAATCGTTCTATTCGGAGTGTACGGATTACGACGCGGACCTTGCCGTCACGGAGGGTACCAAAGAATATGCCGCGCTGTTATCCGACATGGATTTTATGGCGGGACTGCTCAAACCGTTCTGCGATGCGCATGTGCCGATTCTGTGGAGACCGTTTCATGAATGCGACGGTGCGTTTTTCTGGTGGGGTAAAAAAGGACCTGAAGCGGTAAAAAAATTATACCGCCTCATGTATGACCGCTATACGAACCATTTTCATCTGAATAATCTGATCTGGGTATTCAACGCGGCGGATTCTGCGTGCTATCCGGGGGATGATGTGGTTGATATAATCAGCCGGGACATGTATCCCGAGGCGCACTGCCATGACAGCCGTGCAAAAGAATACGAAGAATTAAAAAAGATGACGCCGTCGCCGAAACTCTGCGCGATCGGCGAGATCGGTCCGCTGCCGGATGTGAACGCGATCGCCGCGGAAGGCGTGGGGTGGACCTATTATATGACATGGTCGCATGATTTCGGCAGGACGGAGCGCTTTACCGCCAAAGAGGTACTGCGTCAGAACTATCTGGGCGGAAACGGCGTTACGCTCTCGAAGCTGCCGGAGCTGTACAGTATTTCGGATGCTGTGTCCTAGATAGCCGGACGAAAGCTATTCCTGAACAGCGTCGGCACGGACATAGTAGGTGTTTCTGCCTGAGCCGCATTTTAAGATAAGCCCCTCTTCGGTCAGCTTTTTGACTGCGCCAAGGACTGCGCTTCGTCCCACACTCGGACAGGCAGAGATGACTTCAGCTCCGGTCATTTTTCCGATTTTGCCCATCATATAGGCTTTCACTACATCGTAAGCGGTGCTTCTCGTACCTTTCCCATTCATCATGCCGACACGCTCTTCAAATTCCACATAGCAGGCAAGCACCATTTGCAGCATATACTTGATAAACGGCGTTGGATCGTTTGCCTCTTCGTGCCAGCCGATGTCGGACTGTGCAAGCATATCATAATAGGCGTCCTTTGTTTTTTCAATCTGCTTTTCGATACTGATATACTTGCCAACCTCGTATCCGTTCTGATAGAGCAGGAGCAAGGTCAGAAGCCTGCTCATGCGCCCGTTGCCGTCGTTAAAGGGGTGGATGCAAAGAAAATCACAGATAAAGGCGGGTATCAGAATTAAAGCGTCCACCGTTTCGGTGTTCACCGCCCGCTTGTAGCTTTCACAGATTTTTTCGACTGCCTCCGGCGTTTCATAGGGAGCAAGAGGGGTAAACCGTACAATCTGCGTTCCGTCAGGGCGTGTTTCGCTGATGTAGTTCTGCGTATTCTTGAAATTACCGCCATAGGAAAGACCTGCGTGTTTTAACAAATCTCTGTGAAGCTGAAGGATATAGGACGGTGTTACCGGAATATAGTCGTGGCTTTCGTGGATGGTGTTCAGGACATCCCGATACCCTAAAATCTCGCTTTCGTCCCGGTTTCTCG
>JAMPAG010000122.1 GCA_023667365.1 bacterium | reverse complement strand
AGAGGCTCTCCTTCTATGGAATTAGTGCGAATTATTTTTTCCTTTCAAGGCTGAGGATTGTATGTTCTTCAACGTCATACGTCCGACAGCCTTATATGTTCCTCAACGTTGTATGTTCCTCAACGCCATAATCCGCATTTCCTGCCCGCAGTGTTGCGTGAAGATCAACAGGAATCCTCTCACTTTGGCATATGCCTTCCTTTGGCATATGCCTTCCTTTCTCCTATTCTCCACCGCTCATCATCACAAAGTCCCTGCTGTAATAAAATTCTCCGTCATGCCCTCTCGCCCGAAACTGCACGCAGACTGCCACATCTGCCGCCTGCTTCGGTTCAAAATAAACCCGCTCCGTCGTCCTTACCCATGCACCGTTGTTTTTCCGAACCTCACATTCGCACATACCGTCCGGAAATGTAAAATACAGCCCATGCGTCAAAACGGCAGGATGCTCCGATGAAAGCAGACGCTTCACGCCGTTCGTATCCGAAATCGTCATAAAAAGCGTCCCTGTCTCTTCTGTTCCGTTATCCCTTACCGCTCCGCCATTCCTTACCGCTTCATCATTCCTTACCGCTCCGCCATCCTGACGCACACCCGTCACCTGATTTGCAGACACGTATCTCAGAAGCTCTGCACGAAGCGAAAAAATGAAAAGCGCTGCAAAAAAGACAAAAAAATACGCGCCTACCAAATGAAAACCATGATGTTCACCGTTTTTCTTTCCTAAAGTACCGCCGGTCAAATCCTGCCGTCCCACGACCTTGAGCGGTAGGTATTGCCCTTTTTTCCGTTTATTCATTCCTTGTACCTTCCTCCTTTTCCGATGGTGAGCAGTCACTTTTTTCATTTTGCAGATTGACAGACCGGTCTGAATCAGTTATAGTCTTACTACAGTCAAGTCTTGCCGGCGCCTCGAGATATTGTTTCTCTATGGAAGGAGGCAGGAACTTGGCTTTTTGTTTGTCCAAATAAACAATATATTCTTCTTCCCGTACTAAAAATTCTTTCAGTCCTTGTCTGCAAATGGATTGAAACAACGATTCCTCTCCCATGAAAATCCGTCTGATCCGTCAACACCAACAGTCCCGGTTTGTGCGGATCATCAATCACTAAAACAGGCTTTTCAATAACCTGAGGAAGCTGTTCAATTATTTTTCTGTCAATTTGATGAGCGCTTCTGCTTCCTTTGGGGTCCCGAATGCATTTATGTAGGTTGCTTTGCCTCATGATCAACGGCAAATCTTTTGCCCCCAACCGCAGTAAAACTTTAGGCGTATTTCCCAGCCTGATTTCCCTGTTGGTAGGCAGTCGCTTTTGATAATACTCCTCTATTTGATCAAGATAACTTTCCCTTTTAACGATCATCCACCCCCCTTTTTATAGTTGACATACTACACCAGATTCTCCGTTTCTTATTACAAGTTAAGTGATTTTAACGCCAAGGTTCGTTAGAACGCCGCAGACAATCGAGGTTCTGCCAAACGAAAAATCCGCCTGGCTCTTTCTTTTTCTACAATGAAAATCTTATTTGCTTCTCTGGGAAATCATTGCGGCGGAACCGCCGCGATCAGAACGATTTCATTCCTATTATACGCCTTCATCGCCGCGCCCGCCATCGTCAGAATCACGATTTTTTCCATGCCTTGATCCGCCGGGTTTTCTGCACAAAAAAAGAGGCGTTCGTCATCCGAAACACCCCTTTTTTTGTGCAAACTGACAATACCTTACGGAATCGAAAACATTACGACTGTTATTTTACAAACTCCTGCCCTCCGACGAATCCCTCTTTACACAGATTTTCGGATTCCGCGCGGTCCCCGTCTTTCACAGCTTATACCGCGCCGAATCCATCCCGCAAATTCATCCCTTACTTGAACAGCCGCATAATATCGTTATACATAACAAAGACCATCAGCACCAGCAGCAATACAAACCCGACAAAATGCACGATCGCTTCTTTATCGCGCGGAACCGGCTTGCCGCGCACCGCTTCGATCAGCGCGAACACCAGCCTGCCCCCGTCCAGCGCCGGAAGCGGAAGCAGATTGACAACGCCGAGGTTGGCGCTTAACAGAATCGCAAAATTCAACATACTTGCAATCAGCGTCAAAATGCCGTACTCGGACGCTTCCTCATACACCTCGCCGACCACCTGCGCCATACCGACCGGTCCCGACAAATCTTTGACGGAAGCCTCACCCCGAAACAGCATAAACAGACTCTTATATGTCACCTTGATCCAGTAACGAACCTCATAATAGCCCGCCTTGATGGTATCAAGCGCATTACATTTTTCATAAACGCCGCCCGAAAACCCGATGTAATACCGCCCTGCTTCTTCATCGTAACGCGGATGGATGACCGCCGTATGACGCTCCCCGTCCCGCTCGTAGACAATTTTGACTTCCTCCCCTTGATTGAGCTGGGAAAACAGCGTCACCTCCCGATAAAGATGCACGCGCTCTCCGTTTAAGGAAATGATTTCATCCCCCGCCATGAGTCCCGCCTCCTGCGCGGGATACCCTTCGATCACGCTCAGAATTTCCGTGCGGTCGCTGCCGCTCATTCCTACGACAATGAGGGAAAAGAAGAACGCGAGCAGGAAATTAAAGATCGGTCCCGCCGCATACGTCGCGATCCGCACCCACACGCTTGCCGCGGGCAGCGACCGGTCCTTCTCCGTATCCGGAATCAGCTCCTGCGCCTGCTCCGCCTCCTCCGCCTTCTTCTTTTTCTCTTCTGTATCGAGTCCGTCCTCATTTTCAAAAATGCAGGCGCCTCCCAGCGGCAGAAGACGCCAGGTATAAAGCGTCTCTTTGCCCTGCTTTTTTAAGAGGATCGGCCCCATCCCGACAGTAAACTCCACCACGCGGACGCCGTTTGCCTTTGCGACTAAAAAATGACCGAATTCATGCGCGATGACGACGACCGCAAATATCACGAGAAACCATAAAATTTTTATCATAATTGTGCGTCTCCGGTTAATTGCTTAATAAAATCATATGTCTGCGCTTCCGCTTCAAGAATCTCATTTACATTCGGATTATTGACAACCCGGTGCGCGCTCATACAGGCGGCGATCAGTTCGTAGATCTGTAAAAAACGAATCTTTTTTTGCAAAAACAAACTGACTGCCCGCTCGTTCGCCGCATTAAACACGGTCGGCATCGTACCGCCCGTCTGCGCCGCCGAAAGCGCCATGGAAAGTCCCGCGAAGGTCTCCCCGTCCGGCTTTTCAAAGGTCAGCTGTGCGATTTTGCACAAATCCACGCGCCCGCCGTCCATCGGTTTTCTGTCCGGATAAAAAAGCGCGTATTGGATCGGAAGCTTCATGTCCGGCAGTCCCAACTGCCCGATGACCGCGCCGTCCGCATACTCCACGGCGGAATGCAGGATGCTCTGCGGATGGATGAGCACCTCGATCTGTTTGAGTTCCACATCAAACAGCCAGCGCGCCTCCATGACCTCCAATCCTTTATTGACTAACGTTGCCGAGTCGATCGTGATTTTTTTTCCCATGGACCAGTTCGGATGCTTTAAGGCGTCCTCCACGGTCATATCGCCAAGTTCTTCCTTTGTCCTGCCGCGGAACGGCCCGCCGGACGCCGTGAGCAGAATTTTATGTACGCGCGCGCGCGGCTGTCCCTGCATGGACTGAAAGATCGCGCTGTGCTCGCTGTCTACGGGAAGAATGGAAACACCTGTTTTTTTTGCAAGCGGCATGATGAGGTGTCCCGCCGTCACAAGCGTTTCCTTATTGGCAAGCGCGATCGTCTTATGCGCCTCGATCGCCGCAATCGTCGGACGAATGCCGATCATGCCGACGATCGCCGTCACGAGCACTTCCGCCTCCGGCATCGCCGCAATCTCCAACAGTCCGTCCATGCCCGCGACCACGCGCACAGGTAAGTCTTTCACGCGCAGCGCAAGCTCCTTTGCCGCCTCCTCGCTCCACATGCCGGCGGTCAGCGGATGAAATTCCCGTATCTGCGCCTCCATCCGGTCCACGTTCGTACCTGCCGCAAGCGCCGTGACGGCAAGCTCCGGATTCGCGCGCACGATCTCCAGCGTCTGCGTGCCGATGGAGCCTGTGGAACCCAATATCGCAATCTTCTTTTTTTCCGCGTCCTTCATGATCCCTCTCCGTTCCCGGCAACAGTATTGCTGCCTGTCCTATTG
>JAMPAG010000121.1 GCA_023667365.1 bacterium | reverse complement strand
CCACGCCTGTTTTCAGACAGCCCGCATCCAGCTTCGCATGGTAGAACCGCACCCGTCTCGGGAGTGCCACAATGCCCTCTTTCCCGTCATTATTATCCGGTTCCAAGTCAAAGAGTTCGCCGTCTTCCTCATCCAAAAAGAGTGCTATGCACTCTTTTTTGTACACATCCATCCGGATACCGTGCTTGTCCGTATCCTCCCCCGGTAATGCCCTCTGTGGGGTGACTTTCAGCTTTCCGATCTTCCTGCCTAAGATGCATTCGAGAATACACCTTGCCGCGGGTTCCCCGTACACCGCATGACTTGTCAGGCTGTTTGCCAGAAAGTCATCCACTAAGTTCAGTTCTTCCAGTTTCCTTACATTTCTCATTCGTTTCCTCCTGTTCCCATAGCACGCGGAAACAGGAGCCCGCCCGTCTCTTTTTTCTTCTGCGCGCTATGCTTTTCTAAGTTGGTTGTGGATAAAAGCATAGATTACAAAAGAATGCCTGTTTTGATAGACATTAAAAGGACGATTCGCGTCCTTTCGAGGAATTACTGCGCAATTCTTCACAGGTCACGAAATTCCCATCTTTTAAGAAGCGGCAGAATGCCGTCTGACACGGATTGTCCGAAGATTGGCTGATCGCATCCGGAATACGGTATCCATACCGGATGCCGCATAAACCCAATGCGCATAAGACAGCCTTGAACAACTCCGTCAAAGAATATATGCTTTGTGCTGATTATAGCAAAGGTTTCCTCTGCTCGTCAAGCCCCGGTGAGGAAACCCTTCATATAAGAAACTCTCCAAATCATTCACCTGTTATTCGACTCAATCACCTTATGAAATTCCTGCACCCATCCTTCCATTCCATAAAAAAAGCAATTGTATGTCACACCGTTTTTTAGCTGTAACACGATCGTCTTTTGTATTCCCTGCTTTCCGATCGTGATCGCAGCAAGTTCAGTGAGCGGGAACTCAAAATAGTTCTCTCCGCCCAT
Source organism: bacterium (assembly GCA_023667365.1). Lineage (GTDB taxonomy): Bacteria > Bacillota > Clostridia > Lachnospirales > Lachnospiraceae > DLAJ01. The sequence continues at coordinate 3,277 of JAMPAG010000121.1, read as the reverse complement.
TATTTTATTGGCAATATTGCTTTCAAGAAAATTCATTTTCCCTTTTTTATAAATAAATCTTTTATTTGTAAGTGTTCCTTTCCCATTTAGAGCCAAAAGAGGCGTTTTTATCCAATTGCAGCCTCCCGTCTTAACAACAAATTCCTCTCCCGCAGTCTGCTGTCCTTGCTGTCCTTGCCATGCTGTCTGTTGTCCTTGCTGCCCTTGCCGCTCTTGCCAAGCTGTCTGCTGTCTTTGCTGCCCTTGCTGCTCCTGCCAAGCTGTCTGCTGTCCTTGCTGCCCTTGCTGCTCCTGCCAAGCTGTCTGTTGTCCTTGCTGCCCTTGCTGTCCTTGCCATGCTGTCTGCTGCTCCCGCTGTCCAGATGGCGGCGGCACTGCGGGACCTGCTGTTGCCGACGCGGCGTTTCTTTGACGCTTAATCCTCACCATCGCCTCAACAGATTTTTCATCGGGATAGATGCTTGAAAACGCAATTTCCCTTACGGATATGCCCTTGTCCACAACCCATTTTTTCGAAAGCTCTCTGTTTGCGAGTTCAATGATCCTAGGCGCGCAGTATGGAAGCCTGTTATAATCTATATCAATCTCTTTCAGCTCTATCAGCGTTTTCTCAAAGGCATTTTCAAAATCGACTGCCAGCTCTTTTTCCTCCTCCGCTGAAAAATTAGGCAGGGTATATTCAAACAAACGTTTTATGTCATATTCCTCTCTGGAAAATGTCATAAGGGGATCCGCCTCGCCGACCTCGATATATCCGCTTCCGCAAAGAACTACATCCATATTCAACGAAATATCGTGATAGACCGCCTCGTCAAAAGTAAACGGGATCTTTCTTTCCTGAGACATATCCAAAACGATACCAAAAATTTTACCGTCTGCGTCAACCGTCTCGCAAAACTTTTCACTATTTTTTCTGACCAGTGCGGACCATTCCTTTGTTTTTGATGTGTACATTCCATTTTCAAATACGCCATGATATAAAAATGCTCCCGGACCGATACAATAGTCCACAAGCTTATTCCCCGAAAACAACATGACGGACTGCTCTTTCCCCACAAAAAATCTGGCGCCGTCATATATTTTTTCATCGATCGTGACAAATCGTATCTTTTCCTCCTGTTGAAGGAAACGGTCCCGCATCTTCTTATCATCCGTATTGATATAATGATCCCAAACACCCACAAGCTCCGATGAATCGGAAACCAATGCAATTTCTATCAATCCCATATCCAAATCCTCCATGACTGCCGCCGTCCTGCACGTTTACGCATCGGTACCACTCCCACGAGACGAGCATGTTCATTTTTTTATGATCCTTCATTTTCTCCAACCCACCATCCGCAGTTCGGACAGAATTTGACTCCCTCCATCGTCTGCTTTATGCCGCAGTGTCTGCAAAAATGCATCGTTCTAATCTGTTTCGCCGGTTTTGACCGACCGCATACCTTGCAAAAGCTGAATTTGTTTTTGGTTCCGCATTTACATATCCACTCGACCGGCTGTGCAGCGCTTGCTTCTACGCCACGTCCCCCCGTTCTGTATCCTCCTGCGGCGCGTCCTTCTGTTCCATATCCCCCTGCGGCGTATCCTCCCGCAGTGCGCTCCTCTGTCCTGTCTCCCTCTGTTCCGTGTCTCCCTGCTGTGTACCCTCCTGCCGTTGGTCTTCCTTGCGGCGATCCCTCCGCCATCGTTCTTCCTTGCGGCGATCCCTCCGCTATCGTTTTCCCTGCTGTCGGTCCTCCTGCCGTCGGTCCCTCTTTACCGCCTTCGAATGAAGTATTGGATGTCTCAACGCTTTTCTCTTTTGCGTTCAGATACTCTTTTAACTGATCTGGCGTAATCTGAACGCTGTTCAAATTGATACATACGATTTCCGTAAGCGCTGAAACGGCATCATCCTTTTCAAAGTATTCATCCAAAACTTCCGCATACTGCTCCGTTTCTTTATTTTTTTCCAGATCAGAATGATAAATATATGCTCCCGCTTCCGTTATCACGTCGATCACTTTCTTTTCCCTGATCTGCACAAGAAGCTGAAAGGGCGCCGCCAATATTTTTTTCCCATTCCCCAATAGGGAAGAATCCACACATACCCGCAGCGATCTCTTTAGAAACACGGCGTCACTCCAGTAGGGACGTATTTTATCCATATCAAGCTCGTTTCCATCTATAACCCTTAAAAATCCCATAATAGCTTCCCTCTATCTTTCTTTACCGCAATTCGGGCAAAACTTCATATTTGCCAATTGCGCCGGAATTTCAAACCCACAGTTCTGGCACACGGCATTCTCAGGCTTTTTACCACCGCAGTTCGGACAAAATTTCATTGTATTTACCATTCCGCACGTACATGTCCACGACGCTTCATTTTGAGGCACGATTTTTTTCGCAGGTTCCTCCCGCATCAGCTCCGCCACATCAACGCCGCCCGTATGCTGTGCCATTCCCATACCCATAAAGCCATTCACCGCCCCTGAGGTATTCTCCGCCGCCGACTCCATTGCGTTCGCCTGTGCGGCTCCTACCCTTGCGCCAAGCATCGCCTTGTTGCCCGCATAGGCTCTTGATTCCTGAAGTTGTCTGATCTTATCAACGCTCTCATCATCGGGCAGGATATTGCCGAACGCCATTGCCTTTACTTCAATCCCACGGTCATTTTTCCACTGATCGCGAAGCTGGTTCTGCAAAAGCTCTAAAATGATTTCCGTCTGCATCGCGATCTCATCATAATGCACGCCTTTTTTTGCAAGCTCGCCCATCACGGGAAGAAGCGCGTTTTGAATTTCTGTTTTCATCTGTGACAGAACTTCAGCCTTCGTAAATTTCTCCGCTACATTTCCGCATACATTGGTATAAAATACGATGGGATCGACAATCTCAAACGTATAAGTGCCAAACCCCTGCATTAAAATGGTCATGTTAAACTCGGCGTCTCTGTAGGGAACATTTCCAAAGCCAAACTTATTGTTCATGATCTCTTTGGTATTTACAAAGTACACCCTCTGGTCATTCGCCGCCTGACCGCCATAAGCAAACCTTTTTTTCATTTCCCCAAATGAAAGTTTCAGGGCGTCCCCAAACTTACCGCAGAACGCGGAAGGCTCCGTGCTGCTTTTATATTCATAACCGCCCGGCTCTGCAGAAAAATCAATGATCCTTCCGTTTTCGACCACAATGAGCATCTGTCCGTCATTGACCGCGATACGGCTTCCCTCTGTAATGATTGGAGCTATACTATAAAAGTAGACACAATCATGCACCATCTGTTACAATTATC
>JAMPAG010000120.1 GCA_023667365.1 bacterium | reverse complement strand
GCGATTTCCAAAGTTATCAAGACCATCGATGATATTGCGTTCCAGACCAATATCCTTGCGCTGAATGCGGCGGTTGAGGCTGCCCGCGCAGGTATCCATGGTAAAGGCTTCGCAGTCGTAGCAGAGGAAGTCAGAAATCTTGCAACGAAGTCTGCTGCGGCAGCAAGCGAGACGGAGAGCATGATCGAGGATTCCATTCATAAGGTAAGCAGCGGAACCAAGATTGCCGAAGGTACGGCACAGGCTTTGGATGAGATCGTTGTTTCCATCGAGAAGGTCGTAAATCTGATCAGCGCGATTGCAACGGCTTCCAACGATCAGGCGACGGCAGTATCCCAGGTGGATCAGGCAATCGGTCAGGTTTCCCAGGTAGTGCAGACAAACTCCGCGACGAGCCAGCAGTGTGCGGCTGCCAGTGAGGAGCTTTCCAATCAGGCTGCAATGCTCAGAAGCATGATGGCAAATTACAAACTGGTATCTTCCGGTAAGCAGGGCAACAACTTCAACGCACCGGCAGAGACAGGAACATCCTCTTTCAGTGTTTCCAATCCGAATGAGCAGATCATTTCGCTGAATGGAGAGTTTGGCAAATATTGATGATCGCGAGAGTGTAGACCTATACCCCGCCGTAAAAGCGGCGGGGTGTCGATGATCGTAAGCAGTTACGGTGGGAAGGTAATGGCAGAATGGAAGATAGCAGAAAAGAAGCCCTGGAAAGGGCGGGGGTTAATCTGAATGAAGCGATGGAGCGCTTCATGGGAAATGAGGAATTGTTGGTGCGTTTCCTTAAGAAATTTGTCAATGATTCCAGTTACCAGTCACTCGTGAAAGCGATGGGTGAAAAAAACGCGAAGGATGCGTTTGAGGCGGCTCATGCGTTAAAAGGCGTGTGCGGGAACCTGTCGATCGCAAAGCTGTTTGAACAGGTGTGCCGGCTGGTAGAACTTCTGCGCGGCGGCAATATGGGCGAGGAGGCCGATCAGTGCTTTGCAGAAGTCGTCGCAGAGTATGAGCGGGTGATTGTCGAATTAAAGAACCTGTAAGAACTGCCAAAAACAATCAAATGCAAATCCCCGCAGACCGGAACAAAGTCTGCGGGGATTTTGACATCCGACATGATAGGAAATTCGCAGCCCGGAAGAATCGCTTGCAATTCTTCGAAAGCGTGCGAAGCACGATTTTTTATAAATAATCCTGCAATTTCGTGCCGAGCTGTTCCTCAATATCGATCAGGCGGTGACATATATCCTTTGCGGAATGATCGGCAGCTTTATATTGATGCAGATATTTGTGCAGGGACTTGACGCCCATGTTGCAGCCGTCCGTGATCAGATCCGCGATCGTGCGGTCGCTGCCGTCAAATCCCATTTTGACGTTGGTTTTGATGGCCGCCATGCTTTTTGCCATCGGGCTGGGGTTCTTTTCTGCACTGTGATGCTGAATGAGCAGGCTGTGCAGGTCGTCGCCGAGCTTTTCGTGGTGCGAGCGGGTTTCTTTTAACAAATTTTTCAGATCCGTGTTATTGACCTTATTCATGACCTGATCGATGGCGGACACCGCCATTTTTGTGCCGGAATCACATTCCTTTAAGAGATAAACCGTATCCTGATTTTCCATTTTGATTCACCATACCTTTCCTGCATGTGCATTTCAAACGATTTTAACATTAGTTTGTCCGTTTTTATAAAGGATATGAGATAAAATGGTTGAAAAAAAAGAATAGGAAAGCTATAATAAAAATAGTGAATCATTTTTGCATTTTCATTGTTTTGAAAAAAGAAGAAAGAATAGGAGAATACCCGTGAGACTGATTACAAGATCTGATTTTGATGGACTTGCGTGCGGCGCGCTGTTAAAAGAAGCCGGCATTATCGACAGTTGGAAATTTGCGCATCCGAAGGATTTGCAGGATGGTCTGGTGGAAGTGAATGAGAATGACTGTCTTGCCAACGTACCTTATGTGGAGGGCTGCGGACTTTGGTTCGATCACCATTCCAGTGAGCATGAGCGTTTACAGTTACAGGGAAAGTATAAGGGAGAGAGCCGCATCACACCTTCCTGTGCGCGTATCATTTATGAATATTACGGAGGAAGGGAGCGCTTTCCGCAGTTTGATGACATGATGATCGCTGTGGACAAGGTGGATTCCGGCGACCTGACGATTGATGAGATCCAGAATCCCAAGGGTTGGATTCTGGTCGGATTTTTGATGGATCCGCGGACCGGACTCGGCAGATGGCGCAATTTCACGATTTCTAATTATCAGTTAATGGAGAAGCTGATCGACGCATGCCGCACGATGTCAACGGAGGAAATTCTTGCCATGCCCGATGTGCAGGAGCGGATCGATACTTATTTTGAGCAGACCGCGAAGTTTAAGGAAATGGTGCTGGCACATACCGTTGTGGAAGGCAATCTGATCGTGTCTGATCTGCGCGGTGTGGATCCGATTTATTCGGGAAACCGTTTCATGATCTACAGCATGTATCCGGAGCAGAATATTTCCGCATGGATCGTCAGCGGAAGAGGCGGAAAGGGATGCAGCGCCGCAGTCGGCTACAGTATTTTGAATAAGACATCCAATGTGGACGTCGGAAGCCTGATGTTAAAGTACCACGGCGGCGGTCACAGAAAAGTCGGTACCTGCCAGTTCTCGGATGAGAATATGGATACCGAACTTCCGAAGATGCTGGAAGAATTGAAGACATTGAGTAATCAGAAATAAGCTAAAAAGAGTTCCGCTGACGCGGAACTCTTTTTCACTATAGGAAATTTCGCACGATTTTTTTAACTTACAGGATTCGGGTGTCGAAAGCCCTGCTCATCAACTTCACTCAGCAGATTGCACAAAAGAAATTAGGGCAAACGACTTTTGCGCAATGGAGATGAGACTCTAACATCGTGGAAGCCCCTGCTGAACACGATGTTTGCTTTGAGGCTCATCGAAATGTTTTGCGCAATGGAGTGCGCACAGATTTCTTTTGTGCAATCTGCTAACACCGATTTGATTGCAGGGCTTTTGACACCCGAATCCTTATAGGAAATTTTGCGTCCTCTTTTAATGATAGATCAATTTCAGATAATCCATTTTGGCGGAGAGATTGGCAAGCATGAGATCCAGTACGGAGAGTGCGCACATGGATTCCACGACCACGACCGCGCGCGGTACGATAATGGGATCATGCCGTCCTTTGATGGAGACCGAAACAGGGGAGCCGTCCCTGCGGACGGTCTGCTGCTCCTTAATGATAGAGGGCGTCGGCTTGATGTGTACGGTGAGAAGCACATCCGAGCCGTCGCTGATACCGCCGAGTGTGCCGCCTGCGTGGTTGCTTGCTTTTCGGATGTTTCCGGCGGGGGAGAGGGCGGGAAGGAATGCGTCGTTGTTCTCCGATCCCTTGGCGGCGGAGACACGGACGCCGTCTCCGACTTCAACCGCCTTTACGGCGCCGATGGACATGAGCGCGCCGGAGAGAACCGCGTCGAGCTTACCAAATACCGGTTCGCCGATGCCGGCAGGCAGACCGCTGATCCTGCATTTGATCGATCCGCCGGAAGAATCATGTTCCTCCATGCATTCCGAAAGGTATTGCTCTGCGCGCTGATTCGCATCGAAATCCGGCATGGCGGTCGGTGTGGTATAAATGGCATCCCTGGAAAAGCGGGATTCATCAATCGTAACCGGACCGATGGAATATGTGTATGCCATAATATCTACACCAAGTTCGGACAAAATTTTAAGAGCTACCGCACCGGCGGCGACTCTGCCGATCGTTTCGCGTCCTGAGGAGCGCCCGCCCCCGCGGTAATCACGGAAACCGTATTTCTGGTCAAATGTATAATCGGCATGTCCCGGACGATAATAGGAGGCAATCTCACTGTAATCGGAAGAACGCTGAGAGGTGTTGGCAACGAGCAGCGAGATCGGAGTTCCCGTCGTACGGCCCTCGAAAACGCCGGAGAGGATCTGCACTTCATCCGATTCTTTTCGCGGTGTTGCATAACGGGACTGTCCCGGTTTTCTGCGGTTTAAGTAGGACTGAATATCCGGGACGTCAAGAGCGAGTCCCGCGGGACAGCCGTCGATCACGACGCCGATCGCTTCGCCGTGGGATTCTCCCCATGTTGTAATGCGAAAAAGATTACCGAATGTGGAACCAGCACTCATAGCCGCACCTCCTGAACGTGAAGTCTTTAATTGATAAGAATTTCCGCAAACTCTTTTCTATTATATCTACGGGAATAGAAAAAAACAAGTTTTTCCTGAAAATACAAGTTTTTCCCAA
>JAMPAG010000011.1 GCA_023667365.1 bacterium | reverse complement strand
CATCCTTCAGACATGGGTAATTGTAGTCAAGGGCTGTATTGTGCTGCTTCCAGCCGGTGATGCTGAATTTGACCAGGCTGTTCCTGCCAAGCCGCGTATAGGTGATGTAGTTCTGCTTTTGCAGGAAGTCCAGGATGGACAGCGCCTGGTGCTGGAAGCGGGTGCGGAACCATTCCGCCAGCTCCGAGGTCCTGCAGACCCACTCGCCCGGACCGACCAGATAGGAGATGCCCTCTATCCGGCGGTAGGAGGAGCGGAAGTTTGCATAGGAGCAGAGTGTCATGTAATAAAAAAGATAGGAGCTTCCGTTTGTGCGGATGTCCCTATCTTCCATAAGGCTGCGGAGGAACTCACGGTAAATGCGGCACCGTGGGTAGTCCACGATTTGTTTTACTTCTAATTGATAATCCATATGTGTCTCCTTCATTGTTTTAGAACGGAGTAATAATGGTCTGAAAGCATGGCATATACCCCAAAAAGTGTTGATTTTAGGGATATGCCATGCTATAATCAGACTAGCTTATAAGACTGACCGCTTCCACGTAATAAGGTGGGCTTAAGGTGGTCATGAGGAGCGACAGGAGTGGGAAACGGGTGTAGGTGCGGTGTTGTGTGCGCAAGGGCATACGTCTGCAACTCCCTGATCATCGGTTCAAATCCGTTAGTCGCCTCTTAAGAAACCTCGATTATTCGGGGTTTTTTATTTTACAATAAAAAGCAGGAGATTTTACAGTGAATGGGGAGGTTCCTCCGCGTCCTTTTTTGACAAATAGGTAGCATTTCCTACAAATTCATTGTACAATGGGCGTATGGCGAACAGGAAGCTGCGGATAAGCGGAAGATGGCTTATCATCATCACAATTGGATATTTTTATCTGCCGGTCTTTCTATTTCTGTTTACATGGGTGAAGTGGTATATCGCGGCGGCTGTCACAGCGCTGCTGCTTCCGGCTGTGATCCGTATGGCATGGGATTATGACAGGGAACAGAAGCGGGAATTGACGATCGGCGCAGGCACATGCTGCGCGGTGATCGCGCTGGTGTTGCTTTTTGCCTATTATATGGGATATACCGGGGGCGCGCCGCAAAGTGCGGACTGGAATAAGCACAATGCGATCCTTCACGATCTGACGACGAGAAAGTGGCCTGTCTATTACGAGACGCGGGAACACTCGATGCTGGCTTATTATATTGCGCAGTATCTGGTGCCGTCGCTGTTCGGAAAGCTCTGCGCATCCTTTGCGGTAACGCAGGGGGTGCAGTATATATGGAACACGATCGGAATCCTGCTCGTGCTGCTGCATTTATTTCGTGCCGTGCAGGCGCAGAACTGGAAAAAACAGCTTGGCACATTGGTGTGTTTTTTCTTTTTTGGAGGGATGCTTCCCATTGCACAGATCATCTTATCCATCCTGTTTCGGATTTCGATCGGTGCGCAGTACGACTATTTTCATTTTTTGAATATAAACGACTATTTTTTGCAGTACCGCAGTAATCTGGTATCCATGCGCTGGGTATTCCCGCAGTGTATCGTGCCGTGGCTTGTGACGCTGCTGCTTATGGAGCATCGGGAAAAAATAGAGCATTATGCCGCGCTGCTGGTTCCCGTGATGTTGTTCGGCAGTCTGCCGATGGCAGGGCTGCTTGTCTTTGCCGCGGTTTATGCCGTCAAGCTGCTGATAGAAGGGAAGGGAAAGGCCGGAATCTGGAAACGATTATTCAGTCCCTGGAACATCATGACATTGTGCAGCCTGGGCGTGGTGCTGCTGTTGTATTTTGGCGGAAATATCTTTTCGGACAAGCCGAAGGAGATCGGACTTCAGATCGTGCGGTATGGGGGCAAAAATATTTGGATCTACCTGATGTTCTGTCTGTTTATGTATGGCGTTTATGCGCTGTGCATTTACAAAAGGAACCGTCGTGACGTTATGTTTTGGACGGCGGTTGGGTCCCTGACGGTCATTCCGTTCTTTCATATGGGATCGTGGAATGATTTTTGTATGGGCGTATCCATTCCGGCGATGTTCTTTTTGATGACGGCGCTGCTGCGTTTCCTGTGGGAGCGCGCAGAGGATATTCGGACGGGAATGATAAAGGGCGCGCTGATCGTGTGTCTTTTGATCGGTGCATTATACCCGCTGGGCGAGTTGTACCAGATCATTGCGGATGACCGGATCGGAGAGCGGCAGGCGATGGATATGGATTATTCGATGCAGCCGTATGCGGATCGTTTTCGTAATGACATCGGTTACGATATGCAGTATAATTATTATACTTATGATATTGAGGATGATTTTTTTGTTCAGTATCTTGCAAGGAAAAAGAAGCATTGAGACCGGACGGCAGGACTGCCGGAAAAACTGCGGGGTGCAGGGAGACAGAAATGGAAAAGTTATATATCGTCATACCCGCTTATAATGAGCAGGATACAATAAAAAAGGTGGTCGATGACTGGTATCCCGTTGTGGAGCAGGTTGGCGGCGGATCGAAGCTTGTCATTGTCAATGACGGGAGCAGTGACCGGACAGAGGAGATCCTTACCGGGTGTGCGGAAAGTCATGAGCGGCTGATCGGGTTGACGAAGGAGAATGGCGGACATGGCGCTGCTGTTTTGTATGGCTATCAGTACGCGCTGGATGCGGGAGCGGAATATATTTTTCAGACGGATTCGGACGGGCAGACCGTATCTGCGGAGTTTTGGGATTTTTGGGAGCAGCGCGGGGCGTACGATATGGTGATCGGGCACCGGGTGAAGCGGGAAGACGGATTTTCAAGAGTTGTGGTGACAAAGGTATTGAAACTTGTTCTGTTGATGTTGTTTCATGTAAGGATACCGGATGCGAACACGCCGTTCCGGCTGATGAAAGCAGGCACGCTCGCACAATATCTGCCGCTGATCCCGCCAGACTATCATCTGTCCAATGTGATCATTTCCGTTATCTATAAAAAGAAAAAGCTTGCGGTGAAATATATGCCGATCACGTTTCGTCCCAGACAGGGCGGCGTGAATTCCATCAATATGAAAAAGATCATTCGGATCGGCCGGCAGGCATGGAAGGATTTTAGGGTGATCAATAAGGTAATCGCGGGCAGTACGGAGGATATAGATGGTGTCAAAGGATAAAAAGAATACGGCAACTGATACATTGATACAGATCCTGTGTGCGCTCGCGCTGTTTATGCTCGTGGCGTATGCCGGATCGTTAAAAATGGAAGATGATTTCTGGCAGCTTTTTCAATGGTGGGGAGCGACGGTCCTGCTGGGGATCGCGTTTTATCCATTGAGCGCGATGATCTTCCGGCGGTTTGATGACAGAGGATATTTGTTTTCCAAGGCGATCGGACTTGTCGTGACGGGTTGGCTGATGTGGCTGTTCGCCTCGCTGCGGATTTTGCCGTTTACCACACAGAATTGTTATTTATGTCTTGCCGTGTGCGCCCTGTGTAATTATATCGGCGCGGGGATCTATTTCCTTTGTAAAAAAAGAGGAAAGGCGGAGCGCGGCGCAGAGAAGAAAGCGGAGGAAAGCGGAGCAGTTAAGGCGGATGAAAAAACAGGGGACGGCGTAAATGCGGGGAAAGCTTCATCTGGAGCGGTACTGCTTAACAAAAAAAGGGAAAGCGCGTCGGCAGACATAGCACCGGCAGACGAAAATAGAATGTCATCCGAATCGGCACAGGGACTCGAAGAGGAAAAGCCGTATGTGATCAAAGAAGTGCCGGTGAAAGTATTGAGCGTAAAAACCGCCAAGGTTAAAGAGGTGCGTTTCCGGACGAGTATGCGGACGGAGGAAATGCACGGGAGCAGAAATGGCGCTGCGCCGACGGCAAAAGAGGAAGAGGCGCGCCCGGCAGGCGCAGCGGAGACGCGTTTGAAAGGAGCCGCCGGGACGGAGGAAATGCACTTCAACGAAGCGGCAGCAGGGCAGGAGACAAACGCAGATGAGCGGCAGAGCGCGGGCGTCGTGGAAAGCGGGGAAGGAGCGCACGCGCAGAGCGCGGGCAGACTGCGCTGGGAGCGTATTCTTGTTTTAGAGCTGATATTCTTTACCCTTTTTACCGCCTATATGTATATGAAGGGCTTTAACCCGAAAGCATACGGGACGGAAAAAATGATGGACTATGGTTTTATGATGTCCATGTTTAAGACGGAATATTTTCCGGTGGAGGATTTTTGGTTTGCTGGGGAAGGTCTGAATTATTATTATTTTGGGCAGTATATCATGACGTTTCTGACAAAGCTGTCATTTGGCACCGTCAATTACGGATATAATCTGGCACTCGGAGTGGGTTTTGCGTTTTGCGCGTCGCTCGTATATGCAATGGTCTGCCAGATCATGGGGGTATTTGCCGCCGGAAAAAAGAAACGGGTAAGCGGCGCCGTCCCGCATATCGCGGGTGCTTTGGCGGCAATTGCCGTGACGATCGCGGGAAACGGGCATTATATTGTGTTTAACAGGCTTGTTCCGATGCTGTGGGATATTTTGCAGATCCCCGGAGACAGACCGAGTTATTGGTTCCCGAATTCCACGCGCTATATCGGTTATGTTCCGGATACGCATGATAAAACCATTCATGAGTTTCCGTCGTATTCGTTTATTCTGGGCGATGTACATGCGCATGTGGTGAACATTACGTTTGTACTGACACTTGTGGCAGTTTTGTTTTCTTTTTTGATGAACAGGCAGGAGGCAATGAAAACTGCGGTCATCAAAAGAAGAAGAGGGGAAAAAACAGCGGTATCGATTGTAAGAGAGACCTTCCGGCTTCCCGTGGTCGTGGTCGGTTATCTGATCGGTATTTTTATGATGTCGAATTACTGGGATTTCCCGATCTATTTTGTAGTGGCGGGCGCGGTGATTCTGGTGTCTAACGCGGTGATCTGCGGTTTTGACAAACGGACATGGGGCTTGACGGCGCTTCACGCCGGCGTTGTTCTGGCGGTCGCATTTTTGACGGCGCTGCCGTTTAACATTCATTTTGTGGCGATGGCAAACGGAATTTTGCTTGCGAAGACGCATACGCCGCTTTATCAGCTTATCATTCTGTGGGGACTGCAGGTGATGATCGTGATCGGATTTGTCACGGCGCTCATTTGGAAAGAGACACAGCGGAATAAAAAGTGCGTTTTGGAGAAAAAAGAAGCGGAAGCCCTGCATGAAGACGGGGAAGGCGGGGGACGGCAGAACCGCTTTGTGCGCTTTTTGGAAAATCTGGGGATAACAGATCTGTTTATTTTAATACTCGGACTTTGCGCGATCGGGCTTGTGCTCACGCCGGAAGTGATTTATATGTCGGATATTTATGCCGGAGATTATAAACGATCCAACACGATGTTTAAGCTGGTGTATCAGGCGTATATTTTGTTTGGCATTTCCAGCGGCTATATTCTGACGCGTTTTATCCTGTTGAAAGAAACGCGCAGGCAGTTGAAATACGGGATTGTCGGTCTGGTTCTGCTGCTTTGGACCTGCGGATATTTCGGCACGAGCGTGCGGGCGTGGTTCGGCGATCTAAGTAACGAGGACGGCTATATCGGAATGCGCGCAGACCGCTATATTTATGAAGAACAGCCGATGGACGCAGCGGCGATCGCATGGCTCAATGAAAATGTGGAGGGGCGTCCGGTCATTCTGGAGGCAAACGGGGAAAGCTATACGATCGACAACCGCGTGTCCGTTCTGACAGGACTGCCGACCGTGCTCGGCTGGCGCGTGCATGAATGGCTCTGGCATAACAGTCCTGCGCCGGTCAACGACCGCGCGGCACAGATACAGACGATCTATACCTCGCAGGACAAGGAGCTTGTGCGCGCGCTGTTGGATCAATATCAGGTAACCTATTTATTTATCGGCACATGCGAATATAATAAGTATGCGCTGCTCGGAATGGATACGGAGCTGTTAAAACAGATGGGCGAGGTCGTGTATGAGGGATACCCGGATATGCAGGGGCGCGTTGTGACGATCGTGAAGGTGCGCTGATTATCAGTTAGAAAGATACACTAAAATCAAATTATGAAAAGCCAAAAAGGGGGACGGTATATGGAGGAAAAGATCGCGACTTTACAGAAGTGGATCAATGAAAGCAATAATATTGTTTTTTTCGGGGGAGCGGGCGTATCGACCGAGAGCGGGATACCGGACTTCCGAAGCGTGGACGGATTGTACCATCAAAAGTATGACTATCCGCCGGAGACGATTTTGAGCCATAGTTTTTACCGGAGCAGGACGGAGGAATTTTATCGGTTTTACCGGGATAAAATGCTCTGTCTGGATGCAAAGCCGAACGCGGCGCACAAAAAGCTGGCGGAGCTGGAGCAGAGAGGAAAGTTAAAAGCGGTCATCACGCAGAATATTGACGGACTGCACCAGGCGGCGGGCTCGAAAAAGGTGCTGGAGCTTCACGGAAGCGTGTTGCGCAATTATTGCGAGTCCTGTGGAAAGTTTTTTGACGCGCAGTATATAAAGGAAACGCAGGGAGTACCGAAGTGCGACGCATGCGGGGGCGGGATTAAACCGGATGTGGTGTTATATGAAGAAGGGCTTGATAACGATACGCTCTCGGAGGCGGTAAAATGTATCAGCGAGGCGGATATGCTGATCATCGGCGGCACATCGCTGGTCGTGTATCCGGCGGCGGGACTGATTGATTATTACAGGGGAAACCGGCTCGTGCTCATCAACCGCTCCGCGACGGGAAGGGACAGCATGGCGGATCTCGTCATTCAGGGCAGTATCGGGGAAGTGCTTGGAAGTCTGACCTGAAAATCAGGGATTTCTAAAAATCGGGCGCATTCGCCCGGAAGAGATCATTTCTGCGCACGGATCGAAACCTGCCGGCAGTGCAGGCAGGTCGCGCAGAGAGAGCGGAGGCGGGCAGAATGGATATACAGGTCGGAAATATCGTCAGACTGAAAAAAAAACATCCCTGCGGTTCGGCGGAATGGGAAGTGTTGCGCATAGGCGCAGATTTTCGCCTGAAATGCTGCGGGTGCGGGCATCAGATCATGATCGCGCGTCCCGCATTGGAAAAGAATGTGCGGGAGATAAAAGGAAAGGTGTAACCATTCCTTTCGGAACGGCGTAAAATCACAACTTTTTTATAAAACTGCTTGATTTTGGACGGGCGGTGTGGTATTCTATAAATCCGTGATATAATATTTTTCCTTGCTCCTTTTATCAGAAAGGGGCCAGAGACCAAAAGGAGGTAACTAGAGCATGAACAAGTATGAGTTATGCGTTGTTGTAAGTGCGAAAGTCGAAGATGACGTGAGAGCCGCAGAGATTGAGAAGTGCAAAGGCTATATCGAAAGATTCGGCGGACAGGTTACGAATGTGGACGACTGGGGGAAGAAGAGGCTGGCATATGATATTCAGCATATGAAAGAGGGCTTCTACTATTTTATCCAGTTTGACGCAGACGCGGCCGCACCGGCACAGATTGAAAGCAACGTTCGTCTTATGGAAAACGTCATCAGATTTTTGTGCGTAAAACAGGAAGCATAAAGAAAGAGAGAAACGTATGAACAAAGTAATACTTATGGGGCGTTTGACGAGGGATCCGGATGTAAGATACTCTCAGGGTGAAAATGCAATGGCGATCGCAAGATTTACGCTTGCGGTAGACCGCCGTTTTAACCGCAATAACGGGGATGATAACAACGCGGACTTTATTGGCTGCGTGGCGTTTGGCAGAACCGGAGAATTTGTGGAGAAGTACTTACACAAGGGAACGAAAGTCGTGGCATCGGGAAGAATTCAGACCGGCAGCTACACCAATAAGGACGGCGTCAAGGTGTACACAACAGACGTTGTCGTGGAGGACGTAGAGTTTGCGGAGAGCAAAAACGCATCCGCGGGCAATGACGGGGGTTATAACGGAGGAGCGGCGAGACAGTCCGCGCCGGTAGCGCCTGCGGGAGACGGCTTTATGAATATTCCGGATGGAATCGACGAGGAATTACCGTTTAATTAACAGTGGATTTGAGTGTAGATAGGAGGCTTTAGCAATGGCTTATACCAAGGCAGCAGCAGATAAGACTGACGCGCCTGTGAAGAGACGCGGCGGAGTCCATAGAAAAAGAAAAGTATGCGTTTTCTGTGGAAAAGATAATGTGATCGACTATAAGGACACGGCAAAGTTAAAGAGATATGTGTCCGAAAGAGGCAAGATCCTTCCGAGAAGGATTACCGGAAACTGCGCAAAGCATCAGAGAGCGCTGACGGTCGCGATCAAACGCGCAAGACATATCGCATTGATGCCGTATGCGTGTGACTAAAAAAGAGTTTGCTGGCGCAAACTCTTTCAAAGAATTTGCTTACGCAAATTCTTTTGGGCGTCCTTTTAGGAGTTTGCAGACGCAAATTCTTTCGGGTGTTTTCTAAGAGGTAAAAAAGAGTTCTGCTCCGGCAGGGCTCTTTTTTTGTGCGGTAAGCGGAGAAGTAAAGTGTTTCACATCTGTTTGTAAAAAATGCTCCGATTCCGGATAGACCACAACATCTATCCCGTTCTTTCGCGATAATCCACTATATTATGCTATGGAAGTTCCGTTAAAATAATGTTATACTAGAACGGTATAGGCATTATGCATACCAGAGGGGACATTCAATGAGTACAAATAAAATACGGCTGAAAGGCCGTCTGAGGACTTATATGCAGTCAACGCTGCTTCTTGGCGTCCTGCTTGTCCTTGTGAATATTATTATTTATATGGTGAGTTTGACGGCGGGGGTTGTGCTGTCGGCGTTTGTTGTGACCTATTTTATTATTGTCGCATTGCTGATGAATTATAACAAACCGGTCATCATGAATGAGCTGATCAGCTTTGCAACGCAGTACGGTCAGATTCAAAAGCAGCTTCTGCGGGAATTAGAACTGCCCCATGCGCTGCTTGACGAAAACGGAAAGATTATTTGGACGAATGAGTGTTTTGAGGAGGTAACCCATAAAGAAAAAGGATACCGCAAATCCGTCTGGACAGTGTTTCCGACGCTGACGGCGGACAAGCTTCCGCAAAAGGAAGACACGGCGCAGGAGACGATTGAATACGAGGGCAGTGTCTATGATGTGCGGATGAAAAAGATTTCCCTACGCGAGATGGTCGCAAACAGCGATATTGTATCCGGCAGAACCTACGATGGTTATCTGATTGCCATGTATCTGTTTGACGAGACGGCGTTGCGCATCGCGCTGCAGGAAAATGACGACCAGTCGCTTGCGGTCGGCATGATCTACCTTGACAATTATGACGAGGCGCTTGAGAGCATTGAGGAAGTAAGACGTTCTCTTTTAACCGCGCTGATCGAACGTAAGATCAATAAGTACATTTCCGCGATTGACGGTATCGTTAAGAAGCTGGAAAAGGATAAATATCTGATCGTACTGCGGAAGAAATCTGTTCAGCAGCTAAAAGAACAGCGTTTTGATCTTCTGGAGGACGTGAAGACGGTCAATATCGGAAACGAGATGGCAGTCACATTGAGCATCGGTGTCGGGCTTGACGGGCTGACTTACACGCAGGACTATGAATTTGCGCGGACGGCGATCGACTTAGCGCTTGGACGCGGCGGCGATCAGGCGGTTGTTAAGACGCCGGAGACGGTCGCTTATTACGGCGGCAAGAGCCAGCAGGTGGAAAAGAGCACGCGCGTAAAGGCGAGAGTGAAGGCGCATGCGCTGGAGGAGATCATCAGCGCCAAAGACAGGGTGCTTGTGATGGGACACCGTCTGAGCGATGTGGACAGCTTTGGCGCGGCGGTCGGGATCGTATGTATTTCGAAGGCGCTTGAGCGGAAAGCGCATATCGTGCTGGATGATGTGACGACATCCTTACAGCCGCTTGTAGATCGTTATAAAGGGCATTCCGAATATGAAGAAGGCACGATCATATCGGGACAGCAGGCGTTGGAATATGCGGACAGCAATACCGTCCTTGTGATCGTGGATGTCAATAAACCGAGCATTACCGAATGTCCCGAACTGCTTCATTACTGTAAATCTATTGTCGTGCTCGATCATCACAGACAGGGCGCTGAGGTCATTGAAAACGCGACGCTTTCCTACGTGGAGCCGTATGCGTCGAGCGCCTGCGAAATGGTCGCAGAGATTCTGCAATATGTCGGCGACAATGTGAAGGTGCGCAGCGTGGAAGCGGACTGTCTCTATGCGGGTATCGTGGTCGATACGAACAACTTTATGAGCAAGACGGGTGTGCGGACGTTTGAAGCGGCGGCATTTCTGCGCCGGAGCGGAGCGGACGTGACGCGGGTGCGTAAGATGTTTCGGGAAGATGCGACAGAGTATAAGGCGAAAGCGGAAGCAGTGCGTCAGGTTGAGATCTTCCATGGCAGTTATGCCATATCGGTCTGTCCGGCGCACGGCATTCAAAGCCCGACCATTGTAGGGGCGCAGGCGGCGAACGAATTGCTCAATATCGTGGGTATCAAGGCAAGCTTTGTCTGCACGGAGTATCAGAATATGATCTATATCAGCGCGCGTTCCATTGATGAAGTGAATGTGCAGATTGTCATGGAACGTCTCGGCGGCGGCGGTCATATGAATATGGCGGGTGCACAGCTTGAAAATACCGATATGGCGGGTGCGATCGCGCGGATTAAGGAAACGTTGGAAACAATGATAGGAGAGGGTGATATTTCGTGAAAGTAATCTTACAACAGGATGTAAAAGCACTGGGGAAAAAAGGCGATCTGGTAGAGGTCAGCGACGGCTATGCGCGCAATTTTATTTTGCCAAAGAAGATCGGTGTGGAAGCGAACAATGCCAATATCAACGACTTAAAGCTGAGAAAAGCAAATGAGGAAAAGATCGCTGCGGAGAATCTCGCAAAGGCGCAGGAGCTGAAAAAGACGGTGGAGGAAAAGGTGATCGTCGTTTCCATTAAGACCGGCGAGGGCGGCAAGGTATTTGGCGCCGTGACAGGCAAGGAGATCGCGCAGGCGGCAAAAGAGCAGTACGGCTATGACATCGACAAAAAGAAGATCGTACTGAAAGAATCCATTAAGAATCTGGGCACTTATGAAGTTCCGTTAAAGCTGCATCCGAAGGTGACGGCGACATTGCGGGTACAGGTGAGCGGGAAGTAGAGGACAAAGGAGATAAGCAGTGGCGGAACTGGAAGAGGCCCTCTTAAAAAGGGTATTACCCCATAGCGTGGAGGCGGAGCAATCGGTCATTGGTTCTATGCTGATGGATAAAGATGCGATCGTGGTCGCGTCGGAGATTTTGACAGGCGATGATTTTTACGGGAAGCAATACGGCATTGTATTTGAGGCGATGGTCGAGCTTCACGATGAGGCGAAACCGGTCGATATGGTGACGCTGCAGAACCGCCTGAAGGAAAAGGATGTGCCGCCGGAGGTCAGTTCGCTTGAGTTTATCAAGGATATTCTAAATACCGTGCCGACGTCCGCGAACGTGAAGCATTATGCGAATATTGTGGCGGAGAAGGCGTTGCTGCGCAGACTCATTAAGGTGAATGAGGAGATCGCGAATACCTGTTATGTCGGCAAGGAGCCGGTTGAGGATATTTTAGCCGATACGGAAAAAAAGATATTCCAGCTCGTGCAGAACCGCAATACCGGAGAATTTGTACCGATCAGGCAGGTGGTTGCCGAAGCGCTTAAGAAAATCGAGATCGCGTCCCATAACAAAGGAGCGGTGACGGGAGTTGCCACCGGCTTTACCGACTTAGATTATCGGACGGCGGGGATGCAGCCCTCGGATCTGATTCTGATTGCGGCGAGACCGTCCATGGGTAAAACGGCGCTTGCGCTCAATATCGCGGAATATGTTGCATTCCGTTCTAATCAGACGGTTGCGATTTTCAGCCTGGAAATGTCGAAGGAGCAGCTCGTCAACCGTCTGTTTTCACTGGAGTCCCGTGTGGATGCGCAAAGACTTCGGACAGGCGGCTTAGACGATAATGACTGGGAGCGCCTGATCGAATCCGCTGCAGTCATCGGCAAATCCAATCTGATCATTGACGACACGCCGGGAATCAGCGTACCCGAATTAAGAAGCAAATGCCGCAAATATAAACTGGAGCACAATCTGCAAATGGTTATGATTGACTATTTGCAGTTGATGAGTGCGAGCGGACGGGGAAACGATTCCAGACAGCAGGAGATTTCCGAGATCTCACGATCCCTAAAAGCGCTTGCGAGAGAGCTTCAGGTTCCGGTCATTGCACTCTCGCAGCTGAGCCGTGCCGTGGAACAGCGCCCCGACCACAGACCGATGCTTTCCGATCTGCGCGAATCGGGTGCGATCGAGCAGGACGCCGACGTTGTGATGTTTATTTACCGCGATGATTATTACAATAAAGATACCGAAATGAAAAATATTGCCGAGATCATCATTGCCAAGCAGAGGAACGGTCCGATCGGCACCGTTAATCTTGTGTGGCTGCCGGAATATACCAAGTTCGCGAATATGGAGCGCGGTGATTATCGGAATCGGCAGGAATGACAACGGATTTTGCGAAAGAAGAACGCAGGAGCGGCGGCGGGCGTTGCGATACAGAATAGGCGGATACACGAAAAGGAAAGCCTGCGTAGCGAGTGGGCGGACAGACAGATGATACGATGGCGGCAGCGTCATGCGTGCAAAAGAGAATTTTCCGAAAGGGAGATTCTCTTTTTTTACAAAAATACCATTCCACGAACCGGACCAGCGGCTTCAAAAACAAAAAGGAGGACAGTCATGAATTATTATCAGATTACGGACGCGGCAAAAAAAGTGAACGTGGAGAGCCATGTTCTGCGTTACTGGGAGGAGGAACTGCAACTGCCGATCGAGCGCAATAAGCAGGGGCACAGGTTATATACGGATGAGGATCTGAGCAGATTTTTGTATATCAAGGAATTAAAAAAGGAAGGACTGCAGTTGCGGGCGATCCGGACGAAAGTACATATGAGGGACAAGCAGCTTGCGCAGGGGGATGCCGCATCCGCAGGCGCGCCGGAGCGCGGAAAATGGGAGACAGAACGTACAGCAGGCGGACAGGCGGGCGCAGGGCAGACAGCAGGCGGGACGGAGAGCGAAACGCGGAAGCCGGCAGCAGGCGGACAGACGCGGGATGCCGTTGCACTTCAGGAAGAGCAGGAAAAGCATCTGCCGGAATGCGGGGAGCACAGCGCGTCCACGGCGCAGCTGGAGGAGGAGAAAACGCGAAAAGCGGCGAGGCTCTGCATGATGCTGCAGCAGATGGTCGTAACGGCGGTACATGAAGAGAATGAGGGACTTTTGCGCGAGATCAAGAAGGGGGTTGCCGAGACAGTGTCAAAGGAGATGAATTATCAATTCAGTATGCAGGAACAGCGCGAGGAGGAGCATTACAAAAAGCTGGACGAGATTTTGCGAGAGCGGGAGCGGCGTAACAGGGTGACGCGGGGCGATCGCAAACGGATGAAGAAAGAGCATCTGCGCGCGGAAAAGGAAAAACAGCGCACAGAAAAAGAGAGCGCACGCAGAGAAAAGGAGAAACTGCAACAGGAACGGGCGCGCCGGGAGAAAGAGAAGCTGCAGCAGGAGAAGGAGAACGCAAGCCGGGAAAAAGAGAAGGCACAGCGGGAAAAAGCGACCGCGCGTCAGGAAAAGAAGAAGCTCTGGCAGGAGAAGGCAAGTGCGCGCAAGGAGAGAGAGAAGCTGCAGCAGGAGAAGGAGGACGCAAGCCGGGAGAACGAGAAGGCACAGCGGGAAAAAGCGGCCGCGCGTCAGGAAACAAGGAAGACAGAGCAGACAAAGACACGGCGCAATTTGTTTGGCAGCAGGGAAAGGAACCGGCAGGAACAGGAGCAGGGTGCGGGGCTGTCTTAAGAGCAGGATTCCGGAAAGGCTTGACAAGCGGGGGAAATCTTTATATACTTTGAATGTCAAAATAAATTTTGTAAGATGCAGCATGCCGCTCATGGAAGCGGATGCAGGGCGGATAAAGAGGTTGAGGAACAGCGGGGGCGTTTATGAAAGGAAAAATATGCGGAACGGGTTCGTATGTACCTGAACATCGCATGGATAATGATGAGATCGCCGCGTTTGTAGATACAAACGACGAGTGGATCAGGGAACGGACGGGCGTTGAGGCACGGCATATTGCAGGAGAGACGGAGACGACGGTTTTCATGGCATGCATGGCGGGCAGGCGTGCGCTTGCGGATGCGGGGATTGCGGCGGAGGAGATTGACCTGCTCATTGTATCGACAACCTCTTCCAATCTGATTTTGCCGTGTACGGCATGCGAGGTGCAGAAGGAGCTGAAAGCGGATCAGGCGACCTGCTTTGATCTTTCCGCGGCGTGCACGGGATTTTTGCTTGCCTATCATACGGCGCTTGCTTATTTGAACAGCGGCATCTATCATACGGCGCTTCTGATCGGAAGCGAGTGCCTTTCAAATCTGATGGATTGGAAGGACCGCGGCACCTGTATTCTGTTTGGAGACGGAGCGGGGGCGGTCGTCCTAAAGGGAACGGATGGAAAGATGAATCTGCCGGTCACGCACTCCGACGGGGCAAAAGGCGATGCGCTCACCTGTAAGAGCCGCCATGACTGGAGCAATCTGCATGAGGAGACCGGCGCGGCGCAGATGCAGGATTCCGCGCATCGGATCGGCATGGACGGGCAGGCGGTTTTTCGTTTCGCCGTAAAAAAGGTGCCGGAGGTGATCGAAGAAGTGCTTGCGCGGAATCACCTGACAAAAGAAGATGTGACCCTCTATGTGCTGCATCAGGCGAACAAAAGGATTGTGGAAGCGGTCGCGAAACGCCTGGATGAGCCGATCGAAAAATTTCCGATGAATATACAGGAATACGGGAACACCTCATCCGCCAGCATTCCGATCCTTCTCGACGAGCTTCATCGAAACGGCAGACTGCACGAGGGGGACAAACTGGTGCTTGCAGGTTTCGGCGCAGGCTTAACGTGGGGCGCTGCGGTCGTGGAGTGGTAAGAGGCGTAAAAATTAAGGAAAAGACAGGCGCGGTTATTAAAGAGAGAGAGACGGAAAATAGAGAAAGCGAGAGATCGAAGCAAAATAGGATTGGAGAAACAGGAATAGAGATCGAGAAACAAGAGATACAGATATACAGGAAAAGAGGAGGCTTACGTTATGCAGACAGAGATCACAAAGCTGTTGGGGATTGAATATCCGATCATTCAGGGCGGTATGGCATGGGTTGCCGAGCATCACCTTGCGGTAGGCGTTTCCGAGGCGGGCGGTTTGGGACTGATCGGCGCGGCGGCGGCTCCGGCTAAGTGGGTGCGCGAACAGATCCGGGAAGCAAAAAAACTGACGAAGAAACCGTTTGGTGTCAACATCATGCTGATGAGTCCGTACGCTGCGGATGTGGCGAAAGTGGTTGCCGAGGAGGGCGTGAAGGTCGTAACGACGGGAGCAGGCAATCCCGAAACGTATATGGACATGTGGAAAGCAGCGGGTATCAAGGTCATTCCGGTTGTGGCATCTGTGGCGCTCGCGAAGCGCATGGAGCGCAGCGGTGCGGACGCGGTCGTAGCGGAGGGCTGTGAGTCGGGCGGTCATATCGGCGAGACAACGACCATGGCGCTTGTTCCGCAGGTCGTTGACGCAGTGGATATTCCGGTCATTGCGGCAGGCGGTATTGCGGACGGCAGGGGCATTGCCGCCGCATTCATGCTTGGCGCGCGCGCCGTGCAGATGGGAACCGTCTTTGTTGTGGCAAAGGAATCGCAGGTACATGCAAATTATAAGGAGCGCATCTTAAAAGCAAAGGATATAGATACGCGCGTGACGGGAAGATCAACGGGACATCCCGTGCGCGCCTTAAGGAATGACATGACTAAAAAATATTTGGAGCTTGAGGCGGCGGGAGCAGGAATGGAAGAGCTTGAGCGTATTGCGGCGGGGAGCCTCCGCGCGGCGGTCGTGGAAGGCGACGTGAAGAACGGCACGATCATGTCAGGGCAGATCGCGGGTCTGGTAAAAAAAGAAGAAACCTGTGCGGAGCTCATCAAGCGGCTTGTGCAGGAGACGGACAATCTGATGAAAGGAACAGGACTTTATGAGTAAGCTGGCGTTTATCTATCCCGGACAGGGAGCACAGACGGCGGGAATGGGCGCTGATTTTTATGAAAAGAGCGCGTCCGCGCGCGCGCTGTATGACGCGGCGGGCGAAGCGCTGTCGCTGGATATGAAAGAATTATGTTTTGTGCCGAATGAGAAACTCGATCTGACGGAATACACGCAGGCGGCAATGGTTACGACCTGTCTGGCGATCACCCGCGTGCTAAAAGAAAAAGGGATTAAGCCGGATATGACGGCGGGGTTAAGCCTTGGCGAGTATTGCGCGATCGCGGCAGCAGGCGGCATGGAGGAATTGGATGCCATCCGTTTGGTGAGAAAGCGCGGCATTCTGATGCAGAATACGGTGCCGGCGGGAGAGGGCGCGATGTGCGCGGTCATTGCGATGGCGGCGGAGGACATTGAGCGCATCATTGACGGAATGGAAGATGTGTCCGTTGCGAATTATAATTGTCCCGGGCAGATCGTTATCACCGGAAAAACCAAGGCGGTCGAAGAGGCGGCGGAACGCTTAAAAGAGGGCGGCGCGAAGCGCACGGTCATGCTGAACGTCAGCGGTCCGTTCCACTCGAAAATGCTTGTTTCCGCGGGGGAGCAGCTTGCGGAGGAAATGGCGCGCATGGTTTTTTCACCGTTACGGATTCCCTATGTGACGAATGTGACAGCACAGACGGTCACGGACATTGAAAAGACCAAGAAGCTGTTGGCGGAGCAGGTGAGCGCACCTGTGCGCTGGCAGCAGAGCATGGAACATATGATTGCCGAGGGCGTTGATACGTTCGTGGAGATTGGTCCTGGAAAGACGCTGGAGGGTTTTTTGCGAAAAATAGATAAAGAGAAACGTGTGCTTCACGCTTCCGTGTGGGAGGATGTGGACAAGGCTGCCGAGGCGCTTTTGTAAATGCGGCGGGATGCGTGTTTAGGCGGCGGAAAATCCGGGAAATGTAAGGTTTTGCAAAGCGTACGAAGGACGAGAGAAGGATAAGGAGATCACGGGAATGGTATTAGAGGGGAAAACAGCGGTTGTGACCGGCGCGTCACGGGGAATCGGCAGAGCGGTCGCTATGCGGCTTGCCAGGGAGGGCGCAACGGTCGTCATCAATTATAACGGTTCTGA
Organism: bacterium; assembly: GCA_023667365.1. Classification (GTDB taxonomy): domain Bacteria; phylum Bacillota; class Clostridia; order Lachnospirales; family Lachnospiraceae; genus DLAJ01. The sequence goes on along the minus strand of JAMPAG010000011.1, from coordinate 37,558 downwards.
GGAAAAGGCAAAGCAGGTGCTTGCGGAGATAGAGGCGCAGGGCGGGAAAGGCGCCGTTTATCAGTGCGACGTGTCGGATTTTAAGCAGAGCGAGGCATTTATCAAGGATGTAATCAAGACGTACGGCTCTTTGGACATTCTTGTCAACAACGCCGGTATGACAAGGGACGGTCTGCTTATGGCAATGTCCGAGGAAGATTTTGACCGCGTGCTGGATACGAACTTAAAAGGCGCGTTCCACACGATCCGTTTTGCGGCGAGGCAGATGTTAAAACAGCGGAGCGGCAGAATCATCAATATGGCGTCCGTGGTCGGTGTGAGCGGCAATGCGGGACAGGCAAATTATGCTGCGTCCAAGGCGGGTGTGATCGGTCTGACAAAGTCGGCGGCGAAGGAACTTGCGTCGCGCGGCATTACCGTGAACGCGGTCGCGCCCGGATTTATTGAGACAGATATGACGGCGGCGCTTTCCGAGGATGTGAAAGCGGGCGCAATGACACAGATTCCGTTAGGATGCTTTGGCAAGCCGGAGCAGGTGGCGGCGGCAGTTGCTTTTTTAGCGTCGGAGGATGCGGCGTACATTACGGGGCAGGTACTGCATGTGGACGGCGGAATGGTTATGTAAAGGGAATGAAGTCGCTCTAAGGCGTCAAAATACGCCGCCTAAGAACGACTAAGTCATTCCCGGAAGAATCGCTAAAGCGATTCTTCGCAAATTACGATATTGCCAAAGGGCGTTTCGGGGAACGGGAAAAACGAAAGGAAAAGAATCGCAGATGAAAAGAAGAGTCGTTGTGACAGGTCTTGGGGCGGTGACGCCGATCGGAAATACGGTGGAAGAATTTTGGGCTTCGGTGAAAGAAGGAAAAGTCGGGATCGGCGCGATCACAAAATTCGACACGACGGATTATAAGGTAAAGATCGCGGCGGAGGTCAAAAATTTTGTCGCGAAGGAGCGCATGGATTTTAAGGCGGCAAAGCGCATGGAGCTGTTTTCCCAATATGCGGTGGCGGCGGCAAATGAGGCGTTTGCGGACGCGGGGATCGACATGGAGAGGGAGGACGCGTTCCGCGCAGGCGTCGTGATCGGTTCGGGAATCGGAAGTCTGCAAATGGAAGAAAGCGAATATGAAAAGATTTTGACAAAGGGACCCGCCAGAGTCAACCCGCTGATGGTACCGCTCATGATCTCCAATATGGCGGCGGGAAACGTGTCCATTCAGCTGGGACTCAGAGGAAAGTGTACCAATGTTGTGACGGCATGTGCGACAGGGACGAATTGCATTGGCGACGCATTCCGCGCGATCCAATATGATGATGCGGATGTGATGGTTGCGGGCGGAACGGAAGGCTGTATCTGTCCGACCGGCGTTGCCGGATTTACAGCGCTGACAGCGCTTTCGACGGCGGAAGATCCGCTGCGCGCTTCCATCCCGTTTGATAAGGACCGGGGCGGCTTTGTTCTCGGCGAGGGAGCGGGCGTTGTCGTTTTGGAAGAACTGGAACATGCAAAGGCGCGCGGGGCGCATATTTATGCGGAGCTGGTCGGCTATGGCGCCACGAGCGACGCTTATCATATCACTTCCCCGATCGAGGACGGAAGCGGCGCGGCAAAGGCAATGGAGCTTGCAATGAAAGAGGCGGGTGTTGCGCCGAAGGACGTTACCTATATCAATGCGCACGGAACAGGAACGCATCACAATGATCTTTTCGAGACAAGAGCGATCAAGGCGGCGTTCGGCGAGGCGGCAAAGGACGTCGTCATCAATTCGACGAAATCCATGATCGGACATCTTCTCGGCGCGGCGGGCGGCGTGGAATTTGTCACGTGCGTAAAGTCGATACAGGATGGATTTATTCATCAGACAGTGGGGACACAGACGCCGGATGAAGAATGCGACTTAAATTATGCGATCGACGCGCCGGTTGTAAAAGAGGTGCGTTACGCCATGTCAAACTCCTTGGGATTCGGCGGACATAATGCGACGCTGCTCGTAAAAAAGTATGAGGGATAAGCAACGGAAGATGTCTGCGGTTCGGACAGGGGAGCAATGAACCTGCTGCATGAAAGCGGGGAACAGTGTCCGGCAGGGCAGTCGGAACTTTACGGTGGTACAGCCTAAAATACGGCGGGAGGAAAATCATCATGGAATGGGAGCAGTTACTACAGTTGATTGAGACGGTATCCGAATCAAAATTGACGGATTTCCGCTATGAGGAGAATGGATTGAAACTCTGTCTGAAAAAGGAAGACGCCGCTGTGCGGGTACAGACGGCAGGCACGGATGGCGCATATCCGATGCAGGCATCCGCTATACCGGGAACGGTGCCGCCCATGGCAGGTGCGGCAGGGCAGCCGGAAAGCATGCAGGCGGTCTCCGGCGCGGAGGATGCGGCGGCGCCTGTCAGCGGGAACATTGTAAAATCTCCGCTTGTCGGCGTCTTTTATGCGGCACCGTCGGAAGATGCCAATCCTTATGTATCTGTCGGTGATCCGGTCAAAAAAGGACAGGTTCTCGCCTGCGTGGAAGCCATGAAGCTGATGAATGAGATCGAGAGCGAATATGACGGCGTGGTAGCGGAAATCCTTGTGGAGAGCGGGCAGGGAGTCGGCTACGGCGAGCCGTTGTTTGTCATCAGATAGGAGTACAGCCATGATAAAAAAAGTATTGGTGGCAAACCGGGGCGAAATTGCCGTGCGCATCATCCGTGCCTGCCGCGAAATGGGAATTGAGACGGTCGCGGTCTATTCCGAGGCGGATGCCGAGGCGTTACATACCAAACTTGCGGACGAAGCGGTCTGTATCGGACCGGCACAGGCACAGGAAAGCTATTTGAGCATGGACAGGATTATCAGCGCAACAATCATATCGGGCGCGGACGCTATCCACCCCGGTTATGGTTTTTTATCCGAAAACAGCATGTTTGCACGGCTGTGCGAAAAGTGTAATATCACGTTCATCGGTCCGGGTTCAGAGATTATTTCCAAAATGGGCGATAAACAGCAGGCAAGAAACACAATGCTTGCGGCAGGTGTGCCGGTCGTGCCGGGAACGACCGAGCCGATCACGGATGCGGAGACCGGGAAGCGGGAAGCAGCAGAAATCGGTTATCCGGTCATCATCAAGGCGGCGTTGGGCGGCGGCGGGAAAGGAATGCGTGTCGCTGCATCGGAGGAGGAATTTGAGCAGGCATTTTTGACTGCACAGAAAGAAGCGGAGGCGGCGTTTGCAAGCCGTGTGATGTATATAGAACATTTCATTGCGCATCCGCGCCACATTGAGTTTCAGATTCTTGCGGATTCCTACGGCAATGTCGTGCATTTGGGGGAGCGGGACTGCTCGATTCAGCGGAATCATCAAAAAATGATCGAGGAATCGCCGTCCGCCGCGCTGTCTGAAGACTTACGCGAGCGCATGGGAAATACCGCGGTGGCGGCAGCGAAGGCGGCGGGCTATGTCAATGCGGGAACGGTGGAATTTCTGCTGGAAAAGGACGGTCATTTTTATTTTATGGAAATGAACACCCGCATTCAGGTGGAACATCCCGTGACGGAGTGGGTGACGGGGATTGATCTCGTCAAAGAACAGATCCGCATTGCGTCGGGAAAAAAGCTTTCCTACACACAGGAGGATGTGAAGCTGACAGGACATGCGATCGAATGCCGCATCAATGCGGAGAACCCGGAAAAGGACTTCCGCCCTGCGCCGGGAACGATCACGGATCTATATCTGCCGGGCGGAAAGGGCATCCGCGTCGATTCCGCGATTTATACCGGCTGTGAGATTCCGCCCTATTATGATTCGATGATCGCCAAGCTGATCGTATGGGCGAAAAACCGCAGCGAGGCGATCCGCAAGCTGCAAAGTGCGCTCGGTGAAGTCATCATTGAGGGCATAGAGACGAATGTGGACTACCAATACGAACTAATCAATCATCCTGATTTTTTGGCGGGCAATCTTGATATTACGTTTCTTGAGCGTTATCAACAGGGATTGTGAGGCATGTTATGAAGCTGGATCATATGTTCAAAAAGACGAAGCAGATGACTTCGAGAAGAAATGACAATATGCGGGGAGAACGGCGTCCGAGCGTACCGCGCGGTCTGCTGCGAAAATGTAATAAATGCGGCAGTGCGATCATTGCGGAGGACGCGATCGCGGATTATTATATCTGCCCGAAATGCGGCGGGTATTTTCGCGTGGACGCTTACAGCAGAATTGCCCGCGTTGCGGATGAGGCTTCGTTTACGGAATGGGATAACGGGCTTGCAAGCGGCAATCCGATGGCATTTCGCGGGTATGAGGAAAAGATCAGGGCGCTTCAGGAAAAGACGGGTCTTGACGAGGCGGTTGTCACGGGAGAGGCGCGGATTGACGGGCACAGAGTTGTGCTGGGGGTCTGCGACGGGCGTTTTATGATGGCGAGCATGGGAGAAGTGGTCGGGGAAAAGATTGCCCGTGCCGTGGAGCGCGCCACAAAGGAGAAGCTTCCCGTGATCTTATTTGCCTGTTCGGGCGGTGCAAGAATGCAGGAGGGAATCGTTTCTCTCATGCAGATGGCAAAAACCGCGGCGGCGCTCAAACGGCATAGCGACGCGGGACTTTTGTATATCAGCGTGCTCACCGATCCGACGACGGGCGGCGTGACGGCGAGTTTTGCGATGCTCGGTGACATCATTCTGGCGGAACCAAAGGCGTTGATCGGTTTTGCGGGTCCGCGCGTGATCGAGCAGACGATCGGAGAGAAACTGCCGAAAGGGTTTCAACGAGCGGAATTTTTGCTTGCGCACGGTTTTATTGACGGGATTGTGGAGCGCGATAAACTGCGCGATACGCTGGGCACGATCCTGCGTCTGCACGATAGCGGGAACCTGTGCCGGGAGCCGCTGACGCTGATATATGATGAGGCGGATGAACGGGAAGCGCTGGCGGGGACTGCGCAGGAGCAGTCGGCGAGGCGCGATGGGACGAGTGCGCATTGGCGTCGCCGCCTGGATGCGTGGGAGCGTGTACAGCTTTCACGCAGAAACGACCGCCCGGTCGGGAGCGATTATATTCACGCGTTGTTTGACGATTTTGTGGAACTGCACGGAGACCGTTGTTTTGCGGATGACAAAGCGGTCATCGGCGGGATCGCATTGTTCCATGGTACGCCGGTCACGGTCATTGCGCAGGCAAAGGGAAGCAATACCAAAGAAAATATCGAGCGGCATTTTGGAATGCCTTCGCCGGAGGGGTATCGCAAAGCGCTGCGTCTGATGCGGCAGGCGGAAAAATTTCACCGCCCGGTCATCTGCTTTGTCGATACGCCGGGCGCATTCTGCGGGCTGGAAGCGGAGGAGCGCGGGCAGGGTGAGGCGATCGCGCGCAGTATCTATGAAATGTCCGCATTAAAGACGCCGGTGGTTTCCATTGTGATCGGAGAGGGCGGAAGCGGCGGCGCGCTTGCGATGGCGACAGCGGATGAGGTATGGATGCTCGAAAATGCCGTTTATTCCATTCTTTCCCCGGAGGGGTTTGCCAGTATTCTCTGGAAGGACAGCAAGCGGGCAAAGGAAGCGGCGGCTGTTATGCGCATGACGGCGGAGGAGTTAAAAGAGCAGGGAATCATTGAGCTTGTCTTTGAAGAACCCGAACAGTATACGACCGCGTGTATGCAGGAGGTCGCGGAGCGCCTGGATCAGGAGCTGCGGCGTTTTTTGGAGCAATACGGCGCGTACAGCATAGAGGAGCTGACCGAGCACCGATATGCGCGGTTTCGGAGAATCTAAAAGCGTTTCGTTGTGCGGAACGTCTTGAAAGTAATACAATATAGAAGTAATTTTAAGAAAAAAGAAAAAGCTTGAAAAACGGGTTGCTTATTTCGCATAATCTGTATATACTATGGTTAGAAGTAAATGTTTGCCGCTTGCTGATGGTGCGGGGTATAAATGATTCAGTTCGTAAATGATGCCACTTGCTATACAGGTGGGATATAAATGGTATAGTGCGTAAATATTCCCCATCGGCTGGTGTCGGTGGGGAATTTACATAAGAGTGCTTTAACCCAAAGAAGAATGCTTTTCCGGTTATTGCAAAATTTTTTGACCATATACATACAGTAGAAAATAAACCTGTAACAGTGCATCATGAGCTGAACAGGATTCTTACAGAAAATATAAGGGAAGTGCCTGCACTGCATAACCGTGGAGTTAATTTGTTATATACAGATATTGTAAAAATCAAAACTATTATGGAACAGGAAATATGATATATCTATTGTGTTCACGTATCTGAGTGGGGAATCATCAAATTCCTAGTAAGGGTTTATTCCAAATCCTCCATCCGAAAGCTTTCTGTTTTCAAATCGCAGTAATGACGCCCTTTTTCGGCGGTGAATTTTAGGACGCAGTAATCCGGATCGGTCACGCCCTTCCGGTAGAACATGGTGTCGCCGGTCTGCCAGATTTCTCTTTTTATGGCATCGTCCTGTAGAACCTCCATGGTGCCGGTCAGCATGATGCCCTCATAGCGGAAGCGCCCTCTCTGATAAAAATAGATGCTTGCCTTCGGGTTTCTAAGAAATTGCTGTGCGCGCATCGAGGAGGTATTTGTTGAAAAATAAAAACAATCGCCCTCGATCTTACGCGGTGCAAACATGGCTTTCATATTGGGAAAACCGTCTTCGTCCACGGAAGCGATAAAGGCGGTTTTTTGTTTCTTGATAAATTCCATGATGTGAGTTCTTGTTCGTTTCATTGGCAGTTCTCCGTTTCGTTCCATACGCATATCGTTTTGCCTAATCGACCGGTCCAAAATGCGATCTTGCGCGTGCTTGATTGGTATCATCAATGTAGCATGATATGGTATGAAAATCAACAGAAAGATATTGAAAAATAGGTGTGGTATGTCGAAAAGACAGGATACCGCACCGGAACAAGAGTCTCACTGAAATAACGTCAGGTAATCTATGAGCAGGTTGCTGTATCTGCTTTCATAAATGCACTGTCGAGCCAGTTCAATGTCGTCCGTGATGATATTATCAACGTTCAGCTCCACCATTTTTGTGATGGTTTCTTTGGTATTTACCGTCCACACATACAGCTCTTTTCCGGCGTTATGAACGCGTGAGACAAGACTTTTTGTGGCGTTCGAGGCTTCCACGCTGAAATGATCTGCGGCGGTCAATTGGTTAATATCACCGTAGGCGATGCTCATGACATAGACGGTGGTGATCGTTTCATCGTATGCCTTGACGTTTTGCAGGACGTCATACACCTGAGATGTGATCACGCAAATGTCCTCGATCCCGTTCTGCTTAATGATGTCAATGACATTTTTTTCAAAATCCGTTTCATAGCCGGTCGGCTTTAATTCAATGTTCAGCTTGATGTTGTTTTCTCTGGCAAATGCGGCGACCTCGGACAAAAGCGGTATTTTTTCGCCTGCGAAGTCAGGGCTGAAAAAGCTTCCGGCATCCAATGCGGCAATCTTCGCGTAGGTCATTTCCCATGTGTTGGCGTCCATTCCGGTTGTGCGTTTCAGGTTCGTATCGTGAAGCACAATGATCTGACCGTCCTTCGTCTGTTGCACGTCAAGCTCGATCCAGTCTGCGCCGAGGTCTTTGGCACCTTCAAATGCCGCCATCGTATTTTCGGGATAAAAAGCGGATGCGCCACGGTGGGCGGTTACGTTTACCGTACGCACATATTCTATTTGCGGATTCAGCGCGCCTGAATTGACAAGGTATCCGACGATCAGGCTGACGGTAACGATCAGAGCGCCCAAGATCAGATTGCAACGGTGGATCAGGCGGGCGCGTTTTTCATTTTGCACATATTCTGGCGCTTCTGCATGAAGGACAGGCTCACCCGCCGCTTCTTTTCCGATATAATACAATACGCTGACACATCCGTAGCTGACGGGCATGGAGAGCGACGCGAGGATTGTCAGCGATAGTAGAAGCATCAGATAAATGGCTGTGGAAGCGAGCCAGCGGGTAACAAAAATGCCGGAAAAAATCTTGCTTGCGATCACGGCAAGCGCGATAATGAGCAGAACGAACAGGATGCCGGCAAGCGCGAACACAAACTGCATGAACGCCATAAAGACTACGTCGCGGAAACGGCGGCTGCGGCTGAGCGCACGGCTCTTTTTTCTTGCCTCGTGAAAAGAGCAGCCTTCCAGTGTGAAATAATGAAAGGCATACAGCCACTTTCGCATTAAAAGGTATAAAAACAGGATCAATAGGGCAAACAATACAGATAAAAACGGCGTTGCGGTGATATAATCCATAATAAATTCTGGAATGGAGATGGTCGTGATAAGGCTGGAAGCCAGTCCGATATTCAAAAAGGGCATCATCAACAGCACCACAAACACTAAAAAGATATTTTTGACGTTCCATGTGCGGAGCGCATTTTTCACGGAAAAGCGGATGACCTGCCAAAAGTGGACTTTGCGGTTTTGGAAAGACTGATCCAGTGTAAATACCACGGCGCCGATGTCGATCATGGCATAGAACGTCGCGAGAAAAAGCAACAGGATCAGCGCGAGCAGCGTCAGCGGTCTTGTGAGGAAGGAACCGATATTCTCTAACGTTAGATAAGAATATCCGCTGACATTCATGATCGTGTCAAATACGTTAAAAAGGAGCGGAACAAAAATAAGAACGGACGCCGCTTTATAAATAAGCTGAAATCCCAACAACACCTTCCAGTTAAATGTAATCAGATTTTTGATCGTTTTTAATTTTGATCGGGATGAAATGGTTTTCATTTGTTTTTTCCTTTAGGCTGCCATTGACAGCTTATTTGCCGGACATTATACTTTTTATCAGATACTTTCGTATCGTTTGAATTTTAATTGATTTTTTAGATGGTTGCAAGCCGGGAAAGTTTATTTGATACTTTACGGTAAAAAAGTATCTTTATCAAAAGCAAAACCGAGGGCGCAGGGATGGGACGGAGTAAAAGGACGACGGAATTTTTGAAGGAATGTATGGCGGATGCGCTGATCAGACTGCTCCGGACGAAAAGCATGGAAAAGATCACGGTGGACGAGATTACATCAGAGGCGGGAGTCGGAAGGGCGACATGGTTTCGTAATTTTTCAGGCAAAAATGAGGCGGTCACTTATAAACTGATCACTAGTTGGGAGCGGTGGGCGGCGGAGCATCATCTTGTGGAGCGCCATCGGTTTGATCTGTCCAATGCCGCTGCCTTTTTTGAATTTAATCAAAGTATCAGTCCGATGCTTTCCGCAATTTACCGCGCCGACCTCGGCGCCTGTGTCTATGATGCGTTTATCGGCTGTATGAAAGCGCAGAACAGCGCGGATAAGCAGGAATGCTATCAGTCAGGGTTTTATCTGCACGCGCTTTTTGGATTGCTGAACGAATGGATTCTCCGTGATTTTTGCGAATCGCCCGAGGAAATGAAAGAAATATTATGCAAGATTATACAAATGCCGGAGGATACAATGTTGTGAGACATCAATCGGGGGAGGATAAGGCAGGAGAACGGAAAGGAGATTTGTGCGGCTCATGGATGGAACATTAAGGAATATGGCGTCCGTATACTTATCTAAGGGAGAGCGGATGCTGCTCCTTTTCAGGCAGGGCGGCAGGGTTGTAAACAATGTCTGGGTCGGCTCCGCGGGCGGGCATTTTGAGCCGTTTGAGTTAAATGACGCGAGAGCCTGCGTACTGCGCGAATGTGAGGAAGAGCTGGGTATCGGTGAGGATGCGATGGAGAACCTGTCCTTGCGGTATGTTACCCTGCGCCGGGCAAAGGGAGAGATTCGGCAGAATTATTATTTCTTTGCAGACCTAAAAAAAGATGTGGACGAGCGGCTGACATCGAATGAGGGAATCAGTAAGTGGTTTGCGTATCCCGAACTCTCCGCATTGGAAATGCCATATACGTCAAAGTTCGTCATTGAGCATTATTTGAAGATCGGACGGATGACGGATCAGATTTATGTCGGTGCGGCGGACGGAGAAACGCTGATTTTCACAGAACTGCCGGAATGTTAGCAGGCATGGCGCAGGGACTTAACGGTGCGATGTGACAAAGCTGTGGAAGGGCGGAGGCATTCTTTGGCTGAGACTGTAAATGGATGTAGGGCAGGGCGGTAAATTTGGAAAGGACAGAGTGCGTGGATAGAAACGGATTATTTATGACGATGGCGTTAAGCGGCGAATTAGGGCGGAGGGTATCATGACATGAAAAAAGCAAACAAGACGATCTTGCTGTTATCGGGAGCTGTCGCTGTGATCGTGATCGCAGGCTGTCTGTATCTGTTTACGGACCTTCGTTATTTCTTTTTTCACACGAGCAGCGCGCCGGTCAAGGCAAAGACAAATGCGGATTTTCAGATCGCGGACGTACATAGCGAAACGGATGCGGACGGGGATGGAATTGACGATCAAAGTGATATTTTACAGGGCGCGCGTGAGTATATCGCGACGAATCCGCGGTATAAGAGCAAGTATTATGAGGGCGGTTATCCCGACGACGGATACGGGGTGTGTACCGATCTGATCGCGTATGCGCTGCGTCATGCAGGTTATGATCTGCGGATGCTTGTGGACGCGGACATCGCGGCAAACAGAGAACTGTATGCGATTGACGCGCCGGATGCAAATATTGATTACCGCCGTGTGCGGAATTTGAACGTGTTTTTCGGGCATACGGCGAGCAGCCTGACAACGGATATTTATGACATTGCCGAATGGCAGGGCGGGGATATTGTGATTTTTGAGAACCACATTGGGATCGTGTCGGACAGCCGCAATGACGAAGGGATTGCGTATGTGATCCATCACAATGGCGTGATGCAGGCGGCATACGAGGAGGATATTCTTGCACAGAGACAGGATATTGTCGGGCATTATCGGATAGGCGCGGCGGAGTGAGCGAGCGGCTGCCGTCTATGATATAGGGCGTGGATAAAATTGCTTTGAGGAAGAGAGGGGGAGCATCTATGAAAGAGCGGACTGTTTGGATAAAGAGAATAGCGACTGGTGCTATCCTGCTGGCTTTTGCAATCTTGGCGGCTCTCAGTATTTTTCTTGTTGGTGAAGTGCTCAGGATACGGAGTGAGGCTGTGCAAGATCAATGGGGGCTGGGGCTGCCTGACGGACTGGAGTGTGTATACCATGAACAGGAAGAGTCGTTTCACGGCGACGGCTGGCATTATGAGGTTTACAAGATGCAGCCTGGGGATATATGGCTTGAGGATTTGAATACAGAGGCGGATTCTGAAGTCGAGGCGTTTTATGACTCCGCCGTAGAGAAGCTGCATGTGGAACGTGAATATTACAGCCATTTGCGCGGGACAAAGTATTGGTGGAGGCAGCAAGAGAGTGACGACGGTCTGAGAAGGGCGGTTGCCGTCTATGATATAGGGCGTGGGTATCTGTATGTGGCCGCGTGGAGAGCATGAGCCGATTCTCCACTATCCGAACACTTTTTCAAGATGTTTGGATGCTGTGCATCCACATAAGGAGAGTGCAGGGGAAAGGGCAGGGATAGGAGCGGCTCACTTGAGGTAAAATAGAAAATTGGAAACTGCGGAGGGAAATATGCTGTATCACGGAACAACAATAGGCGGATTACATATCATCAAGGCGAATGCAACCTCTCATACATCGGGGAAGCCGGTTGCTTATTTTACCGGGGACAGATGTTATGCCCTGGTCTGCTGTCGAAGCAGGCATGAGAATTTTGTCACGATGGGACTTGGCGGGGACGGTAAGCAGCATTATTATGAGAGATTTCCGGATCAGTTAAAAATCCTTTACCGTGGTAAACGCGGTTACATTTATATTCCTGCGTCAACGGAGGGCATGATAAACACGAAGGGACATACTTGGGAGAGCGGGACGGATGTACCCGTTCACCGGCATGAGCTTGTGTATGATGTCTATGCCGAGATATTGAAAGAAGAACAAGCCGGCAGTCTTGTGATTCACAGATATTTGGAAATTGATCCGATTGAGCAGAAGCATCACGCAAACTATATAAAGGAACACATGAATGACGAAGGGGAGGAAATGAGGCAGTTTTACATGGCGCACTTTTCTTCCTTATGGGATTAAACTGAAAAGAAAAAGAACCGAGATCAACCGAGATCGGTTCTTTTTCTTTTGCGTATCATTCCGTTTTGATACGCCGACAATGTTTTCGTGCGCCATGGGAATATTCGCACATTGCAGAAGTGTTCTGCGTATACTGGATTAGGCTTCAGAGATTGCGCCGACAGGACAGCCGCCTTCGCAGGCACCACAATCGATGCACTTGTCTGCATCAACCTCAAATTTGCCATCCCCCATAGAAATTGCGCCAACCGGGCAGGTTGACTCGCAGGCACCACATGCTACGCAAGCATCGCTGATTACTCTTGCCATAATAGAATCCTCCTTTATAGTTAGTGAAAATCACGTCGGGACAATTCGTTATGTCCCGTTTGACATGATATTATTCTAATACAAAAGCCTGTCAGTGACAAGTGCAAATATGAGGAATTTCCAAAAAGATTTTTCCAAAAACAGCTTCAAAGCATTTCGGAGAAACGCTTGAATTTACAGGCTTTCACGTTAGTGAACGCTAACCTTTCGCAAGCTCCGAGCGGCGCTGTTTTACGCCATCAAGGATATGCTTTTTGCACTCGATCGCTTTCTCCTGCGTCATGGCAGGAACGTCTTTTAGTTTATATTCCATACCGAGCTTGTCGTATTTGACCTTGCCCATCGTATGATAGGGAAGGACGTCAAGCGCTTTCAACGTGGAAAGTCCGCCGATGAAATAGCCGAGATCATACAGATATTTCGGATCGTCGGTGATGCCCGGAACGACGACATGGCGGATCCACAGGTCCACCTGATGGTCGGAAAGGTATTCTGCAAAAGCAAGAATCCCATCGTTGGGCTGTTGTGTTAATTCTTTATGCTTTTCCGGATCGATATGCTTAATGTCAAGCATCACGAGGTCGATCAGCGGTACGAGCCGATCCATTTTTTCGAGAAATGCCGCATTGTCCGGCTTAAACGCGATACCGGAGGAATCCAGACAGGTATGAATCTTTCTCTTTTTACACTCGGTAAAAAGCTCGATCAGAAAATCCGGCTGCATGAGCGGTTCACCGCCTGTTACGGTAATGCCGCCCTTGGTATAAAAGCTCTTATTGCGCTCATATTGCTCCAGGATTTCGGATACCTCCATCATGGTGCCGCCGGTCATTGCCCAGGTATCGGGATTGTGGCAGTACGCGCAGCGCATGGGGCAGCCCTGCACAAATACGACAAATCTGGTGCCCGGACCGTCAACGGTTCCGAAGGATTCTAGTGAATGGATTCTTCCGCTCATAGTAAGCTCCTTTCTGCAAAAAAAGATGCCGGAGAAGAAATGGGGCTTTCGTGAGGCGCCACTGGCGCTTCGCGAAGGCGCTAATAAAATTTCTCAATGTCAGAAGAATCCGCTCAAGGCGGATTCTTCTGTAAATTCCTGTGAAAAATTAAAAATTACCGGATTGCCGGAAATTTCGTCAATCCCGAAAGAATCCGCTATGCGGATTCTTTTTAGAAGTTTGCGCTAAGCGCAAACTTCTATACTGCCTCATGAAACGTACGGGAGATGACGTCCGCCTGCTGTTCCGGCGTCAGCTTAATGAAGTTGACTGCGTAGCCGGATACACGGATCGTAAGCTGCGGATAGTTCTCCGGATGCTTCTGTGCGTCAAGGAGCGTATCTCTGTTTAAGACATTGACATTCAGATGATGTCCGCCCTTGGTTGCATAACCGTCTAATAAGTTTACTAAGTTTTCTACCTGTGCACTGTTCTCTGCCATGGTAATATCCTCCTTCAATTAAAATAGAATGGTTCTGTCCGTCAGGAACGGTCCATTCCCTCCTGCATCGTCGGGATACTGCATGAGAATGCGTTTTTGGAGCAGTCCACGCAGCCCATCGTCTCGACATTTTTGGCTTCACTGCTTGTTTCGTCTACGTCTACATTCACATGTCCGACGCCGTTTGTCATGCCGGCATCGAGCTGTGCGATCAGATTGTCGATCATTTGCGATTCATTCATTGCACGATTCTCCAATCAGTTTTCACGGATGCGGACCGGGCGGAATGCCGCACATTTCCGCCCGGTCCGCATCGCGAAGATGATAAATTATTTATTTAAGTCAACTTCAATGTCGCCCGCAAATACTTTGTCTTCCTTGCCGAGTGCACCCGGAATGATCGTGAAGGTATTGGAAATACCATCCTGCGCATCATTGAACGGAAGCTTGGATACGGAAGAAAGGGAAGCGACCGCACCGTGCGTATCACGTCCGTGCATCGGGTTTGCACCCGGAGCGAACGGCTGGCCTTTTCTGCGTCCGTCAGGCGTATTACCGGTTGCCTTACCGTAGGTTACGTTGGACGTAATCGTAAGGATCGACGTGGTAGGAATACCGTTTCTGTAGGTGTGATGTCTTCTGACTGCCGTCATGAACGTATGGACAACCCACTGTGCGATCTCATCTACGCGGTCATCGTCGTTGCCGTATTTCGGGAAATCGCCGGTCGTCTTAAAGTCAACAATGATGCCGTCCTCATCACGGATCGGCTCAACCTTTGCATACTTGATCGCGGAAAGAGAATCTGCCACGATGGAAAGACCTGCAACACCCGTTGCGAAGTAACGTTTTACGTCTCTGTCATGGAGCGCCATCTCTGCTCTCTCATAGCAGTACTTATCATGCATATAGTGGATGACATTCAGCGTATTGACGTAAACGTCCGCCTGCCACTCCATCATATCAACGAACTTGCTTACGACATCATCATAATCAAGAACATCACCCGTTACAGGACGATACTTCGGACCAACCTGCTTCTTGGTTACTTCATCCACACCGCCGTTTAACGCGTAAAGCAGACACTTTGCAACGTTTGCGCGTGCGCCGAAGAACTGCATTTCCTTACCGATAACCATGGAGGATACGCAGCATGCGATACCGTAATCATCACCGTGAACCACTCTCATCAGATCGTCGTTCTCATACTGGATGGAGGATGTCTTGATAGACATCTTTGCACAATACTTTTTCCAACTCTCAGGAAGTCTGGTAGACCAGAGAACGGTCAGGTTCGGTTCAGGGGAAGGTCCTAAGTTCTCAAGCGTGTGCAGATAGCGGAAGCTCATCTTTGTTACCATGTGACGTCCGTCCACACCGACACCGCCGAGGGATTCCGTTACCCATACCGGATCGCCCGCAAAAATCTGATTGTACTCCGGTGTACGTGCGAACTTGACACAGCGCAGCTTCATGATGAAGTGATCCACAAACTCCTGAATCTGCTCCTCGGTAAACGTACCGTTTGCAAGGTCTCTCTGCGCATAGCAGTCAAGGAAGGTAGACGTACGACCGAGGGACATTGCGGCACCGTTCTGCTCTTTGACGGAGCACAGATAGCCGAAGTAGGTCCACTGGATCGCTTCCTGCACGTTGGCAGCCGGCTTGGAAATATCGCAGCCGTAGGAAGCAGCCATTTCTTTCATCATCTTTAATGCGACCATCTGCTCGGAAATTTCTTCGCGAAGGCGGATGACGTCATCCGTCATAACACGTCCGGTCGAATCTTTCTGTGCCTGCTTATCCTCGATCAGTCTGTCAATACCGTAAAGCGCGACACGTCTGTAATCGCCGATGATACGTCCGCGTCCGTAAGCATCCGGAAGCCCCGTGATGATGTGCGCGGAACGGCAGGCTCTCATTTCCTGATTGTACGCGTCGAAGCAGCCTGCGTTGTGTGTCTTTCTGTGCGTGGAGAAGAACTCGGAAATCTCAGGATCAACCTCGTATCCGTTATCGGAGCAGGCCTTCTCCGCCATACGGATACCGCCGTAAGGCTGTAAGGAGCGCTTGAACGGCTTGTCGGTCTGGAAGCCGACGATAGTCTCCTTGTTCTTGTCGAGGTAGCCCGGACCATGGGATGTGATCGTGGATACAACCTTGGTATCCATGTCAAGAACGCCGCCTGCCGCGCGCTCCTTGTCTTGAAGGTCACGAACCATCGCCCATAAGTCATTGGTGTTCTGCGTAGGTCCTGCAAGGAAGGACTCGTCCCCGTCATACGGCGTGTAGTTTCTCTGAATGAAATCACGCACGTTGATTTCTTTGTCCCATTTGCCGCCTACAAAATCGTTCCATTCTGGTCTCATTTGAAATGCCTCCTATAAAAAAATTTTATACGGTTAAAAAACCGTTAGTTACGCATAAAAATATGCTTTCGATACACCATAATTATAGGTTAGATTTCATAGGAGAGTCAAGAGAAGCAATGTACTTTTTCGAGTACATCCATAAAAAATTTATGGAAAAAATTGTGAAAAATGTGCAATATGTGTTAAGATAGGATTGGCGCAGAAAGAATGACCAATTATCATAAGGAGGCATCGATATGGCATTATACACAAAGGACATGACAATCGGCGAAATGCTGCAGATCAATCCGGCGGTCGCACCGGTTTTGATGGAGGCGGGAATGCACTGCCTCGGCTGTCCGTCCGCGCAGGGCGAGTCGCTGGAGGAAGCGGCGATGGTCCATGGGATTGATGTGGATGAACTGATGGCGAAGCTTGCGGAGCTGTCATAAAAAGCCGGCGAAACGGAAGCTTCCGGAACCGGAGAATGTTCTGGCATGTAAGAAAAAAAGAGCCCGTCAGGACTCTTTTTTTCTTTGAAACGGTTAAAAGGACTGTGCGATTGCCTCAACGGCATGTGACGGAATGACCGCATCAAAATGTTCGTCTAAGAAAGCGGACGCCGAATTGGTCAGCCGTTCGCCTTTCCCATATTCCGAGAGCGTGTTGCACAGACGGTTAAACTCGGCGGGAGCAGTATTTCCCTTGGAAACGATCAATGTGTACTGTCCGGTCGCGGTATTCTTATATAAAGCGGTGTCGGTCGTGATGCCGCCTGTGAGCATCTTTGATACCCTGATCAGGTGATCCAATGCGGAAAAGCTGTACAGGATGGAAATATCCGGATCGCCTTCTTCCTGAGCGGGGGTCCGCGGTTCCGCCTTCCCCTTATCAGGAAGCGCATTCGCGGCATTCTGCATCCTGCGGAACAGATCTAAGACGTCCATAGCGGTCTCGGACAGGAAAGAACCCGTACTGCTGATGACATCCATATTTTCCTCATCATAATCGTCGTCGTCATCGTGAATGGACGGCGCGAAATTGGAGAAGCGGGTGTCAAGCTCTTCGGGGTCCTCCACTTTCGTGATAACCAATACGAGACAGCCCGAATTAAGGGGGATCGCCTCGATCATCAGGGGGATGTCCTCCGCCTCAAAGCCAAACTGGATGGACGCCTGCTGCATCATATCCCGGAAGAGCTTTTTGGTCTTGTCGGAACCATATACCAGTTCACTGATCTTGATCTGCCTGTCGGCGAGATCGTCGCTTGTCAAAGTGCAGCGGATCTGGTAGTCATTTACTTTTTCAATTTTCATTCATATCACATCCTATCTATCCATCGAAAACCATGCGATACTGCAATTTGCCAGTAAAAGTATCTTATACTGATTAGTTTATTAAGTCAATAGCATGGCGTGACAGTTTATATTTTTTTTATGCAGAACAATGAAAAAACCGCAAAAAATGTGCGTTTTTTCGATATTGGTAAATCATGAACTTTTTGAAAAATTTTGTAAAAAGCACTTGCCAAAGGAAAACTACGCGTGTATAATCCTCTCATAAAAGATGCCTCGGACAATCCGTATCGGAGAGGAGGCAGAAGCTTTTTTCACAGTCACATTCGTGACATACGTTCAAAATTATCTTTTTCCCATGTTTCTATATAGTATGGGATTGTCTTACAGGCTTATGTGTCTGTTCGTAAAATAATTTTTTCCAATGAACGAAAAAAGAAACAAAATTCACGGTATAATTCAAATTTTTTTTAGTTAGAAAAATATTCCAGCGGAGCAGGGTATGTTCCGTAAGAAAGTTTTTTCTTGATCCATGATACCGTCCGGCATCTTTTACAGAACTGTTTCACGGCGTCAGTGCGCCCGCGCAGGAATATCACGGAGTCCTTTTGGTCAGCTGCGGACGCGCAGATGGGACATGGGAACGGGTGCCCGCCGGTAAACGGCGGACAAACGTGCGCCGCCATACGGTCAAATCAATGGAAGGAAAGGAGATACATATGATAATTCGTGCTTTTTTTACAAAAAACGGCAGGAGGCAGGCGCGAAAAGACGGACGGATTGGAAAATAAAAGTCCGGATATGTCAAATTTGGTAATGACGGCAGTGCGATAGTCTGTTATAATAAGGGCGGTTGGAGGGAACAGGAATGAAGAAAAAAATAATTCCGGTGCTCATCGCAATCGCCCTTATTTTTGTGGTGGCGCTCGTGGCGGTCGTACCGAAAATATTAGAACGATATTCTTATTCAAAGGAGCGCGTCGATCTGACGGAATATTTTGAGTGCGAGGGCGACGAGGCGAGGATTATGCTCCATGACGAGCTGCTTCCCGAGCGCGCGCTTGTGCGCGACGGCGCGGTCTATTTTTCTTATGACACGGTAGCGGAGTATATGGAGGACCGCTTTTATTATAATGATACGGAACGTGTGATGAAATATACGCTTCCCGATCACGTGGAGACCGTTTTTCTTGACACGGACGTTGTGATCAAAACGACGCCCGACCTGTCCGGGCAGACCGCCATGGGAAATGAGACGCTTGCGCATACGGCGGTCTTTGAGGAGGAGGGAACGCTTTATCTTCTGGCAGATTATGTCCAGCGCTACTGCGGTATGCGCTATACGCTTTACAGCGGCGGGGAACCGTACCGCGTGCAGGTGTTTACGGGGGAGGACACGGTGACGACCGCGGTCGTGCAGAAAGCAACGGCAGTGAGAAGGCTCGGCGGGATTAAGAGCCCGATCCTCACCGACGTCGCTAAGGGAGACGAGGTCGTGATATTAAACCGCATGGAGACCTGGGCGGAAGTAAAAACGAAGGACTGCGTGACCGGATATATCGAAGTGAAATATTTAGGGGAGGAACACGAGACGCAGCGGACGTCGGAACGGGATTATACGGAGCCGGTCTATCCGCGTATCACAAGGGATCACAAGATCGTGATGGCGTGGCATCAGGTCATGAGTGCGGATGCGAACGGTACACTGAACGAGGCGACGGCAAACGCGGCAGGCACGCTCAATGTGATCTCGCCGACCTGGTTTTATGTGGGCGGCGGTGCGGACGGCGTATCCGTTGATAACCTTGCGACCGCCGATTATGTGGCGCGTGCGCATGAAAAAGGATTTGAGGTGTGGGCGCTTGCGGATGATTTTACGCGTTCGCCCGATATATCGGGGATCCTGTCAAATAGTACGGTCCGGGAAGCGTTGGAGATCCAGCTTGTCAGCGCGGCGCTGAACGCGGGTGTGGACGGCATCAATATCGATTTTGAAAGAATATCGAAGGAATGCGGCGTGCATTTCATCCAGTTTTTGCGTGAGCTTTCTATTTTGACGCATAAGTATGGCCTTGTGCTTTCCGTGGATAATTATGTGCCGGAGGGCGGCAGGGGGCAGTATCATCTGGAAGATCAGGGGATTGTGGTCGATTATGTTGTGATCATGGGCTATGACGAGCATTGGAGCGGATGCAGCGAGGCGGGATCCGTCGCATCCATCGGTTTTGTGGAGCGCGGCATCAGCGATACGATCAATATGGGTGTGCCGGCGGACAAGATCATTAACGGCGTGCCGTTTTTTACGCGCGTCTGGGCGACGGACGGCGGCGAAGTGACGAGCAGTGCGGGCGGTATGCAGTGGGCGAAGGACTGGATCAATAATTACGGCGTGGCGCTGATATGGGACGAGATCACCTGCCAGTATTACGGAGAGCTTACGAGCGGCGGTGCGCTTTATCAGGTGTGGATGGAGAACGCGGAATCCATACAGGTGAAGCTGAACGTCATGAACACATACGGCGTTGCGGGCGTTTCGGCGTGGAAGCTTGGCTATGAGACGGCGGATATTTGGACGGTCATTGCGGCATACGGAAATTCATAATATCACCATGGCATAAGAAAGATTTTTGTTATGAGATCCCGACTTTTTTCATATCCTGTTATGAGAGAAAACCGGACAGGTAAAAAGCATGACGGGAAAAGGGGAAAGCGGATCGGGTTCAGGCGGCGGGCGGGCGTCTCAGGCGGAGCGTCGTCGGTTTTTTCTGCGGACGTCTTATACAGGACGGCTGCGTCAGTCCTTTCTGCGGCGGATCAGGCACATGCGGACCGATGCTGCGGTCGTGGCGGCGGGACTCGCATTGCTCTCTGTGGCAGCAGTCGTAACGGCGCTTGAAAAAAAAGAAACGGAAGCGGCGCAGGCGGAGGAGGCGGCAGCGGAAGCATCGGATATGGTGATCGTGATTGATGCCGGACATGGGGGCAGGGACAGCGGAAAGATTGCCGTTGACAATGTGACATACGAAAAGGACATCAATCTGGCGATCGCCTATAAACTCAAAAGTTATCTGGAAGCGGAGGGTATTACGGTCATTATGACGCGGGAGACGGACGACGGTCTCTACGTCGAGAGCGACAGCAATAAAAAGGCGGCGGACTTACGCCGCAGGATCGAGATCATTGAACGGGCGTCCCCCGTGCTGGTTGTCAGCATCCACCAAAACAGCTACCATGAAGCGTATGTGCGCGGTGCGCAGACATTTTATTATACGACGAGCGCGGAGGGGAAGGAGCTTGCCGAGATCATCCAGGATCAGCTCTGCCTGTCTCTTGATCCCGAAAACGGGCGCAAAGCGAAAGCGAATGACAGTTATTATCTGCTCAAAAAAACGTCCGTCCCCATCGTTATTGTGGAATGCGGGTTTCTTTCGAATCCGGAGGAGGCGGCGCTGCTTATGACAAAAGACTATCAGGACCGCGTTGCGTTCCAGATCCATCTTGGTGTCATGCAGTATCTTAATCAAAAACAAAAAAGGTTATCCTGACGGCGCGGCCGCGGGATAACCTTTTGTCAATTTTCCTCATCACAGTAGTAACTGAAATAGCGCTCCCTTAAAAGCGGATAGGAGCCTCTGGGCGGATAAATTTTGATGCCGTTATCCATTTGCAGCTCCTGCCGGCTCAAACTTTCGACATGTTCTAAATTGACGATATAGGAGATGCCGACCCTTGCGAATTCATGGCAGGGAGCCAGCATTTCATAGAGCTCCGTCATGGTGATACGGAGCTGGGAACAGGTGCCGTCCGTGAAATGCAGATATTGCGTTTTACCCTGCGCTTCGCAGCAGACGATCTCATTTACCGCGATACGCCGGATCTTGCCATCGATCCGCAGGAGCACATATTTTTTTCGCGCCTCCTCGGTATCTGTCAGAAAGCGGTCCAATGTCGGAAACAGCAGTTCCTCGGTCAGCGGTTTTATTAAGTAGTGCGCAGCCTCCAGGCCCCATGCGTCCAGGGCGTGCTCCTTTGATGTGGTCACAAAAATGATCTTTCCCTTGTTTCCCATATCGCGCAGCTCTCTTGCAGCGTCGGTTCCCAGCTTCTGGGGCAGATAAATATCCAAAAAGATCAGATCCGGTGCATATCCTTTTTCACGGATCTGACAAAGCAGCGCATCCGCCGTCTCAAAACAGGTAGTCTTAAAGGAGATTTCGGGGTGTTGGTTTCTGTAAGCGTCGAGCATTTGTTCTGTTTTGTGTAAATCTGCCGTTTCATCATCGCAGAGTGCGATCTGATACATACGCGGTACTCCTCTTTCTTTTGATAGGATGGAACTTTTTTTATAATTTAAGAGTCTATCGGAATGTTCATGATCAGACGGAAGATAAAGAGCCCGTTATCATTCTTAAAATCATATTCGCCGCCGTATTTTTCCGCGGTCTTGATAATGCTCCATACGCCGATCCCGCCTGTCGCTTCGGGGTTTGGCCGTCCTTTTTTCAGTTCGATCTCCGCCATACAGGTATTACTGCAATAGATGACCAGTTTGCCGAGCTTTTTCCGTATCATCAGATGGATGGAGCATTCCCGCTCTCTTGCGTGCTTTTTTACCTCCATACAGCCGTAAATCGCGTTTTCATAGGCATTTGCCAAAATCGTGACCAGGTCGATATTGGGGATCGCCAGATTCTTTTCGAGTTTTACGTCGAGCGTGACGGCGATCTGTTCTTTTTTGGCGCGTTCCGTATAGGATGAGAGGAGATTGTTGACTGCGATATTCGCGCAGATGGTCTCGGTGACGCCGCAGTCGATCTCGTTCAGGTATTCGTTCAGATATTGCAGCAGCTCTTTGTTTTGTCCGCGGCGCGCATATTCTGCGATGACTGCATTATGGTGTCGGACGTCATGGCGGATCCGCCTGCTGGATTCCGCAGATTCTTCCAGAAGCTCCATATTCCGTTCCAGAAGCCGTTGATTCATCTGGAAGAACTGGTTCTCCTTCTGGTACTCTTTTTCCTTTCCGGTGTGCAGATAAAGGCGAAAGATGAGGAGCTGCAGGGCGCCGATCAGAAAGAAGTTCATAAAAACCTGAAACAGACGATACGGCGTCTGTTCCTTATAATTGGGATTTAAGATAAAACTAATGCCGAAAAGGATACTGAGGATCATGACAGTAAGGCTGAAACGATCCACTTCATGTTCCACATAGTAGCCAAAACCGCGGATGGAGGCCTTTACCTTTTTGTCAATAAAGAGCGCCATGAGAGCGATCAGCAGAATGCGCGTCACGATGTCCGCCCATACGTTTCTGTTAAAGAAGATAACGGAAACCTCAATGCCGCTGATCAAAAAGACCGCCAGCAGGTAAAAGGTGAGCGCCAGTTTATAAATGGACAGATAAATGGGATCGCTGCTCATGCAGAGGGCAAAAGCAGCAAAGCACATATACATGACGAACGCCACCATCTTGACGCAGCTCTGCCAATCCAGCACATACCAGACACATGCCCCGGCAATGAGAGCTGCGCCAAAACAGCCATAATAGACCGCGGTTTTTTTGGAACCGTAGCGCGATTCGCTCATGAGGGAAAATAAAACGATAACCCCTGCAAGGCTGATGACGAACCGAATCAATGCGATGGATACGGAGCCTCCTAACATAGTTTTTTCCTCTCTTAAACCTTAAAGGAAGCGACCGTCCGGTTCAAAAGCTCGCTGAGCCGGAACAATTCTTCCATTTGCTTTACGACTGCCTCGGAGTTTTCGCCCGAATCCTCTGCGGACTGTTCCATCCGGGCAACAAAATCTGTAATCTCGCTCATGAGATCCGTAATCGCGGCGATGGATTCGTTAATATCCGTCATGCTGGCGTTCATTTCTCTTGAGGATGCGCCCAGCTCGGAGGAAATATTGTTATAGAACGCGGCGTCTTTCTGATATACTTCCGCGAGCTCTGTCATGCCTTTGTAGTCCTCCATGACCTTTCCGTTCATGAACGACAGAAGCTTGCCGGAGCTTTCAGAGAGAAACGCGACGTTCGCTACCACGCCTTCCGTGACTTTCCGGATTTTATCCACCGCCTGCTTGGAATTGTCCGCGAGCTGCCGGATCTCGTCCGCAACGACCGCGAAGCCCTTTCCTGCGTCGCCTGCCCTTGCCGCTTCGATGGAGGCGTTTAATGCCAGAAGATTGGTCTGCGAGCTGATGGAGAGGATTTCTTCTGTCAGGGTGTCGATCTCCTGCACGCGCTGGCTGTCTGCAATTGCCTGTTCCAGATCGCCTCTTGTCGCCTGATACAGCGCGACTGCCTCGTCTGCGGAATGCTTGGAGGCCTCATGCTGTTTTCCGGCGCGTTCCATGATCCTGCCGGACTGCTCGGCTGCTTCCTCCGCCTTTTTGGCGACGCCTTCGATGGCGGAGCCCAGCTCCTGACCGTTGTTTTTGATCCGCTGCGTCAGTTCCTGTGCCTGCGACGTCTGATCCGTCACGCTGTTTACCAGCTCGGAAATGCCGGAAATGTCCTCATTTAAGACAGACATTTTCGCGGAGGTGGACTCGGCGATCGTGCTGATATTTCCAGCCTCCTGTTTGGTATTTAAGATGATACTTCGGATCTGCTGCTTCACTTCCGCCGTTGCAGTCCGAATCTGCTCTGTTTCACTCTTATATTCGCTCGGAATACTCTTGTCGATGGCGGAATTTTCGGAGAAATCACCGGAGGCGAATTGTTTGAGCATCTGTACCGGAGCCAGCATTTTTCCGATCAGCCCCGCCATGAAGACGGTCACGAAAGCAATAATCACAAGCGCAATCACGGCGGCGACTAAGATCATGGTGACGAGGGAGCCGACGATGTTAGCGGCAGGGACAACGACGCCAAGCTTCCAGCCGCTCCCTGAGATCAGGGATACGGCGAAGTAGCATGAACTGCCGTCATAGTCAGTCAGTTTTTCCACGCTGCTGCCGGAGCCGCTGATGAGATTTTGAAGTCCCGGCAGAATGTCCGTTACCGCGATGGCGGTGTCCTCCGTCGGTTCATACGCCTTATTCTGATGCGCGACATAGTGTCCGCTGCTGTCTACCAAAAAGCCGTACACGCCGTTGGCATAGTTAATGCTTCCCGTCAGGTCCGTGACGGTTCCGAGTGTGACGTCTAAGCCGATAACGCCCGCAAGCTCGCCGTTAATGTAAACGGGTGCGGCGATCGTGGTACACATCTGATTGGTGAGCACATCCCAATAAGGATCGGTCACGATGACGTCCCCCGCTTCTGCCGCCTGCTGGTACCAGCCGCGCGCGACCGGATCGTATCCGTCCGGAATACCGGCCTCCCGGTTAGATTGGAGAAAACGGCTGTCCGCCGTTCCGCAGTAAAGGTTTAAGAGTTCCGATCTGCCGGAGGCGTGAACGTCAACGACGGACTGGACCATGTCGGTGTCCGTGTTTCCGATCGCCTGTATGCTGTTCGCGGTCCCCGCCGCAAGCATCTTTTCATTTTCAATCCATGTGTTGATTTCTTCGGCGTACTTGTCCGCATTTAATTGCAACGCATCCGCCTGATCATCGATCATGCGATTGCCTGCAACAATAATGATTCCCACTGTCGTCAGAAGAATACTTGCGACGACGATCGCGATGACGCTGACCGTAAGTCTGCCCTTGATTGTCTTTAACACAATTCTGCACCTCGCTTTATCTTATTTTTTTGTCGTAATAAGTATTGATGAAATGACTGCATTTCCACTATACTGTCGAGAGCGGTCGAAAAAAAGCGGGTTGGCACAATTTGCGCTTTTTGGGGCATATATTGTCATTCGTATTCATCCGTGTCCACGCAGGGAAGAGAAAAAATGAACTCGCTTCCGACGCCCTCGGTGCTGATGACGTTGATGTTTTCGCCGTGTGCGCGGATGATTTCTTTCGTGATGGAAAGTCCGAGACCGGTTCCTTTTTTATCCTTGCCGCGCGATAAGTCGGTCTTGTAGAAGCGGTCCCAGATGAATTTCAGACTATCCTTGAGGATGCCGATCCCGTTGTCTTTGACGGAAATAAAGACTTTATTGTGTTTCTGCGTCGTCTCGATCTTAATATGGGAATCGTGATGGGAAAATTTGATGGCGTTATCGAGCAGGTTATAGAGCACCTGCTGGATCTTGCCCATATCCGCCGTGACGAGCATGTTATCGCCGGTCAGCACGAGATCAATGACGAGCTGGCGTTCGCGGCAGGTACCCTCGAAGGTCGCGACGGTGTTTTTGATGACGCGGTTGATGTCGAACGTGCTTTTTTCCAGAACCATGCCTTCCGTATTCAGATTGTTTAAGGTTAAAAGATTATTCGTCAGTTTTGTCAGGCGTTCCGTTTCGTTTAAGACGATTTGCAGATATTTTTCATGCAGTTCAGGAGGGATCGTGCCGTCGAGCATCGCCTGCACATAGCCGCTGATGGAGGTTAAGGGGGAACGGAAGTCGTGCG
The DNA here is from genome assembly GCA_023667365.1 of bacterium. Lineage (GTDB taxonomy): Bacteria > Bacillota > Clostridia > Lachnospirales > Lachnospiraceae > DLAJ01. The sequence goes on along the minus strand of JAMPAG010000011.1, from coordinate 11,601 downwards.
AGATATTGGCGACGAGCTTTTTCTGGTTTTCGCCGCCCTGCGCGAGCGCCTCCGCCATATAAGAGAGCGAAGCGGCAAGGTAGCCGATCTCGTCCTCACTGTCCACCGTGAGCTGATAGCGTAAATTGCCGCCCGCGTACTGTTCGGTCGCCCGTGTGATCCTGCGCAGCGGGAGATAAACGATTTCCGTGAAAAAAATAAGAATGATCAGCGACAGCAGAAACAGAATCACCAGCAGCAGATAGGAAATGTTTAAGAGGCTGTTACGCTCCTGCTCGATCGAGCTCATGGGGGAAAGAATGACGACGTAGCCCTTTACTTTATAATCGGAAGTAATCGGCGCAAAAACGCTCAGCATGTCTTCCTCAAACATGCCGAAAAACGTGCCGGTGGTGTAGTAAGTGCTTCCGGTCACGGTCGGGTCAAACGCTTCCACGACAATCTGGTTATCCACGTCGATCGGATTCCTGGAATCCACAAGGATTCTGCCCGACGGGTTCATGATCCAGATCGTGGAGGAGAGATACAGGTCAAGCGCGTCTAATTGGTTTTTGGCGGTTTCTAAGGAAATACGGTTATCGTAAAGCTCGGATGCGTAGGTGTTTGCGATCAGGAGCGCCTCCTGATAGAGGGACTCCGCCCGTTCTTTTTTCAGGTGGTCTAACGTCATGCCGGAAACGAAATTTGCGACGACAAAGAAACCGAAAAAAGCAAAGATCAGATAGGCAAGCAGGAATTTCCAATAGAGTGTGCGTTTCATGTATGATCATCCTTCAAAAAGTGTGTCAGCGGACTTCAAACTTATAACCGATGCTCCAGATTGTGGCGATCCGCCAGTGGTCGTTATCCTTGATTTTTTCGCGCAGACGCTTGATATGGACGTCCACGGTCCGCGTATCGCCAATGTATTCGTAGCCCCAGATCTGATCTAAAAGCTGTTCCCTCGTAAAGACATGGTTCGGTGAGGCGGCAAGAAAATAAAGAAGCTCCAGCTCCTTCGGGGGCATGTCCACGCGGTGGCCGTTATAGATGACGGAATAGTTCGTGCGGTTGATGACGAGGTCGGGGTATTCCACCTTGTCTACATCCTTTTCCACAGCGGCGCCCGGCGCAGGGGTATAACGGCGCAGGACCGCTTTGACGCGCGCGACGAGCTCTTTTGTGTCAAACGGTTTTTCCATGTAATCGTCCGCGCCGAGTTCTAAGCCCAGCACTTTATCGAAAATTTCTCCCTTTGCGGAAAGCATGATGATCGGCGTCTGGGCGTGCGCGCGGATCTCGCGGCATACCTGATAGCCGTCGATGCCGGGGAGCATTAAGTCGAGCAGGATCAGATTCGGCTTGAAGGACTCGAAGGCGGTGAGGGCGGATTCGCCGTCGTTTACAATCTGGGTTTCAAAGCATTCTTTTGTCAGGTAGAGCGAGATCAGCTCCGCGATATTATTGTCATCGTCCACGATCAGAATTTTCTGCTTGTTTACCATGTGGAGTCCTCCTTTTAATGGAACGTTGCGATTGTGACGCCGGAGTCGCCCTCGCCGAATTCGCCGAGGCGGTAGGAGTCGATATATTTCAGGCGTTTTAGGTGCTGATGAATGGCGCTTCTGAGCGCGCCGGTTCCCTTGCCGTGCACGATGCGCACGCTCGGCACATGGGAGAGATAAGCGTCGTCCAAATATTTATCCAGCTCGGCGATCGCCTCATCCACGGTTTTGCCAAGCAGGTTGATTTCGGTGGAAATGTGCATGGACTTGCTCAGTTTCATGCTGCTGCCCGTACCTGTTTTTTTCGAGGGAGCAAGGCGCGTCGCGTCATCTTGATCCTGTAACAGAACAAGGTCTTTTACGTTTGTCTTTGTGCGCATGATCCCGCACATGACGAACAGATTTCCCGATGCGTCGGGGCGGGTATTCACGGTGCCCGTTAAGCCCATGGATACGATCTTGACGCTGTCCCCCGGCTTTAAGTCCGCCGCCTTGATCTTGGCGTGGTGTTCCGGTTTGGCAGAGGGAATGGAAAGCTTCGCGTTCTTCTCGCTGATCCTGCTGTTCAGTTTTTGGCGGGATGCCTCCAATTCGCGCATTTCGTCCGCGGAAGCGTCAAGACGCTGGAATTTGCGGATCGCTTCGTCGGCGATCGCTTTTGCCTCCTGAAGGATTTCGCGCGCTTCCTCGTTTGCCTCTCGCAGGATCTTATCGCGGGAGGTATCAAGCTTATCCTGCTTTGCCTTCAACTGGTCTTTGACGGACTGCGTTTCCCGCTTATATTGGTCGATCTCCAGCTGCTGGCGCTCCATTTCGATCCGGCGCTTTTCCAGATTGGCGATGACGTCCTCAAAGCTTTCCGCGTCTTTGCTGATGTGCGTCTTGGCGGACTCGATGATCTCATCGGAAAGACCAAGCCGCTTGGAGATCGCAAAGGCATTGCTCTTTCCGGGGAGCCCGATCAAAAGCCGGTAGGTCGGGCGCAGGGATTTCACGTCAAATTCACAGCAGGCGTTTTCGACATAGTCTGTCGAAAGCGCAAAGAGTTTCAGCTCGCTGTAATGTGTGGTCGCCATGGAACGAATCCCGCGGTCGTGCAGGTAGGTAAGAATGGCGATGGCAAGCGCCGCACCCTCGGTCGGATCGGTGCCTGCGCCGAGTTCGTCAAATAAGCAGAGCGAATCGGCGTCCGCGTGTTTTAAGATTGTCACAATGTTTGTCATATGGGCGGAAAAAGTAGAAAGACTCTGCTCAATGCTCTGTTCGTCGCCGATGTCCGCAAAGACTTCTTTGAAGATGCCGAGCCGGGAGCGGTCCGCGGCGGGAATATGCAGTCCCGCCTGTCCCATTAAGGTCAAAAGCCCGACGGTTTTTAGCGATACGGTTTTGCCGCCTGTGTTCGGTCCCGTGACAATGAGCAGGTCAAACTCCTCGCCGAGCCGCACGTCGATCGGAACGACCTGTCTGCGGTCAAGCAGCGGGTGGCGTCCTTTGCGGATGTCAATGATGCGGTCCGCGTTAAAGATCGGCATGGTCGCGTTCATATCCATGGCAAGCGCCGCTTTGGCAAAAATAAAATCCAGCTTTGTCAGGAGTTTTGCATTATGCGCGATCGCTGCGGTGTGCTGTGCCGCACGCTCGGAGAGCGCTCTCAAAATGGCGGCAATCTCTTCCTGCTCCTCGATCTCCAACTGACGGATTTTGTTGTTGTATTCGACAATGGCGGCAGGCTCGATAAACAGCGTGGAGCCTGTGGAGGATTGGTCGTGGACGATGCCGGCAACCTGATTCCGGTATTCGGCTTTGACCGGGATGCAGTAGCGGTTATCGCGCATGGTGACGACGGCATCCTGTAAATAGGAACGCAGCGAAGCGTTGACATAGCCGGCCAGTTTGTCGTGAATCTTGTCGTTGATCGAGAGAATACTCCTGCGGATGGAAGAAAGCTTTGCGGAAGCGTCGTCTGCGATCTCCTCAGCGGAAATGATGCAGCGCCGGATTTCCCTGTTTAAGTCGGGCAGCAGGGTAAGCTGTTCAAAATACGGCGTCAGGCAGTCCGGCTCGGCGTCTTTCGCATCGGGATTGCCGTAAGCATAAACGCGCTGGGAGCATTCTAACAGGTCGGCAACGCGGATCAGTTCGGCGGCGGAAAGGGCACTGCCGATTTCAAGCGCGCGGCAGACGGGGCGGATTTCCGCACAGCCTGCAAACGAGATGCGGTCCTGACGGAACAGTCTCGTCAGCGCGTCGGCGGTGTTTTCCTGTGCTTTGGTGATCTCCGTAAGGTCGGCGCCCGGACGAAGCTTTCTGCACAGCTCCTTCGCGGGCGCGCTGTCCGCTTTTTCTTCCAGCATGTGAAGGATCTTATGAAATTCTAATATTTGATATACTTTTTCATTCATGCATCCATCATAGCATAAACGGTGCTTCTTTACAAGAAATCGGCAATCGGATATACTTACTATAAGTTAAAAAAGTGTGGTGTAGGTGGGGAATGTGTACATGGCGCAGATTGCGGGGAATGGATGCGGCGCGGATGTTTTGATAAAGGAATGCGCTGCCGATGATTGAACGGGGTGGAATATGCAGGAGAAGGATCAAAGAGCGGATGAGAAACTGGAAGGGGCATTGGAAAAAGAAGAGGACTCGTTTCAGTTCGTAAAAGAAAAAATCAAAGAGCGCCCGATCAATAAAAAGAAGCTGCTGCGCAGAACGATCATCACTGCGGTTATGGCGCTGGTGTTCGGACTGGTCGCGTGCGTTACTTTTTTCGCGCTGGAGCCGATTATTTCAAACTGGCTTTATCCGGAGAAGGAACCGGAAATCGTCACGTTTCCGGAGGAGCAGGAGGAAACGATGCCGGAGGATATGGCGCAGACGGACAGCGATCTGCCGGGCGCGGAGCCGGAGGAGGAGCAGGTGCCGGCGCCGCCGCAGAAAGTCACAGTCTATGAGAAAGTGGAACTGACGGCGCAGGATTACGCAAAGCTTTATACCGAGCTGGCGGCGGTTGCGCAGGGAATGCAGGAGAGCATGGTAGTCGTCAGCGGCGTGACGGCGGATACGGACTGGTTTAACGACGTGTATGAAGATGAGGCGCAGAGTTCGGGATTGATCGTTGCGGATAATGGAATTGATCTTCTGATTCTTGCGACGGAGAGCAAAATCCGCGATTATCGGCAGGTGATGATCACCTTTCATGACGGGACAGTGGCGGAGGCGGTGAGAAAGCAGACGGATTCCAATACGGGGCTGTGCATTTTGGCGGTGAAGCTTGCCAATATGTCGGCAGAGACGCGCGCAAGCGCAAAACCCGCGGTGCTCGGTTCATCCAATTCCCTGACGCTTTTGGGCTCGCCGATCATTGCGGTCGGCTCGCCGACCGGCAGCGCAGGTTCCGTCTGTTACGGGATGATCACATCCAATTCGTCGAGCGTGAAGCTGGTGGATGTGAATTATCGTCTGCTCACAACGGATATTTACGGCAATGCCGGTGCGACGGGTGTGCTGATCAATTTTTCGGGTCAGGTGGTCGGGATCATCGACAATACCTATAATGCGTCCGATATGAGAAATCAGATTTCCGCGATCGGTATCACGGAGTTAAAGCAGACGATCGAAGCGATGTCAAACGAGAAGGAACGGGCAAGCATCGGGATTCATGGCGTGGATATTACAGCGGCGCTCAGCGAGTCGTTACAGATGCCGCGGGGCGTCTGTGTGCAGAGCTTTGAAATGGGCTCTCCGGCGATGATCTGCGGTATTCAGGGCAATGATATTATCACAGGAATCGGCGTGAGTGTTATCAACAGTATGGGAGACTTAACGAGGGCGCTTTATCAGTACGCGCCGGGGGACGTCGTCACGGTGACTTTGCAGCGGAAAGCGCAGGAGACATACCGCACGATGGAGGTGGAGGTTACGCTTGGTGCGCTGGAGTGAGGTGAGGAAAAGCGCGCGCAGGAAACAATGCGGCGCAGACAGAGGTGCTTCTGCCAGAGCACCCGGGCGTGTGCGTGGCGCGCAGGCAGCGCCTGACATGCAGGGCGGTACGGAAAAATGGAAGAAGGGAAATAACGAAATGCAACAAAAAATTTGGCATTTTTTGCTGGTTGTTGGGATCAGCCCGTTTGTGATTGCTGTCGGCGTTTGCTTTTACGAAAGTTCGTTTGATTCCGTGGGAGCACTTTTGCGATTGACATTTGGAGATTGTTTGGCTTTCTATAGTCTTATGTATTGGTGGAGTTATTTGATCGGAATCGTCTTGATTGTGCTGGCCCTTGTGATGATCAAAAGAGACAAGAAAAAAATAGAGGAATGCAAAGAATGAATATAAAAAAAGAAATAAGAAAAGAAATAAGAAAGGAAACGGATTAGGCATGAAATATTTAGCGGAATATAAGGATGGGGACAGGGTGCTTGACATTTATCTCTGCAAGCATAAGACATCGGCAATGACAAAGACGGGAAAGCCGTATGAAACCGTGATCTTGCAGGATAAAACGGGGACAGTCGAGGGCAAGATCTGGGAGCCGAACAGCGCGGGGATTGCGGATTTTGACGCGCTCGATTACATAGAAGTGTACGGCGACGTGACGAGTTTTAACGGCGCGCTGCAGATCAGCGTAAAGCGTGTGCGCCGGTGCGGGGAAGGGGAATATCAGCCGGAGGATTATCTTCCGGTGAGCAAAAAAAATAATGACGAGATGTATCGGCAGCTTTTAGCCTTCATAGAGGGAATCGGGAGTGCGCCGCTCAAAGCGCTGCTGAACGGCTTTTTTGTGGAAGATACGGCGTTTGTGCAAGCATTCCGGCGCTCGTCCGCGGCAAAGACGGTGCATCATGGGTTTGTCGGAGGGCTTTTGGAGCATACGCTGAGCGTGACAAAGCTCTGCGATTATTATTGTACGGCGTATCCGATCTTAAACCGCGATCTGCTGCTTACGGCGGCGATGCTGCATGATATTGGAAAAACGAGGGAGATTTCTCTTTTCCCGGAAAATGATTATACGGATGAGGGGCAGCTTCTGGGACATATCGTGATGGGGGCGGAAATGATCGGGCAAAAAGCGCGGCAGATCGAAGGGTTCCCCAAAACGATGCTTGCGCAGTTGCAGCATTGTATTTTGGCGCATCATGGGGAGTATGAATTCGGTTCGCCCAAAAAGCCCGCGTTGATCGAGGCGGCGGCGCTCAACTTTGCAGACAATACGGATGCGAAGCTGGAAACGTTTACGGAGCTTTTGGAAGGCACGGATAAGAGCGGCTGGCTTGGGTTTAACCGGCTGCTGGATTCGAATGTCAGAAAAACGAGGACGGACGGCTAGGCGGGGATAAAGACTGGATGGAGAAAGCGGAACGGCAGCAAGGGCTGGGATGCCGGCAGGCACGGCAGTCGTATTTGTCCGGGCAGGCGGATGAAAGCATTTCCGCAGGGACATCGCAGGGGAGGAAACGGTCTTGTATCAAAAAAATGAGTTGCTTACGGTTACGATCACGGATATAGGAAGCGGCGGAGAGGGCATTGGAAAATGCGACGGCTATACGCTTTTTGTCAAAGACGCCGTGATGGGGGATGTCGTCAGGGCGCGTATCACGAAGCCCAAAAAGAATTATGCGTATGCGAGAGTGGAGGAGATCATCACATCTTCTCCTTTTCGCGTCACGCCGCCGTGTCCGGTTTACCGGCAGTGCGGAGGGTGTCAGCTCCAGCCGCTTTCCTATGAACAACAGCTTCGGTATAAGGAGCGGAAGGTGCGCGGGAACCTGCAAAGGATCGGGGGATTTGACGGGACCTTGTTGGATAAGGTGACGGAGCCGATCGTCGGAATGGACGAACCGTATCGGTATCGCAATAAGGCGCAGTATCCGTTTGGGATCACGCGGGAGGGAAATCCGGTGACCGGATTTTATGCGGGACGGACGCATACGATCATTCCCGGAACGGACTGTCTGCTCGGCGCCGCGGAAAACCGTGAGATTCTGGAAGCGGTGCTTGCTTACATGAAGGAAGCCCATGTGAAAGCTTATGATGAGACGAGCGGAAACGGTCTGATCCGCCATGTCCTGATCCGCAAGGGGGTTTCGACGCAACAGCTCATGGTGTGTGTTGTCATCAACGGGAGAGAGCTTCCGCAGGCGGACCGGCTGGCGGAGCGGTTAAGGGAAATTCCAAATATGACAAGCGTGTCGTATTGCATCAACACGAAAAACACGAATGTCATTATGGGAACGGAGGTTGTTCTTTTGTGGGGAACGCCTTATATTACGGACAGCATTCGCATATATCGGGAGGATCTGCACGAGTTTGACGGGCGTGAGGTGACGTTTACGATCTCGCCGTTGTCTTTTTATCAGGTAAATCCCAGACAGACGGAGAAATTGTACAGTCTGGCGCTTGCCTATGCCGGACTGACGGGAAAAGAAACCGTGTGGGATCTGTATTGCGGCATCGGCACGATTTCGCTGTTTCTTGCGGGGGACGCAAAGCGGGTGTACGGCGTGGAGGTTGTTCCGCAGGCGATCGAAGATGCGCGGGAGAATGCGCGGAGAAACGGAATCGAAAACGCGGTGTTTTTTGTCGGAGAAGCGGAGGAAGTGCTGCCGCGGTTTTATGAGCGCGGCGGCTGTGCCGGCGGTGAGGCTGTGCCGGGTGCCGGAATGCGCAGGGATATGCGACGGACAGAGGACGGCGCAGCGGGCCTCGGCGGGAATGCGGAAGAGAGAAGCGGTATGCCGGATGCCGATGAGGATGTCGAAAATAGTTGTGACATGCGCCACCCGGACGTGATCGTGGTCGATCCGCCGCGCAAGGGCTGTGATGAGGCGTGTCTTCAAACGATGCTCAGGATGGCGCCGGAAAGAATTGTGTATGTGAGCTGTGATTCCGCAACGCTGGCGCGGGATCTTCGGATTTTGGCGGACGGGGGGTACGAGCTTACAAGGGTGCGGGCAGTGGATATGTTTCCACAGACGGTGCATGTGGAGACGGTGGTGTTGATGTCCAAACTCAATGTCGAGCATCATATTGAGGTGGAATTGAAACTGGATGAGATGGATTTGACGGCGGCGGAGAGTAAAGCCACTTATGAGGAAATCAAGGGTTATGTACTGGAGCATACTGGAATGAAAGTCAGCAATCTGTATATCGCACAGGTAAAGCAGAAATGTGGTATTATTGAGAGGGCGAATTATAATCTGCCAAAGTCGGAAAATTCCAGACAGCCGAAATGCCCGCCAGAGAAAGAAAAGGCGATAAGGGAAGCATTAGAGCATTTTCGGATGATTTAAGAAAGAATGGAGTGTATTAAAAATACGAATATTGTATCGAAAAAGTAAAAATATATGTTACAATACTTAAAAGCGGTTGGCATTGCCTTAGGAAAGTTAAATTTTATTTTGTGATGGTAATAATATTAAAGCGCTTTTCAAATTTTAGATTAAAGGAGCAGTATGGAAAATAATTATCAGAATTTACAGTACACAGATGATGAAAAGGTAACGGAATATGTCAAGGCGATTATTAAAGCCGTTGATATGACGCATCAGGTGGCAGCAAAAGCACAAATGAAAAGCAAGAAAGCAAGAGAAGCAATTGAGAGCAGAGATAAAGAGTTTATGTGGAATACATTACAGGAGTATCTGCATAAATATAAAGATTTTATCAATACAAAAGGTACGATGTGCATTTACAATGTTGGAATCGATTTTTACAACCAAGTTACTGTGTCAGAAATTGAGCAACAGTTAAAAATAATGATTGGAGTTGTTTACGATTATGAGGCTAAGCATTGTGTGCATAATGAAATGATAAAACAATGTATGAAAAAATTGCTAAAAATAAGCGGAGCGTTTACAAATAAAGAAATAGAACGTCTTTTATTGTAAAGTGGATATAGTATTTGAAGGAGAAAAGAACAAATGAGCAAAATTTTAGCTGAAATTATTAAAAAATCTGAATATAAGCTGACACAATTTAGCGACAGCATGATAGATGCCATTGCGCAAAATATTGTAAAGAAAAATGACCAGGTGTATATAGAGTGCCTTGTTAGAAATAAAGATGTGAAACTGACACCAGAAGAAATTGTTAGGTAGTTATATATCTATAAATTGGTACATGAATATGGTTATCCGATAGAGCGAATGGAGCTTGAAAGAGGAATTACATTTGGACGTGAAAAGAAGCGTGCGGATATTGTCATTTTCAATAAGGTTCATGTTACATCAGAGGAAATAATCGTCGAATTAAAAAAACCGAAGCTAAAAGACGGTAAGGAACAGTTAAAATCCTATTGCAATGCAACGGGAGCAATTATCGGTGTATGGACAAATGGCGATCAGATTTCCTATTATCATAGAAAAGACCCGAATTTTTTTGAAGATATACCTGATATTCCCAAAGAAAATCAAAAATTAAAAGATATTTTAACAGAGCGATGGACAATCGAAGATTTAATTGTAAAGGACAAGTTGGTAAGTGAGAAAAAGTCTTTAAAAGGGCTTATTGAGGAAATGGAAGATGAAGTTCTTGCCAACGCAGGTGTTGATGTATTTGAAGAAGTGTTTAAGCTAATATTTACGAAGCTATATGATGAAATGGAAAGTGGTAGAGACAAGTCGAGGACACTTGAATTTCGTAATTATGGTGATACGGACGAGGATTTGAAAAGCAGTATACAGGAACTTTTTAACAGGGCTAAGAAAAAATGGGTAGGTGTATTCAATGATGATGAAAAAATTGCATTGACAGCTTCTCATTTGGCAGTATGTGTGGCCAGCTTGCAGGATGTGAAGTTGTTCAATTCTAATCTTGATGTTGTGGATGATGCTTTTGAATATTTAATGAGTAAGTCGCAAAAGTGGGAGTATTCCGAGAATATGGAAAGGATAGTAAGTGAACCAGAATTAAGATCTTTATGGAATGGTGGCAAAAAAATAATTAATAGGTAGAGTAATATATTTATATTTCGTATTGATTGGAAACCCGTGAATTTACAGAGTGAGGATAAATCATGAAATATTTAATAAGATTGGCAACAAAAGATGATTATGATAAAATTGGCGGGCTTTACGAAAAGGCGTTTGAGCATAGAGAAGGTATGATTAAGAAATATTATACAGGGTTTGATGAGTATTTGTCTTTTTTTGTTGATGAAAATAATGCGTTTGTGGTTGAAGAATACGATACGGTTTGTGGTGCTGTGTTAGTGTATGAAACGCCGGACATGTTTTGTGGTCGCTCATTATACATAGAATTTTTGGCTGTTTTGCCGGATTATCAAAATAAAGGCATGGGAAAGGCATTGATTGAATATGTCTGCGATGATGCGCGGAGACGGGGGATTACAGAAGTCTCTCTTCGTACGGACTGTTATAAAGATGCGTATTTGATATATCGGCACATGGGTTTTCGGGATTCTCGAAGTGATTGTCGGTTTTTAACGATGAATTTGAAAAAGATAGATTCAAATGATGGCTAAGTATGATTATATTCCCTTTTCATATGGAATGAAAACCAACGAGTTTATAGAATAAGGAGAAGGCTTTTGAGTGACAAAAGAAATGATTTTATCGTAGACAGTGATTTAGTATTATATGGAGAAAAAATTATTGTAAGCCTGCTGAATCAATCAAATATAGAAAGCTATCTGTCTACATATAAACGAGCATCTGCTTTTGCGGAAATTTATGAAAACATGCCTGATTTTTGGGAAACAAGACGTAAACAGATTGAAGGTTATGATGCGGGAGAAAAGGGTAGCAAAGAAAGATACTTGATAGCTGAAAAAACCTCATTGCAAGGGTGCGGCTATATCGAATTAAACTGCGAAAGTCCGAAGAGACCAGAGGTGGATATTGCAATTTTTGAGGAATATCGGGGAAAAGGCTATGCGTTTGAGGCAGCACAGATATTGATTGAGAATGTACTGAAACGAGAATCAGTAGAGTGTATTATTTGGAATGCCTTTGCTTCTAACAAGGCAAGCCGCAGAATAGCGGAAAAATTAGGAGGAGTTCTTGTAGATGGGAAAAACGTGATAGTGGAAGCAATGCGTAGTGCAGGGTTCAAAATGGATGAAATAGATGACAGCAAAATTTCTAAAATGGTAACATA
>JAMPAG010000119.1 GCA_023667365.1 bacterium | reverse complement strand
ACTTTGGACTGATATACCCGATTTTTGATTACAGTTTGCGGAAACTCAAGGTTTTGCGCACATTACACGCACATTTACCGTTCGCATCCGGCGCTTTCGCGATCGGTGTAATTCACAAAGTGCATGAGAACTTTCCTTGGACGGATTGAGGAATTTTTTATATTGAAATATATTGATCCATCCGGAAAATAAATTGTTCTAAATTTTGCTGCGTTTTCTTATGCGGTTTCGTCATCTACGATCATAATTGACTGCAGATTCACCATATCATATAAAAAAATTTGACACCAAGTTATATCATTTTCATCAAATCTCTCATCATCAAAAGCAAACTGATCTGAGTATTGTATGATTATGGCTACATTGAAGTTATCGTTGTTGTCAATAAAAACTTTTCTCAATTCCTCTTCTGGGTTTCTAGCAGTCGTTGCACATGGATATTCAATTAAATCATATACTGTTATTTGGTTTCCGCAGGATGTACAGGATGCTATTACTTTCGGTTCAGAATTCTTATAAACAACAAATTCTTTATTTCCGCAATTACAAATGATTTCATACGCAAAAGTAAACTCTCCGCATATCCCATCACTAAAAAACTTATTTTCCCCCTGAATTTGTTTTGCATACTTTTTGATATGACTGGGTGCATAAATCATCTACGTGTTCCCCCTTCTGCTTCGTTCGGTATCTTATTTGTCAGGTCATCTTCCTGAACTTTGAACAGGTCACCATAAATCGGCTCATCATTTTCTCAGCCATTCACTTCATACCGATTCGTTTTCGGATTATATACGAATGGTTTTATATTTTGAATTCTTCCTGCCGCAAAAACGCAGTTTATTTTATCATTTTCCTTACTTTCTATGTTTAGTTCGTATCCGTCTCCCGTTTCACTAATTGTAAAGACATTTATCTCAAACGGTCCGTTATTAACAGCTGACTGTGCCACTCTTATGCAAAAAAAATCTATTTTCAAATAAACTTTTTCCCATGCCGTCCATTTTGAAGGCGGGTTTTTCACTTCACAATCGACAATCATCTCTAATGACATTTTACCGCCAATTGCATCTAAAATAGCGTTCTCTATTATGGAATCCGACAGAGTAACATCTTCACCAAATATTTTTTCCAACGCAAACCAGTTTTCTATTCCCTTCACTTTTCTTCCCTTCTCTTTTCTGTTTATGCGGTTTGAGTATAACAAAAAACTGCAGCTTCATGATCATTACCACAAGCTGCAGTTCTTCCGCTATGCCTAAGTACATTCTTTATCGGTCTGCCTCCCCCAAAGATTCCGACAATCCTTACGCTGTGTGCGCCGTCTTATCTGCTTTATGCATATCTAAAATGCGGTGCACCCGCTCTACTTCATCAAGAATGAGTTCATCCATCACTTTCAGCTCCGCCGTGGATTTCAGCGCTCGACGTTTTACCAGACTTACTTCCTTTTTAACGTCCTGCACTTTGCTCTTCAAGTTTATGATATTATTCTTGACTCCTTGTACCTCATTTTTAGTGCTCTTCATGTCACTTTTAAGCTCCTGCACCTCGTCCTTAAGCTTCTGCACGTCTCCTTTGACTTCCTGCATATCGCTCTTGAGCCCCTGCACATCACCTTTAAGCTCCTGCACTTCGCCTTTGACTTCCTGCATGTCACTCTTGAGCTCCTGCACTTCGCCCTTAAGCTCCTGTACTTCGCCCTTAAGCTTCTGCACGTCTCCCTTGACTTCTTGCATGTCGCTCTTGAGTTCCTGTACGTCACTCTTAAGCTCCTGCACCTCGTCCTTAAGCTTCTGCACGTCTCCTTTGACCTCCTGCATGTCACTCTTGAGTTCCTGTACTTCGCCCTTAAGCTTCTGCACGTCTCCTTTGACTTCTCGCATGTCACTCTTGAGCTCCTGTACGTCACTCTTGAGTTCCTGTACATCACTCTTGAGCTCCTGCACTTCACCTCCCATTGAGTCAAGCTTTACCAGAATAAGGTCCAGTTTTTCGTTATCCGCCATGTTGCCACCACCTTCGCATATTGCAGCTCTCTAAGGTACGGATTAAGCATAGCATATTTAACAGCTTGCCGCAAGCGCCTGTTTTATATCCTCCCGCATGTCGATGACCGCCTGACGCGACGCATCCGCAAAATGAAGCGCGCCAATGTTCTGATATTTTTCCTGACGATACGCCGCAATGATGCCGCGCGAGGAATTGACGATCGCGCCGAGTCCGTCCTTGTTAAAAAAGTGCACTAAATCCGCGCCTTTCCCGCCCTGCGCGCCGTAACCCGGCACAAGAATATAGGCATGCGGCATGACCGCACGCATCCGCTTTCCTTCTTCAGGATAGGTCGCGCCCACAACAGCGCCGACCAAACTGTAATCGCCTTCCATGCAGTCCGCGCCCCACTGCTCGACTTTTTCGCCGACATGCTCATAGAGCGGCTTGCCGTCGATGAGGCGGTCCTGGAATTCGCCGCTGCTCGGATTGCTTGTCTTTACTAATACAAAAATACCTTTCTTTTCTTCTTTACATACATCCACGAACGGTTTCACGCCGTCCGTGCCAAAATAAGGATTGACCGTGGCAAAATCTTCGTCAAAAGCGGCGTAAGTCTTTCCGCCGACCTGCACGCGCCCTAAATGCGCCGCGGCATATGCCGATGACGTGCTCCCAATATCACCGCGCTTGACGTCTCCGATGACGACAAGTCCTTTTTGTTTACAGTAATCCACTGTTTTTCGAAACGCGGTCAGACCTTCCATGCCGTATTGCTCGTACATGGCAATCTGCGGTTTTACCGCCGGGATCAGATCATACGTCGCGTCCACAATCGCCTTATTATACTGCCAGACCGCCTCTCCCGCGCCTGCAAGCGTCTCCCCGAATTCCTCATATGCTTTTTTCGTGATATGCTCCGGGATATAGGAAAGCATCGGATCTAAGCCGACCACGATCGGCGCGTCCGTCTTTTGGATATTCTGAATGAGCTTCTGAATCATGATTACAGCACGACCCCCTCTAAATCCCCCAGCACATAGCGGTTCTCGATGTATTCCTCAAACTGCTCCCTGCCGATCCATTCCCAGCCGCCAAACTCCTCCGGCAGCACAAACGCCGCGTCATCCGACTCTATGCTGCAAAGATAAGCAAGCCCCACGCACTGGGTATCGCCGATCATCTGCGACCATGTATAAACGATCTTTTCGATCGCGCCTTCGACGCCGATCGTGTCGCGGATCACACGCCGCACCGCAATGTCCGGCGCTTCCCCGTGCGCGACCTCTCCGTCAAAAAACTCCCATACAAACGGATCAGGGATCCTGTCATCCACCCACCTCTTGATGACCAGATACTTATCATCCTTTTTTACAATTCCTTTCACGCGTAAAAATAAGTCGTTCATTCCGACACCTCTCATTCTGCCGTTCGTACGGCGTTTCATGGATTTCCCTATCGTGTGCGCAAAAATTCGTATTCCCTCTGCGCCCGCGTGTCATCGGGATAAGCGGCAAGATAATTTTCCATCAGCACGCACGCTTTTTTGAAATCGCCCATATACTCATAGGCGACGATCTCATTATATTTTAACGTCTGCATGACATCCATATTGTTCATGGCGATCCCGCTCTCGATCGCGTCAAGCGCCGCCTGATAGTCCCCCGTCACAAGCTTGCACGTTCCGAGCTGATTGTAGATCGGCGCGCTCTCTCCGTAGTTGGACAGATAGTTGACATAAATCGATGCCGCAAAATTTACGTCTCCCGTCGCCTCATACGCTTTGCCAAGCTCTAAAACAATCGTCTCATTGGTATTCGCCTTGTTAGCGCTGTCAAGATAGGTACAGGCGTTCTCATAATCACCCATGTAATAGCAGATACGCCCTTTATCATAATCGGACATACTGCGGCTTCCTGCGCTCATGGCATCCTCTAAATAAGTCTGTCCCTCCTGGGAGTAGCCGTATTTATCCAGAATCAGATAAATATCAATATACATGGAATAATTATTCTTATTGAGGCTGACCGCCTTGTCAAAATCTAAGACCGCCTGGTCATGATAACCCATGGAGATCGCCGCAATTCCCCTGAGATAATACGCCCGCTCCTCTTTGGGCTTTAGGGCGAGGATGGCGCTGTAGGTATCGAACGCGCTCCTGTAATCGCCGCTCTTGTAATAGGCAGTCGCTAAATAATAATTGATGTCGTATTCTAAATCGGTCAGTGTGCCGTCGCAGCACGCAAGCGCCGTCAAAAAAGAACTGACCGCATCACCATACTGCATTTTCCCGATATACGCAATTCCCCTTGCGCGGTAGATCAGCTCCCGGTTCTCCCCTGCCGCCTCCCCGGCGTCAAAACAGGCAAGCGCATTGTCGTATTCGGCATTTTCTATGTATTCCATTCCCGCCTGTAAGTTCGTGCTCTTTTTCCCACTGCCGCATGAGGCGCAGGAAAAAAGCATGATCCCCGCAAGAAGGACGATCGTCGTCTTTCGAAGGTTCATCCGCTGTATTCCTTTTTTATCTGAAAACAAAAGAACACGCGCACCGCAAATGTTCTTTTGTTATAAACGAATCATGTTATCTTTTATAGTGTAGCATACTTTTTTTTTGAACGCCACAAGATATTGTGTTTTCTGTGCAGATTTTCTATGCAGATTCTCTTTACCTGCCTCCGTTGCGGATTTTCCGCCCGTCTTTAGGATTTAGCACTATGATTCTTTAGGCGCAATTTAATACCCGATAT
>JAMPAG010000118.1 GCA_023667365.1 bacterium | reverse complement strand
TTCTACTAACTTATCATAGAAGATCTTAATTTACAGAAATTATTTCACACACTCAAAAGGTTAATGCCAAACACTTATTGAGGGTAGCCGCTTCTATGGTTTCCCCTTTTCTGTCTATAATATAGCATACCTTACAACAGCACACAAGAAAAATTTTACTGATATATGCACCCCCACGGCTCTACAAAAACAGTAATCAATGAACTCGTTTTGAATCCAAAAATGGACCCTCCCAAGTTTTATGTAAACATCAAAAGCTAATATAAGATTTGCCAATAGTTACGAACGGGCAGAGCCGTTTTTTCTGGTTCTGCCCTTGTCTGTATACTTTACACAATATCCTGAGAGCCTATTCTAAAGAATTTTTCATTCTTAAATACAACCGCTATTCCATGCTCTATATCAAATTTATAATCACACAAAATCGCAATACTCCTATCCTTACCTGTCCTCAAAACATAGCGCTTTATTGGCATCACATACTTAAAAATATTGTCAACTATTCCATCGGGATATTGCTCTGATGTCATTCTAATTTTATTTTTTATTCATCCTCGCGCTAATCCCTCTCGTATTCACATCCCGCCAAATCCCCTGATCAGTTCCATATCGCTCTCCTGTACCTTGAGGCTCGTCTCGATCCGCTCCCCGTCCTGCGTCGTCACAATCACCTCGATCACGCTGCCTTCACGCAGTCCTTTCTTCGATACCGCTTTACAAAACGCCGGAAACTTCGGATGATTCTTTTGAAATGTGTTCCATGCGCCCATAAGTTTTGCCATATTTCCGATATTCATATGCTGCTCCTTCGCTTTCCCATCCCCACTGCCTTGGATCGCCCTGCTTTCAATCTTTCCTGCTTTCGCTCTCTCCCGTTTTCGCTCTCTCCTGCTTTTGATTATTCCCGCACCCCAATGGACTTCTGCGCTGTCAGATCAGATCGATCGCGTCCGCGACCGACTTCACCCCGATCACCCGAATGCCCTGCGGCAGTTCACTGCCAAGTGCTTCCCGATTTGCCTCCGGAAGGATACAGGTCGTAAATCCGAGCTTTGCCGCCTCCGCCACGCGCTGTTTTGCCATGCTGACCGCGCGCACCTCGCCGCTTAGCCCCACTTCGCCGAACACCACCGTTTTTTCCGCAACGGGGCGGTTCTTATAACTCGACGCCACCGCCATGACAATTCCTAAATCCATTGCCGGCTCCGTGATGCGCATGCCTCCCGCCAGATTCACGTACGCATCGCAGCCTGCCAGCTGCACACCTACTCTTTTTTCCAATACCGCCATCAGCAGATTTACACGGTTTAGATCCGTCCCGTTCGCCTGCCTGCGCGGAATCCCGAAACTGCTCTGGCATACGAGCGCCTGCACTTCCAGCAGGATCGTTCTCGTTCCCTCCACGGAGCAGGCGACCACAGAGCCGCTCGCGCCTTCCGGTTTCCCGTTCAGCATAAATTCGGACGGATTCTTGACCTCGGCAAGTCCTTCCCTGCGCATCTCAAACACGCCGATCTCATCTGTGGAACCGAAGCGGTTTTTCACCCCGCGCAGAATGCGGTACGAGGCGTGCCTGTCCCCCTCAAAATAAAGCACGGTATCCACCATATGCTCCAGCACGCGCGGACCCGCGACCGTCCCCTCTTTTGTCACATGTCCGACGATAAAAATAGAAATCCCCATTCCCTTGGCAAGCTGCAAAAACACATTGGTCGATTCGCGCACCTGCGAGACGCTGCCCGGCGCCGACGACACCTGCTCACTATACATCGTCTGGATGGAGTCAATCACAACGATCTGCGGTTTTTCCTCCCGGATCGCCCGCTCGATTACGTCAAGGTCTGTCTCGCACAAAAGTTTCAGCCCGTCGGAAAATTGTCCGATCCGCATTGCGCGAAGCTTGATCTGCTGTAAGGATTCCTCCCCCGATATGTAAAGAACGCGCAAAGACTGCGCCGCAAGTTCCCTGCAGACCTGCAAGAGCAGCGTCGATTTTCCGATACCCGGATCGCCCCCGACCAACACCAGCGAGCCGGATACGATCCCGCCGCCGAGCACCCTGTCCAATTCTCCGATTCGCGTAAGCACACGCTCGCTCTGCTGCATGGAAATCTCCGCAAGCGGCGTCGGACGCGCCGCTTGCACCGCAATGCCGGAACCGCCCTTCGACGCGCTTCGCCCTGACTGCCCGGT
Source organism: bacterium (assembly GCA_023667365.1). GTDB lineage: Bacteria > Bacillota > Clostridia > Lachnospirales > Lachnospiraceae > DLAJ01. The sequence goes on along the minus strand of JAMPAG010000118.1, from coordinate 2,690 downwards.
CACGACCCGTTCCTCCACAAAGGTATTCCATTCCCTGCACCCCGGACATTGCCCCATCCATTTCGCCGATTCATATCCGCAGTTCTGGCAAAAAAACACGCTTGCCGTTTTTCCTTTCGCCATCCGTTTTCTCCTTCTCCTAATTATCGCACAAACCGAAAACGTGCCATATGGAAGTCCACATGGCACGCACGCCTTTTGCATTGATCTTGTGAAAATCTCTTTTTTAACTTATAGGATTCTAAAAGAAATACCCTTGGCAAGTTCCAAAAGAATCCGCACAGCGGATTCTTTGAAAGAGTTTCCACAGGAAACTCTTTTTTATACCTTGTTAATCTTCACCGCAACTTCTCCGGCTCCCGCAAGCTCCACGCTTAAATTCAGCTTCCCGCCGAGATTGGTTCTCATCTTTCCGACATTTTCCTCACCGATCGTTACTTCATATTCCGTATCGTCCGCCAATCCGACCGTAATCTGCGCGTCCTCGCTGCCTTCCGCAAGGAAACTCACGCCGCTCTCGCTCTCCGCAAAGTTCAACACGCTCGTACCCGGAACGGATTCATATACAAACATGCCGTTCTTTTCTAACTTCGTCATGGTCTGGTACGTTTTTACCTTATACAGGTCCCCTCCATGCGGAAAATCCTCCAGCTTTGCCTTTGCCGGAAGCGTGTGATTGCCGAAGCTGATCGTTCCGTCAGCCTCCGGGCGAAGTAACTGCTCCACTACTGCCATTCTTTTGTCCTCCTATTCTTTTTTCTCCTGTTAAAAAAGTATCTTTTTCGTTTTTCCTATTCTTTTACCACAAACACGATTTTCTTATCTTTTAACGATGCCGAAACCTTATCGCCCGGCTTCACTTTTCCCGCAAGAATCTCCTCGGAGAGCGCGTCCTCAATCTGACTCTGGATTGCGCGCTTTAGCGGTCTCGCACCCATCTTTAGGTCCGTATGCTTCTTTACAAGTTCCTCCTTTACGGCGGGCGTGATCGTTAAGTCAATGCTGAGCTGTGCCGCGCACCGGCTGCACAGATTCTTCGTGAGCAGCGTCACGATCTGCGCCATATCCTTTTTCGTCAATGCGGCAAATACCATGATCTCGTCGATCCGGTTGATGAACTCCGGCTTGAACAGCCGTTTCACTTCTTCCATCACGCTGTTCTTCATCTGCTCATAATTCTGCTTTTCGGTCGTCTGCGCCGCAAAGCCTAAGTTTTTCGGCTCCACAATGCGTTTCGCTCCCGCATTGGACGTCATAATGATGATCGTGTTCTTAAAATTGACCTTGCGCCCCTTGGAGTCGGTAATATGCCCGTCGTCGAGCACTTGTAACAGAATGTTGAACACGTCGGGATGCGCTTTCTCGATCTCGTCAAACAGGATCACGGAATACGGGTTGCGGCGCACCTTGTCGCTCAACTGCCCGCCCTCGTCAAAACCGACGTATCCCGGCGGCGAACCGATCATTTTCGATACGGAATGTGATTCCATATATTCGCTCATGTCCACGCGGATCAATGCGCTCTCCGTCCCGAACATCGCTTCGGCAAGCGCTTTGGACAGCTCCGTCTTACCGACGCCGGTCGGTCCCAAAAACAAAAAGGATGCAATCGGGCGGTTCGGATCCTGCAAACCCACGCGTCCGCGCCGGATTGCGCGGGAAACCGCGTTGACGGCTTCCTCCTGTCCAATCACTCTTTTATGCAGAATGGATTCCATTTTCAGCAATCGGCTGCTTTCCTTTTCCGTCAGCCTGCTGACCGGGATTTTCGTCCACATCGCCACCGCCTGCGCGATGTCGTTTTCTTTTACAACAAGCCCCGTCTCTAACTGCTTCTTTTTATAGCGTTCCAGCGCCCGCTTGTATTTGCGCGCAAGCTGATCCTGCTGCCGCTTCTGCTCGCCTGCCTGCGCATATGCCTCAAACTTTAAGGAGCGCTCGATCAGCACGTCATACTTCGCGATCTCCTCCTCCTGTTTGATCAGCTGCTCCGGCAGCTCCATCCCGCGCAGCGCGAGCGCCGCGGAAGCCTCGTCGATCAGATCGATCGCCTTATCCGGCAGATTCCTGTCATTGATATAGCGTTCGGACAGCTTGACCGCCGACACGACCGCTTCATCGGAGATCACCACGCCGTGATGCTCCTCATATTTTTCTCGAATACCCATGAGAATGCCGATCGCTTCCTCCTCGCTCGGCTCCTCGACCGTGACCGGCTGAAAACGCCGCTCCAGCGCCGCGTCTTTCTCGATATATTTGCGGTACTCCGCAATCGTCGTCGCGCCGATCAGCTGCAGCTCTCCGCGCGCTAAGGACGGTTTTAAGATATTGGAGGCGTCGATCGCGCCCTCCGCGCCGCCCGCGCCGATCAGCGTGTGAAGCTCATCCAAAAACAAAAGCACATTTCCCGCCTCGGTCACTTCTCTGATGATCCGTTTCACGCGTTCCTCAAACTCTCCGCGGTATTTACTCCCTGCGACCATGCCGGATAAGTCAAGCGTCATAACCTGTTTGTCTTTCACGGTATCCGGCACATCGCCCGCGACGATACGTGCCGCCAGCCCCTCCGCGATCGCCGTCTTGCCGACGCCGGGTTCCCCGATCAGACAGGGATTATTTTTCGTTCTGCGGCTCAGGATCTGAATGACGCGCCGGATCTCGGTATCCCTGCCGATGACCGGATCCAGTCT
>JAMPAG010000117.1 GCA_023667365.1 bacterium | reverse complement strand
TGACAGCATCGTTTTGTATGAAAAAAAATACAATGATTTTATTTTTTCGTTATGGACATTCTAAAAATGTATGATATGATATTGATAACAGTAATGATTACTATTTTAATGATAAGAGGAGGATATAGCTATGGAAACAAATACGGCACAGGTAGATAATCTGGTAAATTTATTGGACGGTTACGCAACGAAGGGCGGACATCACCTAAACGTCAACGTATTAAACAGAGACACGCTTCTCGACGCGCAGAAGCATCCTGAGAATTATCCGCAGCTGACGATCCGCGTATCCGGTTATGCGGTCAACTTCATCAAGCTCACACCGGAACAGCAGGCGGACGTCATCAGCAGAACGTTCCATGAGGCTGTATAAGAGTTTGCGCGCATGGGCGCGCAAACTCTTAGAAAGAACTGCCGGAGGCAGTTCTTTTGAATTGTATCTCCCGAATGATACTAAAAATCGCTTAAGCCCTGTGACTTAAGCGATTTTTCTTTCCCATGTTTTCTCTTTTCTGCTCCGCTGCGGCATACGCCCGCGTGCCCTCTCCGCACTCTGCGTCTGCCAAAGCGTCTCACCAATCCGCACTCTGCGCCTGCAAGAGCGTCTCACCGATCCACACTCTGCGTCTGCCAAAGCGTCTCACCGATCTGCGATCTGCGTCTGCCAAAGCGTCTCACCGATCTACAGTCCGCGTCTGCCAAAGCGTCTCACCAATCTGCACTCTGCGTCTGCCAAAGCGTCTCACCGATCCGCACTCTGCTCCTGCAGGAATGTCTCACCGATCCGCACTCTGCTCCTGCAGGAGCGTCTCATTGATCCGCGCCGCGATCTGACGCATCCGTTCTGCATCTACTTTGCAGATCTTGCGGTCATACGTATAAAATCCGTTGGTCTCGTCTTCGACGTCGCAAAGCTGTGTGTATACGCAGCCGCACGCGCCGCTCCCGATCGCGGGAAGGATCATTTTTTCATACATCTGGACGATCCGGTCCGTCAGTTCTTTGCGGCTCCGGCACTCTCCGTAACCGTAATGCCCGACGCGGCTGTAACGGTGTGCCGGAAGCGTATAGGCATATCCGCCGCATTCGGATACAATCAGCGGACGCTCCGTTTTTGGCAGCCTGACCGTCTTAAAATACACATGCCTGCTCTCAAAATCACTGAGCTTCTGGCGGAACCAGCCGGAAGTCGCATCATAGAGGCGGCTGTCGTCCACGCTGCGCGCCGTCTCGTACATGCGGTCGCTGTCAAACTGCCCCCATCCCTCGTTGAAAATCGTATAGGCAATGATGCACGGGTGATTATAAAGCTGTGTCAGCGTATCCTTCATATGCTGTTCAAAAATCTGTTTCCGTCTGAGGCTTCCGCCGCGCCTGCGGTCGTTCGCCCGCACAAAACCCATCATCGGCAGCGCCGTATCCCTGATAAAAGAATACGTTCCGCTGTTTACCATATCCTGCATCACGAGCATACCGTGCCGATCGCAATCATAATAAAAACATTCGGGTTCTATTTTAATATGCTTGCGGAGCATACAGATGCCGAGCTCTTTCATCCGCAGAATATCCCGCTCATATTCCCGTTCGTCTCCGGGCAGATAAATCCCCTCCGGATAATAGCCCTGATCCAATACCCCATGCAAAAAAACAGGCTCTCCGTTCAGGCAGACGCGCTGCACGCCCCCCGCCTCGCGAATTTCAACCGTACGCAGCGCAAAATAACTCTCGACCGTATCCTCCCCCACCGTCACACGCATCGGATACAAATACGGCGACTTGGGGCTCCACAGATGCGGCTCGTATGCATGGCCATCCGCACAGACCGTTCCTGCAAGTTCGATACGCATACCGTCCCCTGCAAGCGTCCGTAAGTCTGACTGCTCCTGCCATGTATGGACTTTTCCATTGGAAAGCGTCACGCGCACGGTAACGGGAAGCGCTTCTTCCTCATCGCATCCATCGACATTGATTTTCAGCCAAATTCCTTTAAGATCAGGCTTCACCTGCATGGAACTGATATACTGTTTAGGCACCGCCTCGATCCAGACGCTCTGCCAGATACCGCTGACCGGCGTATACCACATGCCGCCACGCTTTTTCCGCTGTTTGCCATACGGGTAATCGTGGGACAGCGTGTCGGTGACGGCCACACGCAGTTCATTCTCCCGCCCATGCCGTACTGCCTCCGTGATGTCAACCGTCCATGCCAAATATCCGCCTTCATGCATCGCCACACGCTGCTCATTGACATAGACCTCCGCCACCTGATCGACCGCACCGAAATGCAGCAGGATTTTTTTACCCTCATACTGCCTCGGCAGCGTAAAGGAACGCCGGTACACAAGCTTCGCGCCGACATGTCCGCGATACCCCGACAGTTCCGACTGCGGCGGGAACGGCACAACGATCCTCTGTCCGTTGCAGTCCCAGACTCCGTTTAGACTCATCCACTGCGCGCGCTTCATCTGCGGTCTTGGATACTCGGTCCAAACCGCCGGATTCTCATTTTTGATTTGTAAAGACGCCTGATCCCCCGCATCGCTCATCAATATGTGATGCCGGTTCCTCATATAGCGATAACCGCTAAACAGCGCCGCCCCTGCCGAAACAAGTCCCAGCCACCATTTTTTCTTCATTGCGAACCTCCCGAAAAAAACATCACCGCTGCCCCTGCCGTCTTCCTCTGCCACCTGCCGCATACCCTTTGCTGCCGCGCGCCGGATGCACAGAGGTCGGATTTTTTAATCTATTATAACATATTCTTTACGATTGTTCACGGACTACAAAAAAATCGTGCTTCGCACGCTTTCAAAGGAACTGCCAGCGGCAGTTCTTTGGGGCTTACGAAATTTCCCATAAGTCAAAAAAAGACTTTCGCTGATGCAAAAGTCTTTCAGAGAATCCGCTGTCCGGATTCTTTGGGGTTACGAAATTTCCTATAGGGATGATGTTGGGTTCAAAAAGACTTCCTGCCGCGCGTCATTCTCCATTTCCTGCTCTGCTGCCGCCGCTTCCGCATCGGGATCCTCCATATCCATGAGAATCCGCTCCAACTGCTCCTCAATGGTCAGCGTATGATCGTCCTTCTGTATCACGCCGTCCTCCGCATACCGATTATTCATCCAGTCCGCGTCCGCAATGCCCTCCTGCGCTTCCTCTTTCAGGCGTTCTCCGCGCCTGGCGCGCTGCTGCTCCCGCGTTTCTTCCTGCACGGCATCGATCCGCTCGATCATGCGGTCCCATTCCTCGATCGTAAAGGACTGCGCCCCGATCTGAAAGCTGGGTGCCGTCTCCCCGTTCTTGACCTTTTCATTCAGCATGGCGATGATGTCCTGCATTTTCTGGCGAAGCGTACGCGTATCTTCTTCCGCCTCAAGCGGCTGTTCCGTCTGCGCACCCAACGCGTCCGCGCGTTTTGCTCCCGCGCCCTGCGCCTGCGTGAGCGTTCCTGCAAATCCGCTCCCCGCCGCATCCGCCTGTGCGGTATCCGGCGACTTCTGTTCTCTTGTCCACACGCTGCCATGCGGACGATACGGTATCCGATCCTGCATTCTGTCCAATGTCATGTTCTTATCTCCCCGGCTCCCGGCCGTTTCCCGCGTCTTCCTCCGCCAAAAACAATTCATATTGCTTTTTTACATAAGGATAACGCGGCTTTGGTACGGAAATCTGCTCGCCGGTCTTCAGATAACATATATAGCTGCTGATCCGCCGGATGTAACGCATGTTGACCAAAAAACTCCGGTGTACCCGCACAAACCCTGCCCCGTCAAGCTGCTGTTCGATCTCGTCCAATTTGCGGTAAATGCGATACACCCGTCCCGTTGTGTGAAACAGGTTCCGGTGGCGGTCTGTCTCCACATAAATGAGCTCGTCTGCCGCTATGAGCGTGCTTCCCTCGACAAAAGGAAACCGAAACGTTTCCGCCGCTTTCTCACTATCCTTTTTGACGACAGCCATGCTTTTTGTCCCCTCCCCGGTCGCATCCGATTTCCTATGTGTTATATCGGCTGTTTGGACCGCTTTCTATAATCGTTCGGCACAAAAAGACTATCGGTATCACAAAAAGACTATTCTATTCCACCCGCAAATGGCTGACTGCCTCGTCAAGCTGCTCTGCGCCGGTCCGCAGCAGGTTTACGGTCTTCTGCAGTTCCTCGACCGCTTCTTTCTGCCGTCTCGCATTGCCCTCCACCTGCTGGGAGTTGGCACTTGTCTGCTCGGAGACTGCGGAAATATTCATGATCACGTTGACCGCTGTCGTCTTTGTATTCTCGATCAGTTCCATGCCTTCCGTGATCTTAGACAGATTTCCGACCATCATTCCGACGCGCGAATTGACATTGTGGAACGCATCCAGCGTATGCTGCAGAGAATCGCTCTGTGACGCAACGATTTCGTTTGCCCGGTTCACGGAATCGACGGTCTCCCCCGTCTGTCTCTGAATCCGCTCCACGATCTCTCCGATCTGATTTGCGGCGTTTAAGGACTGATCGGCAAGTTTCCGGATCTCTTCGGCGACAACGGAAAAGCCCCTTCCCGCGTCCCCGGCGCGCGCCGCCTCGATGGAGGCGTTTAACGACAGCAGGTTCGTCTGGGATGCGATGTCATTGATGATATTCGCAAAATCGCCGATGGACCTCGTCTGCTCGCTCAGCGACATAATATCTTTGTGGATTGCTCCCGTAATGTCCTCCGTTGCCCTTGACTTCTCGCTTAAGTCGTCAATGACCTTCATGCCGTCCGTGATCGTGCGGTTCGCATCCTCGGAAACACGCGTGATCTCATCCGTATATTCATAGACCGTACGGATCTGGTCTGAGAGCGTCTGAATATGCTGAACGCAGTTTTGGGAATCCTGCGCCTGCTCCGCCACGCCATGCTCGATCTCGCCGATCGCAAGGGAAATCTCATTGCTGGACGCAATCAGGCGGTCCGTATTATCACCGACAAGCCCTGATGCATCCGTCACCGTTCCCATCACCTGTTTTACGCCCGCGATCAGTTTTCGGATGCCCCCGATCATTTCCTCGATACTGTCCGAGATCTGCCCGAATTCATCTTTTCGCTTTGCACGCAGACTGACCGTGAAATCCCCCTGCGCCGCGCGTCCAAGCGGCTCCGTGATATTGGAAACGCCCCCGCTCAAGG
>JAMPAG010000116.1 GCA_023667365.1 bacterium | reverse complement strand
CGGCAACAGAGCGGCGTGTCCGGCGGAGAAGAATGAGCCGGGAAAAGTGAGTCAGCGTGCGGCAACAGAGCGGCGTGTCCGGCGGAGAAGAATGAGCCGGGAAAAGTGAGTCAGTATGTGGCAGAGGGGAACCGGCGGTGGGGAGAGGAAGAATAAGGAGCAGTGCATATGGGGCGTTTAGAATTATCGGAGAGATATGATGCGGCGGAGCGTATCGGCATCAGCGGGCATGTCCGTCCGGACGGTGACTGTGTCGGCTCCTGTCTGGCGTATTATCTTTTTTTGAAAAAAAAGTATCCGGATAAGCAGATCGAGCTTTTTCTGGAAAAGCCGGCGGACATTTACCGCTGTATCAGCGGATTTGACGAGATCGACAGCACGTTTCCGGCACGGGAGCCGTTCGACGTGTTTATCGCGCTGGACTGTTCCGCAGACCGGCTTGGAGAGGCGGAGCCATATTTTCATTCCGCAAAATATACGGTGAATATCGACCATCACATCAGCAATGCAAACGGCTGCGGAACGGATAATGTGATCGACGCACAGGCGGGCTCCACGGCGGAGCTGATCTATGAGCTGATCGGAAAAGAAAATTTGGATGCGGAGATCGCAAAAGCAATCTATATCGGCATCATTCACGATACGGGTGTGTTCCATTATTCCTGCACGTCGCCGAAGACGCTCCGCATTGCGGCGGATCTGATCGAGTACGGCTTTGATTTTCCAAAGATCATCGACGAGACCTTTTATGAAAAGACCTACGTGCAGAATCAGATTCTGGGCAGAGCGGTGCTGGAAAGCTTTTTGTTTATGGAGGGCAGATGCATTGTCGGCAGTGTCAGCCGCAAGACCATGGAGTTTTACGGCGCCGAACCGAAAGACTTAGACGGTATCGTCAATCAACTGCGTATTACAAAAGGCGTGGAGGTCGCGATCTTTTTATATGAGACGGAAACGCTTACCTATAAGGTGAGCCTCCGCTCCTGCGGAGCGGTGGACGTCGCAAAGATCGCCGCATTTTTTGGCGGCGGCGGCCATGTGCGCGCGGCGGGCTGTACGATGACGGGAACGTTCCATGATGTCGTGAATAATCTTTCGGGGCAGATCGCAAAGCAGCTGTGAGAGGGAAATGCGTCTGCAAAGACGGCAGGCAGAAGAAAGAGGGCACACATGGACGGCATCATCAATGTATATAAGGAAAAGGGATATACTTCTTTTGATGTGGTCGCAAAACTGCGCGGGATCCTGAAAATAAAAAAGATCGGACATACGGGCACGCTCGATCCGGATGCGGAAGGCGTGCTTCCGGTCTGTGTCGGCAGTGCAACAAAGCTCTGCGACATGCTGACGGATAAGTCGAAAGAATATACCGCCGTCATGCGGCTCGGTGTGGTGACGGACACGCAGGACATGACCGGAAAGGTACTTGCCGCAGCGGAAGCGCCAAAGGATGAAGCGCTGATCAGACAGGCGGCGTGTTCTTTTATCGGGGAATATGATCAGACGCCGCCGATGTATTCGGCTTTGAAGGTGGGCGGACAGAAACTCTGCGATCTGGCAAGACAGGGAAAAGTGGTCGAACGCGCCGCAAGGCGGGTAACGATCCATGAACTTACGGTCACGGAAGTGACGCCGCCGCTTGTGACGATGCATGTGCATTGTTCGAAGGGGACCTATATCCGGACGCTCTGTCAGGACATCGGGGAGAAGCTTGGCTGCGGCGGGTGTATGCAGAGCCTTGTCCGGACACGCGTTTCAGGGTTTGCGCTGGAGGATGCAAAAACACTTTTGCAGATTGAGCAGCTTCGCGATGCGGGCAGGCTGGACGAATGTATTCTTCCCGTGGAGTCCGTATTTTCCGAATTGGAACCCGTGCGGGTGAAAACGGGCGCACAGCGGCTTTTGGATAATGGGAATCCGCTCCGCCTCGCGCAGACCGATGCAGGAACGCCGGAATCTGTGACGGAGCGGACGGACGGTGCAGGAATGCCGGAATCTGTGACGGAGCGGACAGACGGTGCAGGAATGCCGGAATCCGTGGCGGGTCGGACAGACGGTGCAGGAATGCCGGAATCCGTGGCGGGTCGGACGGATGGTGCAGGAATGCCGGAATCCGTGGCGGGTCGGACGGATGGAACAGGAGCGCCGATGCCTGTGGCGGAACGGACGGACAGGGCAGGAACGCCAGAATCTGTGGCGGAGCAGACAGACGGTGCGCAAAATGCGGGAAGCGCATGGCGTGCCGAACCGGCAGACGGCGTGCAGGTGCGGATGTACCACAGCGACGGGCGTTTTTGCGGCATCTATGCGTACGATGGCCGGAGTCATATGTTTCGGCCGGTAAAGATTTTCTTCCTATAAAAACCGGATGACCAAAACCGGACGGACAGACGAAGCAAAAGCCGGACAGACAGGCGGAGGATCAGACAGGAAAGGGCGGAGATCAGCATGAAGATCGTTACGGATACGCAATTTGATATGGACGAGCCAAGCTGTGTCGCGATCGGAAAGTTTGACGGCATTCATGTCGGACATCAAAAGCTGCTGACGCAGGTGCTTGCCGCAAAAGAGGACGGGCTCACCGCGGTAGTCTTCACGTTTTCACCGAGTCCCAATGCGCTTTTTACGGGGGAAAAGCAGGAGGAATTGACAACGCCTGCAGAGAAGCGCGTCCTGTTTGAGAAAATGGGCGTGGATGTGCTGTGGGAATTTCCGATGAACCGGCATACGGCGGCAATGCCGGCGGCAGCGTTTATTGAACAGGTGCTTGTGAAGCAATTGAAAGCGCGGGTTGTCGTGGCGGGGGCCGACGTTTCGTTCGGACACAAAGGCGCGGGGGACATAGAGCTTTTGAAGCGTTATGCAAGGCTTCATGGCTTTGAAGTTACCGAGATCGAAAAAGTCTGTATCGGCGGTGTACCTGTCGGATCGACACAGGTGCGCAACGAGGTGCGCGGCGGACATATGGAGCAGGTGACCAAGCTGCTCGGACGCCCCTATACGTTCCGGGGAACGGTCCACCACGGCAATAACCTTGGAAAAATGCTGGACATGCCGACGGTCAACCTGATCCCGGAGGAAGGGAAACTGTTTCCGCCGTTCGGCGTTTACTATTCCGATGTCAGAGTGGGGGACCAAACCTATCGCGGCATTACCAATATCGGCAGAAAACCGACTGTTGCGAATGAGGGCGCTGTCGGCGTGGAAACCTATATCTATGACTTTGCAGAAGAAATATACGGAAGCGTTATAGAGGTGAAGCTGCTGTCCTATAAGCGGCCGGAGCAGCGTTTTGAGAGCGTGGACGCGTTAAAAGAACAGCTTGCAAAAGACCGCAGCGACGGACTTACCTTTTTTGGGTCTGTGCATTCATGAACGAATGGGCTTGATTATTTTTCCGTTATCCCTTAATATAGGTAAGGGAGAAGATGGAAGCAGGCGGACTGCGGCGGAAACGTTACAGAAGGCGCGCCGGAAGCCGGCACGGAAAATGGCGGAAGCCCGGTGCAGGAAATGCCGGAAGCCGGCACGGAAAATAGCGGAAGTTTGGTACGGAAAATGCCGGAAGCCCGGCGCGGAACGCTGCCGGACGGCAGTATAGAGGGACATCACGAATGAACGCAGGTACTTTGTTAGCTTTGGCGGGCGGATTGGGGCTTTTTCTGCTTGGGATGCGCCTAATGAGCGAGGGAATTGAGAAGGCAGCGGGAGCAAAGCTGCGTTCTATCTTGGAATTTTTCACGACAAACCGTTTTACCGGTATGCTTGTCGGCGTCGTCTTTACCGGGATTATTCAGTCCTCATCCGCGTGTACGGTTATGGTCGTCAGCTTTGTCAACGCGGGGCTGATGAACCTTTATCAGGCGGCGGGCGTGATTTTTGGAGCCAATATTGGTACGACGGTCACATCCCAGCTTGTTTCTTTTAATTTATCGGAGATCGCGCCGGTATTTCTTCTGGTCGGCGTGCTGTTACTCATGTTTTCCCAAAATCGCAATATTACCAAATTCGCGGAGATCATTGTCGGTTTCGGCGTTCTTTTTTTGGGGCTGAACAACATGTCTCTGGCAATGAGCGGATTAAAAGAGAATCCGCATGTCGTGGAATTATTTGCTTCCCTGACAAATCCGTTTCTGGCGGTTTTGCTCGGAACCGTTTTGACAGCGGTGATCCAAAGTTCTTCCGTGACAGTCAGCATCATGCTGCTCATGGCGAATCAGGGGCTTCTGGAGCTGCCGATCTGTATGTATATCATTCTTGGATGTAATATCGGCGCCTGCACGTCTGCGCTCTTAACTTCCATGACGGGAAATAAAGACGCGAAACGCGCGGCGATGATTCATTTTTCTTTTAACGTAATCGGTACGATTCTTATGTTCATCGTGCTGCAGATCGCGCTGGATCCGATCATGAATGCGATTTATACGGTTTCCGGCAATCCGGGACGTTTCGTGGCAAATACGCATACGATTTTTAAGGTGGTGCAGGTGCTCGTGCTCCTGCCGTTCTCCAGTCTGCTCGTGAAGCTGACCTATCTGCTTGTTCCGGGCAAAGACGCGAAAGTGGATGACAGGGAGAACTATCAGCTCAAATATATCGGCGATCACACGGTATTTAATCCCGCGACCGCGGTTGTCGGCGCGACGAAAGAGCTGGAGCGCATGGTATCGCTGGCGGGAGAAAATTTGAACCGCGCGATGAATGCGCTCATTACGCTCGACAAAGAAGATATTGACAAGGTATATGAGGTGGAAAAGAATATCAATTTCCTGAATCACGCCATCACCGATTATCTTGTGAAGATCAATCAGACGACGCTGCCGATCGAGGACCGCAAAAATATCGGTGCGCTGTTCCATGTGGTAAATGATATTGAGCGGATCGGCGATCATGCGGAAAACGTGGCGGACGCGGCGGTGCAGAGAAGTGAGACCGGCGTGACGTTCAGCAAAAGTGCACAGCGGGAAATGGGAGAAATGCTGGATATGGTGAACACGCTTGTCCGTTTTTCCGTGGAAATGTTTACGACGGGCGAGGAAGAACATTTGGAGGACATTCTGCATCTGGAGGATGCGATCGACGAAAAAGAGCGCGAATTACAGCGGCTTCATGTCGAGCGTCTGACGCGCAACGAGTGTACCCCTGAGGCGGGCATGATCTTTTCCGATGTGATTTCCGGTCTGGAGCGTGTGGCTGACCATGCGACGAATATCGCATTTTCGGTTCTGGCAAGCGAGCCGGAAGGCGTATGACAGAAACTGCCGCCGGCAGGAAAACTGCTGATTACGGAAGCAGGATTGAATGAGAAGCAGACGGGCGGCTTGTTAAAAATAGTACTTGCATATCGTGACGGTAAATGATATATTCGTGTTATAAAAAAGCTGCGAAAGCAGCACGCTTCGCGCGGGAAAACCGTTCCCGTGCATGATCTTAAGGCTTTTCGCCGGACAAA
>JAMPAG010000115.1 GCA_023667365.1 bacterium | reverse complement strand
AAGAGGCTCTCCTTCTATGGAATTAGTGCGAATTATTTTTTCCTTTCAAGGCTGATGTGGGGAACACGCTCAGCGATCCTTTCTTTTTTATTCTTCCCTAATATCCGCCATAATCTCATTTGTCTGCTTAAATCGAAGACCGGACATGACCAAAAAATATACAGGCGCTATGGAGACGACGCTCACGTCGATATATCCTATTATCATACCTTTTCCGTTAAAATTATCCATCTGCATACACAGATAAAACACGAGCGGTACGGAAATCACGACCGCGATCATACAGGAAACAAAGAGCATGATCAGAATTTCCGTACTGATCGTGCGTTTTAATTGCTTTAACGGCATTCCCAACGCTCTCCAGATACCGTATTCTCTTCTTCTGAGAATCAGATTCGCCCTCATGATGATCATCATATTCAAAATTGCGGTCAATGCCGTGGCAATCACGATCAGCAGGGCAACATAAATGATCACCAGTGTATCCGTAAGCATTTTTTCCATACCGATCTCGTATGACCCGCATATCGCATACTCATTATCGGCAAAAATACCGGCAATGCCGGCATATATCCCGTTACCGGCATCCGAATTGCATTTTATCATCACGTCCGTATAGCTGCAGCCGCCATAAATTTCCGATGCGGTTTTTTCTGTCAGAATGATCATAACCGGACCGCTACCATCCCCGGTTCCCTTGTTCTCCGGCAGATAGTCCGTCTGCAGTACAAAATTGACGTAAAACGCACCTTGATCTCCATTTTCCAGTCTGTATGAAATCCCGCCCGTCACCCCTATTTCCTCCAGAAGCTCCTGCTCCTTTTCTGTGTATGATCCCGTGATTACACAGACGGAATCGGGTGCTTCTTCCCCAAGCGCCATTTCGCCGTTCTCTTCTAACAGCCATTGAAACATTGCATCATTATAAAGAATCACCGGAATCCGGTCCCCGTTTTGCCGCCGATACATCGAATGCTGCGGATTCGGATTCATGCTGATCGCATAGGTTTCCTCCACTCCGGTCATGCCCCGTACTTTTTCCATTTCTGAAACGGAAATTCCTACGTCGGTATTCCCTTCCATGGCAGCAACCCAGCCCTCACGGTGAAGGTATACTTCATAGTCCGAAAATCTGCTTTTCGGATCTTTTTCCGGAAGCTTTACGGAAAACATGGTATTGACGATGACCATCAGAATCGTCATGGAAAAAATCATGGAAAGCATCACGATGATGCTTTTGCTCCGTTCGCGCTTGATATTCCTTTCGGCAAACTTTATGCAGGACCACTTCTCCATCGGCTGTACTTTTTGACGTCCCGCAGATACCCCGTTATACTTACTTGCTTCTATGGGCGTCAACGTTACGATCTTATGTATGGATAATACAAATGCCAGGATCAGCGAAACAAGAACGACGGCCGCCGTCAGCAGATAGCTGCTGGCAAGCTGTCTGATCGTCACCGCCTCGCCGGCTATATATAAAAGAATCTTTTTTGCGGCAAACTGGTCTATGAGGTTTCCCAATACAATACCGCCCACATACCCCAGAATGCAGTAACAGATATTTTCTGTAAATATGATGAGACCGGTCTGCCGATAGTCCATCCCGACACAGCGCAGCATTCCCAATTCTTTCGTGTTTTCAGCGATCGTAAGGTGCATACTGTTAAAGATCAATAAGATCATGGCTACCGCAATCAGCAGCGCCACCGCCTTTAATGCGTTTCCTGCCGTGGACTGTGACTGATATTCCAGACTATTTGTATTTTTGTCATAATTAAGGCCGATTTGTTGGTTGATCTCCCTTACAAGCTCCTTTTCTTCTTCGGAAGTCTGCCCGCCCGCGACGCTTTGAAACATCTCCGTAAAACTTCTATCCGCTCCATGAACCTGTGCGAGCAGATTGCGGGCCCTGTCTTCTATATCTATTATTTTATCAATATTCCGGTCAGTATAGTCATCCACATCAGAAATCACCGTGACGATCACGGTATGCGCTTCTGTTTCCGGCGCAAGCAGTCCCGATCCGTAAAGGAACTCAAAAGAAACGCCCATGCACGCGGTCTGCCAGCCGCCGGCTGATGCGGACGCCGTGTTTTCCATGATGCCAACGAGCCGAAATTGCCAGGTATCCCCTGTCTGATCACAATGGATCGCAACCTCATCGCCAATTTCGATCCCCATCATTTCACAGACATACTGCTCCAGCACGACCTCATCCGGCGATCCGCTCCAGCTTCCTTTTCTGAGCCGCATACCGTATTCTTCCAAACCTTCCTGCGTCCCTGCCCATAGCTGTATCTCGATTTTCTGAAACGCTTCCAGTTTAACCCGGCTTTCACCATAATCTCCCCAAAGGATTCCCACCGCCTCGGTCTTTTCCTGATTCAATTCCGCCTTTATCCATTCCGCCTGTTCTTTTGTCAAACCTTCTATTCGAAAATCATACAAATTTGTTCCCATCGCCTGCTCTTTATATTTCCTGTTAATACAATCCCCCATCTGGATCAGGCAGAACATCATTGTCACTGAACAGACGATCCCCAGAATGATCAGATAACTGCGCTTGATATGATGTTTGATCATCATTTTTGCAAAAAGAAACTTAACGATCCCCCCTTTGGAAAACACCGGATGCTGTTATCATGCTTCGCTTCTTCCATCCTGCAATCGGATTACCCTGTCAAATCTGTCGAGCAGCTGCGGACTGTGATCATGCGTGATGACGATCACGATCTTATTTTTGATATGAAAAATCATATCGAAAATCTCATTTGCCGTCCCCGCATCCAGATTGCTTGTCGGTTCGTCAAATACGAGCACATCATAGTCATGCACCATAAATCGGGCAATATCAATTCTTTGTTTTTCGCCAAAAGAGATTTCGCCCGTATTGGACTGATCGATGGATTTCTGAACCAGCGCCGCATCCAGCTTCAGGCTTTGGCACACATCATCCACCTTTTTACCCGGAATATCCTCCCGATAAAGCAGAATATTATCGCGCACGGTGCCATCGATCAAAAACTCATTTTTTTGGATATAGCCGATCCTATCGTAAACGCTTCCTTCGCTGAGCGTCATTACATCCTGTCCGTTAAGCAGGATACGGCCCTCATATTCCTGCGCGGTAAAGTATTTCATGATTAGCTTTACCAACGTGGATTTTCCTTTGCCGGATTCTCCGACGATCGCATATTTTTTATCCTGTTCAAATCGGAAATTGAAATGATCCAGAATCTGTTTATCACCGAAATGAATGCTCACATCACAAAACTCGATCTGTTTTACTTTTTCTTTTATTTCCTTTTCCGCTTCTTCCCCGACCGCCTGATTTTTCTCTATCCGCCCGATAATCTCATCCGCGGTACCCATCAGGTTTTTATTCTGAATAAAATTCTGTAACGGAGAAAATACGCCGTTCAATAACTGTACTGCGGCGATCAGCACTCCTACCGTCATGCTCCCCCGCGCCACAAACCAAATTCCGACAGCCATACACAAAAGCTGCGAGAGCATTCCGACAGACATCCCGACATCAACGGCAGCCGCATTCGCGAACAGATAGCCCTCTCTTGATTTTTCATAGGTAGAATCCGACCGGTCCAGCTTTCCGCCAAAAAGCTTTCCTAATCCTAACAGTTTGATCTGTTCAAACCCATTTAAGTAATTTTCCAGCGTCGCCAGATAGCGGCTGTTACTTTCCGTATAATCAGCCGTTTTCTTTGCCATGACCGCGCCCGGTATTTGGGATATGATGATCGTAATAACGGAGATCAGCACAAATGCAAGTCCCAGCTTCCAATTCAAAACAAAAATAGACAGCATACAGACCACTGCCGACAGGAGGCTGCATATCATATCGCATTTGGGCATTAAATAATTATCGACCACCAGATCAATATCTTTGGAAAATAAGCTTAAATAATCGCCCTTCTTTTCCGCCAGAAATGACCGCAGTTCCTTTTTGCGAAGCGCTTCGTAAAGATCTATTTTCAGACACCTGACAATTTTATTCACATAAATAATTTCCGTGTAATCACAGATAAATGAAAATAACAGCCAGCATATCAACATACAGACGCACAGAAGAATCGCCGTTTTCAGGGAATCCGCCGGGTCTATGACCACATCAATCAGACTCCCCAGGCTCACTGAAAATCTGGACATAAAAAAGGCTGACACCATTCCGAAAACGATCGTCAGCGCATAAATCCACATGTACCGTTTTTTTGCTTTTGTCATTTGTACCCCCCCCCTAAATAAATTATAAGTGTTGTGTGATCCTCTTTGCAAATTCCAATAAAATGAATGCCTTCCAGCATCATTCACTATTATACATCATTTATCGGATTTGTCAAATTGTGTGGGAATGAGGGAATCCATGTCGGAACAGTCCCGGTTCGAAAATCCGTGACAAATTCCATCATCTTATTGTATTATATGATTAGTCCATTTCGTTACAATCCAAGAAACAAACCAAGAGGAGACCATTATCACATGTATGAAAGAATCCATAAACCGGAATCGGTAAAAGCAGTCAGCCAAACACAGAAACCGAAAAAGCAGAAAATCGGACCGGTATCCCTGCTTTTATAAAATCACGTTTTGAAACGATGTCAGGCTGCGCACTTGATGGCGTAAGAGTGCATGATTCCTCCGACCGGCCGGCACAGTTTATGGCTCATGCATACGCACCGGAATCAGAGCAGGAATCAGATCTCCGTTTGCATGACCGGCAAACTTTCTCCGTGATCAGAAGAAATTCCGTACAGAATCTATTACAGGGACAATTTATCAATGGGCAGATTAGCAAAGAGGCATATTATCAGCAAATAAGAACCATATTTGAACTTTTTCACTCCGCAGCCAAAGAAGGTCCGTGGGAATACATGAATCTGACCCAAACCTGCCCTTCGTTATGTGCGGATTTTATCGGAAACTATCCCGACATATATGCTCGGCTAGAAGAGATTGCAGCAACCGGCGCACAACTGCAAAGGGCGCTCGCCCGCCTTGATATTCTCAAAAATCTTATTGAACATTGCGGCAGCCGTACGGATGGTTCTATATCCTATACACACTACCACATGTATGGCACTGATACCTTTCTTTACGACGATAATACGTTTCCGCGTGATGATAAAACCGATGTCATTACCGAACCTTTGACCGCCGCAATTGACTGCACAATAAAAAGTATCACTACCAATACTATTACCTCAGAAAACGTACTTTGGATTGAAAGCTTCGTCTCTTTTCAAAAGGGCACCGGTCAGGAGCTTCTGCGCCATCTTCTCCGCGACGATAAAAACAGAGATATAGACTATGTGGCTCTTGCCGCATACCCGGGAACGGAAAATTACTATCGAACCACACTCGGTATGCAGGAACTACCCTTAACCTATGCGTTTGATGAGGATGGGGAAATCATAGATGTCCAAGCTGCAATTCTAGAAATAAAGAAAAGCCCTGACGGACAGGAGGGGATGTCAGACGCTGACTGTATAAAAAGGGGACTTGATAAATTCGTCTTCGAGTGTGTGAAATAATTTCTGTAAATTAAGATCTTCTATGATAAGTTAGTAGAAA
>JAMPAG010000114.1 GCA_023667365.1 bacterium | reverse complement strand
GGAGCATGGGGAGGACAGGAGCTATTACGAACTGTTTGAGGCGGTGGGCGGTATTCATGCGCAGAATCGGGAACAATGCATTGCGGCGCTGGGGGAGGCGCACACGGAGATGAAGGCATACCTGCTTGGCGCGGCGGCGAAAGCGGAGGGGGACTTCTTTGATTCGCTGGCGCTGTGAGAAGATGGTGAAAAAATAGGGCTTGAATTTCTTATATCCCTGTGTTATAGTTAGCAGGTATGATGTTGTGTTGCCGGACAGAATACTGCGTCGAAACAAAGCGGAGCGCGTAATGCTTTGCCATGATCGGACCGCTGTCACGGCAGATCGGGAGGAATGAGTATGAGTCCGTTGAGAATTGTTTTATATGTGCTTTTAATGGTAGTGAGTGTGCTTGTGACAGTTTTGGTATTGATGCAGGAAGGAAAGCAGCAGGGACTTGGCGCGATCAGCGGTGCGGCGGAGACCTACTGGGGTAAGAATAAAGGACGTTCCATGGAGGGGAAACTCGTAAAATGGACGGCGATTCTGGTGGCACTGATGATTCTTCTTTCCATTCTGTTAAATATCACAAGGTTTTAGCGGCAAGGCACTCTGTTATGCAGGGTGCTTTTTTGCGCGATAAGTAAAGAAGCGAAGTGTTTCCGGAGCAGCTGCCGTGCTGGCACGGGGAGACGCATAGGAATCACTTTGCGGCGATGGGCGTGAGCGGGGAATGCGAAGCATTTCCTGTCTGATTTATGACGATAGAATTCTCGCTAAGCGTGAATGCGATTGTTGACAGAAAATGTCGTATGCTATGCGCATTCGCAGAGCGAATGCAGTCGAGGGAATAGAGGAACGTGGAAAAAGAGCAGTTAGAAAAAAGAAAACAGATGATATGCGATCTGATGCAGGAGAAAAGCTATGTGCCGATGCGGGAACGCGATCTTGCCGTATTGTTACAGGTAAAGAGCGAGGACCGGGGCGTATTCAAACAGGCACTGACGGAACTCCTTTCGGAAAACAGGCTCCAGATCAACCGCAGAGGGCGGTATCAGCGCGCCGACGAAAAGCTGATCGTGGGAAAGCTGACCGCACATGCAAAAGGGTTTGGATTTGTGGAGGTCGAGGGGCAGGAAGAAGACATTTACGTCGCGGCGGAGGGGATGAACGGTGCGTTTCATTTCGATACCGTCGAGGTGAAATTACTGCCGGGGATGCGTGGCAGGCGGGTACAGGGAGAGGTCGTGCGGATCATTGCGCGCGGTACGACAAAAATTGTCGGAACCTATGAGAGCAGCCGGCATTATGGATTTGTGATACCGGATAACGATCGGTTTGGAACCGACATCTTTATACCCGGAGAGCATACGAAGGGTGCGGTGGACGGGCATAAGGTGGTCGTGGAACTGACCGATTACGGGAATGACAGGAAACGGCCGGAGGGGAAGATCATTCAGATCATCGGACATCGCAGCGATCCGGGCGTGGATATTCTGTCGATCGTGCTGGGACATGAACTTCCGGTGGAGTTCCCCGAAAAGGTCATGCATCAGGCGGAACGTGCAGCGAAGCCCGTTTCTGAGGCGGATTGTGCAGGAAGAAGAGATCTGCGCGATCTTGTCATGGTGACAATAGACGGGGAGGATGCCAAGGACTTAGATGATGCGGTCAGTCTGACAAAGGACGGTGCCTGTTACCGTCTCGGCGTTCATATCGCGGACGTCAGCAACTATGTGCAGGAAAATTCGGCATTGGATCATGAGGCAAAAAAGCGGGGGACAAGCGTGTATCTGGTGGACCGCGTCATTCCGATGCTGCCGCATACGCTTTCAAACGGAATCTGCTCTCTGAACGCGGGAGAGGACCGGCTTGCGTTAAGTTGTCTGATGACGATTGACGAGAAGGGCGATCTGGTTGATTATGAAATCGCAGAGAGCGTGATCCGTGTGGACAGACGGCTTTCCTATGCGGGCGTCGCGTCGCTTTTAGAAGGGCAGGCGCAGGACGCGGGCATCGCCGGAGAGCGCGCAGACATGGAGAATGCAGACACGGAGAATGCAGACACGGAGAATGCAGATGCGAAGAATGCGGACGCGAAGAATGCAGATGCGGAGAATGCAGACACGGAGAATGCAGACACGGAGAATGCAGATGCGAAGAATGCGGACGTGAAGAATGCAAACGCGAAGAATGCAGATGCGGAGAATGCAGACGCGGAAATCGTATCCATGCTCTGTGATATGGCGGCGCTCTCTAAGCTTCTGCGTCAAAAAAGAAAAAAACGCGGCTCCATTGATTTTGATTTTCCGGAAACAAAGATCCTCTTAGATGAAAGCGGACATCCGACCGAGATCAAGCCCTACGAGCGCAATGCCGCGACCGACATGATCGAGGAATTTATGTTGATGGCAAACGAGACGGTCGCGCAGCATTTTTATTGGCAGGAGCTTCCATTTGTATACAGGACTCATGAGAATCCCGATCCGGACAAGATCATGCAGCTTGGCACGTTTATCCGCAACTACGGATATTCTTTGAAGATAAACCGCGAGGAGATTCATCCGAAAGAAATCCAGAAGCTCATTGCGAAGGTGGCGGGGACGCCGGAGGAAACGCTGATCAGCAGACTTGCCCTGCGCAGTATGAAGCAGGCGAAATATACGACGGAATGCAGCGGGCATTTTGGACTGGCGTGCAAATATTATTGTCATTTTACGTCGCCGATCCGCCGCTATCCCGATCTGCAGATTCACCGCATTATCAGGGAAGCGCTGCATGGAAGACTGAAAGAGGACCGCATCGCGCATTACCGTGAAATCTTACCGGCTGTCGCAAGCGAGTGCTCCCGTCTGGAACGCCGTGCGGACGAGGCGGAGCGCGAGACCGATAAATTAAAAAAAGCGGAATATATGTCGGAGCGGATCGGTAAGATTTATGAGGGCGTTGTCTCCGGCGTGACCGGATGGGGCATTTATGTGGAGCTGCCAAATACGGTCGAGGGGCTTGTCCATGTGTCGAAGCTGCCGGGTGATTATTTTTATTATAATGAGAGCACTTATGAGATGATCGGCGAGCGGAGCGGGCAGGTCTATAAGCTGGGACAGCGGGTCCACGTGCAGGTTGCAGGAGTCGATAGGACAGCGGGGACAATTGATTTTGAAATTCCGTTGGAGGAGGAAGCGGATGGCACATGAAAGCAGGCTGATCGCCAATAATAAAAAAGCGTTTCATGATTATTTTATTGAGGATCGATATGAGGCGGGTATTGTGCTGCACGGGACGGAAGTCAAATCGCTTCGTATGGGTAAATGCAGCATCAAAGAGGCGTTCGTGCATATTGATAACGGAGAAGTCTTTGTGTACGGCATGCATATCAGTCCGTATGAAAAAGGAAATATTTTTAACAAGGATCCGATGCGTCCGAAAAAGCTGCTGCTGCACCGCGCGCAGATCATGAAGCTGAAAGGGCAGCTTTCCGAGCAGGGCTATACGCTCGTGCCGCTTCAGGTTTATATCAAGGAGGGGCTTGCCAAGATGGAGATCGGTCTGGCAAAAGGGAAAAAGCTGTACGATAAGCGGCAGGACATTGCAAAGAAAGACCAGCGCCGGGAGCATGAGCGGGAATTTAAGATCAAGAATCTGTGAGAGTGCAGGATGCGTCTGATGAACGGCGCGGGATCGGACAATCGGGTGAGAGGGCGGATGCCGCCGCAGATGGCGGGGCAGGACCGCCGGCGGGGGTTGACAATTCCGAAGGTATCGACTATGCTACAAAAAGAGCGGTTGGATTGCACCGCATTGTTTTACGGAGTATAGGCGGTCCGATGAATCGGATCGGAAGAAAGAAGCGTTTTATCAATAAGGGGCAGTTAAGGTTTCGACAGGGGTTTTGAAGTCGGAGAAGCTATCCGCAGGCGATGCGTCAAATCGCAAAACGAAAAATAAACGCTGAAGATAATTTAGCAATCGCTGCCTAACGGCAGCCGTCAGACCTGACGTACCTATCCGTCAGGATTCTGGCGTCGATGAGATAGGAAACGGCGCCGTCAAAGCTTTGAGACGGTGTGGCGTGAGGGAGCGAAAGCTCTCATGAAGCTACCGAAGCCGGGAGGGC
The DNA here is from genome assembly GCA_023667365.1 of bacterium. Classification (GTDB taxonomy): domain Bacteria; phylum Bacillota; class Clostridia; order Lachnospirales; family Lachnospiraceae; genus DLAJ01. Next base: position 1,504 of record JAMPAG010000114.1, on the reverse strand, counting down.
GTCAGCCCCCGCCCGGTTAAGGGAAACAAAATAGGCTGACTATGATAGTAGAAGTACGGTGGATTTGCCTTTGGACACGGGTTCGACTCCCGTCTGCTCCACTTAAATCAAAACGGTCGAACACCGTTCGAATTTTTTAGAACTTTGTTCTGGCATTGTTCAAATCCGCGGCATCGCCGTGTACCAAAGTATGTTTGGCATTGTACTTGACACATCGGGGTATGATGCCGGACAGGATGACACGGATTGTCCTCTCACTTATGCAGCTATTCAAAGATGGATAGAGGACAATCATGGTGTCAAGGTCAGCAAGTCAAGTATCACTATGGTAAAAGACAAGTGTGATGCCAAAGCGTTTCGTGTCTAAGATGATCCTTGATTGTCTGCCAAATCCTTATAATTACTCCAGAGACTTTTGAAAATTGATTTCCGGGGTCTGTCAGAAATCTCGGCGGGGAATTCCAATTTATCATCTTGACTTCACTTTCCATATGGAAATATAATAGGAGTCATATGACGGACTGGCAGAATGCGGTCTGTCAGCCGCAGATTTGTGCCTGCGGGTACAGATTTGCAAAGCGGGGAAAGCGGTATCCTGTGATTGGTACCTGCATCCCCGCGTTTACAGGATAGGGAAAGGGGCATGAAGATTACAATGAAAGCATATGGAGTCAATGAATTAAGGAGCATGTTTCTTACTTTTTTTGAGGAGCAGGGACATCTGAAAATGAAAAGCTTTTCGCTTGTTCCGCATAATGATAACTCGTTGTTGTTGATTAACTCGGGCATGGCGCCCTTAAAACCGTATTTCACCGGACAGGAGATCCCGCCGAGAAGGAGAGTCACAACCTGTCAGAAATGTATCCGTACCGGGGATATTGAGAATGTGGGAAAAACCGCGCGCCACGGCACGTTTTTTGAGATGCTCGGAAACTTTTCGTTCGGCGATTACTTCAAACACGAGGCGATCAAATGGAGCTGGGAGTTTTTGACGGAGCGCGTCGGTCTGGATGCGTCCCGCCTGTATCCGTCCGTGTATGAGGAGGATGACGAGGCGTTCCGTATCTGGAACGAGGAGATCGGCATTGCGCCTGAGCGCATTTTCCGCTTCGGAAAAGAAGATAATTTCTGGGAGCACGGTTCCGGTCCCTGCGGTCCCTGTTCCGAAATCTATTATGACCGCGGCGAGAAATACGGATGCGGAAAGCCCGGCTGTACGGTCGGCTGTGACTGCGACCGCTATATGGAAGTGTGGAACAACGTGTTCACCCAGTTTGATAACGACGGAAAAGGCAATTACAGCGAACTGGAACAAAAGAACATTGATACCGGTATGGGATTGGAGCGTCTTGCCGTTGTCGTACAGGACGTGGATTCCATTTTTGATATTGATACGATCCAGACGCTCAGAAACCGCGTCTGCGAACTGGCGGGCGTTACCTATCGGCAGGATGCGGCAAAGGACGTGTCCATTCGTCTGATCACCGACCATATCCGCTCCGCA
>JAMPAG010000113.1 GCA_023667365.1 bacterium | reverse complement strand
CACTTCATGAGTTGCTTTCCGGTTTTTCCTGTCCGAAGAATCCGGATGTTGAACGGTTTTTGAAGAACAGTGCCGTAGAATTTGCAAAAAAGAGTCAGTCGGTTACATACCTTGTGTTTTCAGCGGAGAGCAAAGAATTATTGGGATATTTTACTCTTGCGCTAAAACCTTTGACCATCAGAGGCAAAACGGTAAGCAATACCACAAAAAGAAAACTGCTGCGCATTAGTGAATTAGATGAGAATTCAGATACATATAATATGGCAGCCTATCTGATCGCGCAGCTTGGTAAGAATTATACAGATGGTGCAAATACGAGAATTGCAGGGAAAGAGCTGGTTGAACTGGCATGGACTGTGATAGAGGATGCACAATATATGCTTGGCGGCATAGTAGTATTTTTGGAAGCAGAAAACGAGGAAAAACTTTTATCATTTTATCGTAATAACCGTTTTTCACAGTTTGATACCAGACAGACCGCATCGGACACGGACGAGCCGCATGAACTGGTACAGCTCTTAAGGCTGCTCTGATATGCCACGCGAGGACAGAGGGGTTCACCGGGGTTGCTGGTGGGCTCCTCTTTTTTCGTGGATAATGAACCGGGCGAGGGTGCTTGTACACTCATCCGTTGCATATTGCGACGCAAACAAGCCGTCGCAACAGGCGGCTTGTACGAGTGCTTGTACCCTCATCCGGTTCATATCGCGACAGCGAGACGATAGGCGGGCGTGCGTTTTGCCGGATTGTATAGGAGTTTCGCCAAAGGGTATCCGAAATTTGTCGCTGACATGAATATTGCAGTGCTTCAAGGTATAGATATATGAAGTAACGATCGTGGATATGATGAGCTGGTTTATCGAGTCGCTTCAAGAGGAAATAAGGAACTGGCTGATTATGAGCATTTAGAAAATTATGAAGTGTCTGAAAAGTTTCAAAAATCCAAAATGTAAACTGTGGATTTCCATTTTAAGATAAAAGCAGAGGATAATATATTGTCATACTACGAGTATGTATATGACAAGAAGGGCATTACATACATGGACGTGTTTATGTAAATGAAACTTGTGGACAGGCGTGTATTGCAATGATCGCAGGCAAAGACATATAGGACGTGATTAAGGATATGAAAACAAGCGGTCCGACCAGCCCTATAAGGATTCTGTTTTGACCGTTCATGCAGATGGCGGTTACACTCATTGGGTATTGTTCTATCTTGATCCAAAAGTATTTGTAAGGTACTCTTTTTTTCGGAAATCAGTTCCTTTTTAGGATTGCGCACTTGTAAAAAGCAGGTTATACTTATATCAGCAAATCGGGGGTTTGAAGATATGGAAATGGTTGATGCAACGATGCCCGATACATTATTCGTAAATGGGAAAAAATATAAGATAATCGGACTTTTGGGAAAAGGCAAAGGCGGATATTCTTATTTGGCAAGCGATGGAGAGCAGCCGTATGTTTTGAAACAAATACATCACGAGCCATGCAGCTATTATCAATTCGGAAATAAGATTCAGGCAGAGATCAATGATTATAACAGGCTGAAAGAAATTGGTATCAGAATTCCCGCAATGATAGATGTGGATATAGAAAACGAAAGAATTTTGAAAGAATATATTGAGGGCAGCACCATATTTGAGCTCGTAAAATCTGATTGTATGAAAAACGAATACATGGAACAGGTAAAGGCCATGTGCAGTCTGCTCTATCCTGCGAACACTAATATTGATTATTTTCCCACAAATTTTGTGGTGCAGAACGGATTGCTATATTATATTGATTTTGAATGTAACGACTATATGGAAGAATGGAATTTTGAAAACTGGGGAATTTTGTACTGGTCAAAAACAAAAGAATTTCTCAAGTATTTGGCGGAACATTCGTAATGATAATTTCCCGTATACTTTTTTGGAAAGAGGATCGGGTTGCGTGTGTGAGCATAGGTTTTGAACGGAATGACAAAGATGAATTAAAAAGGAGAAGATAACAATGGTAAAAATTACATTAGGCGTAGAAGGAATGGCGTGCAGCATGTGCGAGGCGCACATCAACGAGGCGGTCAGAAATGCGTTTCCCGTCAAAAAAGTAACGAGTTCGCATACGAAGAAGCAGACCGTGATCCTTGCAGAGCAGGAAATACCGGAACAGCAGCTGCGGGATGCGGTTGCAAAGACCGGCTATGAAGTCGTATCGGTAGACAGCGAGCCTTATGAGAAAAAAGGTCTGTTTGCCGCATTCAAAAGGTGACGCTATGAGTACACGTGTTTTACAAGGGATCCTGATCCCGTTTTTGGGAACCGCGCTCGGCTCGGCATGCGTATTTCTTATGAAAAAACAAATGAACCGCCTGCTGCAGAGGGCGTTGACCGGATTTGCGGCGGGCGTCATGACGGCGGCGTCCGTGTGGAGTCTGCTGATTCCTGCCATGGAGCAGGCGCTGTCCATGGGAAAATGGTCGTTTGTGCCTGCGGTCGCCGGCTTTTGGGTGGGCATTCTGTTTTTACTGGTCTTAGATCGGACGATCCCCCATCTGCATATGAACAGCAGTAAGGCGGAGGGACCGAAAAGCAGCCTGCAAAAGACGACGATGCTGGTGCTTGCCGTGACGCTTCACAATCTTCCGGAAGGAATGGCGGTCGGCGTAGTCTATGCGGGATGGATTTCCGGGAATGCCGGAATTACCGCGGCGGGCGCGTTGGCGCTCTCTTTGGGAATTGCGATACAGAATTTTCCCGAGGGCGCGATCATTTCCATGCCCCTGCGGGCGGAGGGGGCAAGTAAAGGGAAAGCGTTTCTTTACGGCGCCTTGTCCGGCGCGGTGGAGCCGGTCGGCGCGTTGCTGACGATTCTGGCGGCGGGGCTCGTGGTCCCGCTGTTACCGTATTTGTTAAGCTTTGCGGCGGGTGCGATGATCTATGTCGTGGTGGAAGAACTGATTCCGGAAATGTCGGAGGGCGATCATTCCAATGTGGGAACGATCCTGTTCGCGGCGGGCTTTACGGTCATGATGGCGCTGGATGTGGCGCTGGGGTAATGTGATAGGCAGCTGCGAAACGCCAATCATGAACGTAATCGCCTGCGTTTCGCAGGCAATCGGGTAGATTTTAGAAAAAGAGGAGGAAATATCATGAACACTTTAGATGCGATCAAATCCCGCAGGAGTATCCGTAAGTACGATCCGAGCGCGGTTGTACCGCGGGAGCATATCACCCAAATGCTGGAGGCAGCTATGATGGCGCCCAGCGCCTGCAATACGAGACCGTGGGAATTTATCGTTGTGGAGAGCGGGGAAATCAAAGAAAAGATCAGGAAGGCAATGCCGTATACCCAGATGCTTGCCACGGCGCCTGCTGCGATCGTGATCTGCGGCAGACCGGATCTGCAGGAACATATTTGCGAGGGCTTCTGGCCGCAGGACTGCGGCGCCGCCGCACAAAATATCCTGCTTGCGGCGAAAGAATTAGGATATGGAACCTGCTGGTGCGGCTGCTATCCGCTTGCGCAGCGGGTGGCGGATATGCAGAAAGTGTTGGATGTCAGCAGTATTCCGTTCGCCGTCATTGCAGTCGGAAAAGCCGAGGAGACGCCGGATGCAAGGGGATTCCTTGATGAGACAAGAATAAAATACCTGTAATTTACCGGAGCGGCTTGAATACGACGGAATGGAATTGCGCTGGAACGCTTTCTTTTGCGCGTGCAATCCCCATGATTTTCTGTTATAATCAGATTATCCGGCAAGGATTCGTGTGTGCCTTTGTCGGAGTGGCTGAAAGAAGCCGTTGGATCAGAGGGGAGAAAAGCATGAAAAGAAGGAAAACAAGGGGAATCGGGATACGGATAAAGATTCTGTTTCCGACATCCATAGCGATCGTTTTATTGTGTGCCGTCATGGGATTCAATTCCTATCAGCGGACCAAAGAGGGACTGGTTGCCATGGGCGTGGAGGAGGCGCAGATGGCGGCGTCCATTTCTGCAAAGTCCGTTGATGTGGAACAGCTGCTGGAATTATCGGCAGGAGACCGGAATGAGGAACAGATTCTTGCAATGCGGCAGGCAATGCTCAAAGTGAAGCAGGTTTGCGGGATCAAATATCTGTATACCCTGTACACGGACGGAGAAAGAGTCTGTTACGGCATCGACGCGGACGATACCGCGGCAATGAATACGGAACGGTTTTTGAGGAGTCCTATCAGGAATTGCGGTCTGTTTTTGAAGGAAAAGAGTATGTGCAGGACTATATCGACTCCACCGAAGACGGCGATCTGATTACGGCATATGTGCCGCTGTTTGACGCGGGAGGCAGCGTGATCGGGATCATCGGATGCGATTATGATGCGGCAAGCGTGGTAGAACGGCTGGATCTGGCATTGGCGCGGGTGATTCAGATTTCTTTAGTTTGTTTGATCATTGCGCTGTTCGTTCTCAATCTCATGGTCGGAAAAGTGATCCGGCGTCTGCATATGGTGGATGGCAAAATTTACGAGCTGGTACATAACGAGGGGGATCTGACGCAGAAGCTGGATGTGCATACCGGGGATGAAATGGAAATGATCGCGCAGAATGTCAATGAACTGCTCGGTCACATCCGGGAGATCATGTTGAACATTTCTGCAAACGCAGAGCAGTTAAAAGAGTCGTCCCGCACGGTATCGACCAGTCTTTCCGGTGCAGAGACGGAGATTACGGATGTTTCCGCCGTGATGGAGCAGATGAGTGCGGCAATGGAGGAATCCAGCGCGTCGTTGGATCAGGTCAATGATTCGATCCGGCAGGTGTTTGAATCCATCGAGAGTATTTACGGGCAGGCGGAAAACGGAAAGGAATCTTCCAATGAGATCATGGAAAGCGCGCAGGACACGCACCGGCGGGCAGTGGAAGAAAAGCAGGACGCGATGATCCAGGTTGCCGATATGGCGCAGGTGGTCCAGCAGAAGATCGAGAGGTCCAGGGATGTAGAAAAGATCAGAGAGCTGACAAAAAATATTATCAGTATCACGAAGCAGACGAATCTCTTGGCGCTCAACGCGAGTATCGAGGCGGCGCGGGCAGGAGAAGCGGGCAAAGGATTTGCGGTCGTCGCGGATGAGATCGGGGCGCTGGCGTCCAATTCGGCATCCTCCGCGGCGGAGATTCAGAATGTGACGGACGATGTGATCCGGGCAGTGGATGAGCTGGCGGACGAAGCGGAAAAAATGATCGCCTTCATGAATCAGACCGCGATCGGCGGCTACGAAAAACTGTTAGAGACCAGTGAGAGCTATCGGAGCAATGTCGGCGATATGAACGAAATGATGCAGCGCTTCGCCGGGGAAAGCGAGCAGCTCAAAATGAATATGGAAGCGATCAAGAAATCGCTGGAGGAGGTAAAGATCGCCGTCAGTGAAAGCACGATCGGCGTGGGCAACGTGGCGGATACGGCGGTAAGGCTGACGGGCAGCGTCAGGGATATTGGGAAAGAAGCATCTTCCAATCTGGAGATCGTCGGCAGACTGAACAGTGAAGTCGGAAAGTTCAAATTATAGACGGGAAAGGCATCACAAATGAAATTTGAAGCGGCGATCTTTGATCTCGACGGGACGCTTCTCGACTCGATGGGAGTCTGGGAGCAGATTGATATTGCTTTTTTACAAAAACGAAAT
>JAMPAG010000112.1 GCA_023667365.1 bacterium | reverse complement strand
CGAGTTTCATGGGCTATTTGAAAGGGAAATCCGCACTCATGATCTTTGACAGGCACGCAAACCTGAAGTATAAGTTTGGGAACCGGCATTTTTGGAGTGAGGGATATTACGTGAGCACGGTAGGTCTGAATGAGATCACCATCAAGAAGTACATTCAAGGACAGGAGAAGTATGACATCATGCAGGATAAATTAAGCGTGAAGGAATACGAGGACCCTTTTAAGGGTTAAAAGGTGAAGTAGTACAAATGCCGCTTTAGCGGCGGCGACGAGTCAGGAACAAAGTGGCTGGAACGGAGCTGTGGGAATGGAGCGTAGAGCGACATTCCCACAGCCCAAAGAGACAGCCAGCGTCTTGAGGCGCGGTTAGTAGAGCGGGCTTAGAGCCCGCGTCCCTAGCCACCCGTTTTACGGGTGGGGGCGACTCATGCCAATAGAATTCCGTTTTTGAAAAAAGCATAATTCGACTATTAAGAAAGGAAAAATGCGGTAAAATATCTTTCTTTTCCTGCCGATATACAATATGGAGGTTTCTAAGGAAACGCTTTCATCAGCGTTTCCCTAACGACACGGCGATTTCAAGGAGGAAAGAGTATGAGCGGAATGGATTCTTATGTGCAGGCGTTGGGGCAGAATTATCGGACGTCCCAGTACATGGCACAGACGCAGGACGAGAGTAAAGCGGCAGGAACAGAGAAAAAAGCAGATGAGGTAAAACGGCAGTCAGGGGTAAGCGGGACGGATGGGAAACGCGAGATCAAGACGGGCAGAACCTACGGCAATCCGAAGCTGAGCAAGGAGGCGGAGGATTACTACAATCAATTGACAAAGAAATACGGAAATATGAGTTTTGTGTTGGTGGCATCGGACAGAAAGCAGGAAGCGGAAGCGATGAAAAACAGCTTTGCTACGCCGAACGGGATGACGGTGCTGATCGATACGGATAAGATCGAGCGCATGGCGCGGGATGAAAAATATCGTGCGCAGATTGAAAGCAAGATCCAGGCGGCGTCTTCCGGCTTAAACCAAATGGCGCAGACGGTGGGCACCAAGCCGGGCGTGAAGTCCTACGGAATGAATTATAAAGACGGCAGAGCATCTTTTTTTGCCGCTGTGGATAAATCCTTTGCAGAGCAGAGAAAACTGATCGAAAAGCGTGCCGCAAAGAAGAAAGAGGATGCCAAGGCGGAAAAGAAGAAAGCCGCGAAGAAGGCGGACGAGGAACGTATCGAAAAGCGGCGTGCCGACAGAAAAGACCGGGCAGACAGAGCGGATCATACGAAAGAGTCGGACGAGATCGTATTTACGGCGGATTCTATCGAAGAGCTGATGCGCAAGATCGAAGATTATGAGATGGGTTATCTGACGGATCATACGCGCACCGAGGAGGAGAAACTGCGCGGACAGTCGGTGGACTATTCGGTATAAAAAATCGTGCGGAGCACGCTTTCGAAGAATCCGTAAAGCGGATTCTTCCGGGTTATGAAAATTCCTATAAGTTAAAAAATCGTGCGGAGCACGCAAAATCGTGCGGAGCACGCTTTCGAAGAATCCGCAAAGCGGATTCTTCACGGGTTGCGAAATTTTTATTTCATGAGGACAGAAAAGAGGGGGAAGCGATGAAAGTCGGAGAAAAAAGAGATGGCGTGATCTCCGTATCTTTTGCGATCGGACAAGACGAGCAGGCGCAGGGAGCGGCGGATAAAAAGAACGGCGCACAGGGCAAAACAAAATCTGTGCAGATGGGCGCACCCATGCGGCAGAATCCGATTCAGGAGAAAAAGGAGGCGGCTCTGCGAAAGGCGCGCAAGATTGTATCCGATGTGTTTGATAAGGACAACAAAGTCGCATTGGATCTGGAAAAGCGCCGCGCCAATATGAAGACGCTGAAAGCCGAGTCCAAAGCAGCGCAGACCGAGTTAAATAAGATCAACGATCAGAAAGCGGCGTGGAAGGAAGAATACGGAGTTGCGGACGACAGTCAGGAGCAGAAGGATTTAGAACTGTTAGAAAAGCGTCAGGACAGCCAGCAGCCTGGGAGCGGCATAATTCTTTCGCCGGAGGAGCAAAAGCGGCTTGCCGAGATTGACGGGAAAGGCTTGACGGAATATCAGAAACGCTCTCTGGAAATCAATCAGGATGCAGGCATGTACCGCAGCATCATACAAAACAACAAGACGCAGATGGCGGCGGAGAATAGCGCCATCCGCGATACGAAGATCAATATGCTTGCCGTACCTTATGAACAGGGAATGGGCTTCGCGCAGGATACGGCGGAGGACATCAAGCTTGCTGCGAGCAAAGAAGCGGCATATGGCATGATCGGCGAGGTCAAGGACAAGATCGACGACGAGTGGAAGGAAGCGCAGGAGAAGGCAGAGGAGCGCAAAGAGGAAAAAGAGGAACAGGAAGAAAAGCTCGAAGCGCGTGAAGAACAGGAGCAGGCACAGGAGGAGCGCATTCAGACGCAGCGTGAGGCACAGGCGGAGCGCGGGCAGATTCTGGAGCGCAGCCGGGAACGTGCAGCCGGGAGGCAGCAGGAAGCGGAGGCGCTTAGCGGACGCAGTGCGGAAGCTGGCGGGGAAGCGGGAAGCCTCGAAGGACGTACCGCGCAGGCGCGAGAGCAGGCGGAAAGCCTCGGAGAGCGCACCGCACAGGCGCGTGGACAGGCGGAAAGCCTCAGAGAGCGCACTGCACAGGCGCGTGAACAAGCGGAAAGCATCAGAGAGCGCACCGCACAGGCGCGCGGGCAAGCGGAAAACATCGGAGAGCGCATCGCACAGGCGCGCGGGCAAGCGGAAAACATCGGAGAGCGCACTGCACAGGCGCGTGAACAAGCGGAAAGCATCGGAGAGCATACCACCGGGAAGCAGAAAGAGATGAAAGGCGCGGAGAAGCCGGCCGATACGGAGAAAACCCAGGTTCTGCAGGCAGGGAGTCCGGAAGCGTCTGTCGGGAAGGCGGAGAATACCGGAACGGAGCGGTCTGCGGAAGAGCGGGCGGAGAACCGCAGGGAAGACAGCGCTGAGAAAACCGGGGATGAAAATGAGCGGCAGAGCTACACGATCACGGAGCTTTCGCGGGAGCAGGATACCGTGCAGGAGGACGTCAGACGCGCGTTGGATCAAATCGGTCTGATCGACGAGGACATAAAAGGAATGGCTGTGGATAAGCATATCTGATCCGGCGTTGGGGCAGGCGGTGTAAAGAAAAGCAGGCGCTGCCGTCCAAAATAAGAAATGTAATGATTTATCATCTTGACTTTGCGCACTACTACGATTAAAGTAATAGTGCGCTTGTTATTTGCGGCGATGGGCGTGAGCGCGGAATGCGGAGCATTTCACGTCTGCTTTGCATAAGCAGCGGAGAAATGCCTGCGCAGAATGAATGGACTGCCTGCCGTAAAGAGGATGTGTGCGATGAAAGAAAAAATGAAAAAGATTTTTAATATACGAAATGTCGAGTGGATCAATGAACATTATACGCTGTTCTGCCTGTATGAATCTCTGGCGCTGAATCTGATCATTGAGAGCGTTTCGCGTCATTCTGTGCTTCGGGCGCTGCTTTATCTGATACAGCGGCCGGTGATGTTTGTTTTTAATGCGTTGATCCTGCTGCTGCTTTTGGGAATCGGCAGTATCTTTCGCAGAAGGATGATGTATAATGCGATCATTTTTATCCTGCTTTTGGCATTGGGCATCACGAACGGCATTTTGCTCTGCTTTCGGACAACGCCGTTTGCGGCGGTTGATTTTCTGCTGATCACATCGGCGGTCCGTATTGTCAAGCTGTATCTTTCACCTGTCGTCATTGTGCTGATCCTGCTTGCGATCGCCGCGGCGGTTGCCCTCAGTATCGCATTGGGGCTGAAAACGCCGAAGTATCAGGGAAAGCTGCGCGTACTGGCAGTTTTGGTGACGGCGGCGGCTTATGCGTTCAGCCTGGTCGGCGTCAACCGGCTGCTGATCGTGTGCGGCGTGGCAACGGAAAATTTTTCGAATCTTGCGGACGCTTACCATAACTATGGCTTTCCATACTGTTTTGTCAACAGTATCGTGAATCTTGGAATGGAGAAGCCGGATGATTATTCGCCGGAACGAATTGAGAATGTCGTGCAGGATTCCCTAAACGCGCCGTTTCCGGTCAATCCGCTGGAACCCGGAATGGGCGATGATACGATGGGGGGCGGAACGCCTTTGACAGGCGGGATTGACGTTGCTCCGACGGGAACATTTCCAGCGCCTTCCGCCGGGTTGGAAGAGGCGGATGAACAGCCGCGTCCGATCGTGGAGTGGGAAGAGACGGACATGCCAAATATTATTTTTGTCCAGTTGGAGTCTTTTTTTGATCCCTATACGGTTGTGGGGCTGGAGTTTTCCAAGGATCCGATTCCGTTTTATCGGGAATTGACCGAACAATACAGTTCGGGGCGGTTGTATGTGCCGTCCGTGGGCGCGGGCACTGCCAATACGGAATTTGAGATTCTGACGGGAATGAATCTGGATTTTTTCGGGCCGGGTGAATATCCGTATAAGACAATCTTAAAGTCAACTACCTGTGAGAGTATTGCGACAAACTTAAAAGCGTTGGGCTACACGGCGCATGCGATTCATAATAATGACGGTACGTTTTATGACAGGCACATTGTTTTTTCACAACTGGGGTTCGATACGTTTACGCCGATCGAGTATATGTATGATGTGGAGCGTAACGTCAACGGTTTTTGCAGGGATGAGATTTTGGTCGGGGAAATCTTAAAAGCGATGGATTCCACACAGGGGGAAGATGTTGTTTATGCGATTTCCGTGCAGGCGCACGGGGAGTATCCGTCCGAACGTCTGGATGACGAGGAGCCGATCTTTATCCGTTATACGGATCTGAACATGGAATATGCATGGAGCTATTATGTAAACCAGATAGCAGAGGATGACGATTTTGTGCGTGAGCTGGTCGCGGCGTTGGAGGAGCGGGGAGAACCGGCGATCCTTGTACTTTACGGCGACCATCTGCCTTATATGAATCTGGAGACAGAGGATGTGGAAGGCGGTGTTCTCACAGCGACGGAGTATGTCATATGGGATAATATCGGTCTTGACAAGAATGATCTGGATATAGAGGCGTATCAGCTTTCGGCAAAGGTGCTGGAGGAAGCGGGGATCACGCAGGGAATTTTGACAAAACTCCATCAGAGTTGTATGTGGGATGAGGATTATCTGAGTAAGTTGGAAATACTTCAATATGATATGCTTTATGGCGACAGGGAGATTTACGGCGGCATCAATCCCTATGAGCCGACAGAGCTAAAGCTCGGCATTGATGAGATCGCCGTGACCGCTGTTACGAAGCAGGAAGAAGAGGTCGTCTATGTCTACGGAACGGGCTTCAATGAGTACAGTTATGTCTGCATCAATGGGGAAACACAGAAGACAACCTATGTGGAACAGGGAATGCTTTTGATAGAGAACCCGCAGCTTGCGGCGGGAGATATTGTGACAGTTGCGCAGATCGGAACGGATAATATTACGCTTGGGGAGACGGAAGGGTATGTTTTCGAGTGAGAGGATCGCGCAGGAACGTTTTATAGGACATGCCGGGCGTGTGGACGGTTTGGAGACAGATGTTCGCAGCCTTGAAAGGAAAAAATAATTCGCACTAATTCCATAGAAGGAGAGCCTCT
>JAMPAG010000111.1 GCA_023667365.1 bacterium | reverse complement strand
AGAGGCTCTCCTTCTATGGAATTAGTGCGAATTATTTTTTCCTTTCAAGGCTGAAACGGATTGTTCTCTGCGGCAGCCTTTTCCGTTCGCAGAGCGACCGTTTTTTCCGGTTCCAGAAGCGCCGCCTCCGCCTCGTCGTGCGCCGTAAAGATCAATACCCTGTCCGCCTGATTTTGCAGGATGAAAGCCGCCAGCTTTTTTTTATTTTCCGCGTCCAATCCGCGAAACGGTTCGTCTAAAAGAATAAGATCGCCGCCCGCCAGTACGGCGCGCGCAACCGCGACTCTCCTGCACATACCGCCGCTTAATTCCGATACGCGCCGACCGGATACGCCTGCCGGAAGGATTTGTTCCAGACAGTCCCGTATCCGCCCCGCATCCCGCGCGTCACAGACCATGCGCACATTGTCCGCCGCCGTCTCCGTCATAAAAAGACAATCCTCCTGAAAGGCGGGCGCAATGCGCGGCGGTGCACATTCCGCCGTCTCCCCGTCCGGCTGTACAAGTCCCATCACCAGCTTAAGCCACGTTGTCTTACCGCTTCCCGATTCTCCCGCAAGGGCGATCCGCCCGCCTTTTTGTATGCGCATCCCCGGCAGATCGACGACGGTTTTTCCCTGATAGGTCTTTCGCATGGCGGGGATCGTGACGCCCTGCGCATCCTGCCTTGCATACGCTTTCACGCCGCTCTTTATCCGCCCCGGCAGCGGCTTACCGTGCATCGTAAAAAGCGCCCGCAGTAAAAAGAGCATGATTTTTTCGCACAGGAAGCTGAGCAGCACCACAACGACCGTCCACGCCAGCACGCCCGCCGTGTCCAGATAGACCTTGGACATGTAGAGCCTCGTGCCGATCGCAGGCTCCGGAATGCCGATTACCTCCGCCGCGATGCCGGACTTAAAGCCCATGCCGACCGTAACGCGCGCCGCGCTGAGCAGATACGGCGCGAGCGCCGGACGATACACGTACAAAAGCCTGTTGAGACGCCTCATGCCGCACACGCGTGCAAACGCAAGCTGATCACGGTCCGTCTCGGCAAGCCCGGTGAGCGTATGAATATAAAAATAGGGAAAGACAACGAGAAAAGAAATCGGAACCGCCAGGTTTTTGGAACCGCTCCAGATCAGGACCAAAATCACAAACGCGGCAACCGGAACAGATTTCATTGCCAAAACGACCGGCTCCAGCAATTGCTTTAACGCGCGCCAAAAAAACGCACACGCCCCGATCGCGACGCCCGCAGCCATACCGATCCCGAACCCCGCCATGATACGCGCGAGTGAACCCACTACGGAGGCGTAAAAGGAAGTCTGCCGCAGCTCTTCTCCAAGCCGCGCGCAGACCTCGATCGGTCCGGCAAGCAATATACGGTTATCGACCCGGACGGCGGCGGCCTGCCAGACGGTCAGCCAGAACAGGATGACCGCCGCACGGGAAATTGTTTTTTTCATGAAATCAATATGCCTTTCTAAAGCATCGGCTTACGGAAGATAATAAAACGCATCCTCCGGGACGCCGCCGCCGATAAACGAAACGTCAAATCCCGAAAGCACGGTCAGATAGCCGGACAGCGCCGACCGCATCTCCTCCCCCGTCATGCAGGTGATGTTGCAATATGGCAGCGCCTTTTCGGCTACCGCCGCCTTTTCCACGATACCGAAATGCTCCACAAGCGCAGCCGCCCCGGACGCATTCTCATTCGCGTAATCCGCAGATTCGCTGTGTTCCTCCAAAAACGCCGCGACCGCGTCGGGATGCGCCGCCAAAAATTCATTCCGCACGACCGTCACGCCCGTGACAAGCATACCGCCGGATTCCCCCTGCACCTTTTCCCACTCCGCAGTCGTATCCAGTACCGGCACAATGTCAGGATTTTGTATGGAAAGCGCCGTCACATAGGGCTGGGGCAGAAGTCCGACTGCCTCCGGATTCTCCGCAAGATAAGCGGCAACCTCCGCCGCCTCCGCCTTATACTCCAGCGTCACGTCCGAGAGCGCGATCCCGTTCTCGGCAAGCAGATATTGCAGCACAAAATCGGGGGTTGTCCCCATGCCGGTCAGATAAATCGTCCGCCCTTTTAAGTCCTCCATTTCGGAAACGCTTTGATCCGCCGACACCAGATAGAGCACGCCGAGCGTGTTGATGTCGATGACCGACACGCCGCCCTCCGTTTTATGGTACAGCACGGATGCGACATTCGCCGGCACAAGCACCAGATCCAGCTCGCCGGAAATGACTTTCGGAAGCAGCATATCCGCCGTTGCTTCCATCGTAAAGGTATATTCATTCTGCGCAAGCCCCTGCTCCTGCCTGTCCATCAGCCACACCAGTCCCATGGATGTGGGACCTTTTAAGGAGCCGACGCGGACCAACGCCCGCGTGCCGTCCTCCTGCTGTCCGCCATCCCCCGGCAGCGTATCCTCCCGGGTCTGCGGCGCATCACCCGGCGCGCGGTCCTCTTTCTCATTTCCGCATCCTGTCAGTGCGCTTAAAAGAAGCAATCCCGCAAGCAGCCATGCCATCCGTTTTTTCATTTTAACAACCATGCCTTTCTCATAACCTGCGAGTCTGGCGCCGGCACAAATCCGCGATTGAAAAATCTTTGATTTTTTACACTTTCCGCCGTTTCCCGCGTATGTTTTTTCATTTACATGACACAATTATACTCATTTTGACTCCTTATGACAAGAATTGTTTCAGGGATGCGGCAGACCCCCGGCACCCGGACGCCAAAGGTTCTGTTTATCAACGTTATCCGGCAGACCGCAGGGCTTTCGGCACCCGAAGTCCATACGGCGCAAAAGGCGCCCCGAAAATTCGGGGCGCCCGGATCACTCCATGTTCATTCTGTCAACGCGTTTTGTGCGCGGCTTATTTCATGGACTCTTCCTGCTTCTTGATCATACGTCTTACCATCTCACCGCCGATAGAACCAGCTTCCTTGGATGTCAAGTCGCCGTTATAGCCTTCCTTCAGGTTGACACCTAACTCAGAAGCAACCTCCGTTTTGAAACGATCCATCGCTGCCTTAGCCTCAGGAACTTCCATCTTAGACTTGCTGTTTGCCATTGTTTTTCACCTCCAACTTTTCCTTTTTTCCCCCAATGGGCCTCTATTTTCAGATAAGTGATACGCTCACTTATCTGAACGTTTCTTTTTCGAGAACCGACATCAAAGTGTTTTGTATCGCTTATCTTGGTCTTAGTATGAACTTGGGCGAAAAAAATATGTTGGAAATTTTTAGTTTTGATCTTGAACAGCGTTCAGCGTTTTTCTCCCAGAAAGAGCAATCCGATCGTTCCCGGACCGGAATGCGCGCCGATGCTCGGTCCGATCTGCGAAACATGCACATCCGCAAAACCGAAACGCTCTTTCATCTGCTGTGCGACCGCATTGGCATCTTCCTCGCAGTCCCCGTGAATAACGGAGGGCATAATCTGCCTGTCGCGGAAAGAACCGATCTGTTCTTCCATGCGGTCCAAAAGGACTGCCAATGATTTTTTGCGTCCCCGGACTTTTTCAAGCGGCACAAGCTTTCCCTCGTCGTTGATATGCAGGACCGGTTTGATATTGATCATGCCGCCTAGGATTGCGGACGATCTGCTCAAGCGTCCGCCGCGGTAGAGATACTGTAAATCTTCCACCGTAAAAAGCGCACACAGATATTTGACATTCTCCTTCACCCATGCCGCTGTCTCGTCCATGCTCTTTCCCTGCGCGCGCATTTCAACCGCCTTGCGGATCATCATCGCCTCGCCCGCAGAAGCCGACAGCGTGTCGATCACTTCGATCTTCATTTCCGGATGCGCTTCCATCACTTCGTCCGCGCCGTTTTTGATATTGTTGATGCCGGAGCTTAACGCAGAAGAAAAACTGATGAACAAAATATCTTTCCCGTCATTCGCAATTTTTTCAAAGCGGTCCAAGATCACCGCCGGATTGCTCGCCATCGTTCCCGCCTTTTTGCCCGCGCGCATCTCATCATAAAACTCATGCGGCGTCAGCTCCTTCTCCTCGCCGTACATGTCGTCGTCCAGCGTGTAATAGTGCGGTATGACACAGATGTCATGCTCTTTTACATACGCTGCCTCCAAATCCGCATTACTTTCTGTTGCAATCACATAGTCTCTCATGGTTTCCTCCTGTTTTTCCTAGATCCATCCCAGCGCGCTGACAAGCATTCCCGCCGTCACGCCGGTCACATATAATAATGAAACGATCCACACATTTTCTTTTTTATGGTGATTCGTTCTGCACAATACTAAAATGCCGACCCCGGCGGACACGAACAGTCCCGCCATCATCGCGCCGCCGCCCATGGCTCCCTGCACATAGAGCTGCGTTAAAACGACCGACGCCGCGCAGTTCGGGATCAGCCCCACCAGTCCGGCAAGCAGTTCGCCGAGTACCGGTCTGTTTAAGATCAGCGCGGAAATCGTATCCTCTCCGACGAAATGAATCAATACGCCGAGTGCCAGCGTCACGGCAAAAATAAAACCGATCATCTGCGCCGTATGCATCGCCGCCGAATACAAAATGCCGCCTTTTTCACAGTGGCAGTGATCGTGTTCGCACAGGTCATGAATGTGCAGTCCGTCCCCGCCCGCATGATTTTTTCGCACTGCGGCGTCCACCAGCAGACCGGCCGCCATACCGATTCCCGCTTTCAGCGCAAGAATCTTAACGATCACGACCGCGGAAAGACCGTTTGCGGTTTCCGAAAAAAGAATCGGCAGCATTTCATCCGAAGTGGACAAAAACACGGCAAGCAGCGTGCCGACCGTGATAACGCGCCCCGCGTATAAGTTCGCCGCCGCCGCAGAAAACCCGCACTGCGGCAGAATGCCGAGCACGCCGCCGACGACCGGCCCGAACCTGCCGCTTTTCCGGATCATGCGCACGGTTCTCTCGCTCTCCCTGCTCTCGATCCATTCCATCGCAAGATAGGCAAGGAACAGAAACGGCAGGATCTTTAAGCTGTCGATCACAGCGTCCAACAATACGTCTAACATAAGACTCCTTTTGAGGCAATTCTGATATAATTTTTCAATCTACGCTCTCTGCTCATACACGATGCTTGTTTTGATCTTCTCGGCGGTTTCTTTTCCGGCAAAGTGCTCCACGATCGCAAGTCCGAACGGGATCGAACAGCCCATGCCGCGCGCCATGATTATGTGCCCGCTCACGGTGACTTCGTTTTGACTGACACGCGCGCCCCCGGCTGTAAGGTGTTCCTCAAAACTCGGATACGAACACGCGTCCTTTCCTTTGAGATAACCTCTGTGCGCAAAAATGCTCGGCGCAGCGCAGATCGCGGCAATGTCTTTTCCCGCCTCATTCCACGCATCCAGGCGTTCCATGAGGGGCTCATATGCCTCCAGATGTTCTGTTCCCAGCTTGCCGCCCGGCAGAATCAACATGGACGCCGACGCAAAATCCACCTCCTCATACAAAAGATCCGCCGTTACGACGACGTTGTGAGAGCTTTTCACTTCCTTTTTTCCCATGATCGAAACCGTCCCGATCGGAATCCCCGCGCGCCTGCACAAGTCAACGACCGTCAGCGCCTCGATCATCTCAAATCCGTCCGCCAAAAATAGAAATACTGTTTTTGTTTCCATCGAAACCTCCTCTTTTTTATCATTTTATGAATAGGCGTTTGCGAAACGCCGTAAGCCGCATATTTACGGCATTTTTTGACTATAA
>JAMPAG010000110.1 GCA_023667365.1 bacterium | reverse complement strand
ACCGCAACAGTGATATACTAGCACGCACTCTTTTTCTTGTCAACATCTTTTTTGACATTTTTTCAACATTTTTTCCAGTTTATTTTTCCCTGTTTTCCCCGTCTTAAACACCAAAAAAACGGGCAAACGGATTCAATGCGCTGAGCTTCGAAAGGTAGGCATCATTTTCTATCATCATAAGCCATTGCGCGCTTTTGCCCGCAATGTCATATTTGGCAATCACAATAAACAGCGCCCACACGACGAGCACGCCCTCTGCGATTCCCGCGACCATTCCGATAAAACTGTCAACCCCGTGGATCACCGGAAAGCGCGCCAAAATCTTCATCGAGCCAAAAACGTATTTTAGGATTTGGGATAAAAATGCAAGCGCCACAAAAAAAATAACCGCCTGCGTAATATCACTCGTTTTATGCTCCAGATAACTTCCGACCGCACGCGCGAGCACCGCAACGCCAACGACAGAAAGCGCAAGCGAAAGCAAGGACGCGATCTCGCCCGTGAGTCCTTTACAGTGCCCCTTAAATGCAAATACCAATAGGATCAAAGCAACTACTGCCCAAACCTCATTCATGACAAGTCCTCTTTCTTCTGGTGTACCTTTTCTTTTTGCCGATCAATTTAATCTGATGTTCTGAATCCTGTTTCTGCTGACCAAAACAAGCCTGTCCCTCGCCGAAGTCGGAAGCAGCAGTTGAACGGGAATGTCAAACTGCCCGTCAAACTTTAGCTTCCCTTTGACCTGATAGATCAGGCATTCGCTTTCATTATAAATGTATACAAAATCATCGTGAAACAGAATCTCTCGATATTCCTGATCAAATTCATAGGTATGTACCAAATCCCCCAACGTATTATACACATCCAACCGGTATTTTGTATCGCCTTCAATATTAAGGAACAGAAGCCCGACATATTTGCTGCTGTAATATACCGCCCGCACCTCTTCCGAAAGAATAATATCCTTCGTGCTCGTGGGAATCTGTCTGCCGCTGTAAAGCATCAGCCGGTTATCCGCCACTGCAAAAGAATCCTCATCATTCATAAACTCTAACACCGGAACAACTGCGCTATAATCAAAAACGCTGACCAGGGTATCCTGATAATTATCCCCCACCTCATCTAAGTTATAAAAAGCAACTCTGGACATCACCACGCCGTTATCCACATATAAATAAGAAACCGCCACCATCATGCTGCTATCGGAAACACTGGCTTTAAGCGGATAACCATTGATTCCCATCGTCGTTTTACAATTCCACAAAAGCTCTCCCTCTTTACTATATAAATAGAGCCATGTATTCGGCGCATCATCAAGAACCGCCAAAACCGTTCCTTTTGCAGACACATCTATCGCACGGATCGGCATTCTCGTATCGATCGCCCCCTGCTGGCCTGACGAGTTCATCACAAAAACGGATGTGCCGTTGTAATCCCCGATCACCGCATAATCCCCGCAAGTCGTGACAAGCGGATTCTGCATCTCATAAGACTGGTTCCACAAGGTCTTCCCCCGCAGATCCGTGCATACAGCGCCATCCTTGCTGTATGTAAGAACATTTCCGTTATAATCAAGTACGTCAATACTGCTGTTATCCGTCCACGACTCCTCGGACGAAACCGTATAGCCGGTATACACCTTATTATTGAAACGAATGACGCAGATCGCAATGATCGCAGCAATCGCGATCAGCACAAGCAGCGCACGATAAAAAATCGTCAGCCTGTGCCGCCATATTTTGGTAAACAGATCATTTGTGCGCTCCTTGCGGCGGCTCTCAGTCCCGTTGCCTGCCTGTTCGCGCTCCGTCCGGACCGCTCGCGGTTTTCCATATTCATTTTTACTCCGAAACTTCTGTATTTCCGACATGGTTATTCCTCGCTCTTTTACTAGAATAACACAAATCTGGCATTATGGCAGTAAAATTTTTTGTCCGGCAACAATATTATCTGCGTTCTCAATCCCATTCAGCGCACAGATCTGCCTGATCATATTTCTATTTTGATAAAAATGCAGACTGATAGAAGTCAGGGTATCGCCCTTTTGAATCACATATTCCCGATAAGTTCCGCCTGCCCCGTCTCCACCCGTCGCCAATGCATCATCGTTTCCTTCATGAGACGCATCCGCCGAAGGATTCCCGTCTTCCGGCTGTTCGGATGCATTTTCTCCCGCCCCCTGTCCTGTAGCTTCCGTCCTGCCGTTCCCGTCTTCCGCCTGATCTGACGCATCTGCTCCCGGCACATTCCCTCCGGAAGCCTGACCGGGATCATTTTCGCCCGTTCCCTGTCCCTGCACGACATCCGTGTCTCCCCCGCTTCCATTTGAAACATATATCGGCAGTCCCTCAAATAACCCGTTCTGCACGTCCCCTGCGGCAATTCCGTCAGAACCATCAACCCCGTCGCTGACGGCATTCCCGTCATTGGCGGCAATCCCATCCTCCGGTGTAATATCCGAGACAACGTATCCGTTCGAATTTTCTTCATTCCGCGGAACCGTCCCGTTTCCGGAAGCCGTTCCGTCCCGCAGGGCGGCGTTCGACGCCGCCGGGACCGCGTCGTCTCCGCCAAATCCAAGACTTATGAGCACATGCTGGAATGATTCCTGCATCTCGCACATTTTTTGATATTGATTGATATTGATAATCCCCAACAGGCTGACGCAGATCAGCAGCGCGCACGTCACGCAGATGAGCGGCGTATCTTTAGACATTCGCGCCCTCGGCAGATGAAACTCTCCCATTGCCGCCCTTGCCTGTCCGCTGATAATGTCATGAACCTCCTCCACTTTACGGCGCGTCTCCTCATTATAGGCGATCAAATAATTCTGCATCGCCTCATTTCGGTCATAATAAATATAATAGTTCTCAACAATCTCTACCGCTCCCTGACTCCCGATATAAAATTTCTGCGCACCGTCCGCATAATCCACATGCAGCAGCAGCTTCCGCGCGCCGACGCTCTCCGAAAGCATCCCACGCCGCATCGTGTCCGTATCGTCTTTTTCCGAATCAAAAATAACTTCCCCGATCATATCCGATCCCGAAAAATACTGCCCGCACTGTCCCTGCAGCGCTTCCCTTCCCGCCGCCGAAAAAAGCTCCTCCCGCGTCCGGTATGATTCCCTATCCGTCACGATCCCCTCTATCACAAACACCGTTTTTTCCTCATCGGGATAGACTTTGCCGACAAGCGCCCCCTGTCTGATCCCGCCATCCGATAAACGGACCACCTGCTTGATATACGTAGAAACATAGTCCTCTATGTAAATGGCATAATGCGCGTGCGCCTCCCCGATTTGTCTGATATTCTTCGGTACTGTCCATGTAGCATCCATCCCTTTTCCTCTCCCCTTACGATCATCCCGCCTGCGTTTTCAGGCATCCTTCTTTTGCCATACAAAAACTATACTGCGATTCGGCTGCAAAAAACGTCAAAAAGCGCGATGCCGTTATGATGCATCGCGCTTTTTATCTTGTCAAAATTTTAACTTCTTTTGTTATCTGACTGTTGCCTTGTTATACGCTTGAGAAAACGTATATACTTTCAACACCTGACTGTCAAAAAATAAATTTATAAATCGTCGTGGAGTCATACTGCCTTTCCGGTCCGAACACCGTGCTCGGAAAATGATCATGATTGGGGGCATCAGGGAAAAACTGCGTCTCCATTGCAATTCCCATGCGCGGCTCATAGACCGCCCCGCCTTTCGCCGCCTGCTTTCCGATAAAATTCCCTGCATAAATCTGCATTCCCGGAAGATTCGTATACACTTCCATCTGCCGCTTTGCTTTTTCATCCGTCAAACGCGCCGCCAGACGCACCTGTCCGTCCCAATCATTCAGCACCCAGTTGTGATCGTAGCCGCCGACCAGTTTTGTCTGCTCATCGTCCCCGTCAATATCCCTGCCGATCGGCTTCGGCTGTGTAAAGTCCAGCGCAGTTCCCTTCACCGGCAGAATCCGCCCCGTCGGAATTCCGCCCGCCCGCACTTCGGTAAACTGCGACGCATTCACCCACAAAACAGCATCATGAATACTTCCCGCCGCATGACCTGACAAATTAAAATAAGCATGATTCGTCAAATTGATGATCGTATTCTGATCGGATTTTCCTTCATAATGCAGCTTCAGTTCATTCTCGTCCGTCAGCGTATAGGTCAGGCGTATAACTTTATTTCCCGGCAGCCCGACTTCCCCGTCGCCCACACGCACGGAAAAAATCACACTGTCCTCCGTCGTCTGCGCATCCCACAGCTTCTTTGCCATGCTGAGCTTCGCGTCGCTGTGCAGATTATTCACGCCGTCGTTGACCGCCATCTGAACCTTTTTCCCTTCCAGCACGAAGGAAGCGTCTGCAATCCGATTGCAGTTCGGACCGATCGTTGCGCCGAAATTATCCGTATTCACGGTATATGGCTCGATCGTGTCATACCCCATCGTCACATCCACCCGCCCGCCGTTTTCACCGGGCAAAAAAAGATTCACGATATTTGCGCCGTAAGTCATGACCTCCACGCACATTCCGTTCCGATTTGTTATACTGTAAAGATCGACCGCTCTGCCATCGGCAAGCGTATCAAACAAACGCTTTGTCACTGCCATTTTTATTCTCCTCTCATGCTTCTTCCAACCCACAAAAACCGCCTCACAGCTCCGTGCGCCCTTCCAGTGCGCGCAGCAGCGTTACCTCGTCAATGTACTCCAGATCGCCGCCGACCGGAACGCCGCTCGCAATTCTCGTCACACGGATGCCCGCCGGTTTAATCAGCTTACGGATATACATTGCCGTTGTCTCGCCCTCCAGACTGGAATTGGTCGCGATAATGACTTCCCCGATGTCGCCTTCCAGCCGTGCGATCAGCTCTTTTAATTTAATATCGTTCGGCCCGATACCGAGCATCGGCGAGATCGCTCCGTGAAGGACATGATAAATGCCCTCATACTTTCCTGTTTTCTCATATGCCGCCAAATCACGCACGTTTTCCACGACCATAATCGTGCGGTGATCGCGCTTCGCATTCGCGCAGACCGGACAGATTTCTTCATCCGTCAGTGTATAGCATTCCTTACAGTACCGCACATTCGCCTTTGCGGAAGTGATCGCGTCCGCCAGCCTCTCCACGCGCTGCTGGGGCATATTGATGATATGAAACGCCAGCCGCTGCGCGGATTTTGCCCCGACGCCGGGCAGCGCCGCCAATTCTTCAATTAAATGATTGATATGCCCGCTGTACATGTCCATCAGAACGGAAGACCTCCGGTCATTTTACCCATCAACTCGGAACTTGCCTCTTCCACCTGACGCATCGCATCGTTTGCCGCCGCTAAAATCATATCCTGAAGCATTTCCACGTCATCGGGATCGACCGCCTCTTTGGACAGTTCCACTTTGCTGAATTCTTTTTTTCCGGTAACGGTGATCTTGACCGCGCCTCCGCCGGACGTTCCCGTAAACTCCTTCGATTCCATTTCCTTTTGATTTTCTTCCATCTGACGCTGCATTCTCTGCGCCTGCTTCATCAGATTGTTCATGTTCCCCGGCATTCCCATACCGCCGCCGAAACCGCCGCGCTTTGCCATTTTCTCATCCTCCTGCTTTTTCTATGATATTAAAAGAGTTTCCTGCGGAAACTCTTTCGAAGAATCTGCTTTGCAGATTCTTCCAGACTACGGAATTTCCTATAAGTATAAAAAATCGTGCTTCGCACGCTTTCGAAGAATTGCCGGCGCAGTTCTTCCAGGTTGCGAAATTTCCTAATAAGGATTCGGGGGTCAAAAGCCCTGCTTATCAATATTACTTGGCAGATCGCACAAAAGAAATCAAGGCAAACGATTTTTGCACAATGGAGATGAGACTCTAACATCGTGGAAGCCTCTGCTGAACACGATGTTTGTTTTGAGACTCATCGGAATGTCCTGTGCAATGGAGTGCGCACAGATTTCTTTTGTGCAATCTGCCGACACCGATTTCATTGCAGGGCTTTTGACACCCGAATCCTATGATGTTGGGGTCAAATAAATCTTTTTATATCGACCCATCATTGATAGTACCT
>JAMPAG010000010.1 GCA_023667365.1 bacterium | reverse complement strand
TCCGCTTGCGCGAAACTCTTTCGAAGAATCGTTTCACGATTCTTCCGGGTTTACGGGATTTCCTAATAAGAATAAAAAACGCGAAACCCGCCGCATTGTAAAATGGTCTGAGAAAGGAAGAAATATGCTTGTAACAAATGAATCCGCAGAAAATTATCTGGAAACCATTCTTATTTTAAGTAAGAAGCTTCCCGTTGTACGTTCGGTTGACATTGCCAACGAGCTTGGCTTTAAGAAATCCAGTGTCAGCATTGCGATGAAAAATCTAAGAACCAACCGCTATATTACCGTGACGGACGCCGGGTTCATCTATCTGACGGACTCCGGACGCAGGATTGCCGAAATGATCTATGAACGCCATGAAATGATCTCTGCCTGGCTGTGTAAACTCGGTGTTTCCGAGGAGACCGCCACTAAGGACGCCTGCCGCATTGAACATGTCATCAGTGTAGAAAGCTTTGAGGCATTAAAAAAGCATGTGTTATGATACACATGCTTTTTTATCTTTATATACCGTACTTTTCCTCAAACTCACTGATCCTGATCGGTTTTGAGAAATAATAGCCCTGGAAAATATCGCATCCCGCGTTTGTCAGATACGCCACCTGCTCCTCTGTCTCAACTCCCTCTGCGACAACGGAAAGCCCCAGCTGCTTGGACATGGAGATCATGGCGTTCATGATCGTTCTGCTTCGGTCGCTGTGCTCCGTCTCGCTCAAAAAGCCCATATCCAGCTTTACCACGTCAACCGCAATGTCTTTCAGCGTATTCAAAGAAGAATACCCACTTCCAAAGTCGTCGATCTCTATCGCAAAGCCGTATGCCCGCAGCTGCTCCAACAGGGAAAGCTGCTGCTTTAATCCCTCCATGATCGCCGTCTCGGTAATCTCTAATTTCAGATTCTTCGGATCGATCTCATACTGTTCCACCAGTCCCGTAAACGTCTCATAAATGTCTACGTTATAAAAATCCTTCGGGGAAATATTGACGGAAAGATGCAGATCGTCCCTGCCCTGCTCCTTCCAGCGCTTTAACTGCGCACAGGCAAGTTCCCACACATAGCGGTCAAGCTTATGGATAAAGCCCGTCCGCTCGAACACCGGTATAAACTCGCCGGGCGGCACCATCCCCCTCTGCGGATGATTCCACCGAACCAGCGCCTCCCCGCCGAGAAGCTCGCCCGTCCTTGCGATCTGCGGCTGGACAAAGATCGTGAACTGCCCTCCGCTGACTGCCGCGTCAAACTCTCCGATCAGCTTTCTCTCATGCTGCATCGTATCGCTCAACGCATCATCGTAATAAACAACGACCTTCTGATAATCATCTTTTACCATCTGCACGGCAAGATGCGCCCTGTCGCACATGACGCTGACTTCCAGCTCCGGATCCGTGATCGGATAGACCCCTACATGAATGTGCATCCGGTAAACCGCGCTCGGCATCATCGTTGCCAGTTCCTTTATGTAATCGTTAAATACCCACTCCCTGAAATTCTCCTCGTAAACACAGATCGCGAAGCGGTCCGCGCTCAGGCGCCCGTAAACGCTTCCCTCCAGCGCTTCTTTGCGCAGAATTTCCGCGATCCGCTTTAAGATGCGGTCGCCCTGTTCCAGCCCGAACAGACTGTTCACCAGCTTGAAATCCTTAATGTCGGAACAGATCATATAACGTCTGCGATCCGGCTCCTGATTCAATTTTTCCCTGACTTTTTCATAAAATCCGGTCTTATTATAAATTCCGGTCAGTTCGTCATGCGTCGCACGGTAACGCTCATATTCGATCTTTCGCAGTTCTTCCGTTCTGTCCTGCATGGAAAAATAACAACCGATATAATTCTGCCCCTCATCCAACAGGCGCTTAAACTGCGACTCAAAATAACGGACTTCCCCGTCGATCAGACGCTCTTCATTCCATGTCCGGTCCTCAAGTGCCTCGACCTGTCTTCCCGCGAGCCACTCATCAAAAAACTTCTCCATCTCAACGCGCCCGTCTTTTTCCTCCGTCTGCAGCAGATGGTACGCCATATGGTTGGCATAAACGCATTTTCCCTCTAGGTCAAAGCACATGATACTGCCGTCCATATCTCTCACAACAAAAGATAACAGGCGTACTACAATACTTTTAGGAACATAAAACAGGGAAAAATAACAGATGGCAATTGCCAGAACACTGTACACAATCACAGAGACATCCAAAGAAAAATCCGTAAAGCGGTATCCGATATTGACCGCCAGCACGCACACGAAGGAATATAATATCATGCGATATTTTCTGCGATATAATTTTAATGTCCGCTTTACTTTCATGATCAGGATCGCCATGACGATCACGACAAGCGTATACACGATCGCCAGATGCACGCGGTACATCAGGTGCTTATCCGCAACCGCATAAAACGATTCACCCCCGAAAAGCTCTGCGCGCTCCGCCGTAAAAATATGATGAGTAAACGTGTTGACGATCATGGATACCGTGTCCAATGACGCCGCCGCATAAATGACAATTCTGAAAACAGGGCTTTTCGGCGCGATCTCAGTATATTTCTCCGCATATAACATCAGTGCGATCACAAGCCAGTCCGTAAACGCAAAATAAAGACCGTGCGCCAGCGTCGCGAGTCCCTGGTTGGGAGATGTGACCGCTACCACATAACCGACAATCGTTATAATCGCCGCCGCAAACAGAAAGCGGATGGATGGCATGACCACATTTTTCACTTTTCCGAGCAGCACGATTCCGATCATCAGCGCCGCCGCCAGCAAAAGACAGACTACCACAAATCCTTCTATCATTCGTATCTCTCCTTAATCACGACTACCACTCATACGGCGTCTGCTGATAGACGTAATAATTGAGCCAGTTGCTGTAAAGAATATTACAGTGCGCCCGCCATTGCAGATTCGGCTTTAACGACGGATCATCCTGCGGATAGTAATTCTTTGGCATCGAGATCGGCAGCCCCCGCTCTAAATCGCGGCGGTATTCTTTATCGAGCGTCACGCGGTCGTATTCGGGATGCCCCATCACAAAGATCTGCGCCCCCTGCTTTGCCATCAACAGATAAATACCCGCCTCGTCGGACTCCGCAAGGATGGTCAGCTCGCTGCATTTCCTGACGTCTCCCTCATGGATCTGCGTATGTCTGGAATGCGGCGCCATAAAAATATCGTCAAAGCCTCTGACGAGCGGAATTTTCCGATTCATCACGCGATGCGGATAAATGCCGAACAGCTTCTTGTCAAGCAGGTGCTTTTGAATTCCGTAATGATGATAGAGTCCCGCCTGCGCGCCCCAGCAGATATGCAGCGTACTCGTGGCATGGGTCGTCGTCCAGTCCATGATATGGCAGAGTTCTTTCCAATAATCCACTTCCTCGTATTCCATCTGCTCCACCGGCGCGCCGGTAATGATGAATCCGTCGAAATTCCGCTCCTCGATCTTGTCAAACGTCGTATAAAACTGGTTCAGATGACTCTGCGGCGTATTCTGTGCAATATGCGTGCGCACATTGACAAACGTAACGTCCACCTGTAAAGGCGTATTCGAAAACGCGCGCAGAAGCTGCAGTTCCGTGTCCTCTTTTAAGGGCATCAGATTCAGGATGCCCACCTGCAGCGGCCGGATGTCCTGATGGAGCGCCCTGTTTTCATCCATGACAAAGATATTTTCGTTTTCCAGAATTTCTTTTGCCGGTAGTTTACTCTGTGTCTTAATCGGCATGATCGCCGCCTGCCTTTCCTCTTATCTCAAAACATTATCATATCACGCCTGTTCAGAATCCGCAAGCATTCCGAATAATTCCGCCTCGGACAGCACCGGGATGCCGAGTTCGTTTGCCTTCGTCAGCTTCGATCCCGCCGCTTCCCCCGCCAGCACATAATTTGTTTTTTTGGATACCGACCCCGTCACCTTTCCGCCATGCTTTTCGATCAGTTCCTGCGCCTGCTTCCGCTCTAACGTCGGCAGCGTCCCGGTAATCACAAATGTTTTGTCCATCAGGCGCGTGCCCGTCTCCTCCCGCGCGGACTTCAGATTGACTCCCGCCGCCCGGAACCGCTCGATCATGCGCCTGTTTGCTTCTTTTGCAAAAAAAGCAAGAATACTCTGCGCCGTTGTCGGTCCGACATCGGGGATTGCGGTCAGCGCCTCAAAATCCGCCGCCATCAGCGCGTCCAGATCGGCGAACTGGCGCATGATGCCTTTTGCCGTCGTCTTACCGACATTGTCAATACCGAGCCCCGTCAAAAGCCGGTCGGCATTGTTGCTCTTGGATTCCTCGACCGCCTTTAAGATCCGGTCGGTATTTTTTTCTTTTCCCACCAGTTTTCGCTCGATCAGTTCTTCGCGTTTTTCTTTCAAATAGTAAATATCCGTATAATCGTGGAGATAGCCCTCCTCGATCAGGATTTTCACATAGGATTCGCCGAGCGCCTTGATGTCCATGGCGTCCCTGCCGGCAAAATAGGCGATTGTGCGCAAAAGCTGTGCCGGGCAGGAGGGGTTGACGCATTTGTAATCCGCCGTGTCGCTTTCCTGCACGACCTCCTCACCGCAGACCGGGCAGATTTTCGGGATGCGGAACACGCTGCCCGTGGAACGCACGACTTCCTTTACGCGCGGAATGATCTCTCCCGATTTATAGACGAGCACCGCCGCGCCCAGATCAATGCCGAGTTTGTCAATATAATCCTGATTGTGCAGTGTCGCGCGCGAAACCCATGTCCCGCACAGCCGCACCGGCTCCTTGAAGATCGCGGTCGGCGCGATCTTTCCGGTTCTCCCGACCGTCAGCTCGATTTCTCCGATGACAGCCTCTTTCTCTTCCGGCGGATACTTATAGGCGATATGTCCCGCCGAGTATTTGCTTCCCGCAGGGAAATCGCGCCGATAGGCGATCTGCTCAATCTTCACGACCGCGCCGTCAATGTCGTACGCATACTCGCCGCGCGCCTCGCCGATCTCGTCGATCGCCGCAAGGATCTCCTCATCGTTTGCACAGCAGCGGTGCGGCACGACCGCGACCCCCGCCTGAGACAGACGTGCAAGCCCCCGCGTATGCGCTTCCATGAGCAGCCCGCTCTCTGCGCCTCCCACAGCGTCCTGCACATTAAATACGAACATCCGCAGTCCGCGCTTTGCCGTGACGGACGGATCCAGCTGGCGCAGCGTCCCCGCCGCCAGATTGCGCGGATTTGCCGCGGGCTGTTTTCCGTTCTGCTCCTGTTCCTCATTGTAGCGCTCAAAATCCGCATGCGTCATATAGACTTCGCCGCGCAGTTCCACATACCCGTCCACATCAATGTGCTCCCGCACGTCCGGGATCACGCGCGCATTTAAGGTCACATCCTCCCCGACGAGTCCGTTTCCCCTGGTCTCGGCAAGAGTCAGCGCACCGTTTTCATAGCGCAGCGTCATCGAAAGTCCGTCAATCTTATGCTCCACGGAAAAAAGCACATCGGGATGCATCGCGCGTACCTCGTGTACCCAGCTTAGGACCTCCTCCTTCGAAAACACGTCCTGAATGCTGAGCATGGGAACACGGTGCGTCACGCTGACGCCCGATTCCCGTTTTACCGCACCGCCTACTTTGCCGGTCGGACTTTCTTTGCTGCGCCATTCCGGATGTGCTTTTTCCAGCTCCCGCAGTTCTAAATTGAGCATATCAAATTCATAGTCGGAAATATCGGAGGCATTCTCCTCGTGATATTGCCGGTTATAACGGTTCACCAGCGCTACCAGCTCATCGTAGCGCTCTTTTGTCTGCTCATTTTTTCCGTTCCCGCTCATATGCTCCTGTCTCCGTTTCTGCCTGTTTTGCTTTGTCTGTATCCGCCTGTTCTGTCCTGCCTGCGCACATTCCGCCTGTCTTGCTCCATCCGCGCGGTATCGCGTGCGCCCTGTTCCGACTGCCCGGTCTCCCGTCCGCTTTGCCCTGTATGCGCCTGTCGTGCCTGTCTGTATAATTCCGAGAGCTCTGCGCCCTCCACAACGCGGTATTCTCCTTCATGCAGTTCTCCTAATGTCACATTCAACACGCGGATACGCCGTATGGACACGACATGATAACCGAATTGATGGAACATTCTGCGGATCTGGCGGTTCAATCCCTGCGTCAGCACAACGCGGTACGTATATTTTCCCATGCGCTCGATCACGCACGGGCGGGTGCGCTGCTCTAACTCTTTCAGATACACGCCCTCCGACATCGTCCACATATGTTCCTGCGTCACTTCCTTATGAACCTTGACAATATATTCCTTTTCATGCCGGTTCGCTCCCTGCATCATCGCATGAATCAGATCGCCGTCGTTCGTCATTAACAAAAGTCCCTCGGAATCCTTATCCAGTCTGCCCGCATAAGTCACGCGGATCGGATATTGCAGGGCGTCCGTGATCGTTTTTTCCGCGTGGCGGTCCTTTTCCGTGCAGGTAATCCCGACCGGCTTATAATAGGCAAGAACCACTTTCCTCTCTTTTCTCTGCACCGGCTTTCCGTTTACCGTGACCGATACGCCGTCATGTACGGATGCGCCGAGCTGCGCCGGTTTTCCATTGATGAAAACCCGCCCTTCCGCAATCAGCCTGTCCGCCTCTCTGCGGGAGCATACGCCGCTCTCCGCCAAATATTTATTTAACCGGATCTGTTCTTTTTCTGCCATTACAATTCTCCTCTGCCAACACTTCAAAAAAATCGTGTATCACGCCTGCCTTAGTCCTTTCGGATAATGATTTTTGATCTGCACGCCGCCCGCCTTTCCCCAGCCGAGCGCATAGCCTTCATAGGTCAGCGGTACCCAGCCGTACAGCTCCTCCTTCGCCGCTATGACTTCTCCCCGCAGATAGCGCTCCGCCTCCTCAAGCGAGAGCGCCTGCGTGCGCACTGCGTCCTGCGCGCTAAGCGCGCGCGCCAGTGCATGAGCCGGTTCAAAGCGGTTCTTTTTATATTCCCCGAGATGCAGTCCCGCACGCTCCACTTTCAGATTTTTTAGTTCCCGCATTTCGGACGGCACTAGGTACAGCTGTTCTCCAAATGTAACAAAAATGCCATCCGGCACGCGTGTAAGCGTCTCCTGCGCAAACTGCTCCCACAATGCGAGAATGTCTTTCCTTTTCGTCTGCTGCACATGCAGATAAGGCTCGTCCGCTTCGGATGGCATTCGGTTATCGCGCGCTGCATCCGCAGTTCTCGCGAAAGCCGCGCCCGCATACCCTATAGAAACGACTTCCGCCGCGCCCGTCCGCACAGGCTCCTGCGCTTCCCACCGCCGTTTTATGAGTCCCGCCACAAAATGACCTTCCCCCGTCAGCCGGTGAGGAAACAAGCGCAGGCACCGTTCGACCTGCATCCTTTTATTTTCCTGCGCGGAAAAATCCGGCACGCCGCCATACAAAGCCGCCCATTCGGGACGCCCGCGTTCCATTCCCTCATAAAAAGGAATCTGCGCCAGTTCATAATCCGGATGCGCCCGCAGGAAACGCACGATCACGCCTTCATTTTCCATCGGCGCAAATGTGCAGGTCGAGTACAACAGCAGACCGCCCGGCAGTAACATCCGGTCGGCGCTTTCCAAAATCGCAAGCTGACGTTCGGCACACTGTCTGACACGCTCCTCACTCCATTCCGCGCGGGCGTTCTCATCCTTTCGGAACATTCCCTCTCCGGAGCAGGGTGCGTCCACTAAGATTCGATGAAAAAAGTGCGGAAAGGATTCCGCGAGCCGCGCCGGTTCTTCCTGAAGCACCACACAGTTGCGGATGCCGAAACGCTCCACATTCTGCGACAAAATCCTGGCGCGTGAAGGAACGATCTCATTCGAGACAAGAAGCCCCTTCCCGTTCATTTTTCCTGCGATCTGCGTCGTTTTTCCGCCCGGCGCCGCGCACAGATCCAAAATACGTTCTCCCGGCTGTGCGTCAAGCGCCTCCGCCGCCGACATCGCGCTCGGCTCCTGAATATAGTATGCCCCCGCCTCGTGGAGCGCATGTTTGCCCGGACGGAGCTCCTTTTCACAGGTATACCCTTCCTTTGCCCACGGAACCGCTTCCAGCAGAAACGCCCCCGCCGCCTGCATAAACGCCGCGCGCTCCGCTTTCAGCGGATTATAACGCAGACCGTAGGCGCTTTCCTTTTCATAGCTTTCCAGAAACGCCGGAAATTCCCCGCCAAGCATGTCCTGCATCCGTTTTAGGAACGCAGGCGGGAGCGGAATTGGGGATATGTCCACCTGACTCGTTTTCTTTGTTTTTCTCATCATACTTATTTTTTCCACGGCTCCTGCTCCGTGACTCCCATGCGGTAAAGTTCGTCTATCTGTCCGTCCCGCGTCCCGTCCGGCTTATAGGCGCGCAGCATGGCAAGGAGCCGCTGCGCAGGCGCCTCCGTGAACGATACGCTTTCATGCTCGGACAATGCCGCCGCAAGAAACGCTTGCACCGTTTCCTCTCCCCACTCGGGCGCAGAAATGCCGGACAGGCGATAGAGCAGTCCGATCCCGTAGGCGCATTCATAATTGCTGATGATGATTCCGTTTCCCGCCAGACATTTAATAACCACCGCCTGTCTCGCCAATATCGGCACCATGCTCTTTTCCTCCGTTCCGTGCACATCCATTTCCTAACAGCAGGATGCCGGTACACGCGGCTGTTATCCTTCCACAATCGCGACCGTCGCGCCATCCATTCCTGACAGCGCAATGCCGGCGCACGCTGTTGCTATCCTTCCACGATTACATCGCCGCATATTCACTCCCCGATAGCGCAATGCCGGCGCACGCTGTTGCTATCCTTCCACAATCGCGATCGTTGCGCTCGTGCCGAGTCTGCCCGCTCCCGCGTCAAGCATCTCCTGCGCTGTCTTAGAGTCGCGGATGCCGCCCGACGCTTTCACGCCGATTCCCGCCCCCACCGTTTTTCTCATGAGCGCCACATCCTGCGCCGTCGCGCCGCCCGTCGAAAATCCGGTGGACGTCTTGACAAAATCCGCTCCCGCTTTCACCGCCAGCTCGCAGGCGCGCACCTTTTCTTCCTCGCTTAACAGACAAGTCTCAATGATGACTTTTAAGAGCGCTTTCCTGGCGCATGCTTTTTTGACCGATGCAATATCTGCACATACCGTCTCGTCGTCATGCTCTTTTAATGCGCCGACATTGATGACCATATCAATTTCCTGCGCGCCGTCTTCCACGGCGATTTCCGCCTCCGCGCATTTCGCGCGCGTACTCATCTGTCCGAGCGGAAAGCCAACCACGGTGCAGACCTTTACGTCCGTGCCGCATAATTCTTTTGCCACGAGCGCCGTATAATAACTGTTCACGCAGACGGACGCAAAGCCGTACTGCCGCGCTTCCCTACACACCTGAATGATCTGTTCTTTTGTCGCATCCGCCTTTAACAGCGTATGATCAAATAATTTGGGATCCATTTTCATAACCATGCCCTTTCTTCATTTATTTTCTTTTATTCAATTGAATTTTCAGGTCTATGCTGTATGCCGCTCCGGTGCGGTATCATGCCGTCAGACATGATACCATGATTGCTGCAATTCTCTGGCAGAGACCCGAAAAATCTTTGATTTTTCGGGTTCGCTTCGCTCGTCAAATATCCAAAGAAACATCTGCCCGAGCAGGCTCGGCATCTGCTTCTTCGGACACTTGACTCTGCCCTTTGCGGACATTATACCATAGATTTCCAAAAGAAAACACCCCGCAGAAAAGCGGGGTGCAGGAATGTTCACGATCTTCGCCCAGAAATCCTTCGATAAAGGATTCCCGCGATCCCGATCAGAATAAAAATGGGGATCGCAATAGACGCAATCACCGGCAGCTTCATCAGATAATTTCCAAGCATGGGACTATAGAGCACCAGAAACGGCGCGGCATTTTCCGATAACATTAAAATCCCGAACGGCAGCGCCAACAATACAAAACTGAGCATCACGGTATTCATAACGCTGTGCAGTTTCTCGGAGAGGACGCAGACAATCAGTCCCCCAAAATTCAAAAACACAAACCGCAGGAATGACAAAAGAAGCAGATAGCCGCCAATCGTCATGTGGTTCCCATATTGACTCAACGCTCTTACACATCCGGCCGGATAGGAAAACGCCTCCGCCGGAATCTGATATGTCTGCACCACATTTTCCAAAAACGGCAGATAGGAAAGGCACAGGATCGCTCCGCCGATGCACGCACTGATTCCTGCCCGCACGAGCTCCGCCCGCTTTCTGCCCCGCCATGTCATGCGGCACAGTCTGCTCATTTGAAGCTGGTCGTCCGGACCGTAAATCTGTGTCGCACACAGGATCATAAACGCCATCATTTCAAAAGCAAGAAATGCATCCGTTCTGTTCCCGGCTCCTGCCGTCAGCTCTTCATAGGCCGGCTCATACACCATATCGTTCAAATGATGTTCCCTTATATAATCCTTATAATCCAACACACGGCAAAACGCCTCATATGCCTGCATCTGCCGTTCCAGATCCGATGCCGTCCCGTTCTGAACCTGCCCGCTAAAAAGTTCCTCAAACCGTACCTTTTCCTGCTCGATATACCATTCCTTTTCCGGCGTCAGTTCTCCCGAAAGAACATCCAGATACTGCTTGTAGCAATATTCCGTATAACTATAATAACGAACGGTCTGTCCCTGATAGAAATATCCCTGTAAGAGCCCTAATACCACAAGAATCAGAAGCACTTTTCTGTCGATCCATATTTTTCTGACTTCATTAAACAGAACGCCGCCGCACTCGTCCAACCGATCAAGTCCCCGTCTGATGCGATGCCGCTTCGCCGGATGCTCCTCTTTCGAGACGGACACCCGACGCATCCGCAGCCTTTCTTTTTTCGGTTTTGCTTCTTTTAACTGGAAAAAAAGAAGAACCGCGATACCTGAAACCAAAATGACTCCATACGCCGCCGCAAGATTTATCGGATACCCGAACAGATTCAGATTACGATAAATCCGGAACACATCCTGCGTCTGTAAAAGACCATAGGGCAGCAGATATTTGAACACACCCGCGCAGGAATCTCCTGAAATCTGTTTATAGGCAAAGAAACTTCCGCCGATCACCATTCCCGATACCAGAATCGTGGCGATAGAAGTATGTACTTTTCCCGCAAAAAGACCAAAAAGAAGCATACACACACTATATGCCAACAGTTTCACGACAAAAAAGAGAATCAGAAACTCCCATACCCTGACAGGCCACGCCGTCTGCCGGAACAAAAATACGGAGGGCAGAAATCTCGTAAGATCACCCAGCCCATACAATTTCCATGAAAGCAAAAAAGTCCCGCCGTACAAAAGCAGCTCGATCAAAAGACAGACAAAAACACCCGCCGCCGCTTTCACTGCCGCAAGGCTTCTTCTTCCCCGAAAGCACGAACGCAGAAGATTCTGCATTCCCTCTTCCTGATCTTTGATCCAAATGGAGAACACGGTATAAAGAATCAGAATAAGCGCCAGAAAATCCGTGAGTGCCGATGAAGCAAACAGCTCTATGCCAAGAGAAGGGGCGGGCTGTACTGCCACGGACTCCATTTTCTTATACGCCCGGATCGTCTTTTCCCTGTTTCTGACCGAATAACCGCTTTCCTGATCCCGAAACAGGGAAATGCTTCCGGTCAGCTCCGCGTTCTCCCGCATATTGCGAAGATAATCCGCATAGCCGATGATCCCCTCTAATTCGCCTGTTATCTGCCTTTTTACAGCGGCCTCTTTGATATATCCGCCGAACAGATTTTCCTGCGCTTCCTGCTTATTCCGCTCGTACACCGCCAGAATATCCGCTGTCTGCAGTTCCTTTTCTATCTGCTCCCACGTTTCCTTATAGCCGCCTTCCCCGTGATAGGGTGTCCCTTTCACCTCGTTATAATAGATCAACAGTACGTTCAGAACACAGAGCGACAGCAGCACCAATATGAATTTTCCGGTAAAAATCTTTCTTAATTCACTCCCAAACATGAGGCTCCTTTCTTTCCGCTGCTATGATAGATATTCCTCACTGTTTTACTCTGACCCGTCTCCTTGCTCTGATCTGTCCGCTTGCTCCTCAAACACACGCAGGTAAATATCCTCAAACGAATACTTCCCCTGATGCCAGCCGTCTATGTATTCGGGAAGCGCAAGCAATTTCCCTTTTTTTAACAGCAATACCTCATCCGCCGCCTTTTCAATGTCAGATACCACATGCGTCGCAAACAGGATGAGTTTATGCCCGGAAAGTTCTTTTATGATATTGCGGATCTCGATCCGCTCCTTCGGATCTACCCCCGCCGTCGGCTCATCCAGTATCAGGATTGCCGGATCGCCCAGCAATGCCTGTGCCATCAACAGTCTCTGCTTCATTCCGCCGGAATATTCCCGAATTTTTTTATGTTGATGCTCCGTCAGGTTCAGCCGTTCCAACAGTCTGGGGATTTCCATTCTGGCAGTCTTTTTATTTACGCCTTTTAACGCCGCCATGTAATATAAAAACCGTTTTCCCGTAAATGTCGGATACAGATTCTGCTGCTGCGGAACAAATCCGATCTTTTTCAGATACTGTGTCCCCAGCTTTTGAATATCGGTTCCGTCCAGACAAATACAGCCTTCCTCCGGAAGCAGATTTCCCGTCATCAGATTCATCAATGTGGTCTTACCCGCGCCGTTCGGACCGATAAGTCCGTAGATTCCTTCGTGGAAGCAATAATCAAACCGGTCAAGGGCGGTAAATTGTCCATATCGTTTGGTAACCTGTGATAGTCTCAATTCCATATCCGGACGCTCCTTTTTCATCCAAATCTATAGGCAATTTCGGAAACTCTTTTTTATAGAAGCAATTGATTCAATTTATTTAAGACTTCCTCTATCCCGGCTTCCTCAAGCTCCCGCTGAAGCTGCGCCACCGTCTGGTCTACGTCCTCATAATCCCCATCCCATAACCCGCCATATTTCGCATAAATATCGAGAATTGCCATAATATCCGGATCGCTGTACAGGGTATGGAGTTCATATAATACTTCCGGGCTGAACGCGACGCTCTCATTGCGCTCCGCGTAGATCTCCGTCTTATTTTCCGGTTCCAGCTCTGTCGGCAGCGTGATCATCTTATTGGCTATGGTTGTCTGTACATAAGGACCCAGACCTCCGATCTGTGCGATCACAAGATGACCGGTCGCCGGATCGACCTGATAATGCGTCCCCTCGATTCCATACGTCAGCAGATTCGACAATTCGGGCTCCGTGGCAACCAGGCCTAAAAATTCCAGCGCTTCCTCAGGATGTTCCGACCACGACGCGATCCCTGTCACGGCATTCAGCGCATAAATTGCTGCCTGCGGTCTGGAACAAAGCACCCCGACATCCGTTAAAACAGTGTTATATAAAAATCTTCCGTCATATAAGTTCTTTAAGTTACAGGACTGTATCGCAAATATAAACTCCCCATTCACAAACTGCTGAAAGGGATCTGCAGAAAGATCACCGCATAATTCCCTGCACTCCCGGATAATCCTCCAATCCTCTGTCAGCCGCTCCTCCTCCGCTGCGCTGACCGCATGAAACTGTCCGTTTTCCTGCACAAAATAAAGACCCGGAAACCCATAACATACCGGAAAATACCCCTCTATGCTGCACAACGCTGTTGGATCTGCATACAGACCGCAAATTCCGGCAGTCACTGCATTCCCAGCCGCCAGTTCCTCCAGCGCCGGCTTGACATCCGATAAAGAAAACGTCTTCCCTTCTGAAAATCCCGGCGCATAGCGCTGATTCGCCATCCATACACTGTCATAAACCAACTGCTCGTCCACCGTCCGGAACCCGTAAATGTCCCCTTCATACTGCATGGTAGTCCAATACGCCTCACTGAAAGCATGATAGAGCCGCTGCCCGCTTTCCGTTTCCATAAGCATGGAAGTCAGCGGAAGCAGCATCCCGTCCTGCACCGCCTGATCGTATGCAGGAACCTCACCCATATAGGATGTACCCGTATAAAGAATGTCCGTTGCTTCTTTCGACTCATATCTTTCCCGCAGGAGCCGCTTATAGTCCGTAACATCCCGTACCTCTTCCACTCCGATCGGTTCAAGCGCCACTGTAAAATTGCAGTGATAGTTTTCCTGTAACAGCCTGTTCAGTTCCGCAAGCGTTTCCTCTGCGATTTCCCCATAGGCTGAAAAATACACCCAGGTCAGTGTCACTTCCCTCTCTGTATTTTCAACGCTGTCACCATCTGTTCCGCTCGAATCCCTCCCGCATCCGTTACTTAGGCACAAAAACGCCAGGAACACACACAGCCCTCTTTTGAATGGATTTCGTTTCATTCTTCTTACACCTCCGCTTAATGCATGTTCCGCTCTGTCCAAATCCGGTTTCCTTTTAGGAAATCTCATGCTGCGCCAGCACATTTTTTTTGCCCGCCAAAAAATCAGTAAGCGGGATCACCTGTACCGTATCTCCGAACACCAACACGTTTTTCCCCACAATATTCACAACGGAGCCCTCTGCATACGATCTTTCTATCTCCTGACAGGCTCCGCTCTCATAATCGAAGTATACGATCATGAATTTTTCCTCAGCCCTGAGACCGTATTGAAGAAGGAATCCCGAAGACGCCGCCCTCACATCGTACCCGGATGTGGATACCGCGCCCTCATGGAGACACACACGTTCTTCTTCTGCGGCTGTCCGATACAGATTGCCGTCTTCCAGATAATAAAGTTCTTCCCCATGCATTCCCACAAAACGTCTGTTTTCTTCAACCTGAAAAACAGGCTCGCTTTTCAGCGTCTCCAGATCCATCCGGTAAACCTGTCCCATGTTTTCCGGCATAGCGGCATCCAAACGATAGTCCGTCTCATAATACAGGTTTTTCTCATCCGCAAACAAAATCGTGATAATCCCGATCTCCTCATCAAGTTCCGAGAGACTGCCATACGTGCCGTCCGCCAGATCCACATAGGCAAGGAAAATCGCATCTTCCAATGTCAGCGTTCCCTCCGGGCGCATAAACTGATCCGCCACATAGTAGATCCGATCGTTGTAAGCAATCCAATTGACTGCCCGATAATAGCTATAGGGAATTTCCGCAAGTTCCCTCCACTCACTCTCGGATGCATATTTCTCATAGACAGTCGTGGAATCATAATTTGTCACAAAGGCATACAACTTATCTCCGTAAATCATGGTTTCCACGACATCATCCCAGGGCAGCGCCGCATCGCAGTAGGGATCAGGATTGTTGACGGCGGAATAGGGTGCGTGCACACAGTTCGGCTTCGTACACAGGACGACATCTTGCCCTGTTGCGTAATCAACAAAGCAGAGAATCCCGTCTTTTTCATACAGGATCCCGCTTTCCGAACAGCAGTCAAATACGATCGACCTGACGGTAAACCGCTCGCTCTCCTCGCCAGAACCGGCTGTGGTTTTTCCACAGCCGGTCAGCAAAAACGATAACAGCAGTAATATGCATCCACCCCGTAAAAATGATTGCTTCATCCTCCTGCCCTCCGCACTCTCCACGCCGATTATACAGCCATGATTTTAATCCATTATATCAATCGTTACAATGGGTGTCAATCAACCGCTTCCTATCCATCTTATCCATAAAAAAGGATGCTCGTCTCCTTCCGAACTGTGGAACTTTCCGATAGATGAAACAAGAGCCCCGCCAAACGGAGCTCTCTGATTTCTTTTTTTATCAAGTTTCCGGAAGAGTTTCACGAAAGCGGAACTCTTTTTTATACAATTCCCTGTGCCTTCATTGCCTCTGCAACCTTTAAGAAGCCTGCGATATTCGCGCCTGCGACATAGTTGCCCTCCATGCCGTACTTCTTTGCCGCCTCATCCAGATTGTGGAAAATATTTACCATGATGCCCTGTAACTTTGCGTCAACCTCCTCAAACGTCCAGGAAAGCCGCTCGCTGTTCTGGCTCATCTCCAGTGCGGATGTCGCGACACCGCCTGCGTTGCTCGCCTTGCCGGGGCAGAATAATACGCCGTTCTTCTGGAAGTACTCGGTTGCCTCCAAGGTCGTCGGCATGTTCGCGCCCTCTGCAACTGCAAAGCATCCGTTTGCGACAAGCGCTTTCGCGTCGTCCAAATCCAGCTCGTTCTGCGTTGCGCAGGGAAGCGCTACATCACATTTAACGCTCCATACGCCGTGCTCGCCGTTCTTCTTCTCATGATACTCTGCGGAAGGTCTCTTTGCCGCATATTCGGATAAGCGTGCGCGCTTCACTTCCTTTACTTCTTTTAAGAGCGCTACATCAATGCCTTCCGGATCGTAAATCCAGCCCGTGGAATCCGAGCAGGTGACGGGCTTGCCGCCGAGCTGCTGCGCTTTCTGGATCGCGTAGATCGCCACATTTCCCGCGCCGGACACGCAGATCGTCTTATCCTTGATGTCCTTTCCGTTGCATTTTAACATTTCCGCCGTCAGATATAACAGACCGTAGCCCGTTGCTTCCGTTCTCGCAAGAGAGCCGCCGTAGGTTAACCCCTTACCGGTCAGCACGCCCTCATAGATATTGCGGATTCTCTTATACTGTCCGTACATATATCCGATCTCGCGGCCGCCGACACCAATATCGCCTGCCGGTACGTCCGTATCCGCGCCGATATGGCGGTACAGCTCCGTCATAAAGCTCTGGCAGAATGCCATCACTTCCCTGTCGGATTTCCCCTTCGGATCAAAATCGCAGCCGCCCTTGCCACCGCCGATCGGAAGTCCTGTTAAGGAGTTCTTGAAGATCTGCTCAAACCCAAGGAATTTGATAATGCCAAGATTCACGGACGGATGGAAACGAAGTCCGCCCTTGTAAGGTCCGATTGCGCTGTTGAACTGTACGCGGAAACCGTTGTTCACCTGAACCTGTCCCGCATCGTCCACCCACGGAACGCGGAACTGGATGATTCTCTCAGGCGTCGTCAGTCTTTCCAACAATGCCGCCTTTTTATACTCCTCCTCATTTGCCTCGATCACAACGCGGAGAGATTCTAATACCTCCTTCACTGCCTGATGGAACTCCGGCTGTGCCGGATTCTTTTCTACGATCTTTGCGTAGACGTCATCTACATATGACATGTGTATGTCCTCCTTTGGTTTGATAATAAGTGGATCCGCTGCTCCTCGCAGTATGTCCGTAAGGTAAAAAAGCAGCGGACATTCCCTGTCTGCTGCTCCTAACCCCTTTGTCCTTTGCTATTATATAACACTTCAACGCGCTAGCGCAAGAACTTTATACATGTATACAACATTTTTTTCTTCTCCGTCCCATCCCGGAAGAATCTGATTCGCAGATTCTTCGAAAGCGTGCGAAGCACGATTTTACAAATAAGGCCTCATCCGCTCGATGCAGCTCGCCTCAAAATCTGCCAGTTCCTGCGCGAGCTCAACACTTGCGTCCGTTGCCGTATCATAGCGGTTCATGGCGCGCCACATCCCCGTCACGCCTTTTTGGTGATTTTTGATCATCAGCTCTGCGATATGGCTTGTGCTCGTGTTGAGCATCGTATTCATGTGAATAGAACTCGATACCAGCGTCTGGCTGACAATGGATTCCTGCCGCACCTGTTCGCCGCCTTCCATTAGGCTTTCCACTGCCCG
Source organism: bacterium (assembly GCA_023667365.1). GTDB lineage: Bacteria > Bacillota > Clostridia > Lachnospirales > Lachnospiraceae > DLAJ01. Next base: position 37,722 of record JAMPAG010000010.1, on the reverse strand, counting down.
GTTCCTGATATTTTCTATGATCTTGCTCTGCCCGAACAGCATTCTTGACATTTCTGCGTTATCCACATATTCCGTAATCGCCTGAATCGCTTTCAAAGCTGTGCTGCTGTTCTTCTGGACTTCGCGCAGCATTGCCGCATCATCACTTTTCATAGGTGCCGATTCCTTTCTCATTCTATCGCGGGTCTCTTTCGCGTCCACCGCCGCGAAGTGATTCTGGCGCTTCTATCCATGCAAGTACGACAGCTTCTCCGGAATCACTTCGCTTCTCTATGATAAGCAGACGTGAATGCTCTGCTTATCGCGCAAAAAGAGCAGAGCCTTTCCGGCCCTGCTCTTATCGTTTCCCATTTCTAAAAAACTATACGTCTTCGCACGGATAACTGATCTCCCACTGTCTGCGGCACTCATCCATCCATTCCATCATCCGCACAATCTCGTCATGGCGCATATCGTCAACCTGATGCATCCCCCGCTCCAATGCGGAGATACATGCCTGCACCTCATATTCAAAACCGGTGATCTGCTCCGGACGCTCTCTGTATAAGATTCTGTTCCGATCCGCGTCATAAACGGAAACAGATTCAAAATTATTGCAATTCTCCACAATCAGGAATCCCTTAGACCCGTATACGATCCCTTTTCTGTCGCTGATCCCGCGCATCGTGCTGTTTAGCACTGCCATGCGTCCGTCCCTGTAATGAAGCGTGACCTCATTGGAGGCATCCACGCCGGTATCGGTCTTGATGCAGGAAGATGTAATCTTTTCGATCTCATCCCCAAACAGCATGGACGCAAAATTCAGTGTATATACGCCGACGTCCAAAAGAGCGCCTCCCGCCAGCGCGGGATTTACCAAACGTTCCTTGTCCGCGATCTGATAACCGAGGTTACAGGTTAAGACCGAGGGCTCCCCGATCCTACCGTCCGCAAGAATCCCGCGGATCGTCTCCGCCATCGGCATATACCGCGTCCAGATCGCCTCCGCCGCCAACACGTTCCGCTCTCCGGAAATCCGTAGAATCTCCCTCGCCTGCGCAGCGTTGACCATAAATGCTTTTTCACACAGAATCGGCTTATCATGCAGCAGGCACAGCTTCGCACATGCATAATGGTGGGAATGCGGCGTTGCAATATAGATAAGTTCGACCTCCGCGTCGCAGACAAGCTCCTCATAGGAGCCGTACGCTTTTTCAAACCCAAACTGTTCCGCAAATGCCTTTGCTCTGTTAAGATCGCGTGACGCGACCGCATAGCATGCCACATTCGGCATTGCCGCCATCGTACGCGCCATGGTCCGCGCAATATTTCCAGCGCCCATGACCGCCATTTTCCAACTTCTCACCCTCTGCACCTCGCCGTGTCCCTACTGCGTCATGTTCTCTATATCCAGATATTCTGTCTTCACATATGCGGTCGAACCGTTAAACAGGATCCGGCTCCAGCCGTTTTCCTGGTTCTCGATCAATTCCAGTGTCGTCCCCCTGCTGACAGTCCCAAGCTTTGTCGCATCTTCGCTTGCAGACGCACGGACATTCACGCTTTCCAGCGCCTTCACTTTTCCGATCGTCGTCTCGATCACCTGCAGATATTCTGTCTTGATATACGCCTCACTGCCCTCATAATCAATCTTGCTCCAGCCGTTTTCCAAGCTTTCATATCTGGTAAACTGCGTTCCCGCCGCAACCGTTCCAAGCTTCGTTGCCTCCGGGCTTGCAGACGTCCGCACATTGACTCTGTCCGTTGTCATGACTCTGTCCGTCTGGGGTTCCGGTTCCGGCTCCGGCGTCGGTTCCGGTTCTTCGGGCGCTAAAGTCGGCTCTGCGCTCTCCTCGCCCCCGTTCTCTGTTTGTTCGTCCGGATTCTGCTCCGCCTCTTCCGCCAGCGCCAGCTTCACTTCTTCTGTCAGATGCTCCGCGAGCGTTTCAAGAAACGTCTCAAGATCCTTGTCGGAAGCCACCGCATTATTATACGTCACCTTGACACGGTTAAATAAATCTTTTACGTCCTCCTGCAGCGAGACCGTGCGCATGTAATCATCCACATTCTGATCTACTTCGCCTGAAAAAACATACAATTCTCCCGCGTCATTCGTACAGAGATAGAACGTTTTCAGCCCCGGAGCCGGCGTGCTGATCCCTCTGAACTTCACCTCATAATATACATAAACAAGGTAGGAATTCTCTATCGGCCCCGGCTTGGTATAACAGCTCAGGTTTTGGTAATAATCAATATAATTCGCCTTTTTCTGCATTCTGACGCGTTCCGTCGCATCCGTGTAACTCCGCATGGAAGCGTAGGTTTCCACATCGCCGTACGTACTTGCCTCATAATACCTCTGGAAAAAGGTGTTCACATGCTCATACGCATCCTTCTCTAACGGATACTCCTGAATCTGGTCAATCTGGTTCTCGGAAACAGGTTCGGGCTGCATACGGAAATTGCGCACAAGAATACACGCCACCACAATGACTAAAACCAGGCAGATCGCTGCAGGAATGGAGGTTCTGTAATTCTTAACGCACCAGTCCTTTGCACGCACAAATGCTTCCGCAATATCTTCAAAAAAATAAGCAATGGCAGAACGTCTTGTCTTCTGATGCCCCAGACCGAACTTCGCCGACTGCGCTTCGCGCTGTCTTGCCCTGTTCTCCTCTTTTTGTGAAGAATCGATACGAACCGGTCTCTCCGCCCCGCTGCCCTGCTCCGCACGTAAGGCAGACCGATCCGTCTCCCTTTTTTCGGCGGATTCTCCGCTTGCGCGTCTGCTCACCGTCTGCCCGCCTTCGTCGGCACGTCTCGCACGGCGGCTTTCCGTCTGCCCGCCTTCGCCGGTACGTCTCGCGCGGCGGCTTTCCGTCTGTCTGTCCTCGTCGGCACGTCTCGCGCGGCGGCTTTCCGTCTGCCCGCCTTCGCCGGTACGTCTCGCGCGGCGGCTTTCCGTCTGCCCGCCTCCGGCTGTGCGGTCTGTGCGGCGGCTCCCCGTCTGTCCGTCTCCGGCTGTGCGGCGGCTTCCCGTACGTTCCCTGCCCGCGGTCTGTTCGCTGCGGCGGTTTCCCGTCCTCTGCACAGCGCTATGAGAATCGTTTTCCGACTCCGCCCGCTCCTGCGCGCTTTCCGCCGAACGCTCCACCTCCTCCGACACGGAACGGCTTTCTTCCGCGTCGTTTTTACTCATGGTATTTTCTTCCATTCACCTTACTCCTTACCGTGACGCCTTTTCCATCACACCCGCCCGGCTTATTGCCTGCGGGAATATAAAGAAAATGCACCCGACAGGAATCGAACCTGCATTAAAGGCGTCGGAGGCCTTCGTTCTATCCATTAGACTACGGGTGCGTGTGTGTAATTTTCTGTAACAATTGTTACAATATTATTACAACGGAAACATAATATCACAAATCCGAACATTTGTCCAGTCACTATTATTGGAAAGTACAGCCAGCCGCGCGGCGAGACGCGCGGCGCCATGTAAACCGGCTAATCGATCAATGCAGCCGCACCGAGAATCCCCGCGGAATTTCCGAGCCGGGCAATCCCGATCTGAGGGATAAAACCTTTCTCCCCCGCAAAGCAGTATTGTCTGACAAAAGCGTTAAGCGGCTTCGTCAGAACGTCTCCCTGTTTACAGATTCCGCCGCCGAGCAGCACGATGTCCGGACGGAACAGATTGACCGCATTCACGATCCCCTCGCCGAGATAGCGGATATAGCGGTCCACAACCGTCTGCGCGCAGGCGTCCCCCGCTTTTGCCGCGTCAAACGCCGTTTGACCGTTGACATTTTTAAGATTGCCGCCGCACTGATCCATGATCAGGGACGCCGGATTTTTCCGCGCTGCACGGCGGGTATCGCGTATGAGCGCAGTTGCCGAGGCGTACGCTTCCAGACACCCCCGCCTTCCGCAGGTGCATCGTTCTCCGTCCGCCACAAGCAGGGTGTGTCCCAGCTCTGCGCCGCCTGCATGAGCGCCTTCAAAAATACGCCCGTCAATGACGATCCCGCTTCCCACGCCCGTTCCGAGCGTGATCAGCACACAGTTTGCACAGCTGCGCGCCGCCCCCGCCTTCACCTCGCCGAGCGCCGCACAATTCGCGTCATTGGATATGCGCACCGGCAGATCAAGCGCTTTTGACAGACTTTCGCCGAGCGGGACATGCTCCCAGCCGAAATTGTTGGAGTAAACGACAACACCCGTACGTGCGTCAACGGTTCCCGGCGAGCCGATTCCGACGCCCAAAACCTGCTTCCTGTCGATACGCATTCCTCCGTCTTCAAGCAGCGAAAGGACAAGTTTTGCCATATCCTGCATGACCTCCTCCGCCGGACGGTCCGCCTGCGTCGGAATCTGTTTTTCTAATAAAATCTCATTGTTCTCATTGACAATCCCCGCCTTGATATTTGTTCCGCCCAGATCAATGCCTATCCGATAATACATATCCGTCCCCCCCTGCGTCTGCCTCTATCCCTTCGTCTGTCCCTCTGTGACCATTTTACCACCCGTCTTTCTACTTTTCCATCCCAGACAAAAAATTCCCGCAAATTTCTTCCCTCATTTGTCCCAAAACATGTCGCCGTCTCTTTCCTTCTTTTTTCCGGATGTAAAAAAATGTAGCTATTCCGCCCGTATGGGTGTAAACTGAACCCATAGACAAAGTAAACGGGGGTTCTGATATGATCACGATCAGCTTATGTATGATAGTCAAAAATGAAGAAGCGCTGCTTGCGCGCTGTCTGGACAGTCTGAAAGATCTAATGGACGAGATCATCATTGTAGATACCGGTTCCACCGACAGAACGAAAGAGATCGCCGCGGCATACACGGACAAACTCTATGATTACGTGTGGAAAAATGATTTTGCGGCGGCGCGCAATTTTTCTTTTTCCAAGGCAGCGATGGATTACATCTACTGCGCCGATGCCGACGAAGTGTTAGACGAAGAAAACCGCGCCCGCTTCCGCGACCTGAAACGGGCGATGCTTCCTGAGATTGATATTGTGCAGATGAAATATGCGGGACAGCTCACCTATAATACCGCATACAACTATGATGAGGAATACCGCCCCAAGCTTTACAAGCGCCTGCGCAGCTTCCGCTTCGAATGTCCCGTGCACGAGACGGTCGCGACCGAACCCGTCGTATTTGACAGCGACATCCGCATCCTGCACAAGCCGCACGACAGCCATACCGACCGCGACCTGATGATCTTCCGGGAAATTTATGGTAAGCCGGACGCGCCTCATATGCCGGCACGTCTGCTCTCCATGTATGCAAAAGAGCTGTTCATTTCCGGAACGGACGCGCATTTTATAGACGCGGTTCCCATCATGACGCGTCTGCTCTTAGAAGATAGCCGTTCCGCCGAGGAAATGCTGCAGATAAGCTGCGTGCTCGCACATGCTTACCGTGTCAAAGAGGACGCCCTGTCCTTTTTTAAGTACGCGATGAAAGCCGTCGTCTCCGGAAGCTGCAGCGAGATCTGTATGGAGCTCGGCGCGTATTATGAAGCCGCCGGGGATTTCAATGAGGCGCATATCTGGTACTATAACGCCGCTTTTGAGACATCGCCGATCTGCAATATCCACTCAGGCGGCGACGAAGCGCTCTTAGCGCTCGCACGCGTATTTGAAGCGGTCGGACTTTCCGAACTTGCAGAAAGCCACCGCAGACAAGCCGCCGAATGGCACGTCTGACTGCGGCGGCTCCTGATCATTGCAGAACAGAGCACTTACCCTCTCTTATCCGGCGCATGTTCCCCGCCCTCCTCTGCGGTATGGTTTCTCATCAGCATACCGCAGTCGTTTAGCAGACATTCATTGAGACAATACTTCTCCTCTATTGCTTTTCCGTATATCGGGCAGACCGTTTCTCCCTCTTTATGCTTTCTGCTCATATCCGATTGTTTCCTTTCCGTTTATTCCACAGGCAGCAATGTGCCGGGTAACTATCCGCACTCCCTTGGTGAATGCGCAGCTTACTGCTGAGATTTTGATTCAGGCCATCGCTCAGCCGCCGTCTTTCTAAGCTGCTCCGTGCCGCGCCGGAACAAGGGCAGCATGCTGTATCGGAATGCGCGCCTGCTCATCCAGTAATTGACCGCCATCATCGCGTCTTCCTCAGCCGCAAGGACATTTCCGTTACAATCCACATAATATTTTTGCAAGCTTAAATCTTCCTGCGTAAAAATGAACTGGCACATGGAAAAACAAGGCGACTCTCCATCCGGTTGTGCGACAAACTCCGCCTGCGGGCACAGCTCGCGGAGCTGCTCTTTTAAGCGTTCCGCCTGCGCCGCAAACCCGTTTTCCTCGATCACGATCCGTTTGATCTCACCGCGTTTCTTTTTCTCGGCGTCAACAGTTTCCGTCAGGCGGTCCCTCTTTGGCTCCTCCCCGTCATAAATACAGCCTTCTTTCGCTTCTCCGCGGACGCCGTGCATCGCGTCGTCAAACGCCGCCATCGCCGTATTCGCACGATTCTCCGTTCCGTTGTAAATCCCCTCATACTGCACGTCAAACAGCGCGTTCAACAGCGCTACATACATATTCTCCAGTTTTTCTTCGGGCGTGTACCGTGCAAAAAAATCAATCCAGTTTCTCCATGCATAATACGTCGGAACCGTGCTGACCGATTCTTTTTTGGCTCCCATGGCATGAAGGACAAGGCTCTTTCCGCACGAAGCGACACGGTGTCCTGCCAGATTGCAGCGCCATCCCCATTCCGTATCGTCCCAATAAAGAAAATTGTCCTCCGGAAGCATCCCGATCTCCCGGATCAGACTGCTCCGCACTAAAACGGAACATGCCGCTACCGCATCCGAATAGACCACGTCCGGCAGCGTGCCGTCCTCTAAATGATTCAGATATTTGGCCTCCACGCAGAACTCCTCAAAATCCACGGTGATACCGTACTGCTGTACATATTCCGGCGCTTCCATATGATCGACACGCGAACCTGCCATACCGCAGTCCGGATGCGTATCCAAAAATTCTACCAGTACGCCAAGCGCGTCTTCGTCCGCCTGCACGTCATTATCCAGACACCAGACATACTCGTGTCCCGCCGCGAGCGCCTTGCGGATACCCGTGTTAAAGCCGCCCGACCCGCCGAGGTTTCTCTCATTGACCAAAAGAGTCACTTTCTCCCCGAAGCGGGCGCGTATCCGCTCCACGGAATCATCCTGTGATGCGTTATCCACCACATAGATCCGATAATCCGTATAGTTTGATTCCAGTACGGTCTGGATACATTCGCAGACCATATCCGCCTTATTATAGTTACAGATCACAATACCTACTCTTTCCATAGCTGCTCTCTTATACCTCCATCATTTGCTGTATTTTTGCGTTTCCTGTATCCGATACGTCCGCCTCGTCGTGAAAATCCGACCGGAACGGCATCAACGGGATTCCGGTATGCGTGCCGAAAATATGCGGAATCCGATAGTTTGTCCACAAATAGCGCACATATTTCGGCTTAGCAACCTGCTCCGACCACACAAGGATCCGTTCTTCCACAATCCGGTACCTTGCCGGGAAAAAGCGTTTATCCTCGCCCGCGATCTCAAAGCCGTCCGAACGCTTCTCTTCCGGTGTTAAGTCCGGCGCGTCTATCCGCTCACGCGCTTCCGTCGATCCCGGTGCCGGCTCAGTCTGCTTTCCGCGCCTCCTTGGCATCACGACGATACGCTCTTCCTCCAGCCACAATTTCTCCACATAGGGACGATCCACGACCGTAAAACCACCGTACGCACAGAAAAACACCAATTCGATCTTCCCACATTTTTCCCGTCCCTGTGCGTCATGGATAATAAGCTCACGGAAAAGCGGTCCATACGCATCCCGCGTGATCATCATATTGTAGGTATCGCACATCGCCACATCTGTCAGGCGCTCTCCGATCTCACGCTTTCTGCGCGGATGAATCTCTCCCCACTCGGAAAACTCCGTTCCGACTACGATCCCCGTGTGCCTGATCGTGCGGAATACCCGCCACTGCGCCTCCCTGATCAGCGGCCAGTTTTTGAAATCCTTATCCTGCTCATACCGGTGCATCGGAAGCTGCACAAACAGAAAGGACATCAAAATATTATCCCATTCCCTGCGCCATACCTCGATCAGCTTCGTAAAAAGTTTTTCGTACAGGCGCGGCTTGTGGTCGTCGCTTTCTCCCTGATACCAGATCACGCCGCGCATCGTATAGGGCGCAATGCGCTTTACCATGCACTCATATAAGCCTGCCGGACGATACGGATTCTTACAGTTCATCGGTCCCGGCCACTTGCATTCCCCGCAGCGCGCGACCACCTCATCCCAGGGCAGCAGCGGATCGGTCTTGGCAAGCTCCTCCGCCCGTTTGCTCCACTCCGCATGATACGCTTCATATTCATCGTATTCCCTGATCTGCTCCTCCACGCTCTTACCCGCGACCGCAGCCTCATACTCATCGATATAGGAGCGCAGCTCGCTGTCCCCCGCCAGACTCTCCCAATCCATCCATGCGCTCGCGCTCGTGCCTCCCCAGTTGCATCCAATCACGCCGACCGTCACTCTCAGTTTCTTTGCAAGTTTTCGTGCAAAAAAGTACGCAACGGCGGACCAGCATTTTTCACTGCCGTCCCCGAAACAGGTCCAGCAGGTCTTCTCCTCCTCCTCAAAAAACGCATCGTCCATATAGCTGCGCTTCTGCGTGTAATAATACCGCACATTCGGTCCCTTGCCGTCGTTCAGCGCGCCATCCTCCGCAAGCGCCTGCGCGCCCTCATAGGCGTTTTGCAGTTCCAGTTCCATATTGGACTGTCCGCCGGCCAGCCACACCTCGCCGATCGCAATATCCGAAAACTCCCGGACATCCGCCCCGCACTGTACGGTCATCACTGCGCCTTCTCCCGCCTTTTGCTTCGGAAGCAATACATTCCAGCGTCCGCCTGACACCGGTCCGCTTACCGCTGCCTCCTCTTCCCCGTGCTGAAGCGTGACCGTCACCCTCTCGCCGTCCACGCCTTCTCCAAACACTGCGATCCCTTTGTCACGCTGTAATACCATGTGATCGCTGAATACTGCCGCTACTTTGAAATCTGCCATAATCCTCCTGTTCTGCTCCTTTCCCTATTTTCTCTTTTCTGCTTTTGCCTTGTCACTTCTATTGAATTCTATCCACACTCTCTTTGGAGAGAATTTTCTTGATATTGATGAAAAAAAGAATCCCCGCCGTCACCGCCGATAAGATGTCGGATACCGGTTCCGCAATATAGACGCCCCACACGCCGAACCAATGCGGCAGGATGACCGCAAGCGGCACAAGCAGGATCACCTTTCTCAACATGGCAAGAAACAATGAGATCTTTGCCTGCCCCGTCGCCAGAAACGTCGGCTGAATCCCCTGCTGTAAACCAAAAATAAGCATGCCGCACATAAATACCGGAATTACCCGGCCCGTTAAAGCGATCAGTTCCGCGTCCTCCGCAAAAAATCCTGCAAACACCCGCGGGAACAGCATGACAACCGCCGTGCTGACGAAACCGTACGCGACAACGATGCTGATCATGGCGCGATATGTTTTTTTCACCCGCTCAAAACTGCCCGCTCCGAAGTTATAGCTGATGATCGGTTGTACGCCCTGTGTAAAGCCCGCGATCGGCGCGCTGATAAACTGCATCAGGCTTTGCATGATCGTCAGCGAACCGACATAAAGGTCGCCGCCGTAATCCCTCAGCCCGCGGTTCATGACGACGCTGATCAGGCTTTCCGTCGAACGCATGATAAACGGCGAGATCCCAAGCGAAAAAATGATACGCCCGTTTTTCCAGTCCGGTCTGATCAATTCTCTCCTGATCCGGATCGCGGAACGCTTTCCCGCCAGAAACCAGCATATCCATACGGCGCTGACGGTCTGTGAGATCACCGTTGCGACGGCCGCGCCCTGCACATCCATGTGGAGTACAAAAATGAAAATCGGATCCAATACGATATTCACCGCCGCGCCGATCAGGATTGTCAGCATCCCGACGCGCGCCTGCCCCTGACTGATAATGAACGGATTTAAGCCAAGGGAAAGCTGCACCATCAGCGTACCGATCAGATAAAAGGACAAATAGCGGTCCGCATAGCCGATCGTCTGATCGGACGCGCCGAACAGGTAAAGCAGCGGAACCTTAAACAGGTAAAAAAACACCATAAGCACGGCGCTGAACGCGCCCAGCATAAAAATCCCGCAGCCCAGGATCTGCTCCGCCCGCTTTTTATCTCCCTTCCCCATGAAGATCGCCGCAAGCGGCGCACCGCCCGCCCCGACAAATGCGGAAAACGCCGATACCAGCGTGATAATCGGCAGGGTCAGTCCGACGCCTGTGAGCGCGTTCGTGCCGATCCCCCTGATATGTCCGATATAAATCCGGTCGATGATGCTGTATAAAATATTGACGGTCTGTGCAACGATGGACGGAATCGCCATCTGTAACATCAATTTCCCGATCGGTTCTTTTCCAAGCTGTTCATCGCTGATCTGGTTCATGCCTTTCTTCTCCCGCATACCATAGTCTGAAAAAACGCGCTCCGCAGGAAACCCTTTTTTACTTATAGGAATTTCCCGCCCCCGGAAGAATCGTGCAACGATTCTTCGAAAGAGTTTTGCGCAAGCAAAACTCTTTTTTTATGCACGCGCGTCAAAGGACTGTCTGCTCAACAGAATCGGCGGCGCCGCACCCGCATTTTTACTGTCTTTTAACATCTGGTCAAAGACATTGCCGCCATCTTCATGGTCCCTGCGCAGCAGCTCCGATTTTACAACATACCCTTTTCCGCCAAGCCGCCTGTCAAGTTCGTCCATATGCGCTTCCAAAAAATCAATGACCGAGTCGTCCTCCAGATAGAATTTGGTACTCACTTTCTGGTTTTGCAGTGCGACATAAATATCCATATCGCCAAGATGATCCATGCCAAGATGCAGAAATGCCGTTACCGCTCCGTCCCTGCCCGCAAATCCTTTCTTGTTCGTATAGACATACAGGTCGCCGTTTGTATGCTGTCCGCTCATTTTCAGCGGAAGCTGGACATAAGCGAAGTTTTGGTTTAATTCGTTCAGAAACTCCACATCCCGTTCCATATTCTGCAGGCTCTTCATGGCGGGAGAATCCTGTCTGCCCGCATCCGCCAGCATCTGCTTTAACTGCCCTGTCTGACGCAGCACCGTCTCGTACAGGTCCTGAACCTGCTCTTTTGAAGCCGTTTCCTGCGGCGTCAGGAGCCATTTTCGGATCATGGCATTCTGAAACGAGGAGCCGAACTGCGGATCGCCCAGCAGCTTAGAGAGTTCCTGCCCCACGCTGCGGTAAAACTGCGGCGTTTCCCCCTGCTTTGCATATGCATCCGAAAGACTTTTCAAAAATGCCGAAAACAGATCCTGCTGATGATCCGCGCGCGCACTGCCGGCGGCGGTGCGGCCGTCTCCTTCTTCGGCGCGCAGTATCCCGTCGCTTACGCCGTCCGCGGCGTTTTTCTGTATCGCGGTCTTCTGCGCGCCGTCTGCCTGCATCCCGCTCACACCGTCCGCCTGCGTCCCTTTTTCACCGACCATGCTGCCGTCCGCCATCAGGCGCGCCATACCCTCCTGCGGCTTTGCGGTCTGGGATACGGCTTCTCCGTTCCCCGCTCCATTTATGCCGTCTGCACCGCTTTCTCCTTCTCCCGGCATCTTTCCGTCCGATACAAGACGCACAACTCCGTCCGGGAGGCTTTGCGCACCGTCTCCCGCTCCGTTCACGCTGCCCGCCCCCGTTCCGTCCGAAGCGGCCGTCTGCGCCCCGTTTTCCGACGGAACGCCGCCTGAAACGAGGCGCACCACTCCATCCTGCATACTGCCCGCTGTCTGTCCCAAAGCGCCGTCTGCACCGCCCGGCATTCCCTTCAGTCCTTCCGCAAGCTCCCCCTCGGCAAACAGCTTCGCCGCCTCCGTAAAGAGCTTTCCGAGCGCTTCATATTCTCCGCCTGCCGCCATTTCCCGCATCAGCCTGGTAAACTGCTCTCCGACCTCGCCGAAACCGTTTACGATCTGCGCTGTATTATTCCGATAGCTCTCCATCTGCATCACGCCCTCCTGCGTGATGGGAATGCCGAGCTGCTTCATCTGCACGAGAAGCTCCGGGGATGCCGTCTGATATTGCCCGACCAGCCCCGCCATGCCGTGAAGGGACTGCCTGTCAATTCCCATTCCCTGACTCATCATCTCGTTTACCATCCGCACATGGGCGTCCGTCACGGGCAGGGACGCCGCCTGCAATGCTTTCAACACGCTGGAATCCACGCTCATATTGGAATAAAGAGGCGTCAGCGTGATCTGCCGTCCCTGCATACCGCGCACCTCAAAATCCATGACATCGCCCTTATTCACCTGCATACCGTTTTCCAGACGCGCCGTAAATACGCCGTGATCCTTCGTCTCGATCGTGACCTTACCCGCGTCCGCTTCCACCACGGTACCGCGAAGCTGCTCTCCCGCTTTCAGCGGCAGCTCCTGCGCGCCCCGGTTCGACGCGCCCGGCACATCCGCACTGCCGCGCACGCCGGACGTATCTCTGACAGTATTGCTGCCGCCCACATAATCGGACAGATTTACGCTCATATCCTCACCATCCTTCCCATTTTTCGATCCCTGCTTTCTACTCTTTTATATCTTTGATTTCCCTGTCCTGTTTATCAGACATCCTTCTTTGCACCGATGACCGGACAGATAGCCGATCACCGGTGCAGCTTCTTATTCATTCTCCACAAAATTCTTAATAAACGTCCTCCGATGAATCGGCGTCGGTCCGTATTTTTTTAACGCTTCGATATGCGCTGCGGCGCCGTAGCCCACATTTGACGCAAATCCGTATTCGGGATACACTTCGTCATACTGCGCCATCAGCCGGTCCCGCGTCACTTTCGCCACAATGCTCGCCGCCGCAATGGACGCGCTCTTGGCGTCCCCTTTGATGATCGGCACCTGACGGATCGTAACCTGCGGGATCGTCACCGCATCGTTTAATAACAGATCGGGACTGACGCTCAGCTGACGGATCGCTTCCCTCATTGCCTCGTAGGTCGCCTGCAAAATATTGATCTCGTCGATCCGTTCCGGTGACGCGGATCCGATCCCGACCGCAACCGCCTGCTCCATGATCTGCGGGTACAGCTCCTCGCGCTTCTTTGCGGATAGCTGCTTTGAGTCATTCAGGTATAACAGACCGCAATCCTTCGGCAGAATCACGGCTCCCGCCACGACCGGTCCCGCAAGCGGTCCCCGTCCCACCTCGTCAATCCCGCAGATAAACGAATATTCCGCATATTCCCTTTCATAAGAAAACATCGTTTTCATGCGGGCGCACTCTTTTTCGTACGCCTCAATTTCTTTATGCGCTTTTGCGACAAGATTTTGTACGCTCTTGCGCGTATCAGCCTCGTGCGCTTTGATAAAAGCAGGCAGCTCTGCAACTGTGGCTGCCTGTAATCCCGCCTTTATTTCTCCGATCGTATCCATTTTTCCCTCTGAAGGTATTTTTACTGATGCTTCAAAAATCCAATGTCCGAAAGCGGCCAAATGCGAACCCACGCTTTACCGATAATGCGGTCCCTGTGAATATTGCCGACGGATGGATCCCGGCTGTCGGAACTGTTATTGCGGTTATCGCCAAGCACAAAATATTCATCCGCTCCCAGCGTGATCTCTAACGCCGCGCGTCCCGGATTGAGCATGACCTCCGCGCCGTAATTCTCATGCAGCACCTCGCCGTTAATATAGATCGTCCCGTCCTGATCGATGCGCACGCGCTCGCCCGGCAGACCGATGATCCGTTTGATATAATACGTTTTTGCTTTATGTTCATACGGAAAAACAATGATGTCATAGCGCTGCGGCTCCGTAAACCGGTACGACAGCTTATCCACCATCAGATTGTCCCCGTCATGCAGCGTCGGGCGCATACTGTCTCCCTGCACGCGGGTTCGCTGCCCGACATAATGAATCAACAGAAACGTCACGCATAAAACGATCAGCAGATAGATGCTCATCTGCAAAATCTCCTGACCGAGCGTCAAGGGCTTTTCCTCCTCCTTCGCCCGCTGCTTTTTTCTGTTTTTCTTCTTTTCTATGATTTCTTCCTCTTTCATGCCTGTCATCCATCATTTCATTTATCATATCGACAATTCAATCTACTCTTATATTAGAATGATTTCATGGGAATTTCAAGTGTCATTTTGCCGATCAGTCCATTTCTGAACTCATCCAGCAGTAATCCCGCCGCTTTATGGTAGTCCGGCTCCGTTCCTTTTTTGTAACATCCCCGCCGTCTGCAGATCTCTTCCATCACGGCAGGCGCATCCGCGGCCGCCTCTGCAAGCCGGTAGCGCGCCTGCATTGCCTGCGGATATTCTTTTTGCAATAACTCGATCAAGGAAAGTGCAAGCTCCTCCGTCTGCAGAATCTCGTCATTGATGGAGCCGATGAAGGCAAGATGCTGTCCCACGAGCTGATCTTCGAATTTCGGCCACAAAATGCCCGGCGTATCTAAAAGCTCCAGCTCTTTATTCACTTTGATCCACTGCTTTCCCTTCGTTACGCCCGGGCGGTTGCCCGTTTTCGTACAGCTCTGACCGACAAAGCTGTTGATGAACGTGCTCTTTCCGACATTCGGAATGCCGACGACCATTGCGCGGATCGGACGATTTTTGATCCCTCTTGACCGGTCGCGCTCTATTTTTTCCCGGCACGCTTCTCTGACAAGCCCGGCAAGTTGTTTCATACCGCTCTTTGTCTTGCTGTTCATTTCCAGCACAAAGCATCCTTTTTCACGGTAATATTGCGCCCACAGCTTATTTTTTTTGTCATCGGCAAGATCTGCCTTGTTGAGCAAAAGGATGCGCATCTTATTGCCTGCAAGCGCGTCAATGTCCGGATTGCGGCTGCTATAAGGAATCCGCGCGTCCACCAGCTCGATCACAAGATCGATCAGCTTCATGTCCTCCTGCATCATGCGCCTTGCCTTCGTCATATGTCCGGGATACCACTGTACGTTCATTTTCTCACCCTCATTTTTGTTTCTGACGGCCGATCGCGTCAAAGATCACAGGCGGCACAATAACCCTATGCATTTCATTCCATGTCAGACGGCTGGTCACTCGATAAAACCCATGCCCTCATACGCGCCTTTCATGTGAAACCACGCTTTCCCGATGATGTCGTCCGCATGTACGACGCCGATATTGGCTGACCGGCTGTCCTCGCTGCTGTTCACGTTGTCTCCCAGCACAAAATATTCGTTTTTTCCCATGGAGACGGGATACTCCGCGATTCCCGCATCGGAAATTTTATCGTATGCCATGCCGCTGTAGCGCTCTCCGTCGATATAAACCTGTCCGTTCCGTATCTGGATGGTCTCGCCCGGAAGCCCGACCACCCGCTTTACATAGTAATGCGCGTTCTCGTTTCCGTTCGGCAAAAAAACAATCACATCGCCGCGTTTGGGCGTCGATACCGAATAGATCAGCCGGTTGATCAGAATTTCCTGTCCGTTCGTCAGCGTCGGGCTCATAGAGTCCCCGATCACGCTTGTCTTGATCCCCATGCAGTAAACGAGCACAAATGCAAGCAGAACGGCCGCCGCCATATAGAACAGCGCGGTCGCGCACTCCCGCAGCACGGATTTATTCAGCTTCTTTTTTTTCTGATAAAAATGTAATCCCTTTTTTCTGGACATGCTCTTTCCTTTTATTGAGCAGTTGAAAAAAGGGACGGATACCACTGTATCTGTCCCTCCTGATCCACCGCTTTTTATTTTACAAGCTCCTTGACCTTTGCCTTCTTGCCGACACGGTTTCTTAAATAATTCAGTTTCGCTCTTCTGACCTTACCGGGGCGGACGACTTCTACCTTCTCCACGTTCGGGGAATGCAGCGGCCAGGTCTTCTCTACGCCGATTCCGTTGGAATTCTTGCGCACGGTGAAAGTCGCGCGGCTGCTTCCGCCCTGCTTCTTTAATACCGTTCCCTCAAACACCTGGATTCTCTCACGGTTTCCCTCTTTGATCTTGCCGTACACGCGCACGGTGTCGCCGACCTTGAACTGCGGAACCTCTTTCTTTAACTGCTCGTCTTCGATTTCCTTAATGATGCTGTTGTTCATTTCTCTATTCTCCTTACGATTCGTGGATGTTCTTAATACAATGTGTAACAGAGGACCATCTTTTTATTGCAACGTGCATAGTTTACCATAACATGCGGGCGATTGCAAGTGTTTTTTGTGTAGGCGGGCTATGTCCTGTTTACTATAACAACACATTCCAATATCCTGCCTTCTTTGAGCCAATCCTCTCAATATAACCATTTTCACGCAAAAATGAAATATTGTTATCTACTGCCGTTTTACTAATTTCCAAAGTCTTACGAAGTTCCTCTGCCGTTATATTGGGGTTATCCCTCATTTCCGCCAAAATTTTCCTTCTCCTTGCATTTAACGGTTTTTTATTCCCCATTTTATCCCCAACTTTATTTCCAACCGTTCTGATTTTTTTCAACGGTATCGTTACAACAATTGAATTTTCTCTAAATACGAATGCCTTTTTACCATATATTTCCGTTATTTTAGGAACTCCTCGTCCTGATTTTTCGCTTATATGCAATTGTAAAAATATCTCCGACAGTTTTTCATTTACAGGTACGGATTCCCCTGAATAGAAGCCTTCAATTGTCTGCGCCGGCGGCAAAGCGCCTCTTGACAAAATTTCTATCCTGTCCGAAAAAACAGAAATCATGGGTTCATTTCCCTCTGCCCATTTGTTATGCAAAACGGCATTGATGATTGCTTCCCGAAATGCCTTATTGTCAAATAATGGCACCTCTTTCCTTTCCACAACGCGGTCTGTTTCATCTGTCTGTATGATGTTCAGCACATCTCCGTATCGTAATAACTCGTCCAAGCTATACAAAAGGCAATTATTTCCAAACTCTCTGACTGAAAACAGATTGGTTCCTTTCGTTTTCCCCTCAAATATAGATACCCGAAGCGGAAAATGAGAGTCATCCGAAAGTAGCTGCGCCAATAAATTAAATTGTCCTTCCTCATTCCGCAGACCTAAATTTTTTACAAACGTCTTGTCATTGAGAACAATTCCTTTTGATCCATAATATCCAAACAATTTATGAAAAGTAAGCTCCTGATATTTTGCCGGAATCGTTTCTATGGTTTCTGTTCTCCCGTCAAGTATTTTGAAAAGTTCTATTTCCCGCTTAGGATAATCTCTGATATTACATTTAGATGAACCAATCCTTATATACCGCCTTTCCTTAAATGCAGTAGGTATCTCAAAAGCCGCAGGTATTACCAACACAATCACTCTTTTCCGCCGAATCTGGATTTCCTCAAAAGAGAAGTTCAGGCTTGGAGAAAGATTTCGTGCCAGATAATTCTGATAAGGTTCTTTATTGTAATCGCAATATTGATTGAATGTCGTTCCAACTATTTTATGATTCTCATTTTCTACTCCCCATATAAAATAAGCATATTTTTTATAATGAAATGCTGCGGCATTCGATAATGCAGAAACATACTCTCCTAATGCTTCTGGTTGAAACCAATTTTCTTTAAATTCGAACCATTCCTGTTCATCGCTCATAGCGCATAAATCCAGCACAATCTGTTTTATATCCATCGACATGCTCCTTGTTATAACTTTATTCCCAACTTTTTTGATTATAACATGTTGGGAATAAAGTTGGAATAAAAATTTGAATTACCTCATCTCCCTTTTTGCATCATCCGACAAGATTCCAAATATTGCTTCAATAGGTATTTTCTATTTTTTACATCAAATATCTGTATGTGGGGGACGCCATTCAAATAAATCCAACGTTCAATAAAAGTCGGTTCCAATGCAAATAACCGTTCATTTTTTAACAGGGTATATCGCTGAAAAGAATCCGCGAACGCCGCCTGATATGCGGCGCAGAAATCCTCATGTTCTACCGGCTTTCCGATCTCTGTGCACTTCCCTTCAATCTGCATATTGTCGATACAAAGCGCGGCATTGGGATTATTGATAAGCTGCTCGTACTTGCGAAACGTTTTATCTGTTTGGAAATACAGGGTTCTTTCCAAAGAAATAACACTCATCGTTCTAGACATGACAACATCATGATCCCCCCGCTGTCTTCAGTCGTACTGCTCTATCCCACTGCTTCCTGCGCCTTCCCTTACTTCTGATCCGGATGCTCCGCCAGATAGCGTTCGTACAGATCCGGTCTGCGCTCCTTTGTCCGCGCGATGGACTGCTCGAAGCGCCATGCGTCCACCTTAGCGTGATTGCCGCTTAACAGGATTTCCGGCACGCGCTTGTCGTGCCATACTTCCGGCCGGGAGTACTGCGGATATTCCAAAAGATGACCGGTGAACGATTCCGTCTCCGCCGAATCATGATTATTTAACACGCCCGGCACCAGACGCGCGATCGCGTCCACCATCACCATTGCCGCAAGCTCGCCGCCCGTTAAGACATAATCGCCGATGGAAATATAGTCAGTGACGATCTCCGTAAGCACACGCTCATCCACACCCTCATAATGCCCGCATAAAAAAATAAGCTGTTCCTCGCCGGCAAGCTCCCTTGCCATCTCCTGATGAAAGCGTTTCCCCTGCGGCGTCACATAGATCGTGCGGATACGCTGTCTCGTTCTCTGCGCCGCCACGATCGCCGCATAACAGTCATAAACCGGCTGCGCCTGCATGAGCATACCTGCGCCGCCGCCATAGGGGTAATCGTCCACTTTTTTATGTTTGTCCGTCGTATAGTCCCGGATATTGTAGGTATTGACCGAAATCAGCTCCCGCTGCACGGCGCGCGCCAGAATGCTGGTATTTAAGCCGTCACGCACCATGTCGGGAAATAATGTCATGATATGAAAGTCCATTTGTTTATCCTTTTTCACGTCAAAAAAGTTTCCAATGTCTGGAAGAATCCGCAAAGCGGATTCTTCGAAAGAGTTTGCGGAACGCAAACTCTTTTTTTATCACACCAGTCCCGGCATCAGATGGATTACCATATGCCGCGCTTCCACGTCCACCTGCCTGATGCATTCTTTGATCGCCGGAAGAAGGATTTCCCTGCCGTCCGCCTGCTTCACGACATATACGTCGTTCGCGCCGGTCTGTATCACATCATCCAGCACGCCGAGCAATGCGCCCTCGTCGCTCTCCACCTGCATCCCGATCAGATCAGAAATGTAATATTCGTTTTCTTTCAGCGGGACCGCCTTTTCTCTGGGTACATACAGTTCCGCGCCGCGCAGCAGTTCCGCGTCTTCCATGGTATCGCATTCCCTGAGTTTCAGGATGACCATCTGCTTAAAAAACTTGACGCTTTCAATCTGCATACTGCGTTCCTGCCGCCGCCCCTGCGGATCTTTCACCAGGACTTCCTTATATTTCTTAAAGCGCTGCGGCTCCTCCGTTGTCGGATACACCTTCACTTCCCCGCGTACGCCGTGCGTCGTCGCCACGCATCCCACTCTGAATAACTCTTCTTCCCTGTCCGTCATTTTGCCGCTCCTTATTGCTTTTCCCCTTTGCACTCTTTTACTATACAGGGGATTTTTGAAAAACAGCGGTCTTATCTTCAAAAAAGAAAGACCGCTGTTTCATTTCATAACCCGAAAGAAATGCCTGCGGCATTTCTTTGAAAGAGTTTCGCGCAAGTGAAACTCTTTTTTAAGCTATAGGAAATTTTGCAACCCCAGAAGAATCGCTTGCGATTCCAAAAGAAATGCCTGCGGCATTTCTTCGAAAGAGTTTCGCGCAAGCGAAACTCTTTTTTATACAATTTCTACATCCACGCGCTTATTATCCTTTGAAGACGCCGCCTTTACCACTGACCGGATCGCTTTTGCAATGCGACCCTGTTTGCCGATGACTTTCCCCATATCGGCAGGCGCAACATGAAGCTCAACGGTCACATTTCTGCCGTTTTCTTTCTCCGTGACTACCACTTCATCGGGATAATCCACAAGTGCCTTTGCAATGACTTCTACCAATTCTTTCATCATCCACCTCCGAAACGACACATGCCGTTAAACAATGGGTTCTCTTGAAGCAGTCTTACTTCTCGATGCCGGCATTCTTTAACAGTCTGGCAACGGTCTCCGTCGGCTGCGCGCCGTTTGCAAGCCACTTCTTCGCAAGCTCCTCGTTCACTTTTACGGTTGCCTTCTCCGTATTCGGATCATAGGTACCGATCTCCTCGATGCACTTGCCGTTTCTGGATACTCTCGAATCAGCCACCACGATTCTGTAAAGCGGTCTCTTCTTCTGTCCGATTCTTCTTAATCTGATCTTTACTGCCATTTCTTTTTCCTCCAAAGTATCTGTTTGTTTTTTGTTCCCGCGGCTGCACCTCTCATGCCGGCCGCAATTTATAGGATGGACCCCGTTCTTTTTTAGAACGGGAATCTCATACCGCCTAACCCGCCGAAGCCTCCGTGGCGCTTTTTGGAAAAACCGCCCATCTGCTTCATCATTTTCTGCCCCTGCTCAAACTGTTTGATAAAACGGTTGACAATGGCAATGTCCACGCCTGCGCCCCGCGCGATCCTGTGCTTTCTGCTCGGATTGAGCAGCTTCGGACTGCGCCGCTCCTCCGGCGTCATGGAAAGAACGATCGCCTCAAACTGCCCAAGCTGTTTGTCGTCAATCATGGAACTAATATCGCCCATTTTCGATCCCATTCCCGGTAACATGGAAAGAATGCTGGACAATCCGCCCATATTCTTCATCTGCTTCATACTTTCCAGATAATCCTCAAAGTCAAACTTCCCTTTTTTCATATTGGAAGCCATTTTCTTTGATTTATCTTCGTCGATTTCAATCTCGTTCTGTGCTTTCTCAATGAGTGAAAGCACGTCGCCCATGCCGAGGATTCGGCTCGCCATGCGGTCCGGATAAAACTGCTCTAAATCGGTCAGTTTCTCTCCCATGCCGACATACAGGATCGGTCTGCCCGTCACCGCCTTGACGGACAACGCCGCACCGCCTCTCGTATCGCCGTCAAGCTTGCTTAAAATAATACCGTCCACGCCGACTTTGTCATCAAACTCCTTCGCGACGTTGACCGCATCCTGTCCTGTCATCGCATCCACAACAAGCAGGGTCTGATGCACGGTCACATGCGACTTGATCTCCTGAAGCTCTTTCATCATATCTTCGTCGATATGCAGCCGTCCTGCGGTATCTAAGATCACCACGTCATGCCCGTTTTTCTGCGCATGTTCAATCGCCGCTTTGGCAATATTGACCGGGGAATGATTTTCTCCCATGGAAAATACATCCACCTGAACCTTTTCCCCGTTTACCTGCAACTGCTTGATCGCCGCCGGACGATAGATGTCACAGGCGACAAGCAGCGGCTTTTTGCCTTTCAGTTTCATCTTGCCCGCCAGCTTTGCCGTCGCCGTTGTTTTTCCGGCGCCCTGTAAGCCGCTCATCATGATGACCGTGATCGCTTTTCCGGGCTGATAGGCGATCTCCGTCGTCTCGGATCCCATGAGCGCAATCATTTCTTCATTTACGATCTTAATAACTGTCTGACCGGGATTCAAGCCGTTTAGAACGTCGCTGCCGACCGCACGCTCCTGCACGGTGGAAACAAACTGCTTGACAACCTTGAAATTGACGTCCGCCTCCAGCAACGCCATCTTCACTTCTTTGAGCGCCGTCCTGACGTCCTCCTCGGTCAGGCGCCCTTTTCCCCGCAGACTCTTGAATATATTACTCAGCTTATCGGTTAAACTCTCAAATGCCATTTACCGTCTCCCCTGCTACAGCTCTTCCATGATCTCACGGGAAAGCGCCCGGATCGCTGCCAGATTCCCCTGCTTTCCCGGCTCCATAACCAGCGTCTCCCGCCATTCCCGCTGCGCCGTCCCGGCATCCTGCTTTTTGCGCCCTGACAATTCTTCCTGCGGCGCTCCGGGTTCTGTCTGCTCCTGCAATTCCTGCACCAGTGCGTCGATGCGCTGCGCTTTCTCTTTAATCAACGTAAACTTCTTTACAAGTCCGAGCTGCGCCTCATACTGTTCCAAAATTCTGTCACAGCGGCGGAGCAGATCATGTACGCCCTGCCTGCTGATTCCCTGAATATCCGCGATCTCCGTAAGAGACATGTCATGATAGACCGCATCCTCATAAATCTGCCTCTGGTGTGCAGTCAGAAGTTCTCCGTAAAAATCATACAACAATCCCTGTTCCACGATTTTTTCCATACGGTCAGCCCCTCTCCCATCATCACACTTTGCTATCATACAGGATAACAAAAAGGCTGTCAAGTATTTTTTCTTGACAGCCGGAATCTGAATCAATGATTCAAACTACTCTCATTCAACAGAAAATCATAAATACTCATAATCAGCACCCCATCGTCATTGTAATACGGTGCAGGCGCATTTTTCGTGATGATAATCTTCTTGAAGAAATCGCCCGTCAGCATCAGAGAGCGCTGCTCCTGTTCCATCTTTGCCTGATCCGGAATCGCATAGGCTGACTGGATATAATAACGCTTAGAGCCTTTGTTACAGACAAAATCAATTTCCAACTGCTTGCGGGTTCCGTGGCCCTTCTCATTGGTTTTATTCAGAGTAATAATGCCCACATCCACATTAAAGCCACGTATTTTCAGCTCATTAAAAATGATATTCTCCATTGCATGAGTTTCTTCCAATTGGCGAAAATTGAGACGGGCATTGCGCAATCCCAAATCGGTAAAGTAATATTTGACCGGTGTGTCAATATACTTTTTCCCTTTAATATCATAACGAACAGCACTGTCAATCAGAAAAGAATCACAAAAATAATCAATATACCTTTTGATCGTCGTGTTGCTGATGGTTTTCTGCTTGACAGTTTTGAATACTGCCGACAACTTTGCCGGGTTTGTAAGCGAACCGATCGCAGATGAAAGAATATTCAGAATTTCTTCCAATTCTGCCCGATTGCGCACATTATGTCTGCCAACAATATCCGAAATATAGGTCTCCTCAAACAACATCTTCAAGAAATGAATTTTTTCCTCCGGACTTGAAATCTTCGTGATGGGAGGAAGCCCACCGTAAAGCATATATTCATTCCAACCGTCCTGTTTTGTCCCCTGATAAACGGACATAAATTCAGCAAAGCTGAGCGGCTGCATATGAACTTCATCTCCCCGCCCTCGAAATTCGGTAATCACATCCTTGGACAAAAAACGGGCATTGCTCCCTGTCACATATACGTCCACATTTCTCATATAAATCAAACTGTTTAGTACAGATTCAAATTCTCCCAAAAGCTGCACTTCGTCCAGCAGCACATAGTACATTCCATCATCTTTGATCTGCTCCTTGAGATAAGGATACAGAACATTCGGATCACGAAAACGCTTATTCTCAAAAGAGTCAAACGCAATTTCTATCATGTGTTGTTCGTCCGTTCCTTCTGCTAACAAATGATTCTTGAACAGATGAAACAACAAGTAGGACTTTCCACAGCGCCGGATTCCAGTCACCACCTTGATAAGTCCATTATGTTTCTTACTGATAAGTTGATTCAGATAGATGTCCCTCTTAATTTCCATGTCATAGCTCCTTTTTCTAGTGAAAATTTTTGCGAGTTATCGCAAAAATTTTCACTAGAATTATACCCCATTCAGATTGACTTTTGCAACTCCTGATGAAAATTTTTTCAAGCATGATTTGCATTTTACTGTTTCCATGCGCCTTTACGCTGTTATTGTGATATTAAATTGCTTTGCTGATTAGTCGATTATGCTCAACAGGGCTTACCTTATAAAAACTTCCTGCCACTAAGACAGGAAGTTTTTACTTAAAGTAGTAACTTTCATTATTTTGTTGACTGCCTCTTTATAATTTGTCGTAATCGCTGACGCCTTGAGGATTGTAAACATCATTTCCGTATTGGTCCTTAAAATTCCCTTGACCGTCTGTAGAATACTCACCTTTCGATTGGCTGTATTGTTTAGACCAATTATTTCCACTTGATTCATCACTTGATTGTCCGTCCGATGATTTTTCGGGGTTACCCCACCCTCCAAGCCATAGCAGGAACGCAGCTACAATAATGATCAATATACCTAATACCGCACCTACTAGCGTGGATACAACAGAAATAATTATTATTTGGGGTATTTTTTTAAGCTTTCTATTTCTAAAAAGCAAAAACAAAAAGCAGACAATACCAACGATTAAAGGAATATGTCCAATATCGCCGCTTGACTCCGTGCAAATTCCCACAATAAAAAGTCCTAAGGCCAAACCACTCAAAATGGATAAAAAGATATTAAAGCCGTTAAGTGGATTATAACCGTCTACTGATAACTTGTCTGATAGTTTTTTAAGCAACTTTTTCATTTTTCTTTCTCTCCTTTGTTTTATGTATTTTAGGCATTTGTTAAATGCCGCAACCCATTGATTCTGCCGGGCTTTCCCGTTGTTTCTATATAAGTTTTCTCTCCGCTGATGGTATGATAGAAATACTGCCAACTGCAAAAGCGGATGTTTTTCCTGCCGGGATCGCAAGCCTGTTTATGGGTTTGTATCAGAGGGTAATGACTCCGTCTGAGCAGGTGATGGTTTGTAATACGGGATCAGTAAACAAACTCGTATACCATTCCTCAGCCTTATCTATATTTTCCCATTCCCTCATTGTCCCAGCGTAATTGATATTTGTAAGAGGTGCCCCTGCAAAAGCGTAATAATCTATACTATCTAAAGAATCTGGCAAATCAATACTTGTAAGAGATGTATACGCAAAAGCATCATATCCTATGCTTGTCAAAGAATCTGGCAAATCAATACTTTCAAGCGCGGCATCCAAAAAAGCTTGATATTCTATACTTGTTATTTGTGTATGACTTAAATCTATACTTTTAAGAGACTCACAATCCACAAAAGCATCCCGTTTTATACGTGTTAGAGTATCCGGCAAATTAATACTTGTAAGAGAATGACACTCACCAAAAGCAGACTCTCCTATGCTTGTTATTTGTGTATTACCTAAATCAACACTTGTAAGAGACTCACAAGCACAAAAAGCAAGATCTCCTATCTTTGTTATTTGTATATTGCTTAAATCAATGCCTGTAAGAGAGGTACATCGGTAAAAAGCCTGATTTCCTATCTTTGTTATATCATCTGGAAAAACTAAATATCCATCATAATTATTGTCTGTAAAAACTTTGCAAGGACTTTTTTCTTTTGTATTATAATTGTCATAAGTATAATTAGTTTCTACATCTATCCCCAAATCGTCCCACGGGATAAAACTTCCGTCCGATTGATAAAGACCGGGCTCTCCACCTACCGGAATTTCTATTTCTGTTCCTGATTCTTCTTCGCTTTCGGTTTCTTCCGTCATTTCAGCTTCTGAGTCGTCAAGGCGGTCTGCTTCTTTGTCTCCATCCATTTCCGCTTCCAAACCGTCAGTGTGCTCTGCTTCGTTTTCAGCTCCAGTCGTTTCGGCTTCTGAATCATCAGAACGTCCTTGCTCTTCGTTTCTTCCCCAGTCTAAACTTGTTGCCCAGTCCGATGTCAACCGGCTTTCAGATGAATCTCCGCACCCCGCCAATGCCATAAGGAGAACGCTTCCGATCGTCATCATTATTAGAATTTTTCGTTTCATTTTCCACCCTCACTCTTTTTATTTGCATTTTTGTGTTTTATGCATTTTTGCCTTTTCCATCATCCGAAAAAAGTAACGCCAAATCAGCTTGCTTTCTCCGTAATATCCCACTTTTTCAAAAACCTGCCAAGGCAAACATTTTTTGCCCTGACAGGCTTTTGATCGTCCGTTCCTGTTTCTGGCTTTGCCCTACCAAAGGAGATTAGTCGTAGAAAAATTGCCAGCTTTGGGTCACGGTACCGGATTTGCTCTCCGAAGTATAGGTACAAGTCAGAAGATTCCCCATCGCGTCATAAGTATACTGATATGTTTTGAACCAATATGGTCTTTTATCGAATCCCACATAGCCGTGATAGGCATACGTCGCCAGATTGCCCATCTCGTCATAGATATATTGCTCATCAAAATAATTAGGTATAACAATCAATGAATCCTGCAGCGGCTCTGACTCATTGACATGCGTCAACAGACGTCCCGCCGCGTCATAGGTGAGCTCATCTGTTTCCAGCTCATAATAAAAACTGTTATAAAAGAAATGCGTCGTCACATTGCCCATCTCGTCATAGGTATATTGGATCTCTTTGAAGTTGCCTTCCTCCACATAATCGGTAATATCGTGCGCCCACAGATACAGATTGCTGCCCGTCCCGTCATAGTCATAGGTATACCGATGCTCTTCATAACTGCCGGGATTATAACTCCTGATAATATAATCTGTATCCAGACCCCACTCGTCATAATTTAAAGTGTGCGTAACCTTATCTCCGTACAGGGAACAGGTGGACTGCAACAGATTACCCTGTGCGTCGCGTGTATATTTATATGTTACCGAACCATCGCTGTCAGTAAAAGTCCCCGACGAAAGATTTCCCTGCGCGTCATAGGTCCATTTGTTTGAATGCCCATCCCAGACTTCAGACAAAAGATTGCCGTTCGCATCATAGGTATACTGCGTTGTTGAAGGGTTGCTCCAGCCCGAACCGCCCATATTTCGGGTGCGGGTTTCAGATAAAAGTCTGTCCTGCTCATCATAGGTATACTGATGTATCTCAAAAAATGTTCCCTTCGAATTAGAGTCTGTTACAACCGTAAGATTCCCCCGCTCGTCATATTCATATCTGTATTCGTTATCGTATGGAGGGTCATCCGGCTTACTGCTCCGATCCGTATAGAGAAACAACGCCCGTGTCGGATTGCTTCTCCACGGAGCCGTTATCGGTGAATAAAATTCCGGTCTTTCCTGACTCACAGAATAATAGATATTAAATTGATACGATTCAAGAAATACGTCCTCGTACGGACTCGGTCTGACTACAACAGGGGTTAAGCCTTCTTCAAGATAATCATAAGAACCTAAGTCGGAATGCTGGCTATAAGATACTCCCGCGAACGCCGTCATACCGTTTGACAACAGCAGAACCACTGCGACGACTGAAACAAAAAACTTTTTCTTCCGATTCATAACGAGACTCCTTTCTTCGCGTGCCTGCCCGGACGCGAGCGCAAATTTACAGTAACCCGATCACAAATTATTAAAAAATGATTTTCATTTCCTCAATATAGTTACCCGTAATCTTAAATCGTAATACGCTCTCCTTTGCACAGTGATTCGTCATATAATAAAAACCGTTGACCATTTCAATATAATACGGTATCCCGCTGACGTTTTTTTGTTCACTTATATTTTCATACGCTCCCCGGCTCAGTCCTGACAGATCGGTTGTGCGCAGCAATGCCGCACATTCCTGATTCCCAAACAGATCACATGCCACAGAAATATAATAAGAATCCCCGATCAATTTCACGCATGCCATACCCGCAATCTCATCCGGCACGGGATACCGCTCCAGAACCTCAAAGGTATCCTTATCGACAACAACAATCCGTCCATTCGTTCCGGAGGGAAATAAAATCTGATCTCCAAGAATGGTAAATGAGCGGACATAATACGGACTCAGCTCACGCACCGTCCGCTTCTCCTGAATACATATCAGACCCGATTGCGGATCCTGCTTCAAAATATACATTTCCCCTGTCATAGAGCTCCATACAAAGAAACTGTCCGTGATACTGTCATATGTAATATAGTGCGGACGCACCCCGATGTCGGCAAGGCATTGCGTATTTTGAAACCGCCCGCTCAGCCATTCAAAGACCAGAACACGATGATTGTCCGTATCAGCCACTAAATACTTCTCTCCATCGCTTGCGACCGCATGCGGCTTATTCACATCTACCGTCATAACTTTCCAGTCCTGTATCGAACCTCCCGCTGTCTCCGAATATAAAATCTGGTCATGGTAAGTATCTACAATAAAATAGTATTCTCCCTGCCGGGTGTACTGCGCCGCAACCTTTAATTCCTGATATGCATTGGTTGGATTCGCATAATAAACATCGCTCGTGGAAAGCCTTGCCGCCGGCAGCATTCCCATGTCCGTAATGATGCTGTCAGGGAAGCTTTCTTTTTCTCCGATAATCTCCGCATTTGCCGGAAGCGGCGTCGTAAACAGAAACAAAACAGCCGCCGAAAAAAGCAGCGAATGTATCCGGCCTTTTTTTGTGCTAAAAAACATCTGTCTTTCCCTCTTGATCTTTCGCTGTTTTCGTCATTCTTCTACGGGCACAACATGAATGATTCCTATTGATCCTTCAAACGCCGGCGTAAAAATATGCTGTCTGACTTGCGGCGTTATATAACCGTCCCACGGTTTATGAAGATGTCCCGCCAGCACCTGGACGACATGCGGATTTTCCGTATAAATCAATTCAAAGTAAGATGCCGTCGCATCGACCGGTACATAATCCCCGCCGCCCCAATAGTATATTTTTTTTCGAAAGTCCATCGAAAGCGCTTCCAAACTCTCGTCCACTCTTGACTCATACGGAACATGCGTCACAACGATCACGGGCTTTCCTTTTCCGAATTCTTCTACGACGAACCCATATTGATCCCATGACATATTCTTCGTGGAATCATTGATGCCCACAATGATGAACTCGTCAAATTCCATTACTTTTTCATCAAATGCATCCCCGTCAATTTCTTCGTGAACCGTATGCGCCGCAGGTTCATTAAATGCTTCGCCGCCATACCAGTACCCGTAATCATGATCCGCCCTGATATATAAGAGACGTTCCACATCTAACCTCTGATATTCTTTTAAGAACACATTCATATTCGACTCACTGCAATAATCCACCATATCACCGCCGAAAATAACGCCGTCAAATTGTCCCTGATTAAGAAACGTAACGATCTGCGGCCATAACTCCACCGCATGTACGCCGTCCGCCGTAGTGAAAAACTCATATCTTCCAATCACGGTTTCCATGAATTCTTCCTGCACATCCCATGCGGATTCCAGATCCGTGACCATATGCAGATCGCTTACCCAGGCAAACTCATATTCCCGGGAAAGTCCCTCCAGCTCTATCACAACTTCCTCTACCGTAAAAGGATACGTTACCTCCGGTGTGGGCGTGATCTCCGGCGTCGGCGTCGCTTCCGGCGTCGCCTCCGGAGTGGGCGGCGTTTCCGGCGTCGGCGTAATCTCCGGCGTCGGCGTCACTTCCACCGCAAATCCACCCTCATCGGGCTGTCTTACGAACACGTCCCAAAACAGATATATCAGGATTGTTAATAGGGATATACTTAATAATATGAGCAAAATAAGAATGATCCTTCTTTGCATTTCCCTGCGTTTGCGCCGGTGATCCGCTTGCTTCGCCCAACGATTATCCCTGTCGTCGTCTCTTACTTTTTTATCCTTCTTCATTCATCCATACCCGACTTGTTTCCCGATTTATTGACCGTAAAATTGCGCCGTCATATAGTTTACCCACGTTTCCCGGTCCCGCGAATATCCTTCATCTTCCATACAATAGAATTGTATTAGTTGGTTTTTTAACACGTTCACATCATTGGACCATTCCCAATGCGGCTCATAAAAATCCTCACTGTTAATAAAATAATCAAGCCATTCCGCCGCCCGAATATCTCCATAGGCATATGCCAGATAGTATAATAGTAACGGGCAAAAATCGGTCTCTTCCAATGCGTTATAAATCTTTGTGATCGCCTGCGCATTGTCAAGCCCGCTCAATTCACTGTCGATATGTAATGCCAGTGCGTATGCATATCTGCGTCGGATCGGATCCTGCAGTTCTTCTCCATACAGATCCGTCTCCGGTACATGTTCCATGAGACTCCATAATGTGCTGCGCGAGATTACTCCGTTATTATTCATGTCGCTCTCCGCCTGCGCATCATAGATAGCGGCAACCCTGTTCTTGTAGGTTGGGCGCAATTGGCTGTATCCGTTTTCAATATCCGTATCGTCAATGACAATCCCAATCCCGCCAAACCGCTCGACTAAACCGCGCGCGCTGTCATAATCACTGCTCATCTGGTTATACAGCGAAACGTAAACTCCCAGTTCTACCTGTGAATTGATATAGGATTCATGCTGGGCAAACAGCAGATCCTGATAGTCTTTATAATAAGACTGTACTTGAGATTCGATCCGGTCCGGCACATTATATTCCACGGCAAAATCATAATACTCATCAAGCCGGTCAACCATCTCAAGATAATTTCCCTTGGATGTCTCCGCATTTTCATTCAGAATATCCAATTTTACTCTTATTTCCGCTTCCAGTTCGATGGCCGCCGCGTCCTGAGCCGTATCCTCCTCTGCTGTTTCATCCTGCACATCAGCTTCCGGCGTCGGAGATACCTCCGCTATATCCGTCTCCTCCGGCGTCTCGTCTAAAGGCGTATGATCAGCGGAAGCGGCGGAATCTGCGCCGCGCTTCGAATCTGTATCGGACGGCAGAACCAGCACCAGGATAATCATGATCAATGCAAGTACGGCTCCCCCGCACGCTGCGGCAATGATGTATTTATTCTTCGACCCCGACGCTTGTTTTGCGGCGGGCTGTCCGCCTAACGGCTGCGGGACCGTCTGACCCGCCCCTTGCGGCGTCATCATCTGCTGCGGCGCTGCCTGACCCGCCCCTTGCGGCGTCATCATCTGCTGCGGGACTGTCTGACCTGCCCCTTGCGGCGTCATCATCTGCTGCGGTGACGGCTGACCCGCCCTTTGCTGTGTCATCATCTGCTGCGGCGACGGCTGACCTGTCCTTTGCGGCGTCATCATCTGCTGCGGCGACGGCTGACCTGGCCCTTGCTGTGTCATCGTCTGGCGCGGCACAGCCTGCTGCCCGGTCATCTGCTGTGAAGGCGTCTGCGGTGCGCCTGAGGATACTGCTCCTGACTGGTACAGCGCCGCATACAATTCCCCCATCGTCTGAATCCGTTCTTCTGCATACACCGCCATTCCTTTTCGCAGAACAGCTTCTACAGTTTCCGGAACGGATATTCCCATTTCGCCCGGCATCTTTAAGCTATCCGATCTCAACCGCTCCATGGACTCTACCGGAGTGGTGCCGGTAATGCACTTATAAATCGTCGCACAAAGAGCATATACATCCGACCACGGTCCCTGTCTGCCTCTTGTACGGTATTGTTCTTCCGGCGCATAGCCCGGCTTCAACATAACAGACAAGCTTTTCTCCGCCGCTCCCGACACTTCTCTCGCGGCGCCGAAATCCAGGACTTTCATTCTCCCCTGATTGTTGATCATAATGTTATCCGGACTGATGTCTCTGTGAATGATTCCCTGCTCATGTACTTTTTGTAAAGAATAAATAACCGGCTGCATCATCTGCAATACAAGTTCGACCGGAAGCCTCCCGCCGTTTTGTTTCAGATAGCTTTTCAATGTGATGCCATCTATATATTCCATAACAATGTACGCCGTATTATTCTCATAGAAGAATTCCCGTACTTTTACGATTCCCTCTAAAGAATTAAACTTTGCCAGACTTCTGGCTTCTTTGATAAAATTATCCCGCCACTTCTCAATGTCCTTCTCTCCGCTTCCGGCAAAGATCGTCATTGCCGCGCTTACCGCAGCTTCTCTTGTTACAAAACCATTCGGATAAAATTCCTTGATCGCCACAATTATATCGAGCGTCAGATCTTTTCCCAGATAAGTGATTCCAAAACCGCCCTCGCCGATCACTTTTCCTATCAGATACTTTCCATTTAAGATACTGAACGGCTGTAATTGGTGAGGCGCCGTCTTACTGTTTTTCAGATCATAACCGCAGCGCGGACATACATCCGCGCCTTCCAACCCCTCGATTTCATGCATACATCCTGGACAAATTTTATTCACATTCAGTTCCATAACGGTCCGGCACCTCTCCCATTCTATTTCCACACAAGCCTGTATTTATAATTTCCAATCGACACGACATCATCCTCGTTCAACATATATTCCCCGCAAATAGCCACGCCGTTGACGTATGTCCCATTCGAAGATCCCTCGTCCTTAATGTAAATATGTTTGTTTTTGTAGATCAGACTACAGTGTCTCGAAGATACCGACTTATCATCCGTTATCACATAATTGCTCTTCGCCGAACTATGGCCGATCATACACGGTCCCGCGACATTCATATCGATCACAACGTTCGTCTTTACCCCAAGGCGGATCAAACGGACATACTTCTCCGGCATTTTCTCCGGTTCTGGTATAACAGGCGGCGGTGCGGCCGGCATTGGCGCAGATGGCTGTATGTTTTGAACCCTTTCAGGCGCCGCTTCTCTCTGAACAGATTCCGCGCTTTCCTGTCTTTTGTGCATTTCCGCTTCCTGCGCCCTGCGTTTTTTCTTTTTATTTACGATCAGTAAAACGATGACGACCGCAAAAACCACTACCGCGGCGATCAAAAGGCTCACGATCAGGACCATGCTGTTCCCTTCCTCAGCATTCCCGCCATTTTCCTCTGATTCTTCCGCGCCTTCCGTTTCACCACCGCTTACGTCTTCCGCATACTCCTCATCCGCACTCTCCGGCTCTGTTTCTTCCTGTTCCGGTATTTCTATTTCCTGCGGCGTATACACGATGAAATCCGCCAAAGTATTTGCAAAGACTTCCTCTCTGTCAATCCCTTCGCTGCCATCTTCCAGCCGCCATATCGTCCTTATCTCTACCGTACTGCCCGTCAACGGAACATCTTTTAATTCGCAAACGATCCGATAAGACGTGCTGTCCATAGCGGAATGGATCCGCTCCATGATCTCGTCATATCCATATCCTTCAAGCGCCGGAACCAGATGCAGTCCCCCCGCCGAGATACGCGCAAAGTTTCCCAAAATCTTGGCGGCTTCTAATTGTGCGTCACTCGCGTTTTGTTTCAGCATGGCGACCGTATAAATCGGAATATCCGCCTCCTCAACCGTTTTTAACGCCTCATCCTTCGTAATTCCGTTTGCCTGCTCATCCGCCCCGTCGGAAAAAATGATCATACAGCGCTTCCTGTTTACTTCCTGTCTGCTTGTCAGAGACTGCACCGCATTTTGGATCGCATAGTACAAATTGGTATCCTGCATTGTCCCTTCAATCTGTTCCACAAGCGCCGACAATTGCTCTTTACCAGACAGATAATCCGATACATCCAGATTGTCCGCTATGGTGGCAATGACCATATTATCTCCGTCTTTCATCCGCCCGATCAGCTGCTGTAACATTTCCTTTACGCTGTCAATCCGCGCCTGCCCCATAGAGCCGGAAACATCCACCAGACAATAATAAGTGACCGGTTCTTCCGCTATGCGCACCTGCTCCACATCCAACACGGGAAGCTGTATATTTCCGATTTCCACGGCAACATTCCCGGCATCCGGCGTTTCCTCTCCGCTTTTTTGCACATAGACAGAAAGAATCCCTTCCTCCGCCTGATAATTTTCTATGCGCAGTTTATTGTCGCCCTGCGCTTTTGCACCGATAACCTGAGCGAAGAAAAGCACGATGACCAGCCATATTTCTATCCCATTTTTTCTTACTCTCTTCATTCCCGCAGTCACGATTCTTCCTCACTCTTCCTTCTCTTTTCCTTTATCCAGATTGCAGCGGCAGTATTGTTGTCATGATTCCCCGGAACGCGCGTCAAAAGCCGTTCCCGCATCCGCCGAAGCCAGTCCGCGGGAGAGTCCGATACGCTTAAAGTCTCCTCCATATCCGCTTCCAGAACATATTCCCAGAATCCGTCCGTACACAATAAAAACGCATGTTCCCCCGCAGAAGTGTCAAGAATCTCAGACACCTCTGTATTTACCTCATCCAGACTTCCGACCGCCCGAAGCAGTCTGCTTCTGTCCACATGATGCCGTATTTCGTCCTGCGTGATCTCGCCCCGCACAACAGCGATCTGCGACACACTATGATCAAATGTAATAGACACGATCCGTCCATTCTCAAAATGATAAATTCTTGTATCGCCAACATGCGCAAAGCGGCTCTGCGCCCCGTTACTCCACACGACTGTCAGAGTTGTTTTCATTTCGCAAACGTCTGTCTGAATCTCGCGGACGCCTTCATTTGCCTTCTGAAACCATTCCGCAAATTCTGGCATTTCCGCCGGATTTTCGTGAAACCGGCTCTCTATCACGCTGACCGCTCTGGCGGATGCCAGTTCGCCGCCCCCATGCCCGCCGAGTCCGTCCGCCACGACTGCGCAAACCGCATTTCCCTCGCAAAAAATACCGCAGCAGTCCTCATTTTTTTCTCTTCCGCCAATATCCGAATACTTTGCCGTCTGTATCATTCTTCTCACCCTGTTATCTGATATTGAATCCGAAATACATTGTCTTCCCCGAACATGATAATATCTCCCTGATTTACATATATCACTTCGCCCTTTTTCAGCTCCACGCCGTTGAATCTCGTACCATAACTTGAATAGTTATCCACGATCGACACGGCTCCGGTTCTTTCATTTCTTTTCAATTCACACTGAACCCTGCTGATACCGTTCGCCTCTTTCGGGAATATCACATTACATCTGTCCACATCGCGCCCAATTGTCAGTGTGTCGATGATGTCAAATTCAAAATCTTTATATTGTCCCTCAATCCCCACCAGTTTACAGCCGCTGTACGAAGGATACTGCTGCTGTTGCATGTTTACCGGCGCGCTCTGCATCATGTTTCCGGCCGGTACCGCATTCTGCATCATATTTCCTGCAGGCGCCGCATTCTGCATCATGTTCCCTGCAGGCGCACGCATCCGCATGTTTGGATTTTCCCCGCGCTTTTTGCATGTAAAATACTGAACCAGAAATCCTCCCACCGCAAAAAGGATCCAGCAGCTCCAGAATATAGCCGGAACTGCGGTGAGCGTCTTTAGTAACGATACGAGTGCAAAAAATATGGCGATATTGTAAGCGCCCGACAGCGCCATTACGATCTGGATCATGACTTTTGCGTAAATACATATCAGAACGCCAAGCACAACGCCTAAAATGATCCCCAAAACTAATCCTAACACCCAGTTTCCCGAAAAAATGTAAACCGCAAACCCTGCCATAAGCCCCGTTCCGAATGCCTGTAGGAACAAAAAGACTTTATAGGCAAACCACGCCAATACGCCGCAGATGATCCCCATCAGCAGAAATCCTCCGACCACTCCGCTCATATCCTGCGTTCTCATCCCCAGTATGACCGCTCCGATCGCGCCGCCTGTCAGCACACCGCTGCAGACCAATAAGATCCGGTATATCCAATATCCAAAAAAGCATTGCGCTACGCCAAGCAGCAGAAACGGGATCATAACCCCAATACAGATTCCGATAACCGGTCGTATTTCCTCCAATACCATCTCCATATAATATTCCATCATGAGATCTTCCAACATTTCGTCATTTCCTCCCTTATGCACACGAATGATCTTCTGCAATGATTGCCGTAAAGTTATCCTGATTCTTTTTCCCTTTTACATCGATTAAATATCGTAATTTTAGCGCCGCCTCTTCCACGTCATAATGCATGACCGCTTCCAGTTCCGCCATGGAAGCTGTTCCGTAAATTCCATCCGTCGCAAGCATCAACCGGTCGCCCGCAGATAAAACAACCGGTTCCTCGTTTTGGTCGATACGCGCGATCTCCCCGGCGCCGATATAACTGATCAGCGCATTTCTATCCCGGCTGGCGTCGGCTTCCTCCCGGGTAATCTCGCCGCGTTCTACCATTTCCTGCAGCTCAAGCGCATAATTATGTAATACATTCAGTCTCGTCAGCCTGTTGTCGTGATAATAAAAAATACTGCTGTCTCCCACTGAAATCCAATATACGCCATGCTCCTTCAGCAGTGCCGCAACAACTGTCGAGCCGCTCTTACCCAGCATTTCCTCTCCAAGAAATTCGTTTACTTTCTGATTGGCATGAAGCAATGCCTCTCGCAGCAGTTCCGCCGGGTTCTCTGACCCCCCGCTTTCATCAAAATAGCGGAGCATTTCAACCGCCACGATGGAACTGACCTCCGCGCCCTGCGCCAGTCCGCCCATTCCGTCTGCTACGATCAGTAAAATCCCTTTTTCGGAAACAGTCCGCTGATCTTCCACATCCGAATAAGCGAACGTATCCTGCTGATTCGCGCGCCGCCCGACCGAATGAATCTTTCCGATCCGCACCGTCAATTCCGGTGCGGTCTTAACCATATAATGCTCAATATCGTCATGGTAGTGCGGCGCTCTCGTTATCCCGTCGGCATCATACGGTTCTGTCTCCTCTTGCCCGCCCTCTTCTTTTGGTTTTGTATCTTCATCCCGTTTTCGCAGCACATTCCAGAAGAAAACCAAAACCAAAATCGCAATCATATTTACAACGCAAAGTATTATCAGCACTTCTCTCTGCATGATCACTCCTCGACGCTCCAGTCAAAGTCTTCCCCGCACAAAGGTATGAATAAAAATCGTGTTTTCCCGATCGTCACCTTGTCATACGGCTTTAATGTCGCAGTTTGAAACAGCGCCTTATCATTGAGTCTGACGATACTTCTTCCGTCTCCGGGTGAAAAATAATAGGTCTTATCCATACTGTCATAACTGATAACCGCATGATTTTCCCTGGAAACCGTTTCATCACCGTGAACGCAGATGTCCATCTTATCACTGCGCCCGACAAAATTATTGTCAGAATGGATCCGGTAATCCCGTCCTCTGTCCTTTCCTTCCACGCACACAAGCCAGCCCACGACCGGATCGATCCCTGTGTCGTGACGGATGATTGCTACCGTCTTGCCGTCATCATCGTCATCCTCAACCACTGCCGCCTTTCTCCCCGCAGATACCGGCTGTGACGCCGACATCGGCTGTGGCGCAGGCGCCTGTTGCTGCGGCTTTCCATATCCTAACGGCAAGGTTTTCTCATCATCATCCGCCATCCCGCCCGCAGCGCCGCCTCTCATTCCAAGCGGCATCGTCATTTCACTCTCGCCGCTGCCATTACAGTAAGGACAT
The DNA here is from genome assembly GCA_023667365.1 of bacterium. Classification (GTDB taxonomy): domain Bacteria; phylum Bacillota; class Clostridia; order Lachnospirales; family Lachnospiraceae; genus DLAJ01. The sequence continues at coordinate 666 of JAMPAG010000010.1, read as the reverse complement.
GCAGAATGAACTGACGCATCATAATAATGTCCTCTCATACATTTTCTCATTTCCATAATTTCATCATCCCTCCCTAGGTTTTATGTAATATCTTTCAGATCACTTTCACAATAAATTTGTTTTGCTTTCCTCCGACACAAAACTCATCCCCGTTTTTTAAGAGATAGGGCTGGTGTGGATTCAGTCTGAGCCCGTTTTGCATATAAGTCCCATAGCTCGAACCCAAATCGATCAGTTCGACGCAGGGATATACCATGCGGATCTGACAATGGACATTGCTGACGCCTTCCTCCGTCTGCGGATATACAATCATACAATTCTTTGCACTTCGCCCGATCACAGACACACCGTCGTCTTTCAAGGGAAATATCTTACCGGACATCGTTCCTCCAACACCATAAAGATTGATCTGCACGCCTCATTCCTCCTACTTTAAGAATTTCAAACTTCTGATAATCGCCGGTTCCTTGGCCTTTCCTGCTGCAATCTGAAAAAAGGCAATGATTCTTATCACGAAAATGATCGCTTTGCATACCGCGGCCGCGAATGCGGCAATTCCCATTAAAACGAGTTCAACCATCGGTATCAGCCAAAAAAACGACGTTACGGCGGCAAAGGCAAATACCGCCAGCGTAATCAAAAGATTCATAACCGTCATCTTGATCG
>JAMPAG010000109.1 GCA_023667365.1 bacterium | reverse complement strand
CATAGAAGACCTGTTTCTTAATATCTATTTACAGAAAAACTTTCATATTCTCAAAATTCTTGATAATTCCGCAGATTATCTCTATTCCGATATGGAATATAAAGCGCACAAAGGAGATAATTACACACTTTATATTTGAGATCGTATATTTTGTAGGAACATATTATAAAGAGGGACAATTTTTTATCTTGCAGAATTTGCCCACCAAATATTTGCCTACCAAATATAAGGTATTATTTTGTATTTTACTTTTTTTTCATATTCAAGATACCCTCGCAACCCTTGTTCCAACACTTTCTCCTCACTTCTAATTCTCCTTCGTATGATTGGAATGTAAAGCAATAGAATTAAAAATGAAAAAATGCAACCCAAAACAAGCGGCATAGAAAGAAAAAGAAACATTGTTGCCATATACATTGGGTGTCTAACGATCCCATATAATCCAGTATCAACAACTTTCTGATTCTCTTGTACCTCCACGGTCCTTGAAAGATACATATTTTCTCTGAGAACTTCTGCATAAAGAATATAAGCAAGCAAAAAGATACCTGCTGCTACATAAGAGATCCATGCCGGCAGTATAAACCAATCGAAACGAATATTCAGCCCCGATACAATAAACGCCGCTAAAAACATGGCGCCAGAAAGTACTATAACCTGTTTCTGCTCGGATTCTTTTTCGTGAACATTTAATCTTTTCCGCAACAATTCCGGGCTTTTCAACATCATAACAATGCCCGCAAAAAACATTGGAATAAAAAGTATTGCAATCAAAAGCCACGCTTGCCAATAGCCAAAAGTACCGGCAGAAAGAAATAAAAGAATCCCAATAATCAAAATTCCCATTACAAATTTTATGAGTGCTTGATAAAATAGTTTTTTAGTCATATAAACCTCAACGCCAACTTGCGATTTGCCGGCATCACTATCATCTGTTCAACTATCCTGCCACAGTCTGTGCAGATACGGCTTTAACGCCCCTGCCAGCACGCCGTTCAAACCGCCCGCCGCTCCGCCAAAAAGCACCAATACGGGAAGATAGTACAGCATCGATCCCGTATCTAATATCAAAAGCGCGACGATAAGCTGGGCAAGATTATGCGCGATGCCGCCCGCCACGCTTGTGGAAAGCGGATGAAAATGTCCAAATCGAAGCATCCCGCACATGACCGCCATGCTGAGTGCTGCTCCGGCAAGACTATATACAATAGAAAACAGATTTCCGAACAAAAATCCGCTAAGCACAATTCGGATCAAATTCACCGCAACAGCTTCTCCATGACGCTTTTCCGTGAGCAACAGTAAAACAAACAGATTCGCCAGACCAGGTTTGATGCCGGGTGCCCCGAAATAAACAGGGATCAGCGTCTCCAGATAAGACAAGATCATGGATACTGCAACAAAAAATCCGAGAAACGCAAGTCTCTGCGCATTTTTTAATGACGTTTGTGTCATTTCTCGCAGCCCATCCTTTTTCACTGACACACACTCCTGCTTTCTGTTTGCTTTTTGCTTAATTTCTATTTGCTTTCTGTGTTTGATTTCTGTTTTGGTTTTTGTTTGTACTGATCGGGGTGCTGTTTTGTACTGTTTTTGACACTGCTGTTCATATTTTGTTATTTTCCTGACAGCACTGCCATAAATCTCTGTATTGCCCGACAAAACCGTCGTAGATTTCTGATCTTTTTTCTGACAAGAACGTTATATAAGCGATTTTCTATCTGACAATCGTGTCATATTGTTCTGTGCTGTCTGTTTCTGCACCGTCTTTATATGTGTTGTTTTTGTCCGTGCCGCCCTCTTCGTCTGCGTCTTCAAATCTGTCTGTCTCTTCCCTGCCGCCGACGATCGTAATCACAAGCCTGTGCGGCAGACAGATAATGCTTGAACCCGGCCGGCTGACCGCGCCCTGTCTGATACAGTCCCCGTTCTCGCAATCAGCCTCACTCACAAAAACACTGCCGTTTTCAATATGGACAAGATTATATCCGCCGTCCGCCGCGTCAATGCGAATCTCCTGCACTGTCTCTCCAGACATCCGCACCCGGCGGATCACGTTTCCATCCTGCGAAAATTCCACATAAGCGGCATCACCGTGATACAAGACGCCCCGCAGAAAAAAGCATACGATCACAAACAGGACGACGCCCGCGATAAACAGAATATCCCTTCGTCTCATTTCGCGTTAATATAGTTGACAAGCCCCTCTGCATCAATGATCTTCTGCATAAATTCCGGAAACGCCTGTCCCTGATACTGTTTTCCCGTCGTCACATCCGTAATCACACCGGAATCAAAATTTACTTCCACTTCATCCCCGTCCGCAATTTCTGCCGCCGCCTCAGGGCACTCCACGATCGGAAGCCCGATATTGATCGCATTGCGGTAGAAAATCCGCGCAAAGGTTTCTGCGATCACACAGCTGACTCCTGCCGCCTTAATTGCGATCGGCGCATGCTCACGGGAAGAACCGCAGCCGAAATTCTTGGTCGCAACGATAATATCCCCCGTCTTTACTTTTTTGGTAAAATCCGCATCAATATCTTCCATACAATGGGCGGCAAGCTCCTCCGCCTTAGATGTGTTTAAGTATCTTGCCGGGATGATAACGTCGGTATCCACATTATCACCGTATTTATGAACCATACCTTTTGCTGATTTCATGTCTTACTCCTCTCTTCTTTTTCTCAATCCTGCTCCTTATCACCCGAATATGCGCATCTTTTTCTCAATCCGCTCCTTATCGCCCGAATGTGCGCATCTTTTTCTCAATCCGTTCCTTGTCACCCGAATGTGCGCATCTTTTTCTCAATCCGCTCCTTATCACCCGAATATGCGCATCTGCCTTGTGATCCTGATTTTCGGCAGCCGGATATGCTCATCCGATTCATTCACACCGCCGCCCGAGCCTCGCACCCTCTCACGATTCCAGTTCGCAGGGGCAGCTGATTTTTCCTGTTACTGCGCTTGCCGCCGCAACTGCGGGTGACGCAAGATAAATCTCCGAATTGACATGTCCCATCCTGCCGACAAAATTGCGGTTTGTCGTGGAAACACAGCGCTCGCCCTCCGCAAGGATTCCCATGTATCCGCCGAGACACGGTCCGCACGTCGGCGTGCTGACAACTGCGCCCGCCTCAATAAAAATCTTTAACAATCCTTCTTCCATCGCATCCAGATAAATCTTCTGCGTTGCGGGAATCACGATACAGCGCATCCCATCGGCGATATGTCTTCCCTTTAAGATCTTTGCCGCAATGCGCAGATCGTCAAGCCGCCCGTTTGTGCAGGAACCGATCACGACCTGCTGAATCGGAATCTCCTCCTTGATCTCGTCCACTGTTTTCGTATTCTCCGGCAGATGCGGGAATGCAACCGTCGGCTTTAATGTCGATAAGTCGATCGTATAGGTCTCGTCATAAACCGCGTCTTCGTCCGCCTCGTAAACAGTATAGCTTCTTGCGGAATGCTCTTTCATATAAGCTTCCGCACGCTCGTCAACCGGGAATATCCCGTTTTTTCCGCCCGCTTCAATCGCCATATTCGCAATCGTAAAACGGTCGTCCATCGTTAAATGCGCAATCCCATCACCCGTAAACTCCATGGATTTATAAAGCGCGCCGTCCACACCGATCATCCCAATGATATGCAGAATAATGTCCTTTCCGCTGATCCACTTCGCCGGCTTTCCCGTCAAAACAAATTTGATCGCCGCAGGCACCTTAAACCATGCCTTTCCTGTCGCCATGCCCGCCGCCATATCCGTACTGCCGACACCGGTGGAAAACGCGCCAAGCGCGCCGTAGGTACAGGTATGGGAATCCGCGCCGATAATCACATCCCCCGCAACCGTTAAGCCTTTTTCCGGTAAAAGAGCATGTTCGATTCCCATCTGACCGACCTCAAAATAATTCGTGATCTCATTGCGGCAGGCAAATTCCCTGACACATTTACAGTGCTCCGCAGACTTAATATCCTTGTTGGGCACAAAATGATCCGGTACCAGCGCGATCTTGTCTTTATCGAATACGCCGTCCACATTCATTTTGTCAAATTCATGAATTGCGACCGGACTTGTAATGTCGTTGCCGAGAACCAGATCTAAATCCGCTTCGATCAACTGCCCCGCCTCCACACATGCAAGTCCCGCATGTGCGGCAAGAATTTTCTGTGTCATTGTCATTCCCATACCGTTTCCTCCCTGCTACAATCAATGTCAATTTCTCTACCTATCTTTTTTTCGTAACTCCGAAAGAGTTTCGCGCAAACGGAACTCTTTTTTAACTTATAGGATTCAGGTGACAAAAGCCCTGCTTCTGAACGTTACGCAGCAGATTACACAAAAGAAATCAGGGCAAACGACTTTTGCGCAATGGAGATGAGACTCTAACATCGTGGAAGCCTCTGCTGAACACGATGTTTGCTTTGAGGCTCATCGAAATGGTTTGCGCAATGGAGTGCGCACAGATTTCTTTTGTGCAATCTACTGACACCGATTTCATTACAGGGCTTTTGACACCCGAATCCTTATAGGAAATTCCTCAAATCTGAAAGAATCGCTTGTGATTCCAGAAGAATCCGTTACATGGATTCTTCGGAAGCGTGCTTCGCTCGCTTTTTTATGACAAGCGCCTCCGCAGTTCATACGGAGGCGCTTATGTTGTTGTGTTCACACATTTTAACGTGGATTCTTCGAAAGCACGCGAAACGCGATTTTTTAGTTATTGATCAGCTTATCTTCCCCGTTCCAGCTATAGAGCTTTCTGATCTCCTCGCCGATAAGTTCTGACGGATGCTCGGACGCAAGCTTTCTCATTGCCTTGAAATGCGCCTGTCCGCCCGCGGAAGACATATCCAAAAGGAATTCCTTGGCAAAGCTGCCGTCCTGAATATCCTTTAAGATCTTCTTCATGGTCTTTTTGGTCTCCTCTGTAATCAGCTTCGGTCCCGTTACATAGTCGCCGTACTCCGCTGTGTTGGAGATCGAATATCTCATGCCTGCAAAGCCGGACTGATAGATCAGATCGACGATCAGCTTCATTTCATGGATACACTCAAAATATGCGTTTCTCGGATCATAGCCTGCTTCCACAAGCGTCTCAAAGCCTGCCTGCATCAATGCGCAGACACCGCCGCAGAGGACTGCCTGCTCGCCGAACAAGTCGGTCTCCGTCTCGGTGCGGAACGTTGTCTCCAATACGCCCGCACGCGCGCCGCCGATCGCAAGCGCATAAGCAAGCGCAATATCCTGTGCCTTTCCCGTTGCATCCTGATGAACCGCGATCAGACACGGAACACCCTTTCCTGCCTGGTACTCGCTTCTTACCGTATGTCCCGGTCCCTTCGGCGCAATCATCGTTACATCCACATCAGCGGGCGGAACGATCTGACCGAAATGAATATTAAAACCGTGCGCGAACATCAGCATCTTTCCTGCCGTTAAGTTCGGCTGTATATCTTTCTTATACATCGCTGCCTGAAGCTCATCGTTGATGAGGATCATGATGATGTCGGCCTTCTTTGCAGCCTCTGCCGCCGTATAGACCTCAAAGCCCTGCTCCTCCGCTCTCTTCCATGATTTAGAACCCTCATAGAGACCGATGATCACGTGACAGCCGGACTCTTTCGCGTTCAGCGCATGCGCATGTCCCTGGCTGCCGTAGCCGATCACTGCGATCGTCTTACCGTCCAGCATACTCAGATTACAATCTTCCTGATAAAAAATCTTTGCCATTTCTTTTCTCCTCCTATTAAAACGTTTCGCTGCTATTGTATCTTCCAAAAGAAGCGCGCCTCGCACGCTTACTCTTTCAGATCCACACGATTCCGTCCGTTCCGCGGCACAATCCTGCGATTCCCGTTCTCGCAAGCTCTAAAATGCGATAATCGCTTAACAGATTGAGGAACGCGTCGATTTTCGACTGGTCGCCCGTAATCTCCACCATCAGGCTCTCCGGGCTCACATCCACAATTTTGGCACGAAAAATATCTGCATTTGACATGATATACTGACGATCCAGCACAGAATTTGTCTGTACTTTAATCAGCGCAAGCTCACGGTACACACTCTCCGAGGGCTTTAACTCATGAATGTCACGGACGTCAACAAGCTTTGCAACCTGCTTTTCGATCTGCTGTAAAATCTTTTCATCCCCCGTCGCCACGATCGTAACGCGGCTGATCTTAGGATCTGCGGTCGTCCCTGCGGTAATGCTCTCAATATTATAGCCGCGTCTGGAAAACAGTCCGCAAATACGGCTCAAAACGCCGGACGTATTATCTGCCAATAATTGAAACACTCTTTTATTCATGCATTCCTTCCCCTCTGCCGCCGTCAAAATCGCTCTACGCAGTCTAATCTGTGCAAAACGTATCCTGCACACGATTCTTATTGTAGCAATATTCATGATATTTGTCAACGGGACGTGAAACTTGAGTTTCCGCAGTTTTATCCACAGGAACCCATTTTCACCAACACCACTATGA
>JAMPAG010000108.1 GCA_023667365.1 bacterium | reverse complement strand
TGATCGCTGATCAGAAATCCATGATCGCTGATCAAGAATCTACGATCGCTGATCAGGACAACACCATCACCGAACAGGCAAATGCTCTCGCCGAAAAAGATGCCGAACTGGCGCAGTTAAGAGCGCAGCTTCATGCATATCAGGAACAGAACCATCGAAAATAACATCGCATTCACCGCATAAGCATCACTTCATTTCTTAGGCTTATCGCGCAAATAAAGGTGCAGAACTCAAATCCAAATTACAAATATGCGTCCGCATAAATTTCAGAAGCGTGATCATACTAAAGAAGGACTGATGAAATCAGCGTTTCTTCATAAAGAAGAACGCTGCATTTGACGAATCAGAAAGGAATCATACTTTTTTATGACATACGCGAAAAAACTGCCCGTGACCAATGACACAGGCTATTATGAAATTCGATTGGAAAGCATCGGCGGACTCGGAGCCAATCTCTGCGGCAAAATGCTCGGCGAGCTCGGTCTTCGCCATCTGCATGTGAACAGCGCAAGTTTTTCCAGCTATGGCTCCGAAAAAACAGGAACCCCTGTCACTGCATATATCCGGTATTGTGATTTCAACAAGGAAATTCGCATTCATTCTCCCATTATCCACCCGCACCTGCTCTGTATTTTTCACGAGGCGCTGCTGTCAGACACCCATGTTTTACGCGGCTGCACGAAGGACACGGTGATCGTTCTCCACACTGCGGACGCCGCGATGCGCGCGGACAGGCTGCGTTCCCTTCTTGCACACACGGATTTTCATGCGCTTTACACGATTCCCGCTCAGGAAATCGCCATAGAAACCCATTCACGTATCAATGTCGTACTACTTGGCGCAATGGCAAATGTGATGGGTTTTGTGCCGCTTGAAGCGGCAGAAAAAATCTGCCTTGAAACGCTCGGTCAAAAATATCCCGATGCGCTTGCCGCCAATCTTGCCGGACTGCGTAAGGGGTATGAAATGGTCTCACAATATTTTCCTGTATCAAATGCAATCCCTTCTCAGGATGGAGCTGCTGAGACGGACGGCGCAGGCTGTTGCCCCGGCGGCAGGCAGTTGACGGGCAGCACTGACGGCCGCTCCAACGTCGGTCAGGCGTCGGCGGACACAGACGGCGCCGCGTCCCGTGCCATGCCGATCGGCGGCTTAAACCCGCACTTCGGAAACAGCGTCACCAACGATCTTTCCCCGTCAAGGCAGGGCTATCTTCCTCTTTTTATCAAGGAGCGCTGTATTAACTGCGGACTCTGCGACTCTGCCTGCCCTGATATGGTATTCCAGTTTGAAAAAGGAACCTACCGCGGCAGAGAAATGATGGTAAACCGCGGTCTTGACTATTATCACTGCAAGGGCTGTCTGCGCTGCGTTGCGGTCTGTCCGACGCAGGCGCTCGTAAAAGGACTCGAAGCGGAACACCCGCACAAAGAATGGTTTCTGCCGAATCAGGAATTGCTCCGCACCCCCGACTATTACGAAAAAACGGGCGCGGACGGCTATATTACCTCGGAATCCTACCTGACCGAACAGCGGCTCACATCCGGTCCGTCCGCAGAAATCGAAAACAGGCATACTATACAGGAAAAAAGCGGACCGGTATGACATCAGCAGAAACATGACATGATAGAAGGTGAAAGAAACTATGACAGAAACCAACGCGACAGCCGCAAAGCAGACGATCGAATACGCAAGCGGCAATGAAATGGCGGCAATCGCCGCGCGTCAGATCGGCTATGATCTGATGGGCTACTATCCTATCACGCCGTCCACACAGATCGCAGAAAATCTCGATCTGATGCGCGCGCAGGGTCAGACCGACCTCATCATGATCGCGGCGGAAGGCGAACACAGCGCCGCCGGCATCTGCTATGGCGCATCCGTCGGCGGCGGGCGCGTATTTAACGCTACAAGCGCAAACGGTCTTCTCTATGCGTTAGAACAGCTTCCTGTGCAATCCGGCACACGCTATCCGATGGTCATGAACGTGGCATGCCGTACGGTTTCCGGACCGTTGTCCATCAAGGGAGACCACAGCGACATCATGTATATGCTGAACGCCGGGTGGATTCTTTTTTTCGCCCACAGCGCTCAAGAAGTTTACGACTTTAACCTCATGGCGCTCAAAGTGGCGGAGCAGGTGCGTCTTCCCGCCGTCGTTGCCTTCGACGGATTTTTTACAAGCCATCAGAAACGGCGGTGCAGTCGGTTTGCGGACGATACCGCCGTGCGGGATTACATCGGCAGGCGTGTTGATCCGTATCCTTTTTTCGATCTTGAACACCCCGTAACGGTCGGTTCTTACATGAACGAGCCAGATCTGATCCGCAACCGCTATGAGCTTCATCTTGCCATGAACGCGGCCGCCGCCGCCCTGCCTGCGCTGTTTTCCGAATATGCCGCGCGTTCGGGGCGCGCCTACGAATCCGTGGAAGGATACTGTCATGAAGACGCCGACACGCTTCTCATTCTGCTCGGTTCTTCCTTTGACACCGCTCTGGAAGCGGTCGATCAGCTTCGTCGGCAAAAAAAGAAAGCCGGTGTTCTGACGCTTCATCTTCTGCGTCCCTTTCCCTATGAGGAACTTTGCGCAAAATGCCGCGCGGCAAAGCAAATTCTTGTCGCAGACAGACAGGACAGTTACGGTGCGGGAGGCGGAAACCTCTCCCTCGAAGTCCGCGCCGCCTTACAGCGGAATGCCATGCAGTCTGAAACAATACCGGACGAGGTAACGCAGGACGGCGTAAGACGGGATGATGCCATGCGGTCTGACGCAAGACAGCACGCGGAAAGCTGCCCCGTCGTGAAAAGCGTCGTGTACGGTTTGGGCGGCAGGGACTTCTACGTGGAGGATGCAGTGCGCATGTTTGCGATGGCGGAAGATCCTGCCGCACCGGATTTCAGTTATTATGGTGTCGGGAGCGAAGACACATGCCATGGCACTGACACAGACGGCGGCAGCTCCCCCGACAATGACGACACGGCTGCTGCCAGCGGTATCTGCGCCAGCGCTGATACTGACACGGATTCTGACACATGCCGCCGCAACGACACGACTGTCAACAGTGCCCGCGGCATCGGCGCCTGCGAACAGTCCGCCGTCACATCCTGCTGCTCGGAATTTTTTGCGCCGCTCTCGCGGGAAAAGACACAGCTTGGCATGACATGCGTATCCGAACAGGACGGCAAAGTTACCGTTCAGGGCGGACAACTGAACGACACGATTGCCATGCCGAAGCGGATCGCGCCCGGACACGGCGCATGTCCGGGCTGCGGCATTCCCGTCAATTTGAATCTGCTGCTGCGCGCCATCGAGGACCCTGTCATCCTGTTGTTTCAGACAGGCTGCGGCATGATCGTCACAACGCCCTATCCAAAGACGAGTTTTAAGGTTCCGTATGTGCACAATCTGTTCCAGAACGGCGCCGCGGCTTTAAGCGGACTTGCAGAAATGTGTGTCCGGAAGCAGGAAAAAGGCGAATTGCCGCCGGGCGATCTTGTTTTTATCATGGTGAGCGGGGACGGCGGTATGGATATTGGCATGGGCTCCGCCATCGGCACGGCGCTGCGCGGTCATAAACTGCTCCTGTTCGAATATGACAACGGCGGCTACATGAACACGGGCTACCAGCTCTCCTACTCTACGCCGAAGGGCGCAAAAAGCGCAACGTCCCACGTTGGAAAAACGCAGTATGGCAAATCCTTTTTTCATAAGGACATGCCGCAGATCATGGCGGCGGCAGGCACTCCTTATGTTGCAACCGCCGCGGAATCGGATCCCGCAGATTTCATTCGAAAGGCCGCAAAGGCGGCATGGTACGCCAAAACGCAGGGAACCGCCTATCTGAAAGCGTTGTCCGCCTGCCCCTTAAATTGGAACGACAAGCCTGATTCAGAGCGAAGCGTCATTTCCGCCGCCGTGGACTGCTGCTTTTTCCCGCTCTACGAGGCGGAGCGCGGCAAAACAACGCTCAATTATGATCCCGCCGCCAAAAATAAGAAAATCCCCGTCCTGGACTGGCTTGCGATGATGGGACGCACCAAACATTTACAGCGGGAAGAATACCGCTCCGTCGTCGCGGAACTCCAGGCCGAGGTGGACAGGCGTTTTCTCTGCCTCAAAGAAAAATCGGCAAATCCCTATTTATAGGGCGGGAATCACACACAATCAACGAATCATTTTTTATCGGGAAAGGAGCATTACAAACATGGCAGTCAATTTTAAGGACAGCGAGACAAAAGAGAACCTCATGCGCGCATTTGCCGGCGAAAGTCAGGCAAGAAACCGCTACACCTTCGGCGCGGAGCAGGCGAAAAAACAAAAAGAACATGCCATTGCACAGGTGTTTTTGTATACCGCCGCGCAGGAAAAAGAACATGCGGAAATTTTTTACCGTCATTTGCAGGAACTTGCAGGAGAAACCATTTCCATTGACGGCGCTTACCCGATCGACTTGACGGACGACCTTTCAGAACTGCTGCGCATGGCGCAGCACAATGAATATGAAGAGCATGACGACGTGTACAAACGTTTCGGCGATACGGCGAAAGAAGAAGGATTTGCGCGCGTCGCCGCATCCTTCCACATGATCGCGGAAATCGAGAAATATCACGGTGACCGCTTCGGTCGTTTTGCAAAATGGCTGGAAGAAAAAAAATTGTATGTCTCGGATGTCAAAACCGGATGGATCTGCCTCAACTGCGGTTATATCTACGAAGGAGTATCCGCGCCCAAACAATGCCCGGTCTGCGACCACGACCAGGGATACTTTATCCGGCTGGAACTGTCCCCGTTCGCGGACGGCTGTTCCTGACGCAATTCTTCCTCTTCCAGACCACGAAATTTCTATCAGTCAAGACAAAAGCGGGAAATCTGCCTAAACGCAGACTTCCCGCTTTTCCATGTCCGATATTCTGCAAACAGTGCGGAACCCCTTCTTGTTTCTCATCCTGCAACTCTGCATCTGTAAACAACGCTGACCCCGACTTTCTTCCGCGTCCTGTATCCCCGCAGACAACGCGGCGCACTCCGTATCCTGCCTCGGCACAGACCGCACACGTTCATCGCCCGCTCTGTATCTCACATCAACACAGACCGCACACACTCACCGCCCGCTCTGTATCTCACATCAACACAGACCGCACACGTTCACTGCCCGCTCTGTATCTCACATCGGCACAGACCGCACACACTCACCGCCCGCTCTGTATCTCACATCGGCACAGACCGCACACACTCACTGCTTATTCCTCCTGCATCGACACGAACAATCCCGCCCTGCGCAGCGCCGGGCGCAGCGCCATATAAAACAGGGTCGCGGCGATGACTGCGACGACCGCGTTCACACTCGTCGTCACAGCGCTGATCTTGGCAAGCGCTTTCGCCAAGTCCTGCGGTACGCCGAGTAAATACGTCTTGTAAAAATATCCGACGATCGGATCGGCAACGATATTAAAACCCATTCCGCAAATACTTGCGAGCAGCGTTACGCCGAACACATACTTATGGGACTTAGAACGGCTCAGCTTAAAAATGCCATGCGCCACCAGACCGACAATCAGTCCGATGCAAAGCTTTAACAAAAATGTCTTGGGAGCGCTCGTCACATAGGCGGTCGTCAGATCGCCGATCGTCATGCCGACCGCGCCTGAGAGTCCGCCCCAAAATCCGCCGATCAGAAGCGCCGCCAGCACGCAGAACACGTTGCCGAAATGAAACGCCGTCTTTTCCGTTCCGACCGGAATGTCGATCTTAAAAAACGCAAACCCGATATAGCAGAGCGCCGCCAAAAGCCCCGCCTGCGCCAACCGCTTCATATCGGGCTTTGCCGTCACGCCCCGAACCGCGTTGTAAATTCCTTTTCCCGTCAGCAGAATGCTGAAAAAAACAAAAGTCAGACCATAGGAATACGGCTTCTCCTTTGCCGTTTTCTCTTGGGAAAGCTGTTCTTTGCGCGCATTCAGCTCTGTAAGATCGCCTGCCGCTTCCCCCGTTTCTACCGCCTCGATCTCCTCTTTCACCGCACTGATCTGTTCCCCGTACGCGACAGACTCCCGATAGCTGGTCCGATACGCGTAAACGGAAAAGATCACGCCCGCCGCCAGCAGAACTGCGCCGATGATAAGAAGCGTCACGCTTTTTCGCTTTCCGTTCCCGTTTTCCTGTTCTTTCATAATACCACTCCTCCCGTTTAACACCCGAATCTTTTTTTAGAAATAACGACAAAAACGCGTATGATACCGGTATCCGCGATCGACGCTTTGCTTTTCTGCATTCGACCGCTTTCCTCCATCATACGCGTGAGTGGATATAATAAAACTGCCAAATTATGATTTTTTTACCATGCCAGTTCAGGAGCTTTCCGCTTACCCTTTCCTGCCGCTCCCAAACCGCCTGCTTCCTCTACGATACCATGCCGCCCGACAATTCCGGCTGTTCTACGATACCGCGCTGCCCGACAGCTCCGCCTTCTCTACGACTCCATACCCCCCCCCCGACAATTCCG
>JAMPAG010000107.1 GCA_023667365.1 bacterium | reverse complement strand
GGCGTCACAGACGGATCAAACTGACGTATCACATCCTCATAGGAAAACGCATTGATACCTTCCATCGTGTTTTCGGCAACCGCCGTCGCACTCGCCTGCTTTCTCGCTTTTGCGTTCGTCTGTGCCGCAGACACATACACACGGCAGATCGGTATGGCAATGACCGCCAGAATGATCATCGCAATCAGCACTTCCAAAAGCGTGAAGCCCTTCTGGTCAGCAGTAAGCGCATCCTTACGCCTTTTATGAAATTGTCCGACCTGTCTCCAAACCTTCATGCCTGCTCCCTGCCTCTTTCACATCCGTCCGCCTGCATCCTTTGCCATGCGCTTTCAAAACCGGTCCGCTCCGCTTCTTCCGCATCCGTTTGTCTTATTCTTCCGCGCTGCCCTCCGCGCCGTCTAAAGCTTCATCCGTTACCGGAGCCTCCTGCTCCGTCTCTTTAATGACCGCGCCGAAAATGCAGTCCACGCCATACCCGGCAACGCCCGTCGGCGGCTGCTCATACTGCCGGTCTGTTCCGATCATCGAATAGTAGTTGATCGTCATGCTTCCCGTCAGACTTCCCGTTGTGTTATCGTAAGCTAAGTTGATCTCGTCGATGCTGCGTATATCTTCGTTTTCCCGGATCAGCTTCACCAACTGCTTAAACTGATCGTAGGTACAGGTAAAATTATTCATGGACGCAGAATTGGCAAGCATGATGCCCTGCGCGCTGAATATCTGTTCCTCGTTTACCAGTCCGGAATTCTGCTCGATCGCACCTGTCAGGTCCGTCACTTCCGCAAGAATATTTTCCCGTTCGTTGAGCGGAATCTCGATATTCTGCGTCTCCGGCGTTCCCACATAAGAAAAATAGCATCCGACCTGATTTTCCAGACTTACCGCATACATAATCTCATCTTCATTCAGAATACGGGACGGAAATACCTCTACAATCGCTTCGCACAAGCCCTTCATCATTTCCGTATCCGAAATATAACTGTTCTGTTTTAACTGAAGCTGCTGGAGCGTCTCCATTTCTGTCCGCAGCTGACTGTTTTCGATTTCCAGCATTTCCGTCTTTTCATCTAATTTTTTTACTCCGTAAAAGTATGTCAGCGCGATGATGACAACGCCGAGTACCATGATCAGCACGTTTACCTGTTGTTTCGTCACTTTCATGCCATTTTCTCCTTTTTTACTCGCCGCCGTTGATCTCGCTGATTGCAGATTCTAACTCTGCGTCACTGTCTGCACCCGCATTCGCATCTTGCGCATTATCTGTGCTATCGGCGCTGCCGTCCGCGTTTCCCGCGCCCACCGCATCACGGATACCGCCCGCATTGTCTGCGTTATCGGTATTGCCGTCCGCGCCGCCGTCCTGTTCATTGTCTCCGCCGGTCAATGTGTTCAGCACGCCCAATCCGGAGAACACTCCGTCCACGCTAAAGGTCACGCCCTGCGTCACGGTATCAATGTCGTCCTGCACATAGGAAAGCCCCGCATGCCCGATCACCTCGCCGCCGCTCACCATTTCAAGTGTTCCGTCGCCATCCACATCCACGACCAAGACCTGTCTGCCGTCATAAATGCCGTTGACGCTCAACGCCGCAATGCTTGCGAAGGTCCGGAGCTGTTCGATACACGCCGCCGCCTCCTCTTTTGTCGCTACGGTCGCGTTCATCGAAAAGCCGGTCGCATTGACATGCAGCGTGCTGATATAGAATGCATGAGGCATTTTCCGTTCCATTTCTTCTATGAATTCCACGACATACTGCGTCTCAAGCTGTGTCTGCCCGAACGCCGCAAACATATACTCATACGCCTGCTTCGTCGCCGTATATTCCATGTAATCCGGCACATACTGCTGTGCCAGCGACTGCACCTCCGAACGGTAAACCGCATTATCCGAAGCCGCCTGCCGGTAGGGCAGGTAAGCAACCACAAACCATGCGATGGAAATAATCAGGCAGAGGATCAAAACGGATACCGCCAGCAGCGGCGTCAGGGCAATGCCGCCTTTTTCTTTCTTTTCCGCATCCTTGGACGGCATGAAACCGAGCGGCGCTACCGCCGCGCCGAGGCAGGCGATATATCCGCCGAATCCGGTCTCCCGGAATGCCTTCGCGAGGTTAAAGCCCTCCGCCTTTGTCAACACCACGACACGCGTGCCGAGTTCATTTGTCAGAAGCTTGCTGAGTCCGCTGAAATCTCCGCCCAACCCGGTCAGATAGGTCTTGTCGATCTGCTTGCCGTAATTGCGGGAATGGTAAAAATCAACGACGCGCGCGATTCCGCTGATCAGCGGCTCAAGCGCGGCAGTCGTCTGCTGCCTTGCCAGCGCAAACTGTTCGCCCTCGTCCAGCTCGCCCTCATTCTCCTCCGCATCCGCAATATCAACCTTCGCCCGCAGCGTGCGGTTGACGCAGGTTTTTCTGATCAGCAGTTCCAGCGTCTGCTTATAATCCAGATCTCCGTATGCCCGCGTTTTGATGAGCGCGTCTACCGCCTCATCCACGCCGTAGGGGATGCTTCTCTGTAAAACAAGCTGTCCCTCCTCCATGATCGTAATAATGGTGGAACGCTCATCGACCTTAATCACCATCTGAATGCCTTCTTCGCATTCTTTTTTGATGACCTGAAGAATACTGTTTCCGCTGTAATCCATGGCGGCGAGCGTCAGCCCGCACCGCTGCGCCAGCGTCTGGTACCCCTCCAAAAGCGCCTGCGGCGCCGCGAATACCATCACCTTGCGCTGCATCGTCTCTTTTGTATCGCCGATCACGCCAAGCTGTGTGTAAGCAATCTCATAACGGCTGATGTCCACCGGAAAATAATCGGATGCATTCGCGCGAACGACCGTCGCTACCTTATTTTCCTTCACATTCGGCAGGATGACTTCACGGCTTGCGATCTTCGACGACGCGACCGTAAAAACAACCTGCTTTGTCTTCATCTTGTTCGCCATGAGCGCGTCATTGATGAGCGCCACCAGATCATCCGTCACCGTCAACTCGCCGTCGTTCAATATCCCGTCCGGCGTCTGAAGATTCACGCATCGGTAAATTCTGGGACTTTTTGCTCTGAAATCGGTCTCGATGATCTTGATCAGCGAATAACCGACCTCCATGCTTAGCACCTTTGCCATCTGTATGTTTCCCCTTTCAACGGAATTTTTATGTCGTATACAAAGCTATGGACTGCAGGCATCTGCAATCCGCAGCTCTGCACGCGCGCTTCTGTGCGTGTTCTGTATTTTGCCGTTTTGCATATGCGCGTTTCTGTGCACGTTCTGCATTTT
Source organism: bacterium (assembly GCA_023667365.1). GTDB lineage: Bacteria > Bacillota > Clostridia > Lachnospirales > Lachnospiraceae > DLAJ01. Next base: position 3,284 of record JAMPAG010000107.1, on the reverse strand, counting down.
GCCGTTTTGCATATGCGCGTTTCTGTGCACGTTCTGCATCTTGCCGTTTTGCATATGCGTATTTCTGTATGCGTTCTGCATCTTGCCGTTTTGCATATGCAGGTTTCTGCTCCGGGCATTTTTCCGATGATACGCAAAAAAACCACAGTGGAACAGCCATGTAGTCGCTTATGTTTTCTCTATGTTGTTATTTGCTGTTTCACGCGTATTGTCTTTCATTATCATGGCACCTTACCACCTTACGAATAAAGCCTCAGATACCACGCGATCAAACGATCCCCCCACAAGAGCGCGATCCAAACACCCGCCGCAAGATACGGTCCCATCGCCAGCACATGATCCGCCTTTGACACCTTCATGCGCGTAATGTGGATAACAGAACCCAGCACACACCCCAGCAGAAATCCAAGCAGAATCTTCTTCCAGCCAAGCAGCAGTCCGCAGACCGCCATCAGTTTGATGTCGCCGCCGCCGATCGCCCGCCCTTTCGAAAGCAGATATAGTATGTAGAGGAACGCACTGACAGCAAGGAAGCCGATTCCCCAGTCCAGCCAGTCACCAAGATGGAGTACAAGGTGAATCAGCCCCAGTGCCAGTATAAAAAGATTGATTCCAAAGGGAATCTCATAGGTCCTAAAATCGATTATGCTCAGCACCAAAAGCGCCGAGGTCAGGAGGCAGTAGATGATCGAATCTACATTCACTCCGTTCACATAAAAGACCACTACATACAAGACTCCGTTCAGAGCCTCAATCAGAGGATACTGGACGGATAGCTTCTGCTTGCATTTGCGGCATTTTCCACCCAATGCGACAAAACTTACCAGCGGAATCAGATCATACCATTTGAGCTGATAGCCGCAGCCCATACAATGCGAGCGTATTTTTACGATATTCTCTTTTGACGGAATCCGATAAATGCAGACGTTACAAAAGCTGCCGATCACAATTCCGTATAAAAAGATCACGACGCCAAGCATGATGGTCGGTGTTGTCATAGGTTTCTTCTGCCTTCTTAAGCAAATGATTTGTGTTGCATGTTACGTTTGCGTCTGTCCACGACGGCGCTTCCTTCCACAAGGTTCCGCGTTCTGTGTTCCGCGTTTCACGTTCTGTGTTCAGTGTCTGTGTTTCACATTCCGCGTTCAGCGTTCGCCATCGACATCCGTTATTCCCGCTATTCACAGATTCCGACAGGTTCGCGCGTAGGGTTACGCTTGCCTTCCGGCTGTGACGTGTTTTGCAGTTCTTCCTCTACCGTGAACAAGCACTCTCCCGCGGAATTCCACGAGGTGATCCGTTGGGAGAGTGTTTGCTTTCTGGTAGAGCGGCGGCAGATATGTAATGTGCCTCAATCCGCCTTCCATAACTCTGCGCTATATTACGGGGTAGTAATTGCCTTGCCTGTAATCGTCGTATTAGAATCATCTACGACATCTGCGGTTGTGGAATTAGCAGTCACCGTTGCCGTAACGCTCTCACCGGCATCCGAAAATGTGATTACGATCTGGGTAACAGCAACACCGGTACTTGTTCCTGCATGCCATTTTGTGGACTTCATCTTTATGTCGGTCAAGTTAAGACCAAAGTTTGTCAAGATGCCGGTCAAATCGGTAGCACTGCCGTTCTCGCTAACGGTTGCGCCAGTGGTGGTAATCGTTATCTTTGCACCGTTTGAACTTCTGTTGCTCTCCGGATCCGCATAGTCAAGCTGTACCGTTCTGATGATCTGATCAACGGTATCTCTGTCCGCGGACTTTCTGGAACGCTCTACGAACTTTAAGTACTGCGGCGCCAATACACCGACAAGGATTGCCATGATGGCAATAACGATAATCAGCTCGACAAGCGAAAAGCCCTTGTCATTCATTCTCTTCTTTTCCATATTCTTCTCTCTCCTTTTTTGATTGGTTTCCAGGAGTTTCCCCCCATTTTATTTAAGCAGCCCGTCCCTACTTACGGACTGATTAAACCGCTCCGCGTATTCTAATAAATAGTGCCAATCCACGCAACCTCTTCGTGCTTTTCATTATAACACCTTTACGCAAATATGCCAATATTTTTCAAAATTTTTATTGTTTCTATGGGAAAATTGTATAATTTCACAAATTTTGTTGCCCACATTTATTAAAAATGACAATTACGATTGCGTCATAAAAATCCGACAGCGCGGGCTCCTTTTTCTTTTTTTCGAATGTTTGTTTGGATTCGAGCGATAAATGATGATCTCCGCCGCGTCTATCGGCGCGCGATAAATTTTTATTTCTTTGACTTGTATTTTTTTGTTACATATGTATAGTGATTAAGGAAAGAGCCGCCCTCGAACCCCCTTGTCCCATTCTTTGAATGGTTGACTGGTTCTATGAACGGTTCTTTTTATTTTGGGTCGGAAAATATTTGCAACCGCCTTTGTTCCCGCGTTTTTTATCCATTCATTTGTAATATCCATAAGATTCATCGTATCATATTATGCTGAAATATTATGATGAAACGGCAAAATCATCGTCTTGTAAGCAATCCTTTATGATATGCCTTCGATTTATCACTTCGATTTATCACTTTATGCCTTCGATTTATCACTTCCAAAACATTTCCAATAAGCCGCCTGCCTGCTTCTCATCCAATCCGGCTTCTGTGATCAGCAGTTTTCCGGCGGCTTCTCTGTCCATACCCTGCTGGCGGTAGTTTGCAAGCAGGAGACGGTATGCGTTACGCTCGCTTCGTTCGGCTTCATCCAGCTTTTGCTCGGCTTTATCCAGCTTTTGTTCGGCTTCGTCTGCGCGCTGTTCGGCTTTGTCTGCGCGCTGTTCGGCTTCGTCCGGCTTTTGTTCGGCTTCCTCTGCACGCTGTCTCTGCTCCGCTGTGTTGCGCCTCTCCAGCTGGATGTCCATCTTCTCCATGTTCTCCCACAGGTATCCCATATTGCCGCCCCTCACTTATAAACTGTCTGGTATATGCCTTCGATTTATCACTTCCAAAACATTTCCAATAAGCCGCCCGCCTGCTTCTCATCCAATCCGGCTTCTGTGATCAGCAGCTTTCCGGCGGCTTCTCTGTCCATACCCTGCTGGCGGTAGTTTGCAAGCAGGAGACGGTAGAGGGTGTGTTCTCGCTGCGCAGCTTCTTGTCGGGCTTCATCCAGCTTTTGTTCGGCTTTATCCAGCTTTTGTTCGGCTTTGTCCAGCTTTTGTTCGGCTTTGTCTGCGCGCTGTTCGGCTTCCTCTGCGCGTTGCTCGGCTTCGTCCAGCTTTTGTTCGGCTTCGTCCAGCTTTTGTTCGGCTTCC
>JAMPAG010000106.1:4565-6590 GCA_023667365.1 bacterium | reverse complement strand
GTAATTTTGGAGAAACAAGGCAGGATATAATGGAATTTACCTTTCAAGGCTGAGATGTTCGTTATGTACTTGCCCGCTGGGGGATAGATATGTTATAATGATAATCGTGTGAAAGGAACGGGAACAGGTTCCTTCGGAGAGCGCATATGGCAGAAGTTGAAAAAACGCCGGACAAACCCGTAAGAACACAGGCGGAGCGGAGAAGGCGGATTGATCGATTAAAAAAAATCATTGTGGTGACAATTATTTTGGCGATCCTGCTGCCTGTGCTTCTGTGTGTGATTCTTTTTTTGAAAGTAGGCAGATTAGAGCAGAAGGTGCAGGAATTGGAGGCTGCGCGTGAAGTGCGGCTTGCCGGGCAGATGAGCGATCCGCCGAGGCTTTCATCGGGCGAAGGGGATGCCGTCCGGCTGGTACAATCGGACGGGATCGTAGATGTCGCGTTAGAAATGGGCGGAATAGGCTTAAATACCGGCGCGGATGTTGGAAGCGGTGCGGAAGCGGGCGGCGGAATAAATGACGGAAGCGGCGTGACGGAGAACGCCGGGAATCCCGCAGACGGCGCTATGCCTGTGGGCGGAGAAACATTAGGAGACGGCGGGGCGCAGCGCGCGGCAGATACCGGAGCAGGCGCCGGCGGAGAGAACGGTACAACCGGTACAAGCAATGAGGCGGCCGGCGGGGGGTCAGATGCCGCAGATGGAAATAACGAGAACGAAAATCCTCCGGATGCAGACGGGCAGGATGGCGCCGACGGGACGGAGGAACTGACCGGAGAGCAATTATATCCGGATTATCGCAAGGTGTATCTGACCTTTGATGATGGACCAAGCAGTAATACAGAAGCGATTCTGGAAATTTTGGATCGTTACGATATTAAGGCAACTTTTTTTGTCGTGGGTAAAACAGATGAGCATTCCCAGGAAATGTATCGCCGGATTGTGGAGGCGGGGCACACGTTAGGAATGCATTCCTACAGTCATCGCTATGGAGAAATTTACGCTTCGACGGAAGCGTTTACGGAAGATTTGGAAAAAATACGCAGTTACCTTTATGATATGACCGGCTTGACAAGCTGTTTTTACCGTTTTCCGGGGGGCAGCAGCAACGCGCTTAACAGTACGGACGTGCAGGAATTGATTGATGTATTGGATGAGCGGGGAATCATCTATTTTGACTGGAACGTCTTGAACGGTGATGCGGGAAGCGTACAGCTCACGGCGGCACAGCTCGCGGACAATGTGACAAATAATATGGAGAGGTATCATACGGCGATCGTACTGATGCATGACGCGGCGGGGAAAAAAGCAACCGTCGAGGCATTGCCGGTGATCATAGAACGAATTTTAGCGATGGACAATACCGTCATCCTGCCGATCACGGAGGATACGGCGCGGATTCAGCAGGTAAAAGCGGATGAGGAGAGTGAGTGACGCGCGAAAACACGGTGCGTTGCAGAAAGGTGTGGTTAAAAGATGGGATTTTTTTCAGACTTAAAGGAGGACTTATCGCAAGCGGTCAGCGAGCTGATGCCGGATGAGACGGCTGATGCCGGACTGGCAGAAGACGAGCCGGTAATTGACGAAACGCCGGAGCTCCAGACGGACAGTCAGGTGTTGGCGGATATGTTGGACAAGCTTGAGGCGATGAGTGAGACAGGGGCGGAAGAGGCGGATCTTACGGAAGCGGAAAGCGCCGCAGGGACGGAAGAAGTACAGACAGAGGAAGACAGGCTTCTGGCAGAGCTGTTCAGCCAGTCCGAGGGCTTTGCGGAGGGTGCGGCAGTGAATGATCTTATGCCGGATGCCATGACGGAGGAAGCCGCCGCAGGGGAGAACGCGGATGCAGAGGCTGTATTTACCGAAGGAGCGGCGGAGGAGAAGGAAGTGGAGATACCGGAAGCTGCATTTACGGAGGAAGCCGCCGCGGAGGAGAACGCGGAGATAGAGTCTGTATTTACGGAGGAAGCTGCCGCGGAGGAGAACGCGGAGATAGAGTCTGTATTTGCAGAGGAAGCCGCCGCGG
>JAMPAG010000106.1:0-4465 GCA_023667365.1 bacterium | reverse complement strand
GCCGCGGAGGAGAACGCGGAGATAGAGTCTGTATTTGCAGAGGAAGCCGCCGCGGAGGAGAACGCGGAGATAGAGTCTGTACTTACGGAGGAAGCCGCCGTGGAAGAGAACGCGGAGATAGAGTCTGTACTTACGGAGGAAGCCGCCGCGGAGGAGAATGCGGAGATAGAGTCTGTACTTACGGAGGAAGCTGCCGCGGAGGAGAACGCGGAGATAGAGTCTGTATTTGCAGAGGAAACCGCCGCAGAGGAGAACGCGGATACAGGGGCCGTATTTACCGAAGAAGCGGCGGAGGAGAAGGAAGTGGAGATACCGGAAGCTGTATTTACAGAGGAAAGCGCGCCGTACGGAGCGTCAGAAACAGAAATCATAAAGGAAGCGGAGGCAGACAAAATGTCAGAGGAAGTAATGGAAATGAATAGCATTTCAGAGAATGGGGAAGAAAACGAAGTGGAGAAGGAAGGAGTAAGTAAGATGCAGGAGCAGGTATTTGGTGAGAATGAGGTAGCAAGCGATGAAAAATCCCTTATTACGGAGGGAATGACGATCACCGGTGATATTATATCTAAGGGTTCGCTCGAAATTTTGGGAACGATTACAGGAAATATTGATATTCTTGGAAAGCTGGATGTGACCGGCGTAGTCAATGGAAATTCCAAGGCGGCTGAAATCTATGCGGAGTCGGCAAAGATTGTCGGCGAGGTTAATTCCCTCGGAAGCGTGAAGGTTGGACAGAGCTCTGTTATCATCGGCAATATCATGGCGACAAGCGCAGTGATCGCAGGTGCGGTTAAGGGTGACATTGATGTCAAGGGTCCTGTTATCTTAGATACTTCCGCAATCGTTATGGGTAATATTAAATCCAAATCCGTTCAGATCAATAACGGCGCAGTTGTGGAAGGTATGTGCTCACAGTGCTATGCAGACGTCAATCCGACTGCTTTCTTTGACGAGTTCAAGAAGACGGCAAAGATATAAAAAAGACTTCCGCTTGCGCGAAAGTCTTTCAGGCGGCGGAATTCTTTCGGGTCTGGGAGGAGCCGAATCAAAGAGGAGAGAACGGCATGAAGCGTATTTTATTAAAGCTGAGCGGAGAAGCATTGTCGGGCGATAAGAAGACCGGATTCGACGAGCCGACGGTGAGAGAGGTTGCCTTACAGATCAAACAACTTGTCGAAGAGGGAATCGAGGTCGGCGTTGTGATCGGCGGCGGTAATTTTTGGCGGGGACGTTCCAGCGAGAATATTGACCGTACCAAGGCGGATCAGATCGGAATGCTGGCAACGATCATGAATTGTATTTACGTATCGGAGATATGCAGGAGTGTCGGGCTCATGACAAATGTTCTGACACCGTTTGAATGCGGTTCTTTCACGAAACTTTTTTCCAAGGACCGCGCAAACAAATATTTTGCGAAAGGCATGGTCGTGTTTTTTGCCGGAGGAACCGGGCATCCTTATTTTTCCACGGATACCGGAGTCGTGCTGCGCGCGGTTGAGGTTGAGGCGGATGCGATCCTGCTCGCAAAGGCGATCGACGGCGTTTATGACGACGATCCGAGAGTGAATCCGGCGGCAAAGAAATACGACAGGGTGTCCATTGATGAAGTGATTGCGCGCAATTTGCAGGTTGTGGATATGACGGCGTCCATCTTGGCAAGGGACAATCGGATGCCGATGCGCGTATTCGGACTAAACGAAAAGAACAGCATAGTGAATGCGATAAAGGGCGATTTTAACGGTACGGAAGTGACCGTGAACGGAGAATGAAAACGGGTCGCTTGAGAACGGGCTGGTTCAAACAAGAGCCTATTCGTTTTGCGAAAAAGTACGATGATTTGACCGCGGGGCTGCGCCCGCATTGCATGTGCGGCTGAGTAAGAATGGAGGACAAACATGGACGCAAGATTAGTACAGTATGAGGAAAAAATGCAGAAAGCGATTGATTTTTTGCAGGCAGATTTTCAAACGATCCGCGCAGGGCGTGCGAATCCGCATATTCTGGATAAGATTAAAGTGGATTATTACGGGACGCCGACCCCGATTCAGAGTGTCGGCAATATTACGGTTCCGGAAGCAAGGATGATCCAGATCGCGCCATGGGAAAAATCATTGATCAAGGAGATTGAAAAGGCGATCATGATGTCCGACGTTGGTATCACACCGTCGAACGACGGCTCGGTTGTCCGGCTGGTATTTCCCGAACTGACGGAGGACCGCAGAAAGGAACTGGTCAAGGAGATTAAGAAAAAGGGCGAGGACAATAAGGTCGTGATCCGCAATGCCAGACGTGATGGCAATGATGCGGTAAAAAAACTCGGCAAAGAGATCTCCGAGGACGAGGCAAAGCAGCTGGAGGACCAGCTTCAGAAAGCAACGGATAAGTACATTAAGGAAGTGGATGCGCTTGTGGAAAGCAAATCCAAAGAAATCATGACGGTATAAGCGAAAAACGGGGGGCGCACGGCATGCTTGCATGTGGGTGCGCCCTTTTTACCGATCGGATTTGGGAGTCAAAAGCGCTGCAAGCCGTCGAATAACACGGATACGCAAGGCTTTCGATATCCGAATCCGGTGGAAAATTTTGCGGATGGAGAGAAAAGAGCGTAAGGCGTTCTTGCAGGGCAGGAGGGACGGGAATGAATATACCGCAGCATGTGGCGATCATATTGGACGGAAACGGGCGCTGGGCGAAGAGTAAGGGAATGCCGCGTAATTACGGTCATGTGCAGGGAGCGAAAAATGTGGAGGTCGTCTGCCGCGCAGCGCATGAAATGGGAATTCGTTATCTGACGGTGTACGCGTTTTCTACAGAAAACTGGAGCAGACCGTCCGATGAGGTCGCGGCGCTCATGAAACTCTTAAAAAGCTATCTTGCCACCTGTAAGAAGACGGCGAAAAAGAATAACATGCGTGTGCGTGTGATCGGCGACCGAACGGGGCTGGATGAAGAATTCCAGCGTCAGATCGCGGAGCTGGAGGAAGCGACCAAAGATTATGACGGACTGAATTTCATCGTTGCGCTGAATTATGGAAGCCGTGACGAAATGCTGCGCGCCGTAAAAAAGATCGCGGCGCAGGTAAAGGCGGGCGCGCTTATGCCGGATGACGTTACGGCGCAACTGTTTGAGGCGTCCTTAGATACGGCGGGTATCCCTGCCCCCGATCTGCTCATACGGACAAGCGGGGAACAGCGCCTTTCCAATTTCCTGTTATGGCAGCTCGCCTATGCGGAGTTTTATTTTACGCCCGTGCCGTGGCCGGATTTTGACGGAAAGGAATTGCAGAAAGCCGTGGAGGCATACAATGAACGGGATCGCCGGTACGGCGGTGTATAGCGTGCAGGACATGGAAGAGGTGCCGTCAGGGATGAGCAGAGTTTCATTGAGAAAATGGTTTCATGAGGAGGAGCCGTAAACGCGTTCCTCTGGACAGCAAAGATTCTTTACGGGTGGTCTGTGCAGGTTCATGCAGATAGAAAGGCAGAGGGAAAAACGATGTTTCTGACAAGAACAATCAGCGGAATTGTACTGGTAATTCTTTTGTTTGGCGCGATCTGGGCGGGCGACTGGGTGCTGCTGCTCGCGCTTTACGCTGTGTCGTTGATCGGCTTTTTGGAATTAACAAAGGCAATGGGCGTGAATGAAAAAGGAAAAGCGCCCAATGCGTACGAGGTCGTCGGTGTGATCGGCATTACCTGCTATGATGCGCTGATGTATGTATACGGTTCGGGGCTCGGACTTCTCCGCGCGGGCGAGGGTACGCAGCTTACGATAACGGGAGCGGCGGCCGCCGCGCTCGCATGTCTGATGGTCATGATCCTGACGCTGCTTTGCCTGATGGCGGTTTATGTGATCAAGTTTCCGAAAACAAAATGTGATGTGCCGGTCCGGACTTTTTTTGCCTGCATTTATGCGCCTGTCATGCTTTCCTTTATCTGGCTGATCCGTGAGTGGTACGGGGGTTTTTACCTTGTATGGCTTGTGTTCATCAGCAGCTGGATCAGCGACACCTGCGCGTATCTGGTTGGCAGGACATTCGGCAGGCATAAGCTTGCGCCTGTTTTAAGCCCGAAAAAATCGGTGGAAGGCGCGGTCGGCGGTATTCTCGGCGCGGCGCTTGTCGGTTTTCTTTATGGGTGGATCCTCCAAACAACAAATACGCTGAATATCCCGCATCAGGCGCTTTTCTTTGCGCTGATCGGCGGCATCGGCTCCGTGCTTTCCCAGCTCGGCGATCTTGCGGCGTCCGGCATCAAGCGCGATCATGACATCAAAGATTACGGTAAGCTGATTCCGGGACACGGCGGAATCATGGATCGGTTTGACAGCGTGATCGTGACGGCGCCGCTCATTTACTTTTTGGGGATTTTGCTTTTTTCGTAGAAGGACATCGCCGGTTCTGTCAGGGAGCGGCAGTACAGAGGGCGTTCAATAGGACAGGCAGCAATGCTGTTGCCGGGAACG
>JAMPAG010000105.1 GCA_023667365.1 bacterium | reverse complement strand
CTGGAGATAGGGAAAGGAGTATCGTCGGAGTATGGCACAGGTTGGGATTGTAATGGGAAGCGACTCGGATATGCCCGTGATGGCGAAAGCGGCGGAGATTCTGGAGGAGCTTGGCGTTTCTTATGAAATGACGATCATATCGGCGCACAGGGAGCCGGATGTGTTTTTTGAGTATGCCAAGGGCGCGGAGGCAAAGGGCTTTAAGGTCATCATTGCAGGTGCCGGCATGGCGGCGCATTTGCCGGGCATGTGCGCGGCGATCTTTCCGATGCCCGTGATCGGCATCCCGATGCACACGACGTCGCTCGGAGGGCGGGATTCGCTTTATTCGATCGTGCAGATGCCTTCGGGAATCCCGGTTGCGACGGTCGCCATTAACGGCGGCATGAATGCGGGGCTTTTGGCGGCGAAGATCCTTGCGACCTCGGATGAGGCGCTGCTTGCGCGGCTAAAGGCATATTCCGAGAGCATGAAGGAAGGCGTGCAGAAGAAGGACGCCCGCTTGCAGGAAGTCGGGTATCGGGAGTATGGGAGCGGTAAATAGACTGTTTGAGGACAGAGACCTGAACTGTCAAAGCAGGCGATTGCGAAACGCATGCGATAGGCGGTGAGATTGTGCAAAATATACAATCCAATGCAGGCACGCTTTCGCTGCCTTCCGCTCGCAGCGGTACATAGCATGCCAAAACACGGCATGCAAGTACCGGCGGCGTCAGAGCACCTGCTTTTGGAATTGTATATTTTGCACAATCAGGAACGTAATTGATTGCGTTTCGCAATCGCCTATGAGCTGTGAAAAAACGAAAGGAGCAGACAAAAACAATGGATTACAAGAAGGCAGGCGTGGATATTGAGGCGGGCTACCGGTCGGTGGAGCTGATGAAGCAGTATGTGAAAGGAACGATGAGACCGGAGGTGCTCGGCGGGATCGGCGGATTTTCCGGTGCGTTTTCTTTGGAAAAGATCAAGGACATGGAGAAACCGGTCCTGCTTTCCGGAACGGACGGCGTCGGCACGAAGATCAAGCTTGCGTTTTTGATGGACCGGCATGATACCGTCGGGATCGACTGCGTTGCGATGTGCGTCAACGACGTGATCTGCGCGGGCGCGGAACCGTTGTTTTTCTTAGATTATATCGCCTGCGGAAAAAATATCCCCGAAAAGATTGCGGCGATCGTAAAAGGCGTTGCGGAGGGCTGTAAGCAGGCGGGCGCGGCGTTAATCGGCGGCGAGACGGCGGAGCATCCGGGACTGATGCCGGAGGACGAATATGATCTGGCGGGTTTTGCGGTCGGCGCAGCGGATGAAAAGGATCTGATTGACGGACATGATCTTGCGGCAGGGGACGTGCTCATCGGCATTGCCTCGAGCGGCGTGCACAGCAACGGTTTTTCCCTTGTGCGCAGCGTGTTCGAGATGACGAAAGAAAGTCTGGACACCTACTATGAAGAACTTGGCGCAACGCTTGGCGAAACGCTGCTCACACCGACGAAGATTTATGTGAAGGCGTTAAAGAGCGTGCGTGATGCGGGCGTTGTCATTAAAGCGTGCAGCCACATCACAGGCGGCGGTTTCTATGAGAATATCCCGCGTATGCTAAAGGACGGCGTGCGTGCGGTCGTCCGCAGGGACTCCTATGAAGTGCCGGCGATCTTTCGGCTTTTACAGCAAAAAGGCGACATCGACGAGAAAGTTATGTACAATACATACAATATGGGAATCGGCATGATCGCGGCAGTCGCGCCTGAGGATGCGGACCGTGCGATGGAAGCGGTCAGGGCGGCAGGAGAGACGCCTTATGTGATCGGTGAGATCGAAGCGGGAGAAAAGGGAGTGACCTTATGCTGAACATCGTAGTCTGCGTTTCGGGCGGCGGGACAAATTTGCAGGCAATCATGGACGCGATCGACGCGGGAACGGTCACGGATACGCGGATCGTGCGTGTCATCAGCAACAATCCGAACGCGTATGCGCTGACGCGCGCCAAAGAGCACGGGATTGACGCAATGTGCGTGTCCCCGCGTTCCTATGAGACGAGAGAACAGTTTCATGAGGCGCTTTTGGATGCGGTGGATGCGGCAGCGCCCGATCTGATCGTGCTAGCGGGTTTTCTGGTCGTGATTCCGCAGAAAATGATACAACGTTATGGAAACCAAATCATCAACATTCACCCGTCCCTGATCCCGTCGTTCTGCGGAACGGGGTATTACGGGTTAAAAGTACATGAAGCAGCGCTTGCGCGCGGCGTCAAAGTGACCGGCGCCACCGTACACTATGTGGACGAGGGAACGGATACGGGGCCGATCCTGTTACAGAAAGCGGTCGAGGTGAAAGAGAACGATACGCCGAAGACCTTACAGCGGCGCGTTATGGAGGAGGCGGAGTGGATCATTCTGCCGCAGGCGATCGACATGATTGCAAAGGAGCACAAAGAGAGAAAATAAAGTGTCGAATGCATTTTCTGAAAGAAAGGAAGCAGGGGAATGAACATTTTGATCGTGGGAAGCGGCGGAAGAGAACATGCGATTGCGGCGAGCGTGGCAAAGAGCAGCCGCGCGGACAAGATTTACTGTGCGCCCGGCAACGCGGGAATCGGCATGATCGCGGAGTGTGTGCCGATCGGCGCCATGGAATTTGAAAAAATCGTCGCTTTTGCCAAAGAGAAAGCGATTGACATGGTGATCGTCGGGATGGACGATCCGCTTGTAGGCGGTCTGGTTGATGAACTGGAGGCGGCAGGAATCCCGGCGTTCGGTCCGAATAAAAATGCGGCGATCCTAGAGGGGAGCAAGGCGTTTTCCAAGGATCTGATGAAAAAATACGGCATCCCGACGGCGGCGTACGAGACATTTGAGCGCGCGCAGGATGCGGAAAAATACATAAGAGAGAAGGCGTCGTTCCCGATTGTGTTAAAGGCGGACGGTCTGGCGCTCGGAAAAGGCGTGCTCATCTGCAATACACTTGACGAGGCGCTTGCGGGCGTCAAGGAGATCATGGAGGATAAGAAGTTCGGCTCCGCCGGAAACCGCATGGTCATCGAAGAATTTCTGACGGGGCGCGAGGTCAGCGTGCTCTCGTTCGTAGACGGAAAGACCATCAAGATCATGTCGTCCGCGCAGGATCATAAGCGCGCAAAGGACGGCGATCAGGGCTTAAATACCGGCGGCATGGGGAACTTTTCACCGAGTCCGTTCTATACGGAAGAAGTGGATGCTTTTTGCAAAAAATACATCTATCAGGCGACGGTGGACGCGATGGCGGCGGAGGGAAGACCGTTTCGCGGCGTGATCTTTTTCGGACTGATCTTAACGGAGAAGGGGCCGCGCGTCTTGGAATACAATGCGCGTTTCGGCGATCCGGAGGCGCAGGTTGTCCTGCCCAGAATGAAAAACGACATCCTTGACGTCTGCGAGGCATGCATTGGCGGCACGCTGGATCAGGTGGATCTTCAATTTGAAGATAACGCGGCGGTCTGCGTGGTTCTTGCCTCCGACGGCTATCCCGTCGCCTATGAAAAGGGTTTCGAGATCACGGGACTGAATCATTTTACGGGGAAAGAGGATTATTTTTGCTTCCACGCGGGGACAAAAAAAGATGAACAGGGCAGGATTGTCACAAACGGCGGACGGGTGCTCGGAATCACGGCGCTTGGAGAAGATCTGACGACGGCGCGCAAAAAAGCATACGAGGCGGCGGAGTGGGTGCAGTTTGCCAATAAATACATGCGGCATGACATTGGAAAAGCGATTCAGGAGAGTCAGTAGTCGCGCGCAAGGAAAACGCAGGAACATGAGACAGGCAGGCTGCGGAGTCATTCCGGAGGGAGAATGACTCCGCAGCGGACGGTGACTGGAGGCGGTTGACAATGGGAAAGAGTGAAAAGGAGCAGAACCGGGAAGCCCGTTTGAATGAGCTGTTGATGGGCGATTATCACAGACCGATAAATTGCCCGGACTGCGGCGGCGTCATGGTGTTCAAGGGCGTGGGAGAGTATGAGTGTGAGGACTGCGGCAGGAAAGAGCTGGACGACTACGGTAAAGTGCGCGGTTACGTCGAGAAGCACCGGGGAGCGACCATGGTGGATGTGGAGAAGGAGACAGGCGTGAAGCAGAAAGCCATCCGTAAGATGCTCCGTGAGGAGCGGATCGAGGTGGCGGCGGATTCCAGAACATTCCTGCGCTGCGAGGTGTGCGGCGCTGACATTCGTTCAGGAAGATTTTGCGAAAAATGTAAGGTGAATGTCAACCGCAGGATCGAGGAACAGGCGCGCGCGCAGAAAAATAATGCGCTGGCAGGTTTTGGACTCGGAAATTCGAAGGGAGAAGAAGGCGAACGGAGATTTATCCGAAGCAAATGATAATGCGGAGGCTGTGCGGGATCCGGCGGGTCAATGGAAAAGTCTGTCAGACATGCGTGACATCGTATGCGGCGGGCAGGAAGGTGTAAAAGAAGAGGATGGAAGTACGCATGAAAAACGTGAGAAACTGTATCGGAAGGCTGAGCGGCTGCCTGTCGCTGGCATGTCTTTTGGCATTTGCCATAGGCACGCTGACGGCATATGCTTATATCAATACTTACGGGATCGTAAAAGAGGGCGGCGGCGCGAATATCCGCTTGAGATCCTCAACGGACAGCGAGGTGCTCGCCAGTGTCAAGAGCGGGGAGCGCGTGGAAATCTGCGGAACAGAGGTCGGTGCGGACGGCTATACATGGTATAAAGTCTATGTAAATGGCAATACCATAGGATATATCAGGAAAGATTTGGTCACAGACACGGGGGAGGAGACCGGTTCCATTGCGGACGACGACCTTGTGGGCGGGACCGTGGGAGGAGCGGCCGGAGGCGAAGCACCCGCAGGGGGCGGCGATAACTCACAGGAAGGCGGGGAAGAACAGCCCGGTGAAGGCGGAGAAGCCGGTTCCCAGGGAGAAGGAGGCGAAGCGCCCGCAGGACCGGCGCCGGTCGTGCCGGCGCCATCCGGCAATGCGACGCTTTATTCGCTCTATATCAGCGACGGGACATTGGCGCCGGCATTTTCGCCGGACGTCACGCAGTATACGGTCACGGTGGATGAAAAGACAACTTCGGTCAGTGCGTTTGGCGTGCCGTCGGACGGGGGCTCCGTCGTCAGCGAAAATTATGGTTTTTCCAATCTGCAGCCGGGCAGCAATATGGCGGTGATCACCGTGCAGGCGGCGGACGGAACAAGACTCAGCTATCTGTTTACGATCAACCGCGGCGAGGCGTCCGAGGAAATGCACTATGCGGTGCCGGCTCCGGTCGGGAGCACGTCGGGAAGCACATCGGATTCCACGGAAAAAGGAAAGGGCGGCTCCCATATCGGATGGATCATTTTCCTGTGCATCCTTCTTGTGGCAATGACAGTGGTTCTTGTACTGATGGGACTGCGGATCCGGGATTACCGCCGGGACTTATACGGGGAGAGTGAACAGGAATTTCATCTGCGCAGCGTACTCCCGAAGGGAAGCGTATTTGGCAAGGCCCGCGGGCAGCGGGAATATCGGAGCAGAAGGCGCCGCGGGGAATATGCGGATGAGGAAGATGAGGAGGAAGACGAAGACGGGGATGAGGACGAAGACGGTTATGAGACCGGAGAGGACGCAGACGATTACGGATATTCCGTCTCGGACAGCATCGAGGTCAGCCCGCTCTCCACATCGTCCCTTGCAGGAGCCGTTGAGGAAGCGATGGGCGGCGGAGGCTATGCGCCGGAAGATGGCTATGCTTATGGCGGGAGCTATGCGGACGGCGGAGAAACAGGCGAAGCAGGATTTTCCGACGATCATGCGGAGGAAAACATGGATGAAGATGCATTGGAGGACATTACGGAGCGGAATTCCACGATCAATGACCGCAAATCCGATCAGGATGTATGGAAATCCGTAAATTTCATGACGCCCTCCGATGATCTGGAATTTGAATTTTTAGATTTGGATGATAATGAATAGGAGTGAACCGGTACATGCAGTCAGAATTTACCGATAAAGCAACTGCGGCGTTGCATTTGGCGGCGCGTACGGCGGCATCGCTCTATCAGAATTATGTCGGTACGGAACATATTCTGGTAGGTCTGATGCGGGAACGCACGGGTGTCGCGGCGAGTGTGCTTGCCGAGAACGGTGTGGATGAAAAAAAGACGATCGAGATGATCAAGGATTTAGTCGTTCCTTCAGGCTCGATGCTTCTTAGCGAAAAGGACGGTTATTCGCCGAAAGCGGCGGAAGTTTTGGAGGAGAGCCACAGACAGGCGGCGCGTTTCGGCTCCCAAAAGACCGGAACGGAGCATATTCTTCTGGCACTATTAAAGGACGGGGATAATGTGGCAGTACGCCTCTTGAACTCGCTTGGTATCAGCATCCAAAAGCTGTATGTGGATATTTTGGTGGCAATGGGCGAGGACGGCTCGCTTTATAAAGAGGACTTAGGACTGCGCAAGCGCCGTCAGAATGGAAAAAGAGAGCATCAGAGCGTGCTGGCGCAGTACAGCCGTAATCTGACGGAGTTGGCGAAAGAGGGCAGACTGGATCCGGTCATCGGCAGGGATACCGAGATCCGGCGCGTCATTCAGATCTGAGCCGCAGAACGAAAAATAATCCCTGTCTGA
>JAMPAG010000104.1 GCA_023667365.1 bacterium | reverse complement strand
CGGGCTGACACAGCCGCTTCTGCTATGGCTGACTTACCGCGTCAGACGGATGCGGGAGTTTGCATGTGGGTGTGCGTGTATGTTCTTTCTGGCAATTCTATATGGAGGTTTTTTTTCATTTTTACAGGGAAAGATCGGATGGGTTCAGGATCATGCATTGGCAATGCCGGTGATCGCAGGGAGCGGCGCGGCGCTGTACGAGGCACTCTGCGCGCTTGTCAAAAGGCTGCAAAGTCATACGCGCGTAAGGCAGGCGGAGGACAGCCGGCGCTATGAGGTTCATTTTCGGATCGACGGCTTCCGGATCGATTGTATCGGTATGCTGGACACGGGAAACCGGCTGTATGAGCCGATCCGCGGCGTGCCTGCCGCAGTGCTTGAGGGCGCGCTTTATCCGGAGAGCGAGCGGGGGCTGCCCAAGGCGGTAATCCCGTTTCATTCGCTCGGCTGTCAAAACGGGCTGCTTTACGGCTATGCGGCGCAGGATGTGGTTTTAGCGCCGGTCGGAGAGGAGGTTTCCGCGCGGTCCATGGACGGAATGCTGGTCGCACTGTACGACGGGCGGTTGTCTGCGGAGGGCGGCTATCAAATGCTGCTGCATCCTGATTTTTTCCTTGAAACGGCTTTGGAGGAATCGCAGATGAAATCGCCGTTTCCCTCATAGCGAAGGCCTATGCGGGGACGATCCTTGCGGAGTCAAAAAAGGAAACTTGGAAAAGAGGAAAACAATATGATATGGAAAGTGGCAATACCGACAAGATTACAGATGTGCCTTCTGCACAGGGAGGCAGGATTTTTTGTTCAAAATAAGGGGGATATTCATTATATCGGGGGTGCGGACATTCTGCCGCCGCCGCTTACACCGGAGGAGGAAAATACGTTTGTCAATCTGTTGGGGAGGGAGGGCGACGCGCAGGCAAAGTCCGTGCTCATTGAGCATAATCTCCGGCTGGTCGTCTACATAGCGAAAAAATTTGACAATACGGGAGTCGGCGTGGAGGATCTGATCTCCATCGGTACGATCGGTCTGATCAAGGCGATCAACACGTTCAAGTGCGATAAAAATATTAAGCTGGCGACCTATGCTTCGCGCTGCATTGAGAACGAGATTCTCATGTATCTGCGCAGAAATAATAAGACGAGGCTGGAGGTCTCGATCGACGAGCCGCTCAATGTGGATTGGGACGGCAATGAACTGCTGCTCTCAGACATTCTCGGCACGGAGGAGGACGTGATTTATAAGGATTTGGAAAATGAGGCGGAGCGGCGCGTATTGAGCGGCGCAATCGAGAAGCTTTCCGAGCGGGAAAAAATGATTATCAACCTGCGTTTCGGTCTGGGAAACGTGGACGGGGAGGAAATGACGCAGAAAGAGGTCGCCGGACTTTTGGGCATATCGCAGTCCTATATCTCGCGGCTGGAAAAAAAAATCATGAAACGCCTGAAAAAGGAGATGATCAGGGAGGCATAAAAAAGAGTTACGCGCAGCGTAACTCTTTCGAAGAACTGCATAGCGGATTCTTTTGGAACTATCGTAGGCAGTTCTTCTGGGAATCCGCATAGCGGATTCTTTTGGAACTGTGCCGTAGGCAGTTCTTCTGGGATCCGTTATTGGCGGATTCTTTGGAACTGTGTCAGCGGCAGTTCTTCTACGTTTCCGCCAGATAATTTTGCATGCTTTTTAAGGCATTCTTTTCCAGGCGCGATACCTGCGCCTGCGAGATGCCAATGATTTCGGCGACTTCCATCTGCGTCTTTCCTTCAAAATAGCGCATGGAGATGATCTCACGCTCCCGTTCGGACAGACGTTTTAGGGCATCTGAAAGGGAGAGCTGCGTTACCCAGGTTTCTTCTTTATTTTTTTTGTCGCTGATCTGATCCATGATATAAAGCGTGTCGCCGCCCTCCGTATAGACGGGCTCGTACAGGCTCATCGGGCTTTGCAGGGCGTCTAAGGCATACACGATGTCCTCCTTGGAAATGCCGATTTCGTCGGCAATCTCCGTGATGGTCGGCTCTTTCTGGTGCTTTTTGACATAGAGCTCCTTGGCATAGATCGCTTTGTAGGCGGTGTCTTTTAAGGAACGGGAGACGCGGATGCTGGATGCGTTGTCGCGCAGAAAGCGGCGGATCTCGCCCTGAATCATGGGCACGGCGTAGGTTGAAAACTTGACGTTAAACGATAAGTCAAAATTGTCGATCGCTTTGATGAGCCCGATGCAGCCGATCTGAAACAGATCGTCGATGTTTTCAGCGCTGGAGGAGAAGCGTTTGATGACGCTTAACACGAGCCGGAGATTGCTTTCGATGAATTTTTCTCTGGCAGCGAGATTGCCGTCCTTGATGAGTTGAAACAGAATTTCCTGATCTTCGTTTTTTAACAACGGAAGCTTTGCGGTGTTGACACCGCAGATTTCTACTTTTCCCTGTATCATGCTTTGATTCCGTCCTTTATTTGTAGATTAGATTGAAAAATCAAAGATTTTTCAATCGCGAGATTTATGCTGACACCCAAACCCGCAGGCTTGCGTCAGCATGGATGATTCGTATGAGAAGTAAATGAATTTCCGTACCATAAGCATGGACGGCGAAAGAAGAATTATTCTTGGGAGTAACTGGTATTTTTGGGAAAAATAACGACGGAGCGGAGACCGCAAAAAATAAGTTCTCTCTTCTGAAACGGCCCTTCTGAAACGGAAGAAAATTGTAATTGACAAATGGGAAATTTTTTCCTATGATAGTGACATCAGAGAATTTCTAATCATGTGCGTTCGCACATTCGGACAGTTTCTGTCAGATTTTCTCACGTGAAAAATGGGATGAATAGAATAAGGCAGGAACTGGGACGAGACGGTGCGTTTCCGATTGGAGCCCGCGCCAATGCGGCGGCGGGGCAATTTTCGGAGTACGCGGTTTCGCATAGGATTCCTGCCGGTAAACGGAAGGAGAAGCTATGCGAAAAACAGAAGAACGAAAAAAAATGCGGTTTGCCGGAATCGGCAGGCGCAGGGTGCACCGCCAGGCAAAGGACCGGCTGTTCCGGTTCCTGTTTGAAAAAGACAGGGAGGCGTTGCTGCAGCTGTATAACGCACTCAACGGAACGGATTATCGGGATGCATCTTTATTGCAGGTCGTAACAATTGAGAGCGCGGTCTATATCGTCATGAAAAATGATCTTGCGTTTGTTCTGGCGGGGACATTGAACCTGTATGAACATCAGAGCACCTATAATCCGAACATGCCGCTGCGTTTTCTGATCTATCTGGCGCAGGAGTATCAGAAGCTGGCGGAGCAGGCGAAGGAAAGCCTGTACGGGACAAGGCGGATGACGCTTCCTGCGCCGCGGTGCGTGGTGTTTTATAACGGGGAAAAGGAGATACCGGAGGAGGAGATCTTACGGCTTTCGGACTCTTTTGAAAGCGGGAGGGCAGATACGCAGGCGGACATAGAACTGACTGTGCGGATGCTCAATATCAACCATGGGCATAACAGAGAACTAATGGAGAAATGTAAGGTACTGCGTGAATATGCCGTGCTTGTAGAGTTATCCAGACAATATCTTGCAGGCGGGACGGAGCCGAAGAAGGCGCTGGATGCGGCGATCACGGATTGTATCGAACAGGGGATTTTATTGGGATTTCTGAGGGATTACCGGGCGGAGGTGCTGGGGATGTTATTGGAAGAATTTGATGTAAAAAAGTATGAGCGGTCACTGCGGGAGGAAGGAATAGAAGAGGGAATCGAACGCGGGAGGGAACAGGGAAGAGAGGAAAGCGCGCGTTACAGCAGACTGATCTGCATATTACTCGAGCAGCATCGGGAAGGCGACTTGAGGCGCGCGGCGGAAGATGAGGAATACCGGGAGCGGCTGTACGAAGAATTGCAAATAAATGTGCGGCGGTGACGGGAAACTAAAATGCAGTAACCACGCAGCGAGCCACGCAAAAATCGGAAAAATGTGGTTGCATAGCGCAAAAAATCGTGTTATAATCACAGCGTTGCGGTGTACGCCGCGGCAGAAACAGGAAAACCACACGCATTCGGATGCGCCCGCCGGTGCCCGCAGACAGGGTGGCGGATGCAGTCGAAGAATGCGGAGGAACAAAACCAAACGGAGGGAACAACATGAGCGTAATTTCAATGAAACAGTTACTGGAGGCAGGTGTTCATTTCGGACACCAGACAAGAAGATGGAACCCGAAGATGGCGCCGTATATCTTCACGGAGAGAAACGGCATCTACATCATCGACTTACAGAAGTCCGTCGGCAAAGTGGACGAGGCTTACAAGGCGGTTTCCGAGATCGCGGCACAGGGCGGAACAATCCTCTTTGTCGGTACCAAGAAGCAGGCGCAGGATGCGGTAAAGACCGAGGCGGAGCGCTGCGGTATGTTCTATGTCAATGAGAGATGGCTTGGCGGTATGCTGACGAATTTCAAGACCATCCAGTCCCGTATCGCGAAGTTAAAGAAAATCGAGACGATGTCCGAGGACGGAACGTTCGACGTGCTTCCGAAAAAAGAAGTCATTGCATTAAAGAAAGAATGGGAGAAGCTGGAGAAGAACCTTGGCGGTATCAAGGAAATGAAGAAGCTTCCCGATGCAATCTTTATCGTTGATCCGAAAAAGGAGAGAATCTGCGTACAGGAAGCGCATGCGCTCGGCATTCCCCTGATCGGTATCGCGGATACGAACTGTGATCCGGAAGAACTGGATTATGTCATTCCGGGCAATGACGATGCGATCAGAGCCGTAAAGCTTATCGTATCCAAGATGGCGGACGCTGTCATTGAGGCAAATCAGGGAGAGGCCGTTTACACCGAGGCAGAGATGGCTGCCGCGGAGACGGATGCCGAGGATATTGAAGAAGTCGTAGAAAACGCAGAAGAATAGAATCGCGGGATTTGTGCTGCCCCCAAACTTACAGGTTACAAAAGGGCATAGCGCAGGGAATGGAACAAAATTCGGAAAGGCAGGATAGATAGAACATGGCGATCACAGCAGCAATGGTAAAAGATTTAAGAGAAATGACCGGCGCGGGGATGATGGACTGTAAGAAGGCATTGACCCAGACCGACGGAAATATGGACGAGGCTGTAGAATATTTAAGAAAGAACGGACAGGCAAAAGCAGAAAAGAAGGCAAGCAGGATCGCCGCTGAGGGTGTCTGCCGCGTGATTACAAAAGATAACAAGACGGCAGCCGTCGTCGAGGTAAACTCTGAGACGGATTTCGTCGCAAAGAATGAGAAATTCCAAAGCTATGTGGAGGCAGTCGCAGAGCAGGTGCTTGTTTCCGATGCGGCGGATATTGACGCATTCATGGAAGAGCCTTGGAAGGCGGATACCACGAAGAACGTAAAGGATGCGCTCGTGGAGCAGATCGCAGTCATCGGTGAGAACTTAAAGATCAGAAGGTTTGAGAAGGTGACCGCAGAGAACGGTATGACCGTGACCTATCTGCACGGCGGCGGCAGGATCGGTGTGATCGTGGCGGCGGATACGGATGTGTGCAATGATGCGGTAAAGGAAGCGCTGACGAACATTGCGATGCAGGTTGCGGCTCTTTCACCCAAGTATGTGACCAAGGACGAGATTCCGGCTGACTATATCGAGCACGAGAAAGAGATCCTGAAAGAACAGATTAAGAACGATCCGAAAGAGTCTCAGAAGCCGGAGAAGGTGATCGAGGGCATGATCAACGGCCGTATCAACAAGGAATTAAAGGAAATCTGCCTTGTGGATCAGATCTATGTCAAGGCGGAGGACGGCAAGCAGACCGTTGCGCAATACCTTGCACAGGTTGCAAAGGATAACGGTGCGAATATCAGCTTAACGAAATTTGTCCGCTTTGAGACCGGCGAGGGCTTGGAGAAGAAGAACGAGGACTTTGCGGCTGAAGTTGCGGCGCAGATGCGGTAGTGAATTTTACTGCGAATTATGTGATGAAATGAAAAGAATCTATGGGTGTATGCTCATAGGTTCTTTTTTTGATATTATGATTTGCCTGTATGAAAATATTAGAAAATGAAGTATAATATAGATGAAATAAATGTCACGAATTATGTTGAAAGCTTTTTGTTGTTTATGATGAATTTGTCAGACGGTGTCTGACAAATTTGAGCGAGGGAATATATGGATGAAATTAGGTTAAACACAATGTTGGAAGATTTGATTTTTAATATTGAAAAAGCTGTGAAAAAAGCAAAAGAGAATTTGGCTGGAGTTGTTAACAGCACTATGACAGAAACATATTGGTTGATTGGGAAATATATTGTGGAATCAGAGCAGAATGGCAATATTAAAGCTGCTTATGGCAGCAAATTGCTCACGACTCTTTCTAAGGAACTTACTTTGCGTTTGGGAAAAGGGTATAGTAGGCCAAATTTAAATAACATGAGAAAGTTTTACTTAAGATATCCGGATTATCATACAGTATCTAATAAACTTAGTTGGTCGCATATTTGTGAATTGATAAAAATTGATGATGATTTGGAACGAAGCTTTTATGAAAAAGGAGCGGTAAGTGAGAAGTGGGGAGTTAGGGAATTGCAACGTCAAATGGATTCTGCGCTTTTTCTTCGGTTAGCTGTGAGCCGTGATAAAGAAGGAATTTTATCATTGGCACACGAAGGAATTGAGATTCAAAAACCGGAAGATGTCATTAAAAACACGTATACTTTGGAATTTTTAAATATACCAGAATTGAAACAATATTCGGAAGGTGACTTAGAGCAAAGAATCATTGATAATCTTCAGATATTCTTGTTAGAACTTGGAAAAGGTTTTACCTTTGTTGGGCGACAGTACAAAATTACAGTGAATAATATCCATTACCAT
>JAMPAG010000103.1 GCA_023667365.1 bacterium | reverse complement strand
ATAGTCAAAAAATGCCGTAAATATGCGGCTTACGGCGTTTCGCAAACGCCTATGAGAAAGAATAAAAAAGGAGGAGTGCGGCATGTTTTATCCTACATTGGAGGAAGCAAAGCAGATCGCGGAAAACGGGGATTACCGGGCAATTCCAATCAGTACGGAAATTTACGCAGACAGCAGGACGCCGATCGAAGTGCTGCGAAGCCTAAAAAAAGTCAGCAGACATTGCTATATTTTGGAAAGCGTGGAGCAGACAAGACGGTGGGGACGCTATACGTTTCTCGGATACGAGCCGCGGCTGGAAATTTCCTGCGTGGATCATCAAATGACGATCAAGAGCGGCATCACGCAGACGAAGGAGGTTGTGCATCCGGGCGCGTATATCCGGGAAATCCTGATGCAGTACAAAAGTCCGCGCCTTGCAGGACTGCCGCCGTTTACGGGAGGGCTGGTCGGTTATTTTTCATATGATTATATTAAATACAGCGAGCCGACCTTAAAGCTTGGCGCAAAGGACAGCGAGGGCTTCCGGGATGTGGATCTCATGTTGTTTGACAAGGTGATCGCGTTTGATAATCTCAGACAAAAGATCATATTGATCGTAAACGCCAAGACGGACGATTTAGAGACGGCGTATCCCCGTGCCATCCGCGAACTCAAGGAGATGGCGGCTCTTGTGCGGGGCGGTGAGAAGGCGGAGATCGCGCCGCTCACCCTCAGATCGGATTACCGTTTTCTTTTTACAAAAGAAGAATACTGCGAAATGGTGGAGCGGGCCAAAAACCACATCCGCGAGGGCGATATTTTCCAGGTTGTGCTCTCGAACCGCGTGGAGGCGGATGTGGAGGGGAGTTTGTTTGACACGTACCGCGTGCTGCGGACGACAAACCCGTCGCCGTATATGTTCTATTTTTCCAGCGACGACATTGAGATCGCTGGCGCATCGCCGGAGACGCTCGTGAAGCTGGAGGACGGGAAGCTCTACACCTATCCGCTTGCAGGGACAAGACCGCGCGGCGCGACGCCGGAGGAGGATGACGCGCTGGAAAAAGAACTGCTTGCAGATGAAAAAGAACGTTCCGAGCACAATATGCTCGTCGATCTGGGCAGAAATGACATCGGAAAGATCAGCCGGATCGGCAGTGTCAAGGTGGAGCAGTATATGAATATTGAGCGTTATTCCCATGTCATGCATATCGGTTCTACGGTGTCCGGCGTGGAGCGGGAGGACAAAGATGCGCTTGACGCGGTGGACGCAATCCTGCCGGCAGGAACGCTTTCGGGGGCGCCGAAGCTGCGCGCCTGTGAGATCATCAATGAGCTGGAGGACAACAAGCGCGGCATTTACGGCGGGGCGATCGGTTATCTGGACTTTACGGGGAATCTGGACACCTGTATCGGCATCCGGCTTGCGTTTGCCAAAAACGGCAAGGTGTTTATCCGAAGCGGCGCAGGCATTGTGGCGGACAGCGTTCCGGAGAACGAGTATCAGGAATGCATCAACAAGGCGAAAGCGGTGATGCAGGCGCTTGAGGCGGCGAAAGGAGGACTGGAACATGATCCTGTTGATTGATAATTATGACAGTTTTTCCTATAATTTATATCAGTTGATCGGAGAGGTATGTGAAGACATCCGTGTGATCCGAAACGACGAACTGAGCGTTCCGGAGATCGAGGCGCTTTCTCCGCGGCTGATCGTGCTCTCTCCGGGACCGGGAAAGCCGGCGGATGCAGGCATCTGCACCGAGGTTGTGAAACAGCTTGCGGGGAAAATACCAATTTTCGGCGTGTGCCTTGGGCATCAGGTCATCTGCGAGGCGTTTGGCGCGACCGTCACCTACGCCAAAGAGCTGATGCACGGAAAGACGAGCGAGATCACCGTGGATACGAACAGCTGTCTGTTTCACGGTTTTCCCGAAACGTGCACGGTGGCGCGTTACCATTCGCTTGCGGCGGACAGGGATACCGTCCCGCAGGAGCTTCGGATCACCGGGCAGACCGCGGACGGACAGGTGATGGCGGTCGAGCATGCGCGCTATCCGGTTTACGGCGTGCAGTTTCATCCGGAATCGGTTTTAACGGAAATGGGCGCGGCGATGATACGGAATTTATATGAAAACATAGAAAGAAGAAACGGTTGAGGGAAATGCCCGACATGCAGAAGGAGAGAATGTGTGCGTACTAGAGCAATGCATTTAGGGGAATGTAACCGCATGCAGATAAAATGAAACTGCGCATAGGCAAAAATGGAACTGCGCACAGGCAAAAATACAACACATGCGTGGACGGAGGCGTCTGAAACAGCCATGAGCAAACCGGAGGCGGTTCGGATGCCAGAAAGGAAAGGAGAATCATCATGATTAAAGAAGCAATTTTGAAACTGGCAAAAAAAGAAGACATCGGCTATGAGGTGGCGAAGACCGTCATGAATGAGATCATGAGCGGGGAGGCGAGCGAAGTGCAAAAGAGCGCGTATTTAACGGCGCTCAGCATGAAAGGGGAGACGATCGAGGAGATTACCGGTTCCGCGGAGGAAATGAGAAATCACTGTACGCGTCTGCTGCACGACATGGATGTGCTGGAAATCGTCGGAACGGGCGGGGACGGCTCCAATTCCTTTAATATTTCCACGACCTCGGCGATCGTGATCGCGGCGGCAGGGGTGCCGGTGGCAAAGCACGGCAACCGGGCGGCGAGCAGCAAGTGCGGCGCAGCGGATGTGTTAGAAGCGCTGGGCGTCAATATCATGATCCCGCCGGAAAAGAGCGCGCAGCTCCTAAAAGAGATCGGGATCTGCTTCCTGTTTGCGCAGAATTACCATATTTCCATGAAGTATGTCGGACCGGTCCGAAAAGAATTAGGAATTCGAACGGTGTTCAATATTTTGGGGCCGCTGGCGAATCCTGCGGGCGCAAACATGCAGGTTATGGGCGTCTATGAGGAAGCGCTGGTGGAACCGCTCGCACATGTGCTCTGCAATCTCGGCGTAAAAAATGCGCTCGTCGTCTACGGGCAGGATAAGCTGGATGAGATTTCGATGGCGGCGCCGACAACGGTGTGCGAGGTGCGCGGCGACTCTTACAAAACGTACACGATCACGCCGGAGCAGTTCGGTTTCGCGGCCTGTGACAAGGAAGCGCTGGTCGGCGGCACGCCTGCGGAAAATGCGGCGATCACGCGCGCAATCTTAGACGGCACGGAGACGGGAGCCAAGCGCGGCGCGGTACTGATGAACGCGGGAGCAGGGTTGTTTGTTGCAGGAAAGGCGGCGGATTTAGCGGGCGGCATTGCATTGGCGGCGGAAATGATCGACAGCGGAAAAGCATACCGCAAGCTGGAGGAATTCGCGGCGCGTTCGAACGAGTAAGCAGCGTTTGACGAAGCAGGGCAGCGGGAGGAGATACCATGATCTTAGAAGAAATAGCGGAGCGGACAAGGGAGCGGATCGCACAATGTAAAAAAGAACTGCCGCTTGAAAAGCTGAAAGAGCAGGCGGAGCGGCTTCCGAAAGATACGGGATTTCCGTTTGCAAAGGCGCTGCGGGGGAAAGAGCTCCGGTTTATCTGTGAGGTGAAGAAAGCTTCCCCGTCAAAAGGGTTGATCGCAGAATCGTTTCCTTATAAAAAGATTGCACAGGAATACGAGCAGGCGGGCGCGGCGGCGGTTTCCGTGCTTACGGAGCCGTTCTATTTTCAGGGGAGCAACGAGTATTTACGGGAAATCGCACAGACGGTAACGATTCCGGTCCTGCGCAAGGACTTTACGGTGGACGAGTATATGATCTACGAGGCGAAAATACTTGGTGCAAGCGCGGTACTGTTGATCTGCGCGATCTTAAATGACGACGAACTGAACCGCTATCATGCGCTTGCCGCATCACTCGGACTCTCGGCGCTCGTGGAAGTCCATGACGAGGAGGAAGCGCGCCGCGCACTCCGCGCGGGAGCGCGGATCGTCGGCGTCAATAATCGGAATCTTAAGGATTTTACGGTGGATATTTCCAATTCGCTGCGAATCCGCCCGATGATCCCGCCGGATGTCATTTTTGTTTCCGAGAGCGGCATGAAAACGCCGGCGGATATTCAGGCGCTTCGCGATAACGGAACGGATGCGGTGTTAATCGGGGAGACATTGATGAGAAGCCCGGACAAGGCGGAAGCGCTTGCGAGACTGCGCGCAGGCGTGTGAAATGTGCATGCCGGGAAACGATGCAGGCGGCACGAGACAGCATGCCGGGAAACGGTGCAGGCGGCGCGAAGCAGCATGGCGGGAAACGGCAAGCGCAGGCAAAGCAGAGCGGCAGGAAAAAAGAACCGTGGTCGGAAAGGAAGCAGAGAAAGATGAGTAAAGGAAGATACGGAATTTACGGCGGTCAGTATATCGGCGAGACGCTGATGAACGAGATCATCCATTTGGAAGAACAGTATGAATGTTATAAAAATGACGCCGCATTTCAGGCGGAGTTAAACGAGCTGATGCGCAATTACGCGGGACGCCCATCCCTGCTCTACTATGCGGAGCGGATGACAAAAGACTTAAGCGGCGCAAAGATTTACCTAAAGCGCGAGGACTTAAACCATACCGGCTCCCACAAGATCAATAACGTTCTGGGGCAGGTGCTGATGGCAAAAAAAATGGGAAAGACGCGCGTGATCGCGGAGACGGGCGCAGGACAGCACGGCGTGGCGACGGCGACGGCGGCGGCGCTGCTTGGGTTAGAGTGCGAGGTGTTCATGGGAAAAGAGGACACAATCCGACAGGCGCTCAACGTGTACCGTATGGAGCTGTTAGGCGCAAAGGTCCATGCGGTGACGACCGGGACGATGACGTTAAAGGACGCGGTCAATGCGGCGATGATGGAATGGAGCGCGCGCATGGAGGATACGCATTATGTGTTAGGTTCCGTGATGGGACCGCACCCGTTCCCGATGATGGTGCGGGATTTCCAGAGCGTAATCGGAAAAGAAACGAAAGAGCAGATGCTTGCGCGCGAGGGGAAACTGCCGGCGGCGGTCGTCGCGTGCGTGGGCGGCGGCAGTAATTCAATGGGCATGTTTTATCCTTTTATTGAGGAAAAAGAAGTAAAACTGATCGGCTGTGAGGCGGCGGGAAAGGGCGTGGATACCGAGCTTCATGCCGCGACGATTGCAAAAGGTTCGCTCGGCGTCTTTCATGGGATGAAATCGCTTTTCTGCCAAAATGAGCAGGGACAGATCGCGCCGGTCTATTCCATATCGGCGGGGCTGGATTATCCGGGCATCGGACCGGAACACGCCTATCTGCACGACAGCGGCAGGGCGCAGTATGTTCCCGTGACGGACGACGAGGCGGTGGACGCGTTCGAGTATCTGGCGCGGACGGAGGGAATCATCTGCGCGATCGAGAGCGCGCACGCCGTTGCGCATGTGAGGAAGATCGCGAAAACGTATGATAAGGAGGACTGCATCGTGATCTGTCTTTCGGGACGCGGGGACAAGGACGTTGCGGCGATCGCAAGATACAGGGGGGTGGATTTACATGAGTAAGATTGCACAGGCGTTTGCAGACGGCAAGGCGTTTATCCCGTTTTTGACGGCAGGCGATCCGACGGCGGATAAGACCGTGGAGTTTATCATGGAAATGGTGCGGGCGGGCGCCGACCTGATTGAGATCGGAATCCCGTTTTCCGATCCGACCGCGGAGGGAGAAGTCATTCAGAACGCGAATGTACGCGCCTTAAAAGCGGGCATCACGACGGACGGCGTATTTGAGATCGTGCGGCAGGTGCGCCAAAAAACGCAGATTCCGATTGTTTTTTTGACCTACTTAAATCCGGTATTCCATTACGGATACGACGCATTCCTTGCGCGATGTAAGGAGATCGGCGTGGACGGCATCATCTGTCCGGACCTGCCGTTTGAGGAGAAAAAAGAACTGTCCGACGTGGCATCAACCTACGACGTTGACATCATTTCGCTGATCGCGCCGACTTCCGAGGAGCGGATCCAGATGATCGCGCGGGAGGCGACGGGCTACATTTACCTCATTTCCTCAAAGGGCGTGACGGGTGTGCGCAGTCAGATCACGACCGACATCAAAAAAATGTATCAGAGTGTCCGCGAAGTGACGGACGTGCCCTGCGCGGTCGGCTTCGGCATCAGCACGCCAGAGCAGGCGGCGGACATGGCGGCAAAATCGGACGGCGCGATCGTGGGAAGCGCGATTGTGAAACTCATTGCGCAGTACAAGGAGGCAGCAGGCGCACAGGTCTATGAATATGTGAAAAAGATGAAGGACGCACTGCGGGGAATCTGACGCCAAAAACAAATTGACAAAGAAATGAGAAACGCGTATATTAAATGTAACAAGATCTGTGACACATCATGTTTGCCTGTTGAGAGACTGAAAACGCGGCAATTTCTTTGAAAGAGGTTTAATACATTCATGCGAATAAAAAAGAAAATGGGAACACGTGATGCGGGCGTGATGAGCGGCGTAAAGCTTGTTTGCGCGCTGACGGCGGGAGTTTTTCTGCTGTCTGCATGCGGAAAAACGGAGGAGAAAGACGGTTCTTCCGTACCGATGGAATCCGACGCCATGGAAGCGGATTTGGAATATCCGTTTGTGGCGGAATCAGAGGACGGATACTATTTCTGGGAGCGCATGGGTGAGGAGCAATCCTATCCTCGTCTTATGTTTATGGACAAGGAATCCGGGAGAGTGGTGCCCCTGTGTAATAAACCGGATTGTGCGCATGACAGTGAGGAATGTAACGCCCGTTTTCCAGACTTAAATTTTGGGGAGGATGGGATCTATAAAGATTATCTCCAATATTATGAGGGAAGTCTCTATGCGGTCGGTCTCAGCTCTGATTATTATGTGACGCTGTTCCGCATCAAAGCGGACGGTTCCGAATGGGAGATCAGCACGAAGCTTTATCGAACGGAATATGCCTCCACGGGTCACTGGCGCACGCCGGATCTGTTATTGGCAGAGGATTATGTGTATTTTAATGACCATATGCAGAAAAAGATGAAGCTGGAGCGCATGCCGCTCGGCGGCGGGACTTCGGAAGTACTCTTTGAAGGGGAGGACGACGCGGTAGAGGTTCAGACCTATCGGTTGAAAGAGAGCGGCGGGTTTGTGTTCTTTCAGGCGCTTGTATTTAGCGGGGACAACTATGAGAATGTCGCGGGCGGATTGTATCGGTATGATGCGGCCGCCGGGCAGTGCAGTTTGCTAAAAAGCGGACTGATCGGTCCGTATACCGTGTGGAACGGGGCGGTATATTATGCGAATACGGAGGGACTCTGCCGCTATTCGATACAGGAAGGGACTACGGAAATCCGGACAGATCAGCCGATGGGGGTTCC
>JAMPAG010000102.1 GCA_023667365.1 bacterium | reverse complement strand
AACTTCCATATTCATCATCCTTTCATTGTTGCTTGGTTTTCTTTACTTTCTTTACTTCTATTATATGCAACGGAATACATAATATCAATATTTTTTGAAAAATATTATATCTTATCTTTGGAAGGAAAGAAATAACCCGATGAGGTTAAAATTATCTCCATTTGAAGTATTCAAGATTTAATGGTTTGTCCGGATTATCAGGGCAAATGGAAACATATTAGGAATCCCGGTTCTCAAGAACTTTGACAATGGCGCGGAAGCGCTCGTTGTCTCTCAGGCAGTCATAGCAGTCATCCTCAAGAAGCGTCAGACAGTGCCGGCACAGATCCTGCGCTTCCGGATCCGGCGTGCCGTCGGCCGCTTCGGCATAGGTGAGCGTGTCAACAAAAGGTGAAGTAAAATGCCTGCCATGATCGTTTTGGCGGGAGGCATCGCCCGCGACGGCGTGCTTTGCCATTTCTGCAAGCGAGTCCAGCGCGTCATCGTTTTTTCCCAAAGCAAGCTGGATAGTAGAGAGATGTTTGGCGTAATACGCCGCTTTTGCATGGTGGTACATCATATCCCCGCCGAAGATCATGTGGGTGATCTCGTTGGCGGTTTTCAGCATCAGGACGCTTTGCTCCAAGGCGGATGTTCCGTCCGTGGGCTCCGTCTCAAAGACCAATTCTTTGATATAGAGCGTGAGATAGTCGGTACATTGTTCGATGGCCTGCTGCAAATATGTTTTCCTGCCGGTCTGGATGCACAAAGCTTTTGTAAATTCGCGGCAGTATTCTAACGGCGGCAGGCGGTCCGCCATCCGGAGGGCGCGGGCGTCGTCTTTTTGCCAGGCGGAATAGTGCGTTGCCAGTCCCACAATAGCTTGGCACTTTATGTCGATTTCCCTGGTGGTTTCGAGGATTGTCAGATAAATTTTTTCGGATTCCTCGATCAGGGTCTTGTCCGGGTTTTCAGACCAGATCAGACGTTGAAGCGAATCTGCCAGATAAAGGTGGAAGGATTCTTCCGACGGAAATTGTGTCACGATCCGGCGGGCAAAAGCGATGTTTTCTTCCGGGGTGCTTTCGTCGCGCATATGGAGAAGTTTGTTTTGGAGGTTTGCAAGCCGAAGCGCCCGTTCTGTTTTTTTCACACCCAAAAGTTCATCGATCGTTACGGAGAAATAGTCCGCGATAGCGGGGAGAAGCTCTATATCAGGATAAGAGGACAAAGATTCCCAACGCGAGACAGCCTGCGGGGTCACGCCGAGGAAAACGGCGAGCTGTTCCTGCGTCACGAGCTTCTTTGTGCGGAGTTCCCGGATTTTTTTCCCGATTTCGATTGTCATAATTTTATCCCTCCTATGAGTAGTTCAGTTTGCGGTTTTATTGCAACGGTTAGGTTTCTACTCCCAACGGAATGGTTCAGTTTGCGGCTTTATCATAGCGGTAGGTTTCTGCTTCCATCGGATGTTTCAGTTTGCGGCTTTAAGATAACGGTTAAGCTTATGCTTTCATTTTAACAAAACAGAAAACGTGGGACAAGGAAGGATTCGTTGTTTTGGATTCAACGGCTGATTGAGGAACGCGCAAAAAATCCCGCAGGAAATGGTTGACAGATTCCCCGAAAGCGGTTATAGTACTAAGAGTAACAAAAAAAGCAAGAAAGGAGGCAATCAAGATGTTTCATTTATTTTTTAGTAAAACAGCAGAAAATCAGATTTCAAATTGTATTGTCTCCCGAAGATGTGCGGTGCAGCCGGGCTGATCGTTCATAGACGGCACTGCGTACGCAGGCATGAATAGAGGAATGTGGAAAGGGCATGACATACAATTTGTAGGTTATGTCTTTTTTTGCGTTCTTTCATGCGTTCGGGAGAGGAGTCCGGCGAAAAACGGACTTTTACATATGCGGAAAGAAAAGAGATTTCCGAAAAAGACGGCGCCGTCTGCGGCGGCGCGCTTAGATTTCGATAAGGAAAAGAAAAATTGAGGGTGTAGAAATGAAGTTACCGGAAAGTTTGATTCATGCCATCAAGAAGTATGGCATTGACAAAAAAGATGTGATATTTGCCGCCACGGGAGACTTAGACGAGGAACAGCGGTTCGCGGACTCGGTTGTGGCGCTGACGAAGGAAAAGCTGATCGTCGCGAAATATCCTTACAGGGAAAAACAGGAATACCGTCTGGGCGGTTATGACAGTTGGTCGATGGAGCAGGAGACGCGTATGGAAGAACCGGCGCTCATGCTCTATCCGCTGGATGAGGTAGAAAAGCTGGAAGTGATCCGGCAGGTCAGCACCGGCATTCTGATGGGACGCATCGGCGGCGTGGACAGGTATTTATGCCAGTTCTCGAATACGCGGATGGAAGCGTTTATGCGGATCGGGCGGCTGCTGGAAAAAAGGAAGAAGGACGAGGAGATCACGCAGGAGGATCTGGATGTAAAGCGGGGAAAAGAGTGCTGTCCGAAATGCGGCATGATCTACCCGGATCAGGAGCGTAAGGTCTGCCCGAAGTGTATGAACAAGGGTTCCATTCTGCTCAGGGTGGTGTCCTATTTTAAGCCGTACAAATTCCGGCTGGTCGTGATGATGTTCTGTTATCTGGCGACGGCGGGCCTGAATCTGGTGTGGCCCTACTTAAGCGGTACGGTGCTGTACGATCAGGTGTTAAAAAAGGACGAAGCCTTTCTGTCCCGGTGGAATCTGCCGGCAGGACGATTTGTGCTGGCGCTGGGGATTTTGGTCGTGGTCATGATCGGTACGAAAGTATTGCTTCAGGGGTTCGGCATTTTGCAGGGCGCCCTGACGGCGCATATCGCGCCGGAGGTGGTGGCGAAATTAAAGAGTCAGGTGTTTGATTCCATGGGAAAGCTGTCCATCAGCTTTTTTACCAGAAGGCAGACCGGCGGCTTAATGACACGCGTATCGGATGACGCGGAAGAGATTTCGGGATTTTTTATTGACGGGATCCCGTACTTTTTTATCAACGTCGGGACGATCCTTGCCACCTGCGTCATCATGTTTCTCTTAAACCCGTTGTTGGCGCTGTTTTCCGTGGTGCTGATGCCGATCTTGTTTTTTATGAGCTATCTGCTGATGCCGAGGCTGTGGCATTACTACGGGAAGCGCCACCGCGCGAACCGCAGGCTGAACGGTCAGATGAATGAGAACTTTACCGGCGCGCGCGTGGTCAAGGCGTTCGGTCAGGAAGAGCAGGAAATGACGCGTTTCCGCAAAAATAACCGTAAGGTGATGGATGCGGAACTGGATGTGGCGCGATACGATTGTAAATTTTCCGCGCTGTATGTGTTTGTGGAGGATATGCTGACGTTTCTGGTATGGGCGGTAGGCGGCGCGCTGATCATCAGCGGCTCCGATATGGAGCTGGGGCTGTTGATTACGTTCAGCGGCTATGTCGGCCAGCTCAAGGGACCCTTGGAGTTTATGTCGAGGATTATCCGCTGGTACACGAATGCGATGAACTCGGCGCAGCGGCTGTTTGAGATCGTTGACGCGGTGCCGGAGGTCCGGGAAGCCGCGGATCCCGTAAGACCGGAGCGGCTGCGCGGGGAGATTACACTGGAACATGTGACTTTTGGCTATGAGCCGAACAAACCGATCTTAAAGGACGTCAGCTTCCATGTAAACGCAGGGGAAGTGCTGGGGATCGTGGGGCGTTCGGGCGCCGGAAAATCCACGCTGGTAAACCTGATCTCGCGCCTGTATGATACGCAGGAGGGGCAGGTGCTCGTGGACGGTGTGAACGTCCGGCAGTACGGATTTCAGGAGCTGCGCAAGAATGTGTCCATGGTGTCGCAGGAAACGTATATTTTTATGGGAACCGTAGCGGAAAATATCGCTTATGCCAGACCGGAGGCGACGCGGGAGGAGATCATACAGGCGGCGATACGGGCGAGCGCCCATGATTTTATCTGTAAGATGCCGCAGGGATATGATACAATCTTAGGTTCTTCGAGCCGGGCGCTGTCAGGCGGGGAAAAGCAGAGAATCTCCATTGCAAGAGCGATTCTGGCGAATCCCAAGATTCTGATTCTGGACGAGGCGACGTCGGCGGTCGATACGGAGACGGAGCTGGCGATCCAGAAATCCCTGGAACAGCTTCAAAAGGGCAGGACTGTGCTTTCCATTGCTCACCGGCTGTCCACGCTGCGCAATGCCACGCATCTGATCGTTTTAGACGACGGCAGGGTGACGGAGTCGGGAACCCATGAGGAGCTGATGGCAATGAAGGGGACGTTTTATAAGCTGAGCGAGTTACAGACGAAGGCGCTGGCGATGCGCGGGCTGGAGTGAAGAAAGAAAAAAGAAAAAAGAAAGGAACACGAATCCTATGGAAGACAATAGAGAGAACGGAATGCCGGATCTGCTTGACTTACAGGAGTTTGACGAGGAGGCATTAAAAAAAGAATCGGAGGAAGTGCTGCAGATGCGCCTGATGACGGCGGAGAATGCCGTATTCGCGCGCACAGAGGGCGGCTTTTTATCCTTGCGGTTCGAGGAAAAGGAGTATGACCGTGTGGGTGTGTATCTCACGTTCCCGCTGACGAACCCGGATGAATATATTTCCATCCGGGAGGCGGACGAAAAGGCAAAGGAGATCGGGATGATCCGTTCGCTTACCGATATGCCGAAGGACGTGCAGGACATGATCCGGGAGCAGGTGCGTCTGCGCTATTTCATGCCCGTGATCCGGAAGGTCATGGAAGTAAAGGACGAATACGGGTATGCCTACTGGCATGTGCAGACGGATTTCGGAAGCTGCCGCTTTACAACGAATATGGGCGGCGACGCGGTGATCGCTTTAGGGGAGGCGCGCTACCAGATCACGGACATCGACGGCAACCGCTACGAGCTGCCCGATCTGTATGCGCTGAGCGTGATGGAACGCAAGAAGCTGGATCTGTTTATCTAAAAAATAGAGATAGAGTGATTTCATGAGGAGTAATGAGATATGAAACTATTATATACGCTGGGGGACTCCCAGCAGCAGGCATTGTCCCTGCGTGACGGGGAGACGGTCTGGTACTGCGTTCCCGCCGATCTGGATTATGATAACGGGGCGCATACGCCGAAGCCGGATTATACGGACCGGACATGGCTTGTCGTGACGCAGGAGCGTCTGATCGTACTGCGGGGGGAGGAAAAGACCTCCGAGCATCCGCTTTCGGACTGTGAAAAAATAAAATGCGAGCATCAGGTAGGCTGCGGCATTGTGACCGTGTTTCCAAAAAACGGGCAGCCGGAATGCATCGCCCGCTTTTCCATGCGCCATATCATCCGCGTTGCCTATGCGGTACGCGGCGCGCAGACATTGGTGCAGGCGATGCAGGAGGGCAGAAGCCTGAAAATGGTCAGCCGCGTGGAGAGCCGGGAATATGAAAAATATTGTGAAAAATGCGGACGCGCCCTGCCGGGGACGAGTAAGTGCATGTATTGCGACGGGAAATCCGCGGTCCTAAAAAAGTTTATGGCGCTGTGCGGGGATTTCATCGGCAGACTGGCAGCGATTTCGCTGCTGCTGGTACTGCTTGCCGGGATCAATATGTTCCAGCCCATGGTACAGCGATATTTCATCGATCATTCTTTGGCAAACGGGCAGGGAACGATGAGAGAACTGTGGCTGTTCATCGGTCTGACTTTCGTGTTGACGGTGGGCGGAATGATCTGCTGGATCAGCCGCTACTGGCTCTGCGTGAAGCTGGGCGCGTCCTTAAGCATGAGCCTGCGGGCGAAACTGTACTATAAGATACAGGTGCTGTCCCTGTCCTTTATCAATAACCGTAAGCCCGGCGAGCTGATGAACCGCGTATCGCGGGATACGAAGCAGATCCGTATTTTCATGGAGGATGTGTTCGGGGATATGTTTTCCACGCTGGTGACGATGGTGGTATCGCTTGTCATGATGATGGTTATCAGCTGGCGGATGACGCTGCTGTCGCTGGTATTTGTGATCGTCGTGGTTGTGATCACCCGGCTGTTTTGGCACCATATCCATACAATCTACCATAAACAGTGGCTGCGGTCGGACGATTTAAGCAGTAACTTACAGGATATTCTGTCCGGTATGCGGATCGTGAAGTCGTTTGGAAAAGAAGAACGGGAGAGCGCCCGCTTTACGCAAAAGACGCAGGCGTTTGCCGCGATCCAAAAAAAGAATGAAACCTTTTGGGCGGTATTCTACCCGATCCTGACCTTTTTGCTGGGCGTCGGCACTTATATCGCGGTCTACTTTGGCGGAATCCGGGTACTGAACGGCGGTATGACGGTGGGACAGCTGGTGCAGTTTGTGACCTACAGCGGCTATCTGTTCGGACCGTTAAGCTGGATGACGCATCTGCCGCGGGAACTGATGCAGATGTTGACGAGCTTAAACCGCATTTATGATGTGTTGGATGAGGAGCCGATGCTTGCGGACAAAGCCGAGAGCAAGGCGTTTCCCATACAGGGTGCGTTTACGTTTGAGGACGTGTCGTTCGGCTATCAGACTTACGAGCCGGTATTGGAGCATATTTCTTTTACGGTAAAGCCGGGGGAAATGATCGGGCTGGTGGGCGCTTCCGGTACGGGAAAATCCACGCTCATCAATCTCATTATGCGGCTCTATGACGTGGATCAGGGAAGGATTACGCTGGACGGATATGATCTGCGCGACGTGCAGATGGAAAGTCTGCATTCCCAGATCGGCGTCGTATTGCAGGAGACGTTTCTGTTTTCCGGTACGATTCTGGCGAATATCCGCTTTGCCAGGCAGGATGCTTCTTTGGAAGAGGTGATTATGGCGGCGCGGGCCGCCAATGCGCATGATTTTATCTGCAAAACGCCGGACGGCTACAACACGTATGTGGGGGAGCACGGCTATAATCTCTCCGGCGGCGAGCGTCAGCGGATTGCCATTGCCAGAGCCATTTTGAATAATCCGCGGATCCTGATTCTGGACGAAGCGACTTCGGCGCTGGATACGGAGAGCGAATTTCTGATTCAGCAGGCTCTGAATCGTCTGGTAAAGGGCAGGACGACGTTTGCGATCGCGCACCGCCTGTCCACGCTTCGGGACGCGGACCGTCTGGTGGTCATCGACAAACACGGTATCGCCGAGATCGGCACGCACAACGAGCTGCTGGAAAAGCAGGGCATCTATTACGGTCTGGTGAACGCGCAGCTGCGGATGAGCAGCGGGGAGCAGTAAGGTAATTGATTGCGTTTTGCAATCGCCTAGAGTAGTATTTGGGTGTCGAAAGCCCTGCAGTGAAGTCGGTGTCAGCAGATTGCACAAAAGAAATCTGTGCGCACTCCATTGCACAGAGCATTCCAATGAGTCTCAAAGCAAACATCGTGTTCAGCAGAGGCTTCCACGATGTTAGAGTCTCATTTCCATTGTGCAAAGTCGTTTGCCCTGATTTCTTTTGTGCAATCTGCTGTGTAGTGTTCCGAAGCAGGGCTTTTGACACCCGAATCCTAAGATGTTGGGGTCAAATAAATCTTTTTATATCGACCCATCATTGATAGTACCTTGA
>JAMPAG010000101.1 GCA_023667365.1 bacterium | reverse complement strand
AATCAAGACTTTCGCATATACGCTCCAAAACCGATAAATTCACAGGTTCTCCATTCGTCATCTTCGCCATGGTGCTGGAGCTTAAGCCTGTACTTTTGCATAAATCCCCTTTTTTCATTCCCTTATCGATCAACAACTTCCATAATCCATTATAACTGATTGCCATAATATCGTCCCTCTCGCTTTCCACAAATTGGCATTCAATACTTATTGTAAAGTATAGCATCATTTTGTCAAATTAGCAATTTGAAAACTCGAATATTGTAGTTTCGGTATCGAATATTCTCAAAATCCATTGCGTATTACTCTTGAACTTCCCGCGAAAAAAGAGTTTCCTGCGGAAACTCTTTCGAAGAATCCGCAAAGCGGATTCTTCACAGGTTACGAAGTTCCTATCAGTTAAAAAAAGAAGACTTCCGGAGTTCCCGCCGAAAGCCTTCATTTTACCGAATCCATGATGCCGGATTCCCTGGAATTTATTTCACGATCAAAATCCTGCTGCCCGGCGCGGGTTCTTTTTTATCCGCAATCCCGTTTAACTCGCGCAGACGCTGCACCGGAAGGCAGTACTGCTTGCCGACGCTCCAAAGCGTATCCCCCGGCTCAAAAAGCAGGATTGCCATCCCCGGCAGACTGCCAAGCTTTTCATAATCGGGCGGCGCAAGCGACGCGTCTTCGATCAGATTCATTTCCCGCGTGTCATAGACCACCGCGCGGATACGCACGGACGCTTTCACGTCAATCTCCTCACTGTCCACCATACTGACATTTACGTCGTCACACTGGCACACAAGCTGATAGCTGCAATCACCGTCGAGCCCTTCCGCGGCGATCGTCTCCCGAAACGGCAGAGTTCCATGAATCACGCCGTAGGGCATGTCATCGTCTCCGGTGATATAAATTCCTTTTACCTCCAAAATGCCGTCCGCCTCAATTCCCGCAGGCGTGATCCGGCTGCCCGTCACGCGTGCCGCCGCTTCCGTATACAACAGCTGTAAGATATGTGCGGACGGACCTCCCGCGCGGATCCTTCCGCCCAGCTTATAGCTTCCCTCGTTCTGCATCAGCAATGTCTGAAGCTTCGCGGGACGCATCTTCAACTGCATTTCATGATCCACCGCATACATATCCGTGATGACCGACACCGTATCCTCATGATACATGCAGATTTTTAAGTTCAGCGCCAGATCCATTCCGAAAATCCGTTTTTCCCCGTCGTAGTCGGGACGTACCTCCGTCTCCTGTCCCTCCAGTTCATAAGTAATGACCGGAACCATGGAACTGTTCGCGCCATGACAGTCAATCTCCCCGTGAAACGGAATCGCCGCGCCGTAATATCTGACAGGCATGTCATCATTTTCCCCGATATACATGAAGAACACACGCAGTTCGCCCGAAATGCCGAGCTTCTCCTCCATCGCCTTAAACGTGACGTTTTCGGGACGTATGCTCTCCCAGATCAGCTCCTCAACGTTCGGCATGTCGGACGGAAGCTCCAGTTCTTCTTTCATACGGAAAATATCATTTTTACAGATGCCGATCCCCGTCACCCGCATTTCTTCTTTGCATATCTCGATCGGACTTTGCGACGATACATCGACGGGCGCCTCCAGATCGGTCAGTTCATTGACGCACACGTTCCATGTGATCACAGTCTGTACGTTGATCTTACGGCTGTTAATCATGCCGACCGTCAGATCCTCGATAACTGCGGACGCGCTGACATTGTCCTCTCTTACCACGCCCTCCAGATAGACCTGCTCCTCAAACGGAATACTGCCGTACACTTTGCTCATGCGGTTATTCCACTCGTCCGAGCAGTAAAGCACCTGAAACAAAAACTTTCCGCGTAACGTCACATGATCCTGTGTTGCCTTGATCTCCTCCAGCTTTATATTACCCTTATTCATTAGGATTTTTGACACATCCGGACATTTGTCCGGTATATTCATATCATCCTCAAGCGTCATCTGCGTCAGAGTACCGCACTTGCGGTAATCCATATGTATATTCTTTTTTAACAGATCCATTGCAATCAAAAACCTCCTCGGGAATATTCTATACAAGATATTCTCCGAAAAGGTTTTATATGACTTCCCTGTAATGAAATTCAGCTTACGGCTCCAATTAGTTCTTTCACATCCGAAACCCCCGTACGCCGCATATAATCCTCGATTCCCGAAACGATCTCGACCGTCGCATAGGGATTCACAAAATTCATGGCGCCGACGCTGACTGCGGACGCACCCGCCAGCAGAAACTCCACTGCGTCTTCCGCCGTCGCAATGCCGCCCATGCCGATGACCGGAATACGCACCGCCTGCGCCGCCTGATACACCATGCGCACGGCGATCGGTTTGATCGCCGGACCGGACATGCCGCCCGTCTTATTCGCCAGCACAAAACGGCGTTTTTCGATGTCAATCTTCATGCCCGTGATCGTGTTGATCAGGGAGATTGCGTCCGCACCCGCCGCCTCCGCGGCTTTCG
The DNA here is from genome assembly GCA_023667365.1 of bacterium. GTDB lineage: Bacteria > Bacillota > Clostridia > Lachnospirales > Lachnospiraceae > DLAJ01. The sequence goes on along the minus strand of JAMPAG010000101.1, from coordinate 5,036 downwards.
CCATTTCCGTAATGTCAGTCACATTAGGACTGAGCTTCATGATCACGGGCTGCTTCGCATGTTTTTTGATCTGCTCCGTAATGTCGTAAAGCGCTTCCGCCCTCTGCCCGAAGGCGATCGCGCCCTCTTTCACGTTTGGACAGGAGACATTGATCTCCAGCAGATCCACGGGCGCGTCAGAAAGTTTTTCCACCACCTCAAGATAGTCCTCCACCGTTTTCCCGCAGACATTCACGACCACTTTGGTATCATATTGGCGCAAAAAAGGAAGATCCCGTTCCAGAAACACATCAATCCCCGGATTCTGCAATCCGATGGCATTGAGCATCCCGCCGTATACCTCCGCAACCCGCGGCGTCGGGTTTCCCTCCCACGGCACATTGGCAACGCCCTTCGTCACCACGGCGCCCAGCTTATTTAGATCCACAAACTCCCCGTACTCCATTCCCGAACCGAAGGTTCCCGACGCCGTCATGACGGGATTTTTCAATTCCACTCCTGCAATTGTTACGCTTGTATTCATCGCCGTATCCTCTCTGAATCTGAAACGATCTGACGGTACTCCCCATCACCCGTTTGCCGCCTGCTTCCATTCCATCTGCCCGCCGTCCTGCACTCATTCCATCTGCCCGCCGCCCTGCGCTCATTCCATCCGTCCGCCGCTCTGCACACTTCCTGCGCTTCCTACGCTTACCGCGCAGTCCTCAGATCTCCACATCTTCCGCCAAAAAAACAGGTCCCTCCGTGCAGACTCTTGCATTGTTTACATGAGAATGCGCGTCTGTCTGCCTCGTTCTGCATACACAGCCAAGACATGCGCCCACGCCGCACGCCATGCGCTCCTCCAAAGAAAGATACGCAGGAATGCCCTCCCCTGCGGCATACTGCTTCACTGCGCGCAGCATCGGCATCGGTCCGCAGGCATAGATCACATCCGCATGAAGCGCATTTTCCCGCACGGCGTCCATGATATTTCCTTTCGTCCCGGCGGAGCCGTCCTCCGTCGCGACGGCAACCTCTACATAGCGCGCAAATTCTTCTTTCAAAAACAAAGCGCTGTCGCGATAGCCCAGCACGGCATGTACGCTTTCTGCGCCGGCATTTCCACTGCACACCGCCTGTCCCGTTCCTGCGCCGGCGTTCTTCCCGCTGCACGCTTCCTGTCCCGTTCCTGCGCCGGCGTTCTTCCTGCCGCACACCGTCTGTCCCGTTCCTGCAAGCGCCTGCGCAAGCCCCAGCATGGGCGGAATTCCGATCCCGCCGCCCATCAAAAGCACGCGTTTTCCCTCCGCCTGTTCTAACGGGAACCCGTTCCCGAGCGTCCCCATCACGGCAATAGGCTCCCCGCCCCGATAAGAAGCAAACTCCGCCGTTCCTTTCCCGGCAACGCGGTAGACAAGGCGCAGCCTGCCTTCTTTCCGACGCGTCTCGCAAATGCTGATCGGGCGCGGAAGCAGTGTCGCCGCGCTGCGCGGATACACCATAAGGAATTGCCCCGGCTCCGCCCCCTCTGCAAGCTCCGTCTCGATCCACATATCATAAATGCCGTTGGCAAGCTGCCGCTGACTGTAGACCGCCGCCGTCTCTTTTCTTTTACTCATTCTGACGCATACTCCTTTCCCGCGCTTTCCAAGCGCCCTCTGCCGTTCTTTCCCCTTTAGCACAGACGTTTTTTCCCTTGCGGCGTTTCCGGTACCGCCGCCATTCCGCTTCTTTTGCCCGCGCAGACGGTTTTTTCCCGCGGCGTTTCCGCGCTCTTTCTCATTCCGCGGCTTTCGTCGCATCATAGACGATTTTCCCGCCGCAGACGGTATAGCGGACCCTGCCTGTCATCTTCTCGCCGAGAAACGGCGAATTTTGCGAGCGGGAACGAAAATGCTCCGCAGTCCACAGCTCGTCCGGTGAAAAAATCACGATGTCCGCCGCGCATCCCTCCGCAATATCTCCCGCGGGCAGCCCGTACAGCTTTGCCGGATTGCTGCTCATTAAGCGGAGCAGCTCTATCATTGTCATCCTGCCGCTTTTGACAAGCTGTTCATAACAAATACTGAGCGCCGTCTCCAATCCGATCAATCCGCTCGGCGCCTCCGTGAGCGGGCGCGCCTTTTCCTCCGCACTGTGGGGCGCGTGATCCGTCGCGATCAGATCGATCGTTCCGTCGCACAGCCCGTCAAGGATCGCCTGTCTGTCCTCTTTTGTGCGCAGCGGCGGATTCATTTTTGCCAGCGTTCCTTTTTGTATCAGCGCCTCCTCCGTCAGCGCGATATGATGCGGCGCTGCCTCCGCATGGATACGCGCGGATTGCTTTTTTGCCTCCCGCACAAGCGCGACCGCCTCCTTGCTGCTGATATGCTGAATATTAACGACCGCACCCGTCTCGACCGCCAGCTTCAGATCGCGCTCCACCAGAGAAATCTCCGCCTCCCGCGGAGAGCCGCCGACCCGAAAACAAGCGGACGCCGCGCCCTCGTTGATACCGTTGTTCGCGATATAACTTTTGTCTTCCTCATGCAGACTGATCGGGACATGAAGCGCCGCCGTCCGCTCCATCGCTTCCCGCACAAGACGTTCATCCATCAGCGGGATCCCGTCGTCCGTAAACCCCGATGCCCCCGCGCGCTGAAGCGCCTCCATATCTGTCAGCTCATTCCCCTGCAGACCTTTTGTCACACAGGCGCAGCTTTGCACATGAATGTCGGTTTTCGCGCCTTTATCCAAAACATAACGCAGCGTCTCCTCCGTGTCGATCGCCGGTTTTGTGTTCGCCATCATCACGACGCTCGTATAGCCGCCTGCCGCTGCTGCCGCCGCTCCCGTCTCAATATCCTCTTTATAGGTAAAACCCGGATCACGGAAATGGACATGCACATCCACAAGTCCGGGCGCCACAATACAGCCTGACGCATCTATGATCTGACACGGCGCATCATGACTCATCGCCGGAACATGCCCGTCAGCGCCTGCGGGCGTAATCTTACAGACCCTGCCGTTCTCGATGAATACGTCATAATTTCCTTCACAGTTTGTTCTCGGATTGATATAGTAACCGTTTTTAATCAGCAGCATCTTGCTCCTCCGTTCCGGGATTATCGTCGGGAAAATTGCAAGCGCTGCGGACGCACAGCGGATGAATTTTCGAGTCTCATTATATCCCATTACGGCATTTTTTTCTACCTGTTTTCCCGTTCTTCTTGAAATCCTTAATTAAAGATCACGCTTTTTCCCAGATCTGCTAACTTGATCACAATATACGGATAGGACACCGCCTCGGAGATCTGCTCTCCTTCTTTCGGCCCCATCAGCGTTGTGTCTATGTAGATGCCGTTTGCAGTCTCATACAGTTCCTTTACCGTAATAGAATAACCGCCCGTCTCCTGCTCTCCATAGCCAACGCAGATATACAGATAACCCTCGTCCGTATATGTGATACGGAACGCTCCTGCCTTTTTCTCCTCGATCGTACTCGTAAGCTGGGGTGGAAATTCATCCGGCGACAGTACCGTATAGTCGAGGTCCCCCAGTTTTTCGGTATGATCGCGCACCATGCCGCAGCCTCCTGCCGCCAATATGACCGCAAGCAAACATGACATTAGTGTCAATTTTAATCCTCCCCGTCTCTTCCTTTCTCCCTTATGCATGACTCTCACACAGCCTATCTCTCGCTCTTATCTCCATTTTATGATAAGCGGGTATTGGCTATGCTAATTTATCACGCGGCTTTTTCGTATATGATGTAACGCTGCGCTCAAACTGCCACGCAAGTGTGCCTGTATGGAGCTGTCGCATTAAGTTTGCACCATACATATATAGCGGATTAAATTCTATAAAACGCCTATATATTGTTGGCATTGTGCTTATTGCAACAGCCCCGCAGCCGGTATCATGCGTTCGCCGCCTGCAGAAAAGACGATTCCGCCACAGCGTTGACTTTGCCAATCCCCTCGTGCTATGATAAGAGATAGAATTTCCTTCCCGGTCTGACAAACCGCTAATCAGCGGTTTTCAGGTTCGGGAAATGTAACTGCAGAAAAGAGGTTTCCCATGCTTCGTTTTATCATTACCGCATCCTTTGTTGTTCTTTTTTTAATATTGAGTATGCCGCTCATGCTCATCGAATGGATCATCGGAAAATGGAATCCCGGGCTGAAAGACCGCAGTTCTCTCGCCATCGTCAACTGGGCGTTCCGCATGGTCGCGCGTTTGAGCGGCGTAAAACAGACCGTCATCGGCGAGGAGCGCGTTCCGAAGGATGAACCGGTGCTCTATATCGGCAACCATCAGAGCTATTTCGACATCGTGCTGACCTATGTGCGTGTACCGCGCCCGACCGGCTATGTCGCGAAAAAAGGAATGCTGCGCGTGCCTCTTTTGAACGTATGGATGATCTTCTTAAAATGTCAGTTCCTTGACCGCGATAATCTGAAAGAAGGATTAAAGACCATCCTCACCTGTATTGATCTGGTGAAATCCGGCACTTCCATCTGCATTTTCCCGGAGGGGACGAGAAACCATACGCCTGACACCTTTATGGAATTTCATGAGGGTAGTTTTAAGATCGCTCAGAAATCTGGCTGTGCGATCGTTCCGATCTGTCTGAACAATACGGCGGAAATTTTTGAGAATCATCTTCCGAAATTGAAAAAAACACATGTCATCATCGAATACGGCGAGCCTTTTTATATCAAGGATCTTCCGAAGGAACAACAGCGTGCGGTCGGCGCCTATACGAGGGAGCTCATTCACGCGATGTATGAAAAAAATAAGGAGCTCCTCTAAATGTTTCCAAAGGAGCTCCTAACAACCGCCATGCTGCTAATCTGTAAATGCCGCCTTCACAAAATCCTGTATACTTTCCGCCTTCGCTGCCAGTTTCAGCCATGCGCGCAGAGTCACATCATCCTTTTGCGAATAAAGCTGCTCCCGCACCGCCGGGGTCACTTCGCCTAATTCGCTGAGAAGGTCAAGAATATCTTCCGCTTTTCCTTCCGCTCTGCCCTGCCTGATACCTTTTTGCAGCGTCCGCTCCTCCAGCTCAA
>JAMPAG010000100.1 GCA_023667365.1 bacterium | reverse complement strand
TTTACTGGCTTCTTACTAACTTGACACTATTATACCATCAGCCCCCCATTCTCTGCTTGGGTACACAATATCCAGATCCCGGACCGCGCCGCGGACCAGATAATTTTTGACGTTGGTTGAATTGATCCACGAAAGATTGCCCTCTGTGACCGCCCATTGTAAGAACTGTGCAACCCCGCCTGCCGTGACTGATGCCGCAATGCTTGAACCGCTTCGCTTTCCCACAGCGGTGGAGACCTGAACCCCCGGCGCGGCAAGATCGGGTTTCACCCTGCCGTCACGCGTATACCCCCTGCCTGATTCCGGATAAAAGCTGTTATTTAAGTCGTCATAGGTGGACACGCCAAGCGCATCCCATGCCGCCGAGGGATCTGTCAGTGTGATATAGGGGCTGGGCTCCAAAAACGTGACGGGCGCCGTCAAAAATGCATCAATCGGGAGCCACGCATGGAACAATGCATAATTTGCCCGCTCCTCCTCTGTCACGATCAATGTCCATATCCCCGGCGTCGGCGCGACAAACCGAAGAAATAAAAGCTGCGCGCCGCTCCCTGTCTCCACGCGTTCCGCATCCAGATACAGCGTCGTTCTTTCATAGACAAAGCGATAAGTCATGGTCCCGTCCATATTAGGGCGAATGTCGCGTACAGTCTCCCCGCCGGGACTCCTTAAAGAAAACTGAAACTGATAGGGCTGGGTTCCCCATATGCTCAGCGCGAACCCCTGCACGCCCTCTGAAACGCGGATTTCCACATCCCTCCGCAGCTTGCCGATCTCATCCTGAAATACATTCCGATTAAAACATCCCGCGAAATGGTGCTGCTTATTTCCCTCGTTTCCGCTGCATATGACAATCGCACGCCCGATCTTTACCGCAATACGGTTGATCGTGCGCTCTAATGTAGATGTACCGGTGTGGGACGACAGGTTTGTTCCAAGCCCGATACAGATCACGAGCGGAAGTCCGAGACGCTCCGCCTGCTCATCCAGAAATTGCAGCCCCAGATCAATCTCCGTCTCACTGTAGCATACCGCGTCGTCCGGAACCAGATAATATTCACGCGCTTCCCTTGGCGCCTGCTTCAACTTTACAACCAAAATGCCGCTGTCCGGCGCCGCCCCGATATAACTCCTTCCGCCATCCACCCTGCTGCCCGCCGCCACGCTCGCCATCGCTGTCCCGTGTCCTGATTCATCCGTCACCGGAACAATACTGCGCGGATTCGCGTCCCGCAGAGCGTCATTGATTTCCTCTTCCATATAAATGCGGTCCGTTTCCTGATCCCAGATTGACACAATGCGCGTCGTACCGTCACTGCGCCTGAACACATCCAGCTCATAACGGATGCCCGTATCCACAAATCCGATCAGCACACCGCGTCCGGTCAGAGAAAGCGGCTCCCCCTGCACCTCCAAAATACCGCTCTCGATCAATGCATTCGGATCAAACGGGACTGCCGCGCTGCCCGCTCCGACATTGAGCGTATCCTGCATCAGCCCGTATACAAAGGGAATATCTCCGTATGCCATAAAAAAACACCTGCCTATGCCTTTATGTAAGCATATGCAGGTATTTTTCCATTCTTGACAGATTTTACCGACCGGTCCCCGCGCTTATCGCTTCCGCTGCCGGTCTTGGCGGCGGGAGCAGCGCTGTCGGCATATTGCTCCGGATTTCTATGAGCGGGCTTGCCTTCCCCTCGATATAATCGCGCGTGATAACGACACGTCCGATGTTATCGTCTTTCGGCACCTCGTACATAATATCGAGCATGAACTCCTCGATAATCGCCCGAAGCGCCCGTGCGCCCGTATCCCGCTCCATCGCCTTGTCCGCGATCGCTTCCAATGCGCTTTGATCGAATTCCAATTTTACCTCGTCCAGCTCCAAAAGCCGCTGATACTGCTTTAGAAGCGCATTTTTCGGCTCGCTTAAGATCTTCATCATTTCTTCCTTATTGAGCCCCTTCAGCGTGCAGAGAATCGGCAAGCGCCCGATAAATTCAGGAATAAGGCCAAACTGTCTTAAATCCTCCACGGTCACTTTTTCCAAAAGTTCCCGCTCTTTGTCATATTTATCCTTAAGCTCCGCGGCAAAACCAATGGAAGTCTGTTTGCGCAGCCGCTGCTTAATGATCTCCTCCAGATCCGGGAACGCGCCTCCGCAGATAAATAGAATATTGCGGGTATTCACCGTCGCCAGCGGCACCATCGCGTTCTTGCTGTTCGCGCCGACCGGCACTTCGACCTCCGCCCCTTCCAGAAGCTTCAGCATCCCCTGCTGTACCGACTCGCCGCTGACGTCACGGGAGGTTGTCTCTTTTTTCTTGGCGATCTTATCAATCTCATCAATAAAAACGATACCGCGTTCCGCCCTGTCTACATCATTATCCGCAGCGGCGAGGAGCTTGGAGATCACGCTTTCGATGTCATCCCCGATGTAACCCGCTTCCGTCAGCGACGTCGCATCCGCAATGGCAAGCGGAACATCCAAAAGCCGCGCAAGCGTCTTGACTAAATAGGTCTTGCCGCATCCCGTCGGTCCGATCATCAAAATATTTGATTTCTCGATCTCTATTTCGTCCATCGTATTCGTCGCAACACGTTTATAATGATTATACACCGCCACGGAAATAACTTTCTTTGCCTGATCCTGCCCGACCACATACTCATCCAGCTTTTCCCGTATCTTGTGCGGCGCCGGAATGTCCTTTAAGTTCAAGATCGGTTCCGCCTGCTCCGACTTCTTTCTTTTCTTGACCTTTTGACGGAACGGTATCCCCTCTCCCTGCAGATCGGCAAGATTCACGAACTGAATGTTCGGGAAAAAACCACGTCCGTTTATGCTTTTCCCGATGTCAATATTGTCAGAAGTTATATTCTTATTTGATTTCTGCTTATTTTGTGCCGCATCGCTTTGTTCGGATGAGGTCGTGCCTGCCGCGTCTTCCGCATCCGCTTTATTCTGATCCGCCGCGCCCTCTTTCGCACTTCCCGCAGCAGACGTACCGCCTGCCTCGCCTGATTCCGCCGCATGAGACGCCGCGCCGCCCTCTGCTCCTTCCCGCACGTCAGAGCGCTCCTTTTCTTCTTTCTTCCCGGAGTTCTGTTCTTCCTGTGCTTTCGCGCTCATCGCATCCAGCATAAAAGAAGCAAAATATGGATTATTCAGTTGATTCATCATATCCGGATTAAATAACCCCTGTTTTTCCATTTGTGAGACCGCATCCATCGTGCTGTGCATACAATCATCACAAATGCAGATATTGTTCGGTAGGTGAAACATCCGCCCCGCCTTGCTTTCCGGTCTCCTGCACAGCATACACACATCTTCATATTCGTTGTTATGATTTGTACTGTCCGACATTCTTCCACTCCCCGCTAAATATAAATCTGCGTTCCGCAAACGCTTTTAATGAACCGCTCCGTGATCTTTTCTATACCGCTCCAAACGGCTATGTGGCGGCAAACCCCGTTCCGCCGCCACATTCAGTATAAAACATATCTTCTCTCTGAACAAGTGAAGTTTTTATAAAACAACTGGTATTTCCTGCAAACTGCCGTGCCGTCCATTTACTACTGCCCGTTTTGTTCTGCGAAATACGAATAATCTTTTTCTGATGCGGACTGCATGTGACAGAGCAGATCGGTCGCAAAATCCCAGTAAAGCGCCGTATCCGCCTCTAATACAAACGTCGCATAAGCGGTCTGCCCGTCCTGCGGCGGAACACTCCACGTATAGGTTCTGCCATATTCCGCCGATGACACATCCGTATTGACCGCAACATAGTAGTCTTCTTTTACCTGCGCAACATCCGGATTAAGTAAAATAACAGCCGCTGCCGCATCCGTGCAGCCCGCTGTCCGGTTCGGCGAACGCCGGTACAGGCTGTACTGATCGTCCAGCCACATCCATGAAATGAGCGTACGCTCTTTTGCATCCATCAGGTCAAAAACCGTCTTGCTCAGCATGATCGAGCCCGCCGCGTCATGCGGCACGATCGTCTGCATTGGAAAATCGCTGTTTAAGCACACGCTGAATGCCTCCGCATCATAGAAAACATTAAAATCGGCATAGGGCGTATAGCTGCCCTCCCCATTCACGATCGTTCCCATATAGATAATGCCTGCGGTATCCGCGGCAAAAGAAGCATCCTTTTGACATGCCGCGGCAATATTCGTAGCCGCGCCGACCGATAGGATCGTGACTTCTCCCGGATACTGTTTCACCTGTCCGATCATAAAATCAACGGCACTCTGCTCCTGCGCCCCGGTCTCCGAATATCCCCATTTTCTCTCATACCAGGAACCCAGATCATGATATTTTTCCGGCTCGACATAACTGTCCAGATGCCACATGACCCCCCAGCGGTCAATGCTTCCGACGATCTGTTCCTGTTCCTCCAGATCCCGGAAACCGAGAAGCGGCACATCCGTCCCCATGTAGACCGGAATATCTTCCCGTTCCCAATATTCCAATTGTGTGAGCGCAGAATTGGTTCCAACCGATACAAAAGAGTTCCCGCCCGTGATCGTCACGCCAAGCAGATCGATCAGACCGAGTTGATCAGCCTCCGCCAAAATGGACAGACACATGGCATCATCCCCAAAATATGCCATATCGCTGTCCAAAATAACCTTCGGCACCCTTCCGTCAGCCAAAATACCATATTGCTCTTTTAGGTACGCTGCCGCCGCCCGGTCATCCTCTTTCGAGTAAACCGGTATCGTTTCCACACGCTCATCGGACGGCAAAGCGGCGGATCCTGCCTCATCCGCCGCACTTTTCCCGTTATCCGCGCTCCCACACCCTGCAAGAGCCAAAAAAGAAATCAATAACACCGCCGCTCCGCGCCATCTTTTGTTCATATCTCCTCCATTTTTTATTGCTCGTACGCCCGTCCAAGCACAACCGGAACTTCCTCTGTCTCATAGTTATTTGCGATCCGGCACACCGTCAGCGTAACCGTTGTTCCGATCGAATAGTATTTTAATTCCTCTGTCAGCGCTTCCTTGCTGTCAATTTTTGTTCCATTCAATCCCGTGATAATATCTCCGCGCCGTAACCCCGCCTGATCCGCTGCATACCCGTCATAGACCTCATAAATATAAACGCCCATCGGCATATTATAAAGCTGCACGCCCTGCGTATCCACATCCACGACCTGTATGCCGAGATAACCGCGCTCCCGTTCGTTTACCTGGGTCTTGGTCTCCCGCTCCATCAGCTCGCGCAGGATCGGTTCCGCTACAGAAATCGGAATAGCATAGCCCATGCCTTCCACGGAAGAGCCGCCAATCTTTGCCGACGGAATCCCGACAACCTCGCCGCGCGCGTTGACAAGCGCACCGCCCGAATTACCGGGATTGATTGCCGCGTTTGTCTGGATCATCGGGCTTTCATAATCTTCCAGTTCCCTGTCAAGCGCGCTGATGATGCCGTTTGTCACGGACTGTCCGTAGCCGAGCGCATTGCCGATCGCAAGAACCTCCTCGCCCACTTCCAGCTGATCGGAATTGCCAAGCCGCGCGATCGCGATCTGCGACAACGTCTCCTCGCTGATGTCTTCTAACGGAATCGCAATGACTGCCAGATCGTTCCGCTCGTCCGTTCCTTTCACAACAGCGGGAACCGTCGTATCGTCAATAAAGGTAACCTGTAAGTCATGCGCATTATCGATCACATGAAAATTCGTGCAGATCAGAAGTTCGCTGTCGTTCTGCCCGACGATGATACCGGATCCGCCGCCCTCGCCCTCCTGCTCAAAATTATACATCCAATATTGAACGGTCTGCGTATAAAAGTTCGTCACGCTCACGACCGCCGGCTTGACACTTCTCGCCACCGTTCTAATATCCATGTTCTGCAGCGCGTTCCCCGCGCCCGTATCCGTTGTAATCAGTTCACCGTTCGCCTCTCCCTGCGTCGGAACCATCGGTCCGTTCACGCTCTGCGTCGGTGCGACCTGCGTATAACTGCCGCCTCTGCCGCTGACAATCAGTTTCGTCCCCGTCAGCCGTTCAATTCCATAACAGGTTCCATATGCGGCTCCTGCAAAAAGCACACCGCAGAGAATCGCCGACGCCATACGCATACCGAGCGGGTATCTGCCTCTCACTTTCCGCTCCTGCTTTTTTGCCGCTTTCATCTGCTTTTTCTGTGCCTTTTTCTGCGCCTTCGCCGCTTTTTTATCAAACGCTGCGCCTGCCTGCACGCCGTCCTGATGCATCTGGTAATGCGCATACTGTCCGTTCGTCGTATACGCGCAGCCGATCCGGTCCGCCGCATATGCGCCCTGCATGTTTTCATTTGCCTGCCGGTACGAGTAGCGGTACGTGCCGTCCGCGCCGACGCTCGTTGCGCCTGTCTGCGCCGCATTTTCCGCTCCGTTCATGCCTGCCTGCACATTCGCGCCGCCTGCTTCCTGCATACCTTCTGCCGCACCCATTCCCGCCGCATTCGCAGCTGTCTGCGCGTTCATGCCTCCTACTGTCTGTACGCTGCCGGACATATCCGCATTTGCCACGTTCTGCACGTCTGCGTTTTCCGCCTGCGTCCGCTGCATTCCCGCTTCATTTCCCATCGGTGCCGCCTGCGCCGCATCCGCCGGCGCCTGCTGCTCTAACCTGTTTTCGTTTTCCAATCCGTTATTCTGTTCTGCCATCGTTATGACCTCTTTTCTTTTATCTTTTCATCCACGGAGCAAAAGAAAAACCGCCTCTGCCGCGCATCTTCCGCTCCCTTTTCCCTTGTCGATGAGAACAGTATATCGGCAAATTGTGAACAATATGTGATAAAAAAAAATTCATTTTGTGAAAAAGCGTTTTATTCCACCGTCACGGACTTTGCAAGATTCCGCGGCTTATCCACGTCGCAGCCCTTGCCGACCGATACATAATAACCGAACAGCTGTAATGGGATAATCGCGAGTGAATTGGCAAAATAAGGATTCGTCTGCGGGATATAAACAACATAATCCGCCGCGCGCTCGATCTCCTGATTATCCTCGTTTGTCACGGCAAGCACGAACGCGCCGCGCGCCTTGACCTCCACCATATTGGAGATCGTCTTTTGATACAGTTCCGGCTGTGTGGACACGGCGGCAACAAGCGTGCCCTCCTCGATCAGCGAGATCGTACCGTGCTTTAATTCTCCCGCCGCATACGCCTCGGAATGCACATAGGAAATCTCCTTTAATTTGAGCGAACCTTCCAGCGAGATCGCATAATCAATCCCTCTTCCGATAAAAAAGACATCCCTTGCCGCCACATAGCGGTTGGCGAATTTCTGAATCCTTCCTTTATTATTTAACAGCAGCTCGATCTGATTCGGAAGCATCTGAAGCTCCTCCAGCATACTCTGAAACGCTTTCTCCGTGATCTGCTCCCTGACTTTCGCAAACTTGAGCGCGAGCAGATAAAACGCAATGAGCTGGGCGCTGTACGCCTTTGTCGTCGCAACGGCGATCTCCGGTCCTGCCCATGTATACATGACGCGGTCCGCCTCTCTGGCAATGGAACTGCCGACGACATTGACGATGCCAAGCACGGGAACTCCCCGCTTTTTGGCCTCCCTGAGCGCCGCAAGCGTATCCGCCGTCTCTCCCGACTGGCTGACCACAACGACCATGGC